>NZ_JBIWNU010000002.1:494617-942205 GCF_044767385.1 Streptomyces sp. NPDC101393 | reverse complement strand
GGACCCTGTGGGAGAGTAGGACGCCGCCGAACAATTATTGTGAGATTGCCCCGTTGGGAGCCTTAGGGTTCCCGACGGGGCTTTTTCGCGTTCCCGGGTGACGGGGACCCGCGGCGTGGCGTGGCCGGCGGTGCAGGTATGGTCAGGGGGCATCGTTGGCACATTTCCCACAGGAGGCCCCCGCGTGGAGGTCCAGGAGACGCGGGTCCAGACGGATCGCGTCCTCACCTTTCCGAATATTCTGAGCATGGCTCGCCTCCTCGGCGTGCCCGTGTTCCTCTGGCTGATCCTGTGGCCGGAATTCGGCGGGCCCAAGGCCGACGGTTGGGCACTGCTGGTTCTCGCTCTGAGCGGCGTCAGCGACTACCTGGACGGCAAGCTCGCGCGGCGCTGGAATCAGATCAGCAGTTTGGGCCGGATCCTCGACCCCGCCGCCGACCGCCTCTACATCCTCTCCACGCTCGTCGGCCTGACCTGGCGCGAGATCCTCCCGGTCTGGCTCACCGCGGCTCTGCTGGCCCGCGAACTGATGCTGCTCATCGCGGTCGGATTCCTCGGACGTCACGGATACGGCCCTCCCCAGGTGAACTTCCTCGGGAAAGCAGCTACGTTCAACTTGATGTATGCCTTCCCGTTGCTCCTCCTGAGCGACGGGAGCGGCTGGCTTCACACACTCGCTGCTATTTTCGGATGGGCGTTCGCCGGATGGGGTACAGCCCTCTATTGGTGGGCAGGAGTCCTCTACGTGGTACAGGTCCGCCGGCTCATCAGAGCGGACGCCACGGCCGACTGAGCTCGCCGAACCGGCAGATAGTGCCAAGTACCGGCGCCCGTACGTGAGAACAGTGGGCGATCTGGACGGGTGAAGTCGGCAAGACCGTCGTCTCTTTAGAGGAGGACGCTTCCGACATGAAGGCCGTTGTGATGGCCGGCGGCGAGGGCACACGCCTTCGCCCCATGACGTCCAGTATGCCCAAACCGCTGCTGCCTGTGGCCAATAGGCCGATCATGGAGCACGTTCTGAGGCTGCTCAAGCGGCATGGTCTTACAGAGACCGTCGTGACCGTGCAATTCCTTGCCTCGCTCGTGCGGAATTATTTCGGCGACGGGGAAGAGCTCGGGATGGAGCTCACCTATGCCAACGAGGAAAAGCCGCTCGGCACTGCCGGTAGTGTGAAGAACGCCGAGGAAGCCCTCAAGGATGACGCCTTCCTCGTCATTTCCGGTGATGCGCTCACTGATTTTGACCTGACCGACCTGATCCGGTTCCACAAGGAAAAGGGCGCGCTGGTCACCGTCTGTCTCACCCGGGTTCCCAATCCGCTCGAGTTCGGCATCACCATCGTCGACGAGACCGGCAAGGTCGAGCGCTTCCTGGAAAAGCCCACCTGGGGACAGGTCTTCTCGGACACCGTCAATACCGGCATCTACGTCATGGAGCCGGAGGTCTTCGACTACTTCGAGCCCGATGTCTCCGTCGACTGGTCCGGCGATGTCTTCCCGCAGCTCATGAAGGAAGGCAAGCCGATCTACGGCTATGTCGCCGAGGGCTACTGGGAGGATGTGGGCACTCACGAGAGTTATGTGAAGGCCCAGGCCGATGTGCTCGACGGCAAGGTCGATGTCGATATCGACGGCTTCGAGATCTCGCCGGGTGTGTGGGTCGCCGAGGGTGCCGAGGTACACCCGGACGCGGTGCTGCGGGGGCCGTTGTACATCGGCGACTACGCCAAGGTCGAAGCGGAGGCGGAGATCCGGGAGCACACGATCGTGGGCTCCAACGTCGTCGTCAAGAGCGGCGCATTTCTGCACAAGGCCGTGGTGCACGACAACGTCTACATCGGCCAGCACTGCAATCTCCGCGGCTGCGTGATCGGCAAGAACACCGACATCATGCGGGCGGCGAGGATCGAGGACGGCGCCGTCATCGGCGACGAATGCCTGATCGGTGAAGAGTCGATCGTGCAGGGCAATGTGCGGGTCTATCCCTTCAAGACCATCGAGGCCGGTGCTTTCGTCAACACCTCGGTGATCTGGGAATCCCGGGGCCAGGCGCATCTGTTCGGCGCCCGCGGCGTGTCCGGGATCCTCAACGTCGAGATCACGCCGGAACTCGCCGTACGGCTCGCGGGCGCCTATGCCACCACCCTCAAGAAGGGGTCCACGGTCACCACGGCCCGGGACCACTCCCGTGGTGCGCGGGCACTCAAGCGCGCGGTGATCTCCGCGCTGCAGGCCAGTGCCATCGACGTACGTGACCTGGAGAACGTCCCGTTGCCCGTCGCCCGGCAGCAGACCGCTCGCGGCAGCGCGGGCGGGATCATGGTGCGTACGACGCCCGGCGTGCCGGATTCCGTCGACATCATGTTCTTCGACGAGCGGGGCGCCGACCTGTCGCAGGCCAGACAGCGCAAGCTCGACCGGGTCTACGCACGTCAGGAGTACCGGCGCGCCTTCCCGGGCGAGATCGGTGACCTGCGTTTCCCGGCCAGTGTCTTCGACTCGTATACGGGGTCCCTGCTGCGTGCCGTGGACAACACCGGCGTCAGCGAGGCCGGCCTGAAGGTTGTCGTCGATGCCTCCAACGGAAGCGCCGGTCTGGTGCTGCCCAGCCTGTTGGGCCGGCTCGGGGTGGACGCGCTGACGATCAACCCCGGTCTCGACGAATCCCGTCCGACGGAGACGGCCGACGCCCGGCGTTCGGGCCTCGTCCGGCTCGGCGAGATCGTGGCCTCGGCGCGAGCGGACTTCGGGGTGCGTTTCGACCCCGTCGGCGAGCGGCTGTCCCTGGTGGACGAGCGCGGCCGGATCATCGAGGACGACCGGGCGCTGCTGGTCATGCTGGATCTGGTGGCGGCCGAGCGGCGCAGTGGCCGGGTGGCGCTGCCGGTGACCACGACCCGTATCGCCGAGCAGGTCGCGGCGTATCACGGCACGCAGGTGGAGTGGACGACCACCTCGCCCGACGATCTGACCCGGGTGGGCCGCGATGACGCGACGGTGTTCGGCGGGGACGGCATGGGCGGCTTCATCATCCCGGAGTTCAGCAGCGTCTTCGACGGTGCGGCGGCGTTCGTCCGGCTGATCGGCCTGGTGGCCCGTACGCAGCTCACGCTCAGCCAGATCGACGCACGGATCCCGCGGGCGCATGTGCTGCGGCGCGACCTGGCGACGCCATGGGCGGTCAAGGGCTTGGTCATGCGTCATGTGGTCGAGGCGGCCGGCGACCGGGATGTGGACACCACGGACGGTGTGCGCGTGGTGGAGACCGACGGGCGCTGGGTGCTGGTGCTGCCCGACCCTGCCGAGGCCACCACCCATCTGTGGGCGGAAGGACCGGACGACGCAACCGCTCAGCAGCTGCTGGACGAGTGGTCAGCGGTGGTCGACAGCGCCGGACGCTGAGTCGGAACCCCACCGGTGTGCCCGCAATCGGGCACACCGGTGGGGCCATTGGGAGACTGCGTCGGCGACGTGCGACGATGTGCGGCATGTCGCAGCAGCGCCCCGATCGGAGCAGCCCCACGAAGCCCGCTGCGCGCCCCGATGCGTCCATGTCGCTGCTGACCAACGTGATGGATCACAGCCTCGACGACGGATACGCCGAGGCCGCCGAGCGTAAGTCCGCAGCGGGTCTGCGCGGGCTGCCGCGCACCCTGCGGGCGAAGTTGGGGCTCGCGGCCGGTCTGGTGCTGGCCGCCGTGGTGGTGACGGTCGGTGCCGCCCAGGCGCGGGAGTCGGCCCCCACCCTCGCCAAGGAACGCGAAGAGCTCATCCATCGCATCCAGAAGGGCACCGACGAGGCCGACGACCAGCAGCGCCGGGTCGATGCGATGCGTGACGACGTCAGCAGGATGCAGCGCGAGGCGCTGAAGACGCACGGCGGCGCCAAGGCCGAATTGCTGGCGCTGCTGTCCGGTTCGACCAAGGTGACCGGACCCGGCGTGAAACTGGTCGTGGACGACGCGAAGCAGGCGGAGTCCAGCGGCGGTGGCCCGCGGGAGAGCAGTGGTTTCTCGGACACCGGGCGGGTACGCGACCGGGACATGCAACGCGTCGTCAACGGCCTGTGGGAGTCCGGTGCGGAGGCCATCTCCGTCAATGGGCAGCGGCTTACGTCACTCTCGGCGATCAGGGCCGCAGGAGACGCCATACTGGTCGACAACAAGCCACTGGTGCCGCCCTATACGGTGCTGGCGGTGGGAGACGGGCAGCGGCTCAGCACCGCGTTCCAGGACAGTGCCGACGGCCAGTATCTGCATGTACTGCAGCAGAACTACGGCGTACGCACCAGGATTTCCGCCGAGAACGAGGTCGCGCTGCCGGCCGCGCCGAGTTTGATCGTACGTACCGCAAAGCCGCAGGCCGGAGCCGCAAAGACGGACGGCAGCGACACAGGGAAGGGCACATCGTGATCGCCGTACTGGGCCTCATCGTGGGAGTCGTGGTCGGACTTGTGGTCCGACCCGTGGTGCCGACGGTGGTCGAGCCCTACTTGCCGATCGCTGTCGTCGCCGCGCTGGACGCCGTGTTCGGCGGTCTGCGGGCGATGCTGGACGGCATCTTCGACGACAAGGTCTTCGTCGTCTCCTTCCTGTCCAACGTCGTGGTCGCCGCGCTGATCGTCTTCCTCGGCGACAAGCTGGGCGTCGGCTCCCAACTTTCCACCGGTGTCGTCGTGGTGCTGGGTATCCGGATCTTCTCCAACGCTGCCGCGATCCGCCGGCACGTCTTCAGGGCGTGAGGCGGATGGCCACCGACGAGACCCCCGAGACCCCCGAGCCCGACAACCGGCCGGAGCCGGACATCAAGCCGGAGCCGGGCGGCAAGCCTGAGCCGGGCCGCGAGTCCGAGCCCGGCAACAAGCCGGACACGGCGGCGGATACCGGGAAGAAACCGGACCTGGAGAAGAAGCCCGAGCCCCAGCAGGACCGCGGCCCGGCCGACCGGCGTCCGATGCCTCCGGAAAGCCGGACCGCTCCCGAGGGCGCTATGGCTCCGGAAGGTCGGACTGCTCCGGAAGCACGGACCGAGGGTCGGACCGCTCCCGAGTCGGCGGCAGCCGAGGAGGGACCGGCAAACGGCGAGCCGCACGGCACGGAGCGGGCCGAGGATGCAGCGGCAGGCTCCGCCACTCCGGAAGCAGTTGCGGAAGAAGAGTCTCCGGGACGGTCCGGGACCGGCCGGCAGCGGCTGGCCGCGAGCCTGTGGCCGCCGCGGCTGACCCGAGCTCAACTGATCGTTGCCGTGCTCCTGTTCATTCTCGGCCTCGGCCTCGCGATTCAGGTACGTTCCACCAGTGACAGCAGTGCGCTGCGCGGTGCGCGCCAGGAGGACCTGGTGCGGATCCTGGACGAGCTGGACAATCGCTCCCAGCGGTTGACGGACGAACAGCGGCGCCTGGAGCGGCAGAAGACCGAGCTGGAGAACAGCTCGGACCAGGCCGAGGAGGCCCGTAAGCAGACCGTGGAGAAGGAACAGCAGCTCGGCGTGCTGGCCGGCACCGTCGCGGCGCAGGGCCCCGGCATCAACCTGACCATTGATGACCCCGCGCACGCCGTCGAGGCGGACAAGCTGCTGGACACCGTCCAGGAGCTGCGGGCGGCCGGCGCCGAGGCCATCCAGGTCAATGACGTGCGGGTCGTCGCCAGCACCTCTCTCTCGGATGTCCGGGGCGGGGTGGAGATCGATGGCAAGCGCGTCACGCAGCCGTACCGCTTCAAGGTCATCGGCAAGCCGCAGGACTTGGAGCCGGCGCTGAACATCCCTGGTGGGGTGGTTCAGACCCTGGAGAAAGAGCAGGCCAAGGTGTCTGTGACCCGTGAGGGGAAGATCATTGTGAACGCCTTGCGACAGCCGAAGCGGCCTGACTACGCTCGGTCGTCTTCGCAGTGAGGCGTACACGTATCGCGAGGGCCCGGGGAGGGCATGTGGTAGCGGGGGGTCGACGCATCGTGCGTGTGGTGTGTGGTGGAAACTGTCTGAAGGCCACGGACGTTCACATGATGTCCGGATCGGCCGGTGTGTGCATCGAGGGTTCGTCCTGCCCCACGGGCGGGTCTGTTTCGTACAAGGGGAATCGCCCGTGAAGTTGTTTGGAAAGCTGTTCGGCAAGAGCGCACGCCAGGAGGGCGGCAGCGGCTCGGCGCGGCACCGCGCTCCGCGCCAGCCCGACGAGAGCGGTACGGGCGAGGACCGTCCGCTCTTCCGCGATGAGGTCGGCGGTCCGTCCGGGGGGCACGGCGCGGGTTCTGTTGACCCCTCCGGGTCCGGCCGCATAGGTTCCCAGGAATCATCGGCCGCACATGCGGGTGGAGGGTTGGCCTTGCCGGTTTGTACGAGGTGTGGGCACCGGAACGCCGAGGCGAGCCGGTTCTGCTCCAACTGTGGTGCGCCGTTGCGCGCGGGCGCCCAGCCCGAGCGCCCGTCGGAGACGACCTCGACCATCTCCATCTCGGGACTCGAGGCCTACGACGCGGAGACGACGGGCCAGACCCTGACGCCGTCGTTGTCCCCCGAGGCGCAGGCGGCCGTTGACGCCCTTCCGTTGGGTTCGGCGCTGCTGGTCGTCCGCCGGGGTCCGAACTCCGGCAGCCGTTTCCTTCTGGACGGTGAGCTGACGACGGCGGGGCGTCATCCGCAGAGCGACATCTTCCTCGACGATGTGACGGTCTCGCGGCGCCATGTCGAGTTCCGCCGTGGCCAGGACGGCCTCTTCACGGTCGCCGACGTCGGCAGCCTGAACGGCACCTACGTCAACCGTGAGCGGATCGACTCCGTCGCCCTCTCCAATGGCGATGAGGTCCAGATCGGCAAATACCGCCTGGTCTTCTACGCGAGCCAGCGAGGCGCCGGTATCTGACCGGCCGGGGAAGGTATATGCGCGATACACCGACAGGCGGTGCCGGCTCGGCCGGCGCCGCCTCTTCGGACAGCAGGCCGGTCAGCATCGGCATGGTGCTCACCCAGCTGCGCGACGAATTTCCCGAGGTCACCATCTCCAAGATTCGCTTCCTGGAGGCCGAGGGGCTCGTCGAACCGAAGCGCACGCCTTCCGGGTACCGGAAGTTCACCGCCGGCGACGTCGAGCGGCTGGCGAGCGTCCTGCGGATGCAGCGTGACCACTATCTGCCGCTGAAGGTCATCCGGGAGCATCTGGACGCCCTGGAGCGCGGTGAGCAGGTGCAGCTGCCGGCTCCGACCACGCCGTCCCGGGACCTGGTGCAGGGTGTGCGGGCCCCGGAGGAGGAGCGGCCCACTGCTGCCCGGATCGGCCGGGCGGAGCTGCTGGCCGCCGCTGAGGTGGACGCGGAGGCGCTCGCCGACTGGGAGTCGTACGGCCTCGTCGTCCCCGATGCGGACGGCGAATACGACGTCGAGGCCGTCACGGTGGCCAAACTTGTCGCGGATCTCGGCCGTTTCGGCCTGGAGCCGCGGCATCTGCGTGCCGTGAAAGCGGCCGCCGAGCGTGAGGCGGGCCTGGTCGAACAGGTCGTTGCACCCCTTCGGCGGCACCGTAATCCGCAGACCAGGGCCCATGCCGAGGCGACCGCCAGAGAGCTGGCAACGCTGTCCGTACGGCTCCATGCGGCACTGGTCCAGACCGCTTTGCGGGTCCGCCTCAAGTGAGCAAACGAGTGCCCGACTACCCAAACCTGCCGGGCACGTCCTAGGGTTGCTGTGTGAACGAGCTCGACGTCGTGGGTGTCCGGGTGGAAATGCCTTCCAGCCAACCGATCGTGCTCCTGCGGGAGGTGGGAGGCGATCGCTACTTGCCCATTTGGATCGGGCCGGGGGAGGCGACCGCCATTGCCTTTGCCCAGCAGGGCATGGTCCCTGCCAGGCCGCTGACGCACGACCTTTTCAAGGATGTGCTGGAAGCGGTGGGCCAGGAGCTGACGCAGGTCCGCATCACCGATCTGCGCGAGGGGGTGTTCTACGCCGAACTGGTCTTCGCCAGTGGTGTTGAGGTCAGCGCACGTCCGTCCGACGCAATAGCGCTGGCGCTGCGTACCGGTACGCCCATCTTCGGCACCGATGGTGTGCTGGACGATGCCGGGATCGCGATCCCGGACGAGCAGGAGGACGAGGTGGAGAAGTTCCGCGAGTTCCTCGACCAGATCTCGCCCGAGGACTTCGGCACCAACAGTCAGTGACTCTCGGCCGCCGACCACCGCTTTCCGGCCAAACTGTTAACCGTTCCCCGCGCGAGGTCACGAGAAACCACTCGTAGGGTGATTATCACTCGGCGTGGCGAGCGCGGCGATCGTTGACGCACCCCGAGTGACTGCATACCGTCGATATGGCAGGTCCCGTCCGGGACGTGGAGGACGGAGGGCGGCGTGGCAATCACCGGCGACGGTATGGCGGCGGAAGGGGCGTTGCCGCTCCACTCGGCCGCAGCAGCGAACCGTGCCCCGGCACCGGCCGTGGCGGTGTCGGCGGACCGCGAGACGCAGACCATCGGCTACCGCGGACCGACCGCGTGCGCGGCGGCGGGCATCACCTACCGGCAGCTCGACTACTGGGCGCGTACGGGCCTGGTGGAGCCGAGCGTCCGACCGGCGTACGGCTCCGGCACCCAGCGCCTCTACAGCTTCCGCGACGTCGTCGTGTTGAAGATCGTCAAGCGGCTGCTGGACACCGGTGTCTCGCTGCAGAACATCCGCACTGCCGTCCAGCACCTCCGTGCGCGCGAAATCGCGGATCTGACGCGGATGACGCTGATGAGCGACGGCGCGACGGTCTACGAGTGCACCTCGCCCGACCAGGTCGTGGAGCTCCTCCAGGGCGGTCAGGGCGTCTTCGGGATCGCCGTGGGCGTGGTGTGGCGGGACGTGGAAGGCGCGCTGTCACAGCTGCACGCGGAGCGGGTGGACACCGGCGAGACGCTGGTGGGCAAGAATCCGCACGACGAGCTGGCGCGACGCCGTCACCGGGCGGTCTGAGCCGCTCACGGCACCGCCCGGCCCGGCATCGGGCCATTGTCAGTGGCATGCGGCAGCATCGGTCATGTGAGACGTGCGCCGACGATCCTGCATCTCGACATGGATGCGTTCTTTGCGGCCGCCGAGCAGGCGGCTAAGCCGAGCCTGCGCGGAAAGCCCGTGGTGGTCGGCGGGATCGGGCCGCGCGGAGTGGTGTCCACGGCGTCCTACGAAGCCCGGGTCTTCGGGATCCGGTCCGCGATGCCCACGGCCCAGGCGCGCCGCCTGTGTCCCAATGCGGCCTATCTCCATCCGCGCTTCAGCGTCTACCGCCATGTGAGTGACCAGGTGATGGCGCTGCTGCACGAGCTGTCGCCGCTGGTGGAACCGCTGAGCCTGGACGAGGCGTTCGTGGATCTGGAGGCGGGCGGCATCGACGCGGAGACGTCGGCCGTGCGCGCCGTGGGGGTGCGGCTGCGGCAGGACATCCGGTCGGTGACCGGCCTGACGGGGTCCGTGGGGCTCGCGGGGGCCAAGATGCTCGCCAAGATCGCGTCCGAGGCGGCGAAGCCGGACGGCCTGGTGGTGATCGAGCCGGGTACCGAGCGGGAGCTGCTGGGCCCGATGACGGTGCGCACGCTGCCCGGAGTGGGCCCCGCGACGGCCGAGGCGCTGCGCCGGGCCGGGATCCACACCATCGCGGAGACCGCCGAGGCCGGTGAGGCGGAGCTGGTGCGCCTGCTGGGCAAGTCTCACGGCGCCGGGCTGTATGCGATGGCGCTGGGCCGCGACGACCGGCCGGTGGTGGCCGAGCGGGACGCCAAGTCCGTGTCCGTCGAGGACACCTTCGAGGTCGATCTGACCGACCGGACGCGGGTGCGGGCCGAGCTGGTGCGCCTGGCGGACCGGTGCGTGCAGCGGTTGCGGGCCGCCAGGCGCTCGGGGCGCACGGTGATCATCAAGGTGCGCAATTACGACTTCTCGACGCTGACCCGTTCGGAGACGCTGCGCGGCCCCACCGACGATCCCGGGGTCGTACGCGAAGCCGCCGCGCGCCTGCTGGAGACGGTGGACACCACGGGCGGGGTGCGGCTGCTGGGTGTCGGGGTCAGCGGTCTCGCCGACTTCACACAGGAGGACCTGTTCGCCCAGCTCGCCACGGAGCGGGAGGCGGCGGAGAGCGCGCAGGCGGCCCTCGCGGCGCAGGCGGCCCGCCAGGAAGCGGAGCGGGCGGGCGGTCCGGGTGAGCCGGAGCCGCAGGAGGAGCGGCCGCGCCGCTGGCACCCGGGGCTGGACGTGGTCCATGACGAATTCGGGGCCGGCTGGGTCCAGGGGAGCGGGGTGGGGCGGGTGACCGTGCGCTTCGAGACGCCGTGGTCCGCACCGGGGAGGGTGCGGACCTTCGGCGTTGACGACCCGGCCCTGCAGGCGGCGGAGCCACTGCCGCTGGTGGGCGGGGCGGCCGGCGGCGCTCAGTCCTCCGAGCCGGCGATCCGGCCGAAGTCCTTGTCGCGGGACGAGGACACGGAATCGGAGGCCGGGGAGGAGATATCCAGCCGGTAGTGGTGGTAGAGCTGGAGTTCCTGCTCGGGGGAGAGGTGGCGGCCGACACCGAAGTCCGGGGCGTCCTTGATCAGCTTGCGGTCGTAGGGGATGTGCAGCGCTTCGCCGACCATCTCGCTCGGCTCCAGGGGGACGAACGCGTCCCGGCTGAAGAGACCCGTGCGTACGGCCGCCCACTCCGGCTCCCCCGTCGCGTCGTCGAGGTACACCTCGTCGATCGTGCCGATCTTGGCGCCCTGCCGGTCGAACGCTTTGCGGCCGATCAGGCTCCGGGGATCGATATCGGTTTGCACGGCCCCTCCAATTGGTCGCAACTGTCCTGTGACAACTACCAAACGGCACATTTCATGCCCCGGCCACTCGAAAGATTGCCCAGGAGGCTCGCTGGTAGGCTGGCGAATGGCTGCAGACCCCATGCGGGAGAGTCCTTTGTCGTTCGCGACGGGGGCGCCGAAGGAGCAAATCCTCCCCGGAATCTCTCAGGCACACGTACCGCATGGACGAGGTCACTCTGGAAAGCAGGGCGGGCCACGGACAGGCACAGCGCCGGACCCCTCCTCACCGACGGTGAAAGTCGGACCGCGATATGCGGACCGGTGAAGCTCTCAGGTTGAGATGACAGAGGGGGAGGCCGTCCGGGCACCAGCGCGTTGGTGCCCCTCGAAGGTCGCTATGACCAGGAGGCCCCCGCAGATGACCACCAATCGCATCTCCTTGACCGAGCTGGAGCGCGGCACACCCTTCGAGCACCGGCACATCGGGCCTGACCACGAGGCGCAGGCGAAGATGCTCGCGCACGTCGGATTCGGTTCGCTGGACGAGCTCACGGCCACCGCCGTGCCCGATGTGATCAAGAGCGCCGAGGCGCTGGGCCTGCCGCAGGGGCGGTCCGAGGCCGAGGTCCTGGACGAGCTGCGCGGTCTCGCCGACCGCAACAAGGTCCTGTCCTCCATGATCGGCCTGGGCTACTACGGCACCTTCACCCCGCCGGTGATCCTGCGCAACGTCATGGAGAACCCGGCCTGGTACACGGCGTACACGCCCTACCAGCCGGAGATCTCGCAGGGCCGCCTCGAAGCGCTGCTGAATTTCCAGACGATGGTCGCCGACCTGACCGGGCTGCCCACCTCCGGTGCCTCCCTCCTGGACGAGGGCACCGCCGCCGCCGAGGCGATGGCGCTCTCCCGCCGCGTCGGCAAGGTCAAGCAGGGCGTCTTCCTGATCGATGCCGACTGTCTGCCGCAGACCATCGCAGTGATCCAGACCCGTGCGGAGCCGACCGGCGTCGACGTCGTGGTCGCCGACCTGTCCGACGGCATTCCGGCCGATATCGCCGAGCGCGGCGTCTTCGGCGTGCTGCTGCAGTACCCGGGAGCCTCCGGCGCGGTCGGCGACCCCCGCGCCGTCATCGAGCAGGCCCATGAGCTGGGCGCGATCGTCACCGTAGCGGCCGACCTGCTCGCGCTGACCCTGCTGACCTCGCCCGGCGAGCTCGGTGCGGACATCGCCGTCGGCACCACCCAGCGTTTCGGCGTTCCGATGGGCTTCGGCGGTCCGCACGCCGGCTTCATGGCCGTACGCGAGAAGTTCGCCCGAAGCCTGCCGGGCCGCCTGGTGGGTGTCTCCGTCGACGCCGACGGCAACAAGGCCTACCGTCTCGCGCTGCAGACCCGTGAGCAGCACATCCGCCGCGAGAAGGCCACCAGCAACATCTGCACCGCCCAGGTGCTGCTCGCCGTCATGGCGGGCATGTACGCCGTCTACCACGGGCCCGAGGGCCTCAAGGCCATCGCGCACCGCACCCACCGCTACGCCACCGTCCTCGCCGACGGTCTGCGGGCCGGCGGCGTGGAGATCGTGCACGGCGCGTACTTCGACACGCTGACCGCACGGGTCCCCGGCCGGGCCGCCGAGGTCGTCGCCGCCGCCCGGGAGGCCGGCGTCAACCTCCGCCAGGTCGACGCCGACCTCGTCGGCATCGCCTGCGACGAGACCACCGGGCGCGGGCAGCTGGCCGGCGTCTGGGGCGCCTTCGGTGTCCAAGGTGACGTCGAGCAGCTGGACGCGGCCGCCGCCGAGGCGCTGCCCGAGGCGCTGCTGCGCACGGACGACTACCTCACGCATCCGGTCTTCCACCAGCACCGTTCCGAGACCGCGATGCTGCGCTACCTCCGTCGCCTCGCCGACAAGGACTACGCGCTGGACCGCGGCATGATCCCGCTCGGCTCCTGCACGATGAAGCTGAACGCCACCACCGAGATGGAGCCGGTCACCTGGCCCGCCTTCGGTCAGCTGCACCCGTTCGCGCCCGCCGACCAGGCCCAGGGCTATCTGACGCTGATCCAGGAGCTGGAGGAGCGGCTGGCCACGGTCACCGGCTACGACAAGGTCTCCATCCAGCCGAACGCCGGATCGCAGGGTGAGCTGGCCGGGCTGCTGGCCGTCCGCGCCTACCACCGCGCCAACGGCGACGAGCAGCGCACGGTCTGCCTGATCCCGTCTTCCGCGCACGGCACCAATGCCGCCAGCGCCGTGATGGCCGGGATGAAGGTCGTCGTCGTCAAGACCGGCGAGGACGGCGAGGTCGACATCGACGACCTGCACGCCAAGATCGAGCAGTACGGCGAGCAGCTTGCGGTGCTGATGGTCACCTACCCCTCGACGCACGGCGTGTTCGAGGAGCACATCACCCAGATCTGCGCGACGGTGCACGACGCCGGCGGCCAGGTCTACGTCGACGGCGCCAACCTCAACGCGCTGGTCGGTCTCGCCGAGCCCGGCAAGTTCGGCGGCGATGTCTCGCACCTCAACCTGCACAAGACCTTCTGCATCCCGCACGGCGGCGGCGGCCCCGGCGTCGGCCCGGTCGGTGTCCGCGCCCACCTCGCGCCGTACCTCCCCAACCACCCGCTGCAGCCCACCGCGGGCCCGGAGACCGGCGTCGGTCCGATCTCCGCGGCTCCCTGGGGTTCGGCCGGCATCCTGCCGATCTCCTGGGCGTACGTCCGGCTGATGGGCGGCGAGGGCCTCAAGCGCGCCACCCAGGTCGCGGTGCTCAGCGCCAACTACATCGCCAAGCGCCTGGAGCCGCACTACCCCGTGCTGTACACCGGCCCCGGTGGCCTGGTCGCCCACGAGTGCATCATCGACGTCCGGCCGCTGACCAAGGCGACCGGCGTGAGCATCGACGATGTCGCGAAGCGGCTCATCGACTACGGCTTCCACGCGCCGACGATGTCCTTCCCCGTGGCCGGCACGCTGATGATCGAGCCGACCGAGAGCGAGGACCTCAACGAGCTGGACCGTTTCTGCGACACGATGATCGCGATTCGTGCGGAGATCGAGAAGGTCGGTTCGGGGGAGTGGGACAAGGACGACAACCCGCTGCGCAACGCCCCGCACACCTCGGGTGCGCTCGGCGGTGACTGGAAGCACTCCTACACCCGCGAGGAGGCGGTCTTCCCCGCCGGTGTCGTGGCCGCGGAGAAGTACTGGCCGCCGGTCCGCCGCATCGACGGTGCCTTCGGCGACCGTAATCTCGTCTGCTCCTGCCCCCCGATGGACGAGTACGACGGCTGAGCCTCCACGGACACACTTCAAGGGCCCTCGGCAGGTGTGCCGGGGGCCCTGTTGTCCCTGCGGTGGGCGTGCGTCGTCCGCGCGGCCTTGCGCGGGTCAGACGGCGGTGACGACCCGCGAGGTGCGGTGCGGGGCGATGACCTGCCCGTCCGGCAGGAGCTCACCGGTGTCCTCGAAGAGGAGGACGCCGTTGCACAGCAGGCTCCAACCCTGCTCCGGGTGGTGTGCCACGGGATGCGCGGCTTCCCGGTCGGTGGAGTCTGCGGTCGGGCAGGGCGGTTGGTGCTGACACATGGGAGTTGTCTTTCGCTGCGGTGTGGTGAACGTCGTCGTGCGGCGCGATGAGGTGGTCATGGCCGCTCCCCCGTTTCCTCGGTCGGTCCCAGTGTTGCCCTACGGAGATGATTCCGCAGGGATTTCGCAGCAGCGGTACTCACTCGATACGGACGCGTCACCCGTGCGGGCGGTTGCTCCCAAATGAGCACCCGCTGAGGGGGGTTGGGAGTGGTAGCGGCGGGCTAGGCCGCGCGGGTGAGAACAGCGGCGCGCCCCGCGGCCGAATGGGCCTCGGGGCGCGCTCCTGAGAGACGGCGTACGCCGCGGTGCGGGCCGGATCCGGCCCGCGGTCCAAGGTCAGGCGGGTGAGCCGAGCAACGGACCGGGCGTGACCCGGAGAGTGAGCCGGGGCAGCAGATCCGCGACCCGCTGCGGACGGTGTGCGGCGATCCCCGGCGGGGCGGGCGCCAGTGGTACGAGGAGGTCGGCGGGCGCCGGAACCCCCTCGGCGCCGTCCGAGGTGATGTCGTGATGCAGCCACAAGGTCAGCATGTACAGCTCCGGCACGGACAGCAACCGCGGCTGGTAGGCCATCGGGAGCGCCTCGGCCTGCTGCAGGGCCTGCTCGGTCGCGGTGACGTACGGGCCGCCGCAGAAGTGCGAGAACGTCCAGCCGTCGGCGGTGAGCATCGCCTCGGCCGCCGCCACGGCGCGTTCTCCGTCGCGGACCAGGAAGCGCCAGCCGGCGAGGCGGGTGCGACCCGGCCCGCCGGCGCGGCTGACGTCGTCCCAGACGTGGACGGGCAGGGGGTGGTCCGGGCTCAGCGGGCCCTGATGGGCGCGCAGGGCGTGGGCCGGTGCCTCACGGACGGCACTGGGGGAGCCGAGGGCGGCGAGAACGCTGCGCAGGGCGGGCGCGGGAGCAGGGGGAACATGCAGCGGCATGGTGGGTCGCCTCTCACTCGGAGACACGGTGGAGCGGGGTAAATGCGGACGGCGCTGTCAGCATGCGGGGTGAGAGCACGGCCGACCGGGGCTGGGCCCGGCGGGTCGGACGCTGTGCTCCAGCTCCGGTGAGAACACCGCAATGCCGGGCGCCAACTCTCAGCCTCGTCAGCGGAGTTTATACGACGTATGTTCTGAAAGTGTTTCGGCTAGCCGCCTTGTGGATTTCCGGCAAGGCGGAATCCGGACCCCTTCGCAGGGTGTTTTCCCCCGCTTTGCGTGGGGTTTCCGGGGGATCGCCTCGTAATTCCTCGCCGAAGCGGTAGGCCGGATCTCGTCCTTGCAATTCCCGATGCAATTGCAGACGGCGATCGCCGTTGAGGTATGCCCACGGAATGTGCCAGGCACTCCGTCACTTCGAGCCTATCGCCACCGTCACGTCGGTGCGGCGTTTTCGATCAGATCGCCGGGGCATCATCGACCGTAGCCGCGTGCCCCGGTGGTGTCGGGGACGGCCCAACCGGCCCGTGGCCGCGGGCCGTTCACTGAGGAGGGACCCTTCGATGGGCGAGAAGGTCGCCGCGGACGGGCTCGACCCGGCCGGCCGGGAGCGTTATCGAAGAAAGCTTCACGAGTGCTTGGAGGGGCTGGCGCGACTCCTGAAAGAGGAGAGGTTCGACCGCCCCAAGAACCTCATGGGCCTGGAGATAGAACTGAATCTTGCGGGGGCCGACGGACTGCCCCGCATGATGAACACCCAAGTGCTCGAGCGGATCGCCAGCCGCGATTTCCAGACCGAACTCGCCCAGTGCAATATCGAGGTCAATGTCCTGCCGCACCGCTTGACCGGACGGGTCCTCGATCAGCTCGCCGAAGAACTCCGTACGGGCCTGGCCTATGCCGACCGGAAAGCACGCGAAGTCGCCGCCCGCATCGTGATGATCGGCATTCTGCCGACCCTGAACGCCACGGACCTCACGGCCTCCAGCCTCTCCGGGACCGACCGTTACGCGATCCTCAACGACGAGATGCGGGCGGCCCGCGGCGAGGACTTCGCGATCGACATCCAGGGCGTCGAGCATCTGCGCTCCCGCTCGCCCTCGATAGCCCCCGAAGCCGCCTGCACCTCCGTCCAGTTGCACCTCCAGGTGACGCCGGGGCGGTTCGCCGCCGTCTGGAACGCCGCACAGGCCATCGCCGCCGTACAGGTGGCGGTGGGCGCCAATTCACCGTTCCTCTTCGGCCGCGAGCTGTGGCGCGAGTCGCGCCCGCCGGTCTTCCAGCAGGCCACCGACACCCGGCCGCCCGAACTCCAGGCCCAGGGGGTGCGCCCCCGCACCTGGTTCGGCGAGCGCTGGATCGACTCCGCCCACGACCTCTTCGAGGAGAACCTGCGCTACTTCCCGCCGCTGCTGCCGATCTGCGGCCCCCAGGAACCACTGCGGATGCTCGACGCGGGCGACGTGCCCGACCTGTCCGAACTGGTACTGCACAACGGCACCGTCTACCGCTGGAACCGCCCCGTCTACGACGTCGCCGACGGCGTCCCGCATCTGCGCGTCGAGAACCGCGTGCTGCCGGCCGGGCCCACCGTCGCCGATGTCGTCGCCAACACGGCCTTCTACTACGGCCTGGTGCGGGCGCTCGCCGAGGAGCCGCGCCCCGTCTGGTCCCGGCTGCCCTTCGCGACCGCCGCCGAGAACTTCGACACGGCCTGCCGCGACGGCATCGACGCCACCCTGCGGTGGCCGCGCCCCGGACGCGCCGGAACCCTCGCCGAGATCCCGGCGGCACGCCTCGTACGCCAGGAGCTGCTGCCGCTGGCGGCGGCCGGGCTGGACTCCTGGGGCGTCGAACGCGCCGACCGCGACCACTACCTGGGCATCATCGAGCAGCGCTGCGCACGCCGCACCAACGGGGCGTCCTGGCAGGCCGCGGCCTTCCACCACGCGCAGCGCCAGGGCCTGGACCGCGACGCCGCGCTCGCCGCGATGACCCGGCGCTACGGCGAGCTGATGCACGGCGGGGAACCGGTGCACACCTGGCCGGTCGGCTGGGCCGCGAAGGAGACCGGCCGCAGGTCGGCCCCTCGTACTACCGCGGGGCCTTGCGGCCCGCCGCCATGATGGCGGTGAGGATGTCCTGGTGGATCTGCAAGGGTCGCTGACGGGTGGGCCGCCCAGCCGCCGGTCGGGGCCGCGATGCGGTCCGGCGCCGACCTATCGGCCTCCTGACGGATCGAGCCCGGCCACCGGAGCGTCGAGTTCGATGCTGCTGGAGTCGTCGTCGGCCCGGTCGGTGATGCTCGGTGACGCTCACCGGGGAGCGGAACTTCCCGGCCCCACAGGTCTGACGGGCCTGTCCGTACGCGGCCGGCACGGTGCCGTACGGCCCCGTGGCGCCGTTGGGGACCGGCACCGGTGAGCTGAACACGGCGACGAGTTCGTCGCGGTGCGTCGCGCCGGCCGTGCCCCGGTCGCCGAGCCGGGCGGTGGGCGAGCCGGGCGGTGGGCGACAGCCTCAGAGAGTCCTTGGGACCGTCCAGGGGGGAGCACTTCCGCGGCCCGGTGTCGAGGGAGGCCGGGGCGCCGAGCCGCACCGCATTGCCGTCGCATTCCCCGCCGATGAAGGCCGATGAAGGCCGATGAAGGGGAGCCGATCGCCGCGCAGCGCCACGACGGGCGCCGGGGGCTACGGCGACCGTGAGGACGCGCGCGGTGGCGAGGACGGGAGCGCGGCGGCGTGTGCCGGAGTGGGCCCCTGTGGTGTCCGGTCCGGAGTCGTCGGGCAAGCTATGACGTCCCCTTGCGGTAGCGCCTCATCTGAATCTCGGACCCCCGAGGGACCGGACGCGATCGGGAATCGATGGGGAGAGGGAACACGCCACGTGGAGGCGCCCGTCCCCGGCCTGTCGCGCGCGATCTTCGTACCTGTATTCGAGACCTTGGGCGTGTCCGCGACGTCCCTTCGTCCGACCGTGACCGGAGGGCGGGGCTCGCGGTGTCCGGTGCGTGCCCTGGCAGGCGGAGGGTCTTCCCGGTACCGCGGTCGTACCGGGGAGATCCTGATAGCCCGGCGAGGTGCGTGCCGGGTGCCGCGCGCCGGAAGGGACTGTGTGGACACGCCCCGGCGGGGCGGTGGTGGTGGAGAGGCGGTATCGCGGAAGTGGAGGAAGCCGTGCAATCGGATACGAGTCCCGTGGCGGACGCGGACGTTCCAGGTCAGGGAGCCGGTACGGGACGGGGCGGGGGAGCGGCCGAGGAACCGGCGCGGCGAATCCTGCGCAGTGAGACGCTGCTGGTCCTGGCCCTGTCGCTCGGCGCGAGCGGGCTCTCCGCGCTCATCAGTTTCGTCGGATCCGTCACCAAACCGGGCGGCCTGAAGGATCAGGCGGCGACGCTCAACGGGTCCCAGGCACCCGGCCGGCCCTGGCTGGATCTCGCCTGGCAGCTGTTCGGTATCGCCACCGCGCTGGTGCCGGTCGCGCTGGTGGCCCATCTGCTGCTGCGCGAACGGGCAGGCGGTCTGCGGGCGATCGGGTTCGACCGGAGCCGGCCCGGTTCGGACCTGGGGCGGGGAGCCGCGGTGGCGGCGGCCATCGGGGGCAGCGGACTGCTGCTCTATCTGGGCGCGCGGGCGGCCGGATTCAATCTGACCGTGGTCCCCGAAGCGCTGCCCGACGTGTGGTGGAAGCTGCCGGTACTGATCGCCTCCGCGGTGCAGAACGCCGTCGTGGAGGAAGTCATCGTCGTGGGGTATCTGCTGCGCAGACTGGGGCAGTTGGGGTGGGCGCCGGTGGCCGCCCTGGCGGCGAGTGCGGTACTGCGCGGCTCATACCACCTGTACCAGGGCATCGGCGGGTTGGTCGGCAACATGGTGATGGGCGTGCTCTTCGTGCTGCTCTATCGGCGCTGGGGCCGCGTCGGGCCGCTGGTCGCCGCCCATGCCCTCATCGACATCGTGGCCTTCGTCGGGTACGCGCTGCTCGCGGGCCGGGTGGGGTGGCTGCCGACGGCGTGAGGCGGCCGCCTGCCCGGCCCTGCGCGCAGCGGCCGGCGCCGTGCTCCGCGGCCCGGCCTCCTCGCTGGGCTGCCGGGCCGCGAGCGATCAGCCGGCGGCCAGCAGCTCGCCGTCGATCACGGTGACCGCCGTGCCGGTCAGCAGCGTGCGGTCACCGCGCAGCTCGGTCCGTACGAAACCGGTACGTGCCGAGCTCTGCAGGCCCACCAGCGCGTCGCGGCCCAGGCGCGCCGACCAGAACGGCGCGAGCGCGGTGTGCGCGCTGCCCGTCACGGGATCCTCGTCGATCCCCACGTACGGGAAGAAGCCGCGCGAGACGAAGTCGTAGCCTCCGTCGGGGTTTTCGGCGGGCGCGGTGGCGATGACGCCGCGGCCGCCGTGCCCGGCCAGGGCCCTGAAGTCCGGGGTCAGTGAGCGTACGGTCTGCTCGTCCGCCAGCTCGACGAGCAGATCGCCGACGCCGGGCCCGGTGTCGTACGCGGAACGGATCTCGGCGCCCAGCGCGTCCGCCACCACGCGCGGAACCTCCACCGGTGTGAGCGGCGCGGTCGGGAAGTCCATCGTGATCTGTCCGTCGTCGCCGGCCGTGGTGGTGAGCCGCCCGCTACGGGTGCGGAAGCGCACCGTGCCGGTGGCCGTTCCGGTGGTGGCCAGGACATGCGCGGTGGCCAGGGTGGCGTGCCCGCACAGGTTCACCTCGGCGGCCGGGGTGAACCAGCGCAGCGCCCAGTCGGCGTCGCCGCCCTCGGGCAGCCGGTGCGCGAAGGCGGTCTCCGCGAGATTGACCTCGGCGGCGACCTGTTGGAGCCAGACGTCATCGGGGAAGCCGACGGCGTCGAGGAGTACGACTCCCGCAGGGTTGCCGGCGAACGGACGGGCGCTGAATGCGTCGACGATACGAATCCTCATGGGGCGAGCGTAGGGGCGCCGATGTGGCGCCGACCAAGGCCAATGCCAAGAAATTGGACTGATGTGGAGCGGTAGGTATGCCGTCCAATGGGGGTTCTCGGCGGATTGTGCGGCTTATCGGGGGAGCCGCAGGGGATCCGGTGGACCGATCGGGCTGCCGTCATCGCCTGGCCTCGCCTTGCTTCGCCCGGCCCCCGCCTGCTGGTCGGGAGGGCCGGACTCGGGTCGGACGCGGGCCGCCGGGCAGGATGCGCCTCGGGCGTGCTCACTCCTGCTCGTCCAGCATGAAGGACCCGTACTCGGGCTTCCCCGCCCGTTCGTAGACGCAGTACTGCACGCCGACGCCGGTCGCGCGGGATTCCGTGAGCTTCCAGGCGACGGGGGCGGCGCCCTCGGCGAAGAGCCGTTTGCCCGTTCCGAGGATCACGGGGTTGACGAGCAGCCGGTACTCGTCGACGAGGTCGTGCTGCTGCAGGGTGCGGATGAGATCGCTGCTGCCCTGCGTCATGATCACGCCGTCGAGCTGCTCCTTGAGCTGCGCGATCGACTCGGCGGCGTCGCCCTTGAGCAGGTGGGAGTTGTTCCACTCCAGGCTGTCGCGGGTGCGCGAGGCGACGTACTTGGGCATGGCGTTGAGCTTCACGGCGATGGGGTTGTTCTCGTCGGTGATGCGGGGCCAGTGGGCGGCGAAGATGTCGTAGGTCTTCCGGCCGAGGAGGAGATGGTCGGTCCGCTCGAAGGTTCCCGTCATGAGGCGCATGAAGTCGTCGTCGACGTACGGGACCTGCCAGCCGCCGTGTGCGAAGCCTTCGTCGACGTCCTCGCCCCGGCCGCCGGGCGCCTGCATGACGCCGTCCATGGTGATGAATGCGGTGACGATCAGTGTGCTCATGATGCTGCCTTTCGGGTGCGGAATCTGCCTGCATCGGTAGGGACTCCCGGTCGGCCGGGAACTCATCGCCCGCCGCGCGGCAGGGGTCGGCTCTGGGCTCCTTCCGGCGGCCGGTGACGAAGCTCCGCAGCGGGATGCCGCGGATGCGGCGGATACATCGGATGCAGTGGATGCCGCGGAAAGGGGATTGCTCGGCGAGCGGTTCCGATATATCGTTGAGGTATCGCGACCGATCAACGATAGAAAGTAGGGCGTCACCATGCGCACCCGACAGCACGATCACGGACATGACCACGGCCACGAGCGCCGGCACGAGTACTGCGGCCCCGGGCCGCACGGCGATCGGGGCGACTTCCCCGGCGGCTTCGAGCGGCGGCGCGCGGCCTTCGGCGGGTTCGGCCCGCCCTTCGGTGGGCCGCCCTTCGGCGGCGGCAGGGGCCGCGGCGGACCGCGCGGCCGGGCGCGGCGCGGCGATGTGCGCGCCTCGATCCTGGCGCTGCTCAAGGACCGTCCGATGCACGGCTACGAAATGATCCAGGAGATCGCCGAACGCAGCGGCGGGGCGTGGAAGCCCAGCCCCGGCTCGGTCTACCCGACCCTGCAGCTCCTGGAGGACGAGGGTCTGATCACCAACGCGAGCGAGGGCGGCAAGAAGCTCTTCTCGCTGACCGACGCCGGCCGCAGCGAAGCCGACAGCGGCTCGGACGCGCCCTGGGAGGACGCCGGCCGCGGCGTCGACTGGGACGCCATGAACGAAATACGCAAGGCGGGCGGCGGCCTGGTCGAGGCGTTCCGGCAGGTATGGGCCACCGGCAGCCCCGAGCAGCGCGAGAAGGCGATGGCGGTGGTCAACAAGGCACGTAAGGAGCTGTATCTGATCCTCGCCGAAGAGGACTGAGGATCTTTGATCGAGAAGGCTGAACGCCGAGCCGGGAATGCGTGTTCACGGCGAGGCGGACGGCGACGGCCGGGGATTCTCCGGCCCGGGGCCGCGACCGGACTGCCGGTCGCGGCCCCACGCGTCCGTCCCGGGCATTACCCCGCCGTGGCGACCAGGGCGGCGAGCTTGCGCAGCGATTCGTTGAGGGCGGCGCCCGCCGAGTCCTTGAGCTTCCCGGCCATCAGCGAGACCGCCGCGCCGGTGAAGGCCCCGTCGATGCGGACGGTCGTCGCTCCGCCGTCAGGCGTGAGCGCGTAGCGCATGCCCAGGTTGACGCCCATCGGGCCCTTGCCCTGGATGTCGAGCAGCCGACCGGGCCGCACTTCCCGCACGGTCCAGTTGACCTCCGCCGGGAAGCCCATCAGCTTCATGTTTTCCTCGTACGCCGCGCCCACTTCGAGCACTTCCGGACCGCCCTTGGGGAAGGCGGTGTGCGTGGCGTTCCACTGTCCGTACGCGTCGAAGTCGGTGAGCCGCTCCCAGACCTTCTCGGCCGGTGCTTCCATGCGGGCCTGGGCGGTGACTTCGGCCATGCGATCACCCCTTCGTGACGGTCCTGGCTGGTGCCGCGGACCGTAACGGCAAGGGAGTGAAGGTTCAAGGGCGATGGCTCATCAATCTGATGCACCGTCAGGTCTTTACGTGGCGCGCCCTGTGTGCCGTCAGGTCCGTGGGAGGCGCGCCCCGTGTGCCGACAGGTCTTAGGCGAGGTGCGCCCTGGGTCGATCGGCGAGGAGTCGCTCCACATGGTGGCGGCGCAGCCCGTGCCCCGGATCGACCGGCAGCAGCAACCGGTCGGGTCGCTGCCGACTGTGCCGCACCAGGCTGTCGGGCATCACATCGTCCACCCACGCGAACGGACGGTCCCCGGCGTAGCGCAGCAACGGCGCCCACTTCCGCCCCAGCAGGGTCTCCACACCCTCCAACTGCGGATCGTCCGGACGACTGCGATACCCGGTGAACTCGACCACCGGCAGTGCGGGCAGCCCCAGCAGCGGTGCGACATGGGTGTTCGCGTGATGCTCCCAGGTGGTGGCCCAGACGAGTTCATAAGCGCCGGCCAGCTCGCCCAGCCAGCCGGCATGGTCGGCGGAGAGCAGCACGGTGTGATCGAGCAGATCGTGCGCGACGAAACCGGGGGTGGGCAGCACCGGGTTGAGCACGCCGTCGATGTCGAGGAAGAGCAGCGGTCGGTCGGCCATCGGAATCCTCCGCGGGCAGGTTTTGCCGGGAAGCGCGAACAGGTTTTGCCGGGAGGGACGTGCGGCGAGCGGCCGGCGGTTGCCTCCGCCGGGTGGGCGAGGCGGGTGCGCACCCCACCCCTGTCCCCGCCGGTGACGCCGGTGAAGCCGGTGACGAACCGGCACGCTTCGGCGCATCTCCTTCCTGAGGATGAGATGCGGTGCGTGTGTGCCCAACCACGGTGGGATGCGCAAATGCTCCCCACCGGGGATGCTCCGGCTCCCGGCGGCTGGTGGGGTGGGAGGGTGCAAAACCGTACTGCGTACAGCGGTGGCGACAGCGCCGCTCCGGAAGACCTCGACACCCAGCTCACCGTGGAGCTCGCGTCCGTGGTCTCCGCTGCCCGCAGGCGGGCCACCCGTGACGGCGACCGACAGGTCGACACCGCCCACCTGCTGCACGGCCTCCTGGAATGGGACCCCGCCGTCCGCGACACCTTCGACGGCGGCCCGCAGGTCGCCCGGCTGCTCGGCTACCTCGTCCAGCGCAGCATCGGCTACGGACTCCGGTGGCACGGCACCGTCGAGGACTCCGGCGCGGTCCCCCTGGTCGCCGAGGGCGGCGTTCCCGGATGGTCGCCCGCGGCTGCCGCCGCCATGGACGGCGCCCTCGACCGCGCGCACGCCCGCTACGATCACCGCGCCGGCTGCCTCGACCTGCTGGCCGCCCTGGTCGACGACCCCGAATCGCGGGCCGTCGAGGTGCTGCGCCGGGCCTCCGTCGATATCGCCCTGCTCGCCGCGCGCCTGGACGCCGACCCCTCCGGCCAGGAATGACAGGGGTATAGGTGGTGACGCTGCTGACGGCGGCTGTCATGATGACCCGATGCACGCGTCTTCGGGGAGCCCCGCCGGCCCAGCGACCGGCACCGGCCGGCACACGTCAGAGTCCGCAGGGACCCGTCAGCCGCAACGGGCCTCCGGCGGCAAGGGCGGCCGCACCCGCAGCAGGGGCACAGGCCTCGCCATCGCCCTGCTCTCCGCCCTCGCGTTCGGCGGTTCGGGCGTCGCCGCCAAACCCCTGATCGCTGCCGGCCTCGACCCCCTGCACGTCACCTGGCTGCGCGTCGCCGGCGCGGCGCTGGTCATGCTGCCCGTCGCCTGGCGCCACCGTGACCTGCCGCGCCGCCGGCCCGCCCTGCTCGTCGGCTTCGGCCTGCTCGCCGTCGCCGGCGTCCAGGCCTGCTACTTCGCCGCCCTCTCCCGCATCCCCGTCGGCGTCGCGCTGCTCATCGAATACCTGGCACCCGCCCTCGTGCTCGGCTGGGTGCGGTTCGTGCAGAAGCGGCCGGTGACCCGCGCGGCGGCCATCGGCGTCATCCTGGCGGTCGGCGGCCTGGCCTGCGTGGTCGAGGTGTGGTCCGGACTGAGCTTCGACATCATCGGGCTCGCCCTCGCGCTCGGCGCCGCCTGCTGCCAGGTCGGCTACTTCGTGCTGTCCGACCACGGCAGCGACGGCGAGGACGCGGTGGACCCGCTCGGCGTGATCGCGTACGGCCTGCTGATCGGTGCGGTCGTCCTCACCGTCATCGCACGGCCCTGGACCATGCACTGGCCGGTGCTCGGCGGCAGCGCCGACATGAACGGCACTCAGGTGCCCGCACTGCTGCTGCTCGCCTGGATCGTGCTGATCGCCACGGTGCTCGCCTATCTCACCGGCGTCATCTCGATCCGGGTGCTGTCACCGCAGGTCGCCGGGGTGGTGGCGTGCCTGGAAGCGGTGATCGCGACCGTATTGGCATGGGTGCTGCTCGGCGAGCATCTCTCCGCACCGCAGATCATCGGCGGCGTGGTCGTCCTGGTCGGCGCCTTCATCGCCCAGTCCGCCAAGGCGAAGCCGACGTCGAAGCCGACGCCCGAGGAGGAGCGCGCGGCCGACCCGGTCGCCGGCGGGGCGAAGCCGTACGCGGCCGCAGCTGTGGCAGCGGAGGGAAAGGAGACGGTGGGGGTGGGGGTGGAAGTGGCGCCGGCAGGTCCCTCTTCCGAGCCGCATACCGGGGACGACCTGCCGGCCGGATCGCGCGCCACGTAGGTCGTCTGATCTCTGCTTCGCCGTCGGCTGGCGGGCCGACCGTCACCGACCATGCGGACGGCTGCGGGCGTCGCCGCCGGCCCGTCCACGTCGGGGTCGCCCGTGGGTTCCCGCCGCGCCGGCTCGCCTTGCTCCTCTCCGTGCCTGGGCGCGTGCCCTTCCTCTTTGCGCCCGGCCGTTCAGGAATCGGTGGAGGCGGGGTGGGAGGCGGCGGCCAGGCGGCGCTGCTGGTGCGTGCGGGCCGCCGCGTCGCCGGGTGCGTCACGTTCGGCGAGGCGCTCCGAGATGCGTTGCTGGACGGCCTCGCTCCGCTTGCCCGCGTACTTGAACTTCGCGCGTACGTCCCGCACCTCGAGCCGCAGGCCGCGGATGCCGGAGAGCAGCCGCCCGTAGGGTGCCTCTCCCACGGCGACCGGAGCCGACCCGCCGTCCGGCTGGAAATGGCCCATCTGGCGTTCCAGTAGCGCGGCCTTCGCCTCGGGGGCGTCCACGACATGCGCTGTACAGGTCAGCTGGACCGCGGCATAGAAGCTGGTCGGCACGCCGTGCTCGGGCGGCTGGTCCGGCTCGGCCTGCCACGGTCCGGGAATGAAGGTGTAGTCGTCGACCACGCTCAGCAGAACCGCCGGGCTCCCGGCGAGCGCGTCCCATATGGGGTTGGGGCGGGCCAGATGCGTGACGATCTCGAGGCGGGGCGCGTCATACGCGAAGTGCAGGGGTTGCAGCATCGGTGGTGCGCCGGGCGGTCCGTTGACCGCCAGCTGGCCGAAGTCGTGCGTGGCCAGCCAGTCCTGCCATTCGGCGTCGTCGCCGGGGGCGTCCCAGGGGTGGATCAGCATCGGGTGCCTCCTCAGCGGGCGGAGAGGTACGCAGGCTCGGCCGTGCCGGGTGCGAGATCGTCGGACGGTATCGGCGCGCCATACGCCGGAGCCACGGGGAGGACGCCGCTCCAGTAGGGCAGCGCGAGGTCCTCGGGCTCGTCGTTGGGCCCGCCGGCGCGGATCTTGGCGGACACCTCGCGCAGATCGAGCCGGATCACGGCGGTGGCGGCCAGCTCCTTGGCGTTGCCGGGCCGGGAGTCGGCGGCCCGGCCGGGCAGGACATGGTCGACGAGGGAGTCGAGGGCGGCCGTCTTCTCGTCCTCGTCGATGACCTGATATGCGGTGCCGTGCACGACGACGGAGCGGTAGTTGATGGAGTGGTGGAAGGCGGACTTGGCCAGGACCAGGCCGTCGATGTGGGTGACGGTGACACACACGGGCAGGCCGGAGTCCGCCGCTTCGCGTGCCGTCCGCAGCGGCCGCGAACCCGTCGAACCGTGCAGGTAGAGGCGGTCGCCGACACGGCCGTAGAGGGTGGGCAGGACGACCGGCGCCCCGTCGCGCACGAAACCCAGATGACAGACGTACCCCTCGTCGAGGATGGCGTGCACCGTCTCGTGGTCGTAGGAAGCGCGCTCGCGGGCACGGGTGGGGACCGTGCGCTCGGACGGTGCGTACGACTCGGCTTGCGTCATTGCCTTCTCCATTGCACTAGTGCATAATAATCTTTGTGCTAGGAGAGTATCGGATCGAAGGGCGGCGCGCATCGGAGATTGCCGCCAGTGTCGAACGAGCCGTCGGTGCGGGCGAGCTCCAACCGGGCGAAGTGCTGCCCCCGCTAAGGGAGTTGGCTGTCTATCTCGAGGTGAATCCCAATACGGTCGCGTCCGCGTACCGCACGCTGCGCGACCGAGGAGTGATCGAAACGGCGGGCCGCCGCGGCAGCCGGGTGCGATCCCGCCCGGCCAGCACCGCGCGCGAGGCACTGCGGGTCCAGGTGCCACCGGGCGTCCGGGACGCCTCGGCGGGCAACCCCGACCCGAGCCTGCTCCCCCCGCTGGAAAGCGCCCTCGCCGAGGCCGCGGCGCGCAGCGCGCGGCGCCCCGTGCTCTACGGTGACCCGGCCGTCGACGACGACCTCGCGGCGCTCGCCCGCTCGGCCTTCACCCGAGACGGCGTGCCCGACGGCCCCGTCACCCTCACCAGCGGGTCGTTGGATGCCATAGAGCGCGTGCTCGCCGCGCACCTGCGGACGGGCGACGCGGTGGCGGTGGAGGACCCCGGCTGGGGCAGCCTCCTGGATCTCATCCCCGCGCTCGGACTGCGCCCGGCACCGGTCGCGGTGGACGACGAGGGCCCGCTGCCCGAGCAGTTGGCCCGAGCTCTCCAGGACGGCGCCCGAGCGGTCGTCATCACCGACCGGGCGCAGAACCCTACGGGGGCGGCCGTCAGCCGGGCCCGCGCCACGGAACTGCGGACACTGCTGGCGGACCACCCCGGTGTGCTCCTCATCGAGGACGACCATGGCCACGGCATCGTCGACCTCCCGCTCCATCCGCTGTCCGGCATCACCGACCACTGGGTCCTGGTGCGCTCCACCGCCAAGGCCTACGGCCCGGACCTGCGCCTGGCGGTGCTGACCGGTGACCCCGTGACCGTGGACCGGGTGAGCGGACGCCAGCGGCTGGGGCCCGGCTGGGTCAGTCATCTGCTCCAGGACACGGTCGCGCACCTGTGGCGGACGTCCGCGATCGAGCCGGCGGCGATCGCCGGCGCCTACGGCCGGCGGCGCGAGGCGCTGATACGCGCGCTGGCGGAGCGCGGAGTGCCGGCGCGCGGGCGCAGCGGGATGAACGTCTGGGTACCGGTCCCGGACGAGACCGGAGCAGTGTCCCGCCTTCTGCACGCAGGCTGGGCGGTGGCACCCGGAGCCCGCTTCCGCATGCAGTCCCCGCCGGGCGTACGGATCACCGTGTCCGCCCTGTCCGACGACGACATCGCGCCCGTGGCGGACGCCGTCGCTTCTGCCGTGGGGCTGGGCGAAGCGCGCCGCTACGAGTGAGGGAGGGGGAGGGCGCGTGCCGGGTGGTGGGAGCGGGCGAGCGAGGGCTGTCGGTCGGGAGAGCGGCGGTTGGGGGCGACGGTGAGGGTGGGGCTTGGGGCTTGGGGCTGGAGGCATGTGCCGGTACGCCTCGGGGCGAGGTCGTTTGATGGAAGTGGGGCGGGGTGGGGTGGGGGTGGGTTGGTGATGGGTGGGTGAGTGGGCTGTGGTTGTGGGGGGCGGCTGAGGCCGGGGTGGGCGTCTGACGTCGGGTGGGCTTCTGGCGTCGGGGTCCGCTGGGCTGAGGTCGATGGGGTGCGGGGTGGGTGGTGGGCGGGCGGGGGGAGAAGGGGGAGGGGGAGGGGCGCCGAGAGGGCAACTTAGGAAGTGGTGGATCCTCTAGCCTCTGGTTGCCCCTCCAGGTGATCTGGTGTCGGGGGTGACCATCTGGCAGTCGGTCGTTGTGCCTGCGGCTGCGGCTGCGGCTGCGGCTGCGGCTGCGGCGGGGCTGTGGCTTCCGGCTGGGGGCGCGCGCGGGTGCGGCTTTGGCCTGCCCCCACGCTCACGACCACGACTGGCACCCGGGCAGGCGCCTGTGCCCACGCCCACGCCCGCGCCCGCACGAGCAGGCTAAGGCGCAGGCAGGCGTAGGACTTTGGCTGTCACCTCTCGCCCGGTGGTGGATCCTGTGGGCCAGAGGTGCGGGGGCCACCCTGTGCGCCTCTACCAGCGGCGGCTGGTGTCAGCATCGGGTCTCGTGCAAAGGCGTGGCTGACGCCATGTCTGATGCTGCCGGAGCCGGAGCCGGAGCCGGAGCCGGAGCCGGAGCCGGGGTAGGGGCGGTGGGATCGGCGAGGGTGTCCGCGGTTGCAGCGGTTGCAGCGGTTTCCGCGGTGTCTGCCGTGTTCGCGGTGTTCGCGGCGCTCGCGGCGCTCGTTGCGGAGGGGCGTGTGGCAGTGGTGGAGCGTGGTGCGGTGCGGCGGGGCTTGCTCTGGGTGAGGGCGGCGCCGGCGAGAATGACGAGGGCGCCGACCGGTGTGTTCCAGCTCAGCTGTTCGCCCAAGAGCGCGACACCGGCGGTGGTGGCGATCACCGGGATGAAGTACGTGACCATCTGGGCCGTGGTGGGGCCGATCTCGGCGACCAGGCCGTACTGGAGGAGGAAGGCGACGCCGGTGCCCAGGGCGCCGAGTGCGAAGACGGCGAGCAGCGGGACGATCGGGTAGGAGCCGGGCGCGGTGGTGAACAAGGGTGTCACGATGGCCAGTTGGACCGTGGCGAGCAGTAGCTGGGCGCCTGACATCGAGAGATGCGAGTGCTGGGCGCCGGCCAGGGTGCGACGGACGTAGATCCAGCCGATCGCGTAGCTGAGCGAGGCGCCGAGCGCCATCCCGGTGCCCGCCAGGTCGGTGTCGGCGAATCCCTGCCAGGCGCCGAGCACGGTGAGTACGCCCATGAAACCGAGGCCCAGGCCCGCGACCCGGCGGCGGGTGGGGCGGTCCTCGGAGAGCGCGACGACTGACAGTGCCATACCCCAGAGGGGCGAGGTCGCATTGCAGATCCCGGCCAGCGTGGACGGGATGGTCAGCTCGGCGTAGGCGAACAGGGAGAACGGCAGGGCGTTGAGGAAGAACGCGGCAACCGTCAGATGACCCCAGGTCCGGGCCGAGCGCGGCAGCCGCTCGCGCTTGATCGCCAGCATCGTCAGCAGGACCAGCGCTCCGAAGGCGACCCGCCCCAACGTGACCTGCAGGGGCGCGAACCCCTCGGTGCCCACCTTGATGAACAGGAAGCTGAAGCCCCAGACGAGGCAGAGGGCGGCGAAGCGGATCGGCCAGCCGAATGTGCGTCGGCGGCCGGGGTCGCCCGCCGCGTCGGGACGCGCCGTGACGGCATTCGCGCTGGTCGGGGCGGCAGGGCGGGTGCTGCGGACGGAGGCGGTGGCTGCGCCGGTGGTGGTGCTCATGACGTCTACGATGCTGCGCACAATCTCGTAGCACAAGCGAGAATCTGTGGCAGGTATCGGTTAGCATTGCTTATGTGTTGAACCTTGATCGTCTACGGACGCTGAGTGCGATCGCCCGCCACGGCTCGGTGAGTGCGGCCGCTGACGGGCTGCATGTCACCACGTCCGCCGTCTCGCAGCAGATCGCCAAGCTGGAGCGGGAGACCGGCCAGCAGCTGCTGGCGAAAAACGGGCGTGGTGTGCGGCTCACCGATGCGGGACGGCTGCTTGCCGATCATGCGGTGCGCATCCTTTCCCAGGTCGAGCTGGCGCAGGCCGAGTTGGAGGCCCACCGTGGGCAGGCGGTGGGGGATCTGCGCATGGGCGCGTTTCCCACTGCGGCGCGTGGGCTGTTCCCCGCCGCGCTCGTCGCCCTGCGCTCGGCGCACCCGCAGCTCCGCGCGCGGCTGTCGGAGCAGGAGCCGGACGCGTCGGTGCGCGAAGTGGTGCGCGGTGACATCGACCTGGCGGTCGTCCTCGACTGGTACAACCGGCCCTTGTCACTGCCCGACGGGCTGGCGAAGGCGCCGCTCCTTGACGATCCTGCGGATGTGGCGATGCCGTCGGATCACCCACTGGCCCAGCGGCGGTCCGTGGAGTTGGAGGAGTTCGCGGACGATGAATGGATCTCCTGGCCGCAAGGGGAGTTCTGCAATGAGTGGCTGATGTTCACTCTGCGGAGCAAGGGCGTGGAGCCGCGGATCTCGCATATGGCCGAGGAGCATCACACCCAGCTCGCCCTGATCGCGGCCGGGCTGGGCGTCGCGGTCGCCCCACGTCTGGGCCGTGGGCCGGTGCCGGAGGGGGTGAGCGTTGTGCCCGTGCGCCACACGATGCGCCGCCATGTGTACGCGATTTGGCGCGCGGACGCCGATCGTAGGCCGTCCATCCGTGCCGCTGTTCAGGCGCTCCAGGTGGCGGGGCGGCAGGTGGAGGGGGACGGGGGCTGAGGTCGGGAAGACTCGGGGCCGGTCCCGGACCAGGTCCCGGGGGTCGCGGTCGGGGGTCGGGGGTCCGGTGGCGCTGTTGGGGGCGGGCGACGGCGGCGGTTAGCGTCACGCCGAACGCCGAACGCCGAACGCCGAACGCCGAACGCCGAACGCCGAACGCCGAACGCCGAACGCCGAACGCCGAACGCCGAACGCCGAACGCCGGGATGCATGGCGCGTTGGCCGGCCAGCAGTGCGCGATGCGCGGCGAGCAGTGCGCGGCATGCCGGGACGCTGTCGCCGTGAGCGTCCTGGCGACGCATGAGTCGTAGGAATTACTCCGGGCCTGCGATACCTCGGATGATGCCCAGCTCCAGCAAGTCCTGGGGGCGGATGTGGAGTTGATCGGCGGTGTTCTGCACCTCCCGTTCGTCGCGTTTGAGGATGGCCGCGGCGAGTCCCGGGGCGATCACGGAGAAATAGCTGTCGGGTGTTGCCCAGAGCCGGTCCGGTGCGGCGAGGGCGAGTGCCCCACCGGAGCCGCCCTCGCCGATGAGCAACGAGGTGACGGGCACTCGGGCCGAGGCGATGGCGGCGAAGGTGTCGGCGATGGCCGCTCCCGCACCGGCGCGTTCGGCGTCGGCGTCGTTGGCCGCGCCGGGGGTGTCAACGAGGGTGAGGACCGGGAGACCGAGCCGGTCGGCGAGCCGGATCAGGCGGGCGGCGGTCCGGAACCCGGCCGGGGTGTTGGCCGTGCCGCACTGGGCGGCGAAGGCGATCGTGCGGCCTTCGTGACGGCCGAACCCGCAGCGCATTCCGCTGTCCACGCCGCCGCACCGGTCACCGCTGATCTCCTCCAGCCCGTCGAAGTACGCCCGCAGATACGCCTCGGCCCGGGGCCGCCCTGCGTCGCGGGCGCGGACCACGGCGTCCCAGCCGGTGTCCGGAAGGTCGTGCAGGCCGAGTGCGTACGGTGGGGGAGCGGCCTCGGGAACCGGCCGGGAGCCCGGCGCGCCCACCCCGGCCAGCAGTCGCAGCCACCGTCCGAGAGTGGCGCGCAGACGGTCGGCCGGCACGACGGAGTCGAGGTGACCGGATGTGAACTGGCCCTCGGCGGAGTATGCGTGGGGATCGGCGTCGCCGGGACGTACGCGCGAGCCCGCGAAGCCGACCTGGGCCCCGGGCAGGGCGAGGACGACATCTGCGCCAGCACCGAGCGTTGCCCAGCCGCCGCCGGTCGTCGGGTCGCGGAGTACGGCGATCTGCGGCAACCCGGCGGCGCGGTTCAGGGCCGACTGGCGGGCCACCCGCTGGAGTTGGGTGAGGGCGCGCATCCCTTCCTGCATCCGGCTGCCACCCGTGGCGATCAACGACACCAGCGGCAGGCCCCGTTGGCGCGCGTGGGTATAGGCGGCCTCCAGCAGGTCGCCGGTGCGTTCGCCCAGGGAGCCGCCCAGAAAGCCGAACTCGAAGGAGACGAGAACGACGTCCACGCCCCCGATCGTGGCGCGCACGGTGACCACCGACTCGTCCTCACCGGTTCGTGCGTGGGCGCGGGCCCGTGAGTCGTCATAGCCGCGCCAGCCGATCGGGCCGTCCGTGAGGTCACCTCGGGCCGGGCCCGCGGTATCCGCCCCGCCGGATGCCCTTGACGCGGCGGGTACGTGGGGGCCTGCGGCCCCGTCCTCCGCTCGGTGGCTGTCGGGCGAGGCGATATCCGGCTCGGCGGGCGCATCCGCCACCGCCGCGATGGCTTGGCGGGCCGTCAGCCGCACGGGCGGTGCCACTGCGGCGGTCGGGTTGCCTGCGCGGGGAGGGCGGCCGGGCGCGTCGCCTGGCTCCTGGCAGGGCGGGCGCCCGGATACGGGGTCGGGGGCGTGGTCCGGGGTGGCGTGGTCCGAGGTGGCGTCGTCCGGGGTGTCGTCACTCCTGGCATCCGACATGGCGTCCGACATCGCGTCAGGCCCGGAGTTCTCGCTTGAGGATCTTGCCCATGTCGTTGCGTGGCAAGGACGTCAGGAAATGGACGGTGCGGGGGCGCTTGTGCGGGGCGAGTTGACGGGCGACATGGTCGGCGAGGTCCTGGGCGGAGGGGGGCGGCCCGGCGTCCGGGCCGGATTCCGTCACGACCCAGGCGACGATCCGCTCTCCGAGGTCCTCGTCCGGTGCGCCCGTGACGGCGGCCTCGGCCACCCCTGGGTGCGCGAGGAGGGCGTTCTCGATCTCGCCGGCACCGATCTTGTATCCGCCGCTCTTGATCAGGTCGGTGGCACGGCGGCCGACGATGCGGTAGTTGCCGGAGGCGTCGCGGAGGGCCATGTCTCCGGTGCGGAACCAGCCGCCGTCGAAGGCCGCGGTGGTGGCATCGGGGCGGTTGAGGTATTCGACGAAGAGATTCGGGCCGCGGACCTGGATCTCGCCCACCGTCTCGCCATCGCTCGTCTCGATCGTCCGGCCCGCGTCGTCGACCAGCCGGACGTACACACCGGGGAGCGGCACGCCGACCGTGCCCGCGGCATCCGGGGCGTCCGCCCGCACGCTGGTGTTCATGAGGGTTTCCGTCATGCCGTAGCGCTCGACGACCCGGCGTCCGGAGGCGGCCGTGATCCGTTCATGGTCGGTCAGGGGCAGCGCTGCCGAGCCGGAGACCAGCAGTCGGGCGCCGGAGAGCGCCTTGGCGAGAACCGGATTGTCGCCGGCCTCGGCGGCCAGCCGGTGGTACATCGTCGGGACGCCGAACAGCATCGTGCCGTCCGCGGAGAGTTCCCGGGCGACCGCCTCGGTGGTGAAACGCCCCAGGTGGTGGACGCTGCCGCCGCGCCGCAGCGGGCCGAGGACGCCGAGGATCAATCCATGGACGTGGAAGAGGGGCAGCGCGTGGACGAGGACGTCATCAGCGGTCCACTGCCATGCCTCCTCCAGCGCGTCGAGGGTGTGGGCGATGGCGCGGCGGGGGAGAACGACGCCTTTGGGCGGGCCGGTGGTGCCTGAGGTGTAGACGATCAGCGCCGGTGCCTCGTCGGCTGCTTCGTACGGGAGGGAGACCGGCTCGGTGGGCTCCGGAGGCGCTGTCACCTCGATGTCGATGCGGGGGAGGACGGCGAGCGCGCCCGGCAGTTCGGCGCCCGGCTCGGCCAGGACCAGCGAGGGCGCGCTGTCCGTGACGATGTGCGCGAGCTCGCTCTCGCCGCTCTTCGGGTTCACCGGGACGGCGGGCACCCCGGCGAGCAGCGCGGCCACCACACCGACCGAGGTCTCCAGCGTCGCGGTCGCCCAGATGGCGATACGGGTCCGGCCGCCGATCCGCTCGGCCAGCGGCCCCGCCACCGATGCCAGTTGGCGATAGCTCAGGGCGCGGTCGCCGAAGCGCAGCGCGGGTGCGGGGGACGCGTCGCGCAGTGCGGGGAAGAGCACGTTCACCGGATCTCCTTCGTCCTCGTCGGCGCCCGGCCCGTCGCGGCCGGAGCTGCCCCGCTCCCGCACCCGTGGCGGTGGAGAACGGGCTGCCACCACTCTCGCAGAGACCACTGACATCGTGATCGCGGAGAGCGCTGACATCACGACGGGTCCCGAGAGCCGTCCTCGACCCGCTCACCGTCTGTCCCCCCCGCTCACCGTCTACCTCCCCCTCTCCCCGCCTGCCTCCCCCGCTCCTCCGACCCTCCCCCCGGCCCGTCACCCCGGAATCTTGCGGAAGTCCCAAGAGGCGAAAGTGTCCGGCGTCAGGCGCAGCCACGCGTGCCGGCCGTCGTGCGGCATCTCCTCCAGGCCGAAGTACTTCTGCGTGAACAGCCGCTCCACCTGGTCCAGTTCAGGGCACGGCTCGCCTGTGCGCGGTGCTTCGCCGACGAAGACGGCGCGGCCGGCCAGCTCGGCCCCACGCAGCTCCCCGTAGTCGTGTCCGTCGTCCACGACCACCGCGAGGCGCGGGTCCTTGCGCAGCTGGGCCCACCGCTTGCTGCGGGTGATCGAGTACAACCACAGCGCCGTACCGTCCCAGACGTACCAGAGCGCTCCGATGTGCGGTGCGCCGTCGCCGCCGACCGTCGCGACCCGGCAGGTCCGCTGACCTGCGAGGAACGCGTCGAGTTCGCCCTGCGTCATCATGATCCGGCGCCCGCGCCGCTGTGTGTCGGTCATGCGTCATCGCCCTCCGGTTGGTGAGGTGCCGCCGCCGGGCGAGGAGCCGCCGATGGCGGACCCGGTCGGTGCGCCGGCACGGCGGCCGGAACCGAATCTGACCAGGTGTCAGAAATCATGGGCGCTCTTCCTACCGGATGCAATGGCCGCTAACCTCGCGCGCCACACCGGGGCCCTGCCCGGCCCTGCCGCAGAAGGGGAATGCGATGCCTTCGGACGCACGGCTCATCGAGCAACTGGACCCCGCCTCGACGGTGCTGCTCACCGTCGAATGCCAGCGGGGGGTGGTCGGGCCGGAGAGCGCGCTGCCCGAACTCGCGGCTGTGGCACGTACCTCGGGTGCGCTGACGCGTACCGCCCGACTGGTGGCGGCAGCCCATGAGGCGGGCGTCCAGGTCATCCACGCCGTGGCGCAGCGGCGCCCCGACGGACGGGGCGCCAACCACAACGCCCGGCTGTTCAGAGCCGCCGAGCGGCTGCCCGTTCAGCAGACCGTCGGGTCCACCGCGGTACGCATCGCCGACCCGATACCGGTGTCCGAGGACGACCTGGTGGTGCACCGGCTGCACGGTCTGTCGCCGATCGCCGGGACCGATGTGGACGCCCTGTTGCGGAACTTCGGGTGCCGGTCGCTTGTCGTCACCGGTGTCTCGGCGAACGTCGCTGTGCCGAATGCGGTGTTCGACGCGGTCAACCTCGGCTACACGGCCGTGGTGCCCGCGGACGCCATCGCGGGGGTGCCCGCCGACTACACCCCGGCGATGGTCCGCAACACTCTCGCCCTGGTGGCCACGGTCACCACGACCGACGAGGTTCTGGCCGTCTGGAAGCGGCCGCGGCGACCCCGCTGACCGCGTCGGCCGCGGCGACCCCGCTGACCGCATCGGTCGCGGCGACCCCGTTGACCGGATCGGCCGCGGGAGAGCGCACCGCCCCCGGCATCGCCCTTGGCCGCCGGGAGGCCCGGACCGATAGCGGTGGCCGTGTGGTCCGGGGAGCGCGATCCCCTGACCCTGCGGGCTATCCCGCCGACCGGCCGAAGAACTCCATCTCGGCGATGGCGACCTGCTTCTTGTCCGTGGCGCCGTACGCGGAGTGCAGCACCAGCCGTACGGACATCGCGTCCCGTACAGGCACATCGATCTTCTGTACCCCTCCGTCGTTGATCCGGGGGTGCGCGAGGTACTGCTTGCCCGCGGAGTCGGTCACGATCAGGTCGAATTCGCGCGGCCGGGCCGGGCCGGTGGCCTGCGGGGTCCGTGCGGAGGCTCCGGGGGTGATCAGAATGTTCAGCAGATCGGTGGGCTGGCCGAATCCGGCCTCCAGGTACTGGCCGTCCGAGGCGCCCGAATACCCCGTCCCCCACCAGGTGTTGGAGTAGCCGTCGAAGGCGAGCTTCACGCCCTGCTTGGCGTCGGAGTGCGATGCCGTCCAGGTGGCGGGGGGCACGGGGACGCGCTGGGCGAAGTGATCCTGTACGGCCCGCGCGGCCGGCGGGACCCCGAGGAATCCCCCGACCACGGCGGCCGCGATCACGGCCGCCACCACTGCGCGGGTGATCCACCGCGTGCGGTCGCGGTGCAGCCGCGGCCGCTGTCCGGCGTACGGGCCTTCGGCGGCCTCCCGCACGGTGGCGGTGAGGGGGTTGGCGCAGCTCCGGCAGAAGTGCCGGCGCGGCGCGTTGAGCGCTCCGCAGCTCGGGCAGGGTGCGCCGTGCTCGGGCTCGGGGGCCGCCTGCGGGGTGCGGACCCGGGGCCGGGGTGCGTCGGGACGGCCCGGCAGCACACTGCCCGGTGCCTCGGGAGGCGGGGTGGGGGAGGCACCCGGTACGGGGACCAGGAGGGCGCGGATGCCGGTGTCGGAGACGCCTCTTTCGCCGGCCGGGCGGGGGGCGGTCGGCCCGTCCGGGCTGTCCGGGCCGCGCGGGGGCCGGACAGCGCCCGCGTCGTGTGCGGCGGCGGACGGCAGGGGGACGGTCGGGTCCGCGCCTGCGCCCTGCTGCGGGCCGGCGGCCGGGTGGGTGCCGGGGCCGGTGGCGGGAGCAGTAGGGGGAACCGGAGGGGGAGTGGCGGGGCCCGTTGCGGGTGTGGCGGCGTCGGACGGTTCGGGGCGGTTCGGGGCGCTCGTGCCGGGGGCGGCTTCCGGGGCGTTTGCGGGCGGGGCGGGGGGAGCCGGATGCGCCGCGGCGGTGCGCGGGTCCGCTGGGGGCGACGGCGGCGCCGGCCGGTCCCAGCGCAGGAAGGCTCCGCAGGAGTCGCAGAAGGACTGACCTGTCTGAGAGGTGGGGGTGCCGCAGTCGGGGCAGGTGATGTGGTCGGTGGGCATGGGTCAGGTTCCTTCAGGGGAGAGCAGGTGGGCCACCTCGGCCGTGAAGGGGAGGTGCGCGGGGCGGGCCGCCGCGACGACGGCGTGCAGACGGTGCGGGTCGGCGGTGGAGGGGTCACGGATCCGCAGGGTCACCCGCAGTCCGGGCTGCGACGAGCCCGGGAAGGGGCCGAGGGGGCGCGCGGACCAGGTCGCGCCGCCGCTCTCGGTGATCTCCGGCCGTACTCCGAAAGCCAGGTGGACGGCCTCCGACAGGCCACGCCGGGTACCGCGTACGCGGTGCAGCGAGACGGCCGTGGCCACGGCGCGACGGCGGGTGGCCAGCGGTTCCGTGCCGTCGAGTTCGGTGCCGACCCACGTGGTCAGCCAGTCGACGAAGTCCTCGGGCGCGAGGGCGGGCGTGAAGTAGCTCTCCAGGCAGTCCAGGACGTTGAAGAGGGGGGCGAGTACGACGTCGAGGCCCTCGACGAAGCGCTGGGCGAAGTCGTCGTCGGCGTAGACGGCGGGGAGTTGCCCGCCCAGTGGGTGCGGCGAGGCCATTCCCGCGGGCGTGCCTCTCATCGGGCCTCGATCACGCGGACGCGGTGGTCGAAGGGGAACAGGAGGGCGGACGGGGCGAGTTCGATGCGGTCGGTGGCGTCGCCGCGGCGGCCGCTGAGCGGGTCGGCGGGGTGCAGGAGGACCTCGTCGACGAGCTCCACGCCCGGTACCCGCTGCAGGGCCGCGAAGATCTCGCCGGAGCGCAGCGGGCGGCCGAAGGGCCAGCCCTCGCCGAAGGCTCCGCCGGTCAGCGGGTCGAGGTAGGCGTGCAGCGCGTCCAGGGCCTCGGCCCGCACGCGGTCGGCCCGCGCCGCACGGAAGGAGTGCAGCGTCGCGACGACCGTGACGCCCTGGTAGAAGGGCGGTCCGACCGCGAGACGGGTGCCCAGCGGGCGGCGCTCGTCGAGGAACTGCGTGACGCGGCCCAGAAGTTCCTCACCCGGCACCAGCTGTTCGAAGCGGAGCCGGCCGCCGCGGTCGGGGACGGCCTGCGGGACGACCAGGACCCGGACGGCGTTCTCGCCGGTCTGTCCGGTGTCGGTGGCTGACGGGCTCAAGGCGCTCGCGGTGCCCGCCGAGCGCTCGGTGGCATCGACCGCGAGGCAGGCGATACGGGCTGCCTCGGGGGCCGCGCGCCGGGCCAGTTCCTCGTAGTCGCGGGCCGTCACGGCCCGTTCCTGCGCGCGCAGCGCGATCGGCGCGCGGACCTTCGCCTCCTGCACCGTCTCGCCGTCCACCCCGCCGCGCGCCGCCTCGCGGTTCTCCACGCGCGCCACGTACGGGATCGAGCTGCGCAGCACCTGGATCGCGCCGCGCGCCACATTGCCCGACCGCCCGCCGCCGGTGCGGTAGTGCGCGGCCCGTAGTGCCGACCCCTTGACCGGTACGGCGCCGAACTGCCGTACCGAACCGTCCGGTTGGCGCACCGACGGGCCGAATGCGATCTCGCCGGTCGCTTCCTCCAGCGTGACGTGCCGGTCGTGCGGACCGGACGCCGCGAAGTCGGGGACGACCTGCCACTCCTGCCAGCCGTCCCCGTCCGAGACCTCCAGCCGCAGCGGCGGGCGGTCGGCGACGACGGGCGCGTGCGCCAGGCGCACCCGCTGGCCGGGCACCCCCGCGGACTCGCCGAGCGGCTCGTCCCGCACCACGTCGGCGTGCTCGACCCGCGTCGTGCCCCCGATGGTGAACGCGGAGGCGGACCGTACGGTCGGCGAGGCGCTGTAGAACGGCTGACCGGGCGCGGCCTCGACGACCCGGCAGCGCAGCCACGCGGCGTCCGTCCTGCCGACGCGCGAGACGGTGTGCCCGGCCGGGATGTGCAGCACGACCTCGCCGGGCCGGTTCAGGCCGCCGGTGGAGTCCTCAGCGACCTCGCAGGGTGTCCATCCGTCGGCGGTCCATGCCTCCCAGCGCAGCGGCGGCTGGCGTGGGTCCACGCCGACCCCGTCCACCCGGCTGTCCAGCCGCAATACGGCCGCGCAGCGCGGCACCGCCGCTGACAGCCCGAACAGGAGGGTGTCGCCCGGCTGCGGGGCGGCCGCAAAGACGGCCACGTCGCGGCCGCCGAAGACATCCTGGCCGCAGTCCTCGGGGGTGGTTCCCGCCTCCTGCCGCAGTATGGCCGTCAGTTCGCAGGGCACGACCGTCAGATCGTCCTCGGTGGCGAAGGCCACCGCCTCCTCGGTCTCGGTCCGGCCGGTGGCCACCTCCGTCCCGGCAGGCAGCACGACCGGCTCGGTCTGCGGAGCGGAGAGCCAGAAGGTGACGTCGGCACGGGCGGCGGAGGGCGGGAACAGGGTGACGCCCAGCAGGTCGAGGAAGGCCAGATGGTTCTTCTCCGGCACCCGGTTGAGCCGGTAGACGATCTGGTCGGCCATGTGCGCGACCGCCTCGATGAGGGTCACTCCCGGGTCCGAGACGTTGTGGTCGGTCCACTCCGGGCAGCGTTGCTGGACATAGCGTTTGGCGTCGTCGACGAACTGCTGAAAGCGACGGTCGTCGAGATGGGGTGCGGGCAGGGCCATCAGGCTTCGCTCTCCGGGCTCTCCGTGGACGGGATGACATAGAAGGGGAAGACGAGGCTGCGCGGGTTGTTGGTGCCGCGCACGCTGTAGCGCACATCGATGAACAGCACGGATGGCTCGTCGGGCGCCGGGCTCACCTCGACGTCCTGGACCTCGATGCGCGGCTCCCAGCGGTCCAGCGAGGACCGCACCTCGTAGCGGATGCGGCCGGCCGTCGCCTCGTTGACCGGCGCGAAGACCATGTCGTGGACGGCACAACCGAATTCGGGCCGCATCGGCCGTTCTCCGGGCGCGGTGGCCAGCACCAGCCGGATCGACTCCTCGATCTCCCGCTCGCGGCGGACCAGCGCGATGCCGCCGCCCGCGTCCATGCGGAGCGGGAATCCCCAGCCCGCGCCGACGAACTGCTCACTCACCTCGGTGCACCTCCGTGCCCATCGCCACCAACTCCTCCTAGAACGGCACGCCGTTGCGCACCACGGCGGGCGCCGTCAGCGCGACCGTGGCCGCCGAATTGACGGTCACCGGCCCGACCGCCGTGACCGCGGCCGTACCGGCCGCGTTGACCGTCGCCGCGCCACCCGCGCTGATCAGCGCGGCACCACCCGCGTTGATCGTCGCCGCGCCGCCCGCCATGACCCCGAACTTCGCTCCGGCCTTGATGTCCACCGCCCCGCCCGCGCTCAGCGTCATCGAGCCCACGGCCGCCAGCGACAGATTGCCGCCCGCCTTGATCTGCACGTTGCGGGTGCCCTGGATGGACACCGACCCGTCGCTCTTGATGGTGACGCTGGTGCGCGCCTCGTCCATGTGGACGGTCAGCCTGCCGTTGCCGGTCTGCAGCCGGATGCCGCTCTTCATACGGGACTTGGCGTCCACCAGTTCCACCGTGTGACCGCTGCGCGAGGTCAGAGAGCGCCAGTTGATCCGGCCGCTGGTCGGGTCGACGGCGGGCAGGCCGTCGGTCTGCGGGGTGGGCTTGTCGATGCCGTTGTAGAGCCCGGCGAGTACGTACGGATGCTCCAGCGACCCCCGGTCGAAGGCGCACAGCACCTCGTCGCCGACCTCGGGCAGGATCAGCCCGCCGCCCCGTACACCGCCCAGCTGAGCGACCCGGCACCAGTCGCTCTCATAGGTGTCCGACAGCCAGGGGAAGCGCAGCCTGACCCTGCCCAGCTTCAGCGGGTCCTTGGCGTTGCTGACCAGAGCCATGGCCACGCCCGGCATGGGCGGAGCCGTGTCCGCTCCGCCGGACGCGAGCCCGTACAGCGACCGGAACTGCCGCCCCGAGACGGTCAGCCACGTGGTGAACTGCCGCCCCGACTCGAAGACATGGCGGACACCGGTCGCGGTGTACTTCCCCTCGAAGGGGAAACCGGCGCCCTTGAGCGCGACGGGTTGGCCCGGCTTCAGCTGCGGATTCCCGGTGACCGCCACCTCCAGCTCCGCGAAGGAGCCCGCCACATCATCGGCGAGGGCTCGGGCGGCATGGGTGACCTGCGCCTGCGTGGTGAACGGCGTGTCCGTGGCGGTCAGTTCGGCCGGTCCGAAGGGCTTGCCGAGCGCCGCGGGCGCGATATCGGCGACGATGTCCTTGCTCGCCGTGGCCGGGGACCGTGCGGACAGCGCCCGCTTGGCCCGCATGTCCCAGCCGCGCGCGCCCGCCTTGTCGACCTGCCCGGCGGCGGTGACGGCGATCCGGCTGTGCAGCGCGTTGTGACCGAACTCCAGGACGTACGGGCTCTGCGCGGCCGGTGTGGTGTCGGCGGGCGCGGACGCGGCCGGGGCGAGCTTGCCGAACTGCAGCTTGCCCTTCGGGTCGAAGGAGAGATGGACGTCGTTCTCCTGGGCGAGGCGGGCCAGGAAGTCCCAGTCGGTGATATTGGGCTGGGTGGCCAGCTCGTAGACGGTGCGGGTGGCCTCCACCTTTCCGAGGGAGAGCTTGTTGAGGCCGGCGAGACGGCGCACGATGTCGCTCGCGGTCATGTTGGGGTATCCCGCGACACGGCGATTGCGCAGCAGCCGGTGCCCCGGGTCATATCCCCGTACGACCAGCGACTTGCCGCTCGCGTCCGCGTCCACTTCGAGAGCGGTGACCTCACCGGTCACCATGGGCGTGCCGCGCCGCCCGTCCGTGAAGGGCGACAGCACCGCCTTCGCGCCGACCTTGATCTGCGGGAAGATCTTGAGGATGTCCGAACCCGTGTCACTGAAGGTGAGCTGGAAGGCGGACGGCACATTGACGCTCGCGTCCACCCAGCCTGCGGTGAGGAGGGCGGCGAGCTTGTCGGGCAGCGGTGCGCCGCCGATCTCGGCGTGCAGGACGCTGGTGTACGTCTTTTCACTCATCGGATGTGCTCGCTGGTCATCGGGCGGCCTCGTGGGTTGTGGGGTGACCGGTGGGACGGTGCGCGGGCCGGCTTCGGGGCCGGTCTTCAGGAGGGCCTTCGTCGGCGGCGGGCAGCAGCAGTTCGGTGCCCGGCCGAAGCCGCATCGGATCGTCGATCTCGTTCGCCTCCGCGATCAGCCGCCAGCGGGTCGCGTCCCCGTACTCCCGCCAGGCCAGCGAGGCGAGCGAGTCACCCGCGACCGTGCGGTGGATACGGCGCGCGGAGAGCGCACCGGAGGTGGGGTTCTGGCCCTTGGTGGGCATCGCCACCTCGGTGAGGGACAGCGTGCAGGTGGCACGGATCGGCTCGCCGGTCGGATGGAAGAGGGTGTAGGCGGCGCTGACGTTCGTCACGTACGCCACGAACTGAACCGTGTTGAACGACCCCCAGGAGAACCGCACCCAGGGCGGCGAAGGCCGCTTGGAATTGACGCTCTGCGCCGTTACCTCGCAGCAGGACAGGAGCAGTTCGATCTGCTTCTGCACCTTCCCGGAATTCGGCGTGCCGGAGGCGTCCAGGAACACCTCCAGCTGGAGCGTGGCGGGCCGGGTGCCGGTGAACTTGGGTGGCGCCCCTCGCATATAGGCGACGGCGGCCTGGGTGTGCCACTCCGCCTCCCGCCCGAGTTGCAACTGGGTCGGATTGAACTGGAACTCCACCTCTCCGATACGGCCACCGAGCGAGCCGCCGAGATCGGTGGGGGGCTGGTGGATCGCGAGCGCGGCCCGTACGAGGCTTGCGCCCGCCTTCCCGCCCGCCGGTGCGGCCACCTCAGGCACCTCCCGCGTCGGTGAATCCGTGGTGCGCGATCTCCAGCGTCTCGGTCGCCACCCCGGGGCTGGACGGGTCCAGGCTCGGCCCCTGCCAGCGCACGGGCAGTACCTCCACCAGCCCCCACTGCGCGACGACCGAACCATCGGCGCGGAGGGCGGCGATCTGGGCGGTGGGCCTGCTGATACCGGTGGCGAGGGACGAGATCCAGGCGGCCACACGGGAGGTGTCGGCGGTCAGAGGGCGGGTGAGACGGATCGTGGAGAACGTCACGCGGGTGGGCAACTGCCAGACGAAACCGTTGTTGCCGCCCTCCTGGCGCTGCTCCACCTCCACCTCGGAGGCCAGTCCGTCGCAGCCGTTGAAGAGTCCGAGGTCCTGGCCGTCGATGGTCAGCTTGAAGAAGACGGTGGAGCCGGGGTCCTGGGCCTGGGGCATGGTGGGTGGTCTTTCGGGTGGAGTGGCGGGGCGGGTGGTGTGGGGCTGCGGGCGGGCGCGGGTCAGCGGCCGTGATCGCGTAGTCGGCCGATGCGCTCCCGGTCGCTGCGCAACTCGGCGCGGAGCAGGCGGGAGAGCGGGGTCACCAGTCGGCGCGCCAGGGCGTCCAGGGCGGCGGGGTCGGTGGGGTCAGTGGATGGCGCGGGGGAAGGTGAGGCGGGTGAGACATTCGGCGTGGCTGGTGCGGATGGTGGAGATGTGGGGGCGGATGCGGAGGAGCCGGGGCCGCGGTGGGCCGCCCGGGGGGCACCCGGCGGAGTGCGGCCGGACGGTGTGGCTGACGGCGACCGTCCGGGGACGGCGGCCGGTGCCAGGGGCTGCGACGCCGGGGCCGTGACCGCACCCGGGGCACCGGAAGCGGCGGGCGCACGCTGCACCACGGGCATGCCTGCGGGGGCCGGGGCGGTCCGGACGGTACGCGAGGGACGAGGCGGGTGAGAGGGAGGAGCCGGGTGAGACGGAGCGAGCGATGGGCCCGGTGGCCGTCCCGGTGCTGGTGCTGCTGCGGGTGTGCGCGCTCGTCCCGGTGCCGGGGCTGATGTCGGTCTCTGCAGGGGGACGGCTGGGGTACCCGCGCGTATCGGAGTCGGCCCGGTTGCGTCAGCCGTGCCCAGCGTGCCTGCCATGCCTGCCGTGCCCGTCACGGGGCGGAGGGGGAGGGCGGCTGGGGCCTGCACGCTTGATCGCTGCACCGCTGCGGTGCCGGTGGACTCCGTCCCTTGCGCGGTGGCCCCTTGCCGGGCGCCGGGGTCCAGCGCACGCGCGGACGCGAGCGGTGCTCGGCGGACGGTGAGGGGAACGGAGACAGGAGAGGGGGCGCTGGTGGTGAGCACTCGACTCGTCGGCGTGCGGGGTGCCCGGGGGTGAGGTTCCGCGTCACCGGAGGCCAACGGATGGCTCTCCGACGCCTGGCTCTCGGATGGATGGCTCGCCGAGGTGGGTGATGTCGTCACCGCGCTTATGGAGGTGGGACGCGCGGAGGGTGTCGCGGCACGCTGCACCGGGCTGGGGGATGCCGGGGCCGGTGCTTGGGCCGTTGTCGGCATCGGCCCCGGCATCGGCTTCGGTGTCCGCTTCGGTGCCGACGCCGGTATTGCTTGAGGTGTCGGCATCGATGCAGCTTCCTGGCGAGGGATCGCGGCGGAGTCGACGGGAGCGCCGATCAGCGGCTTCCGTTGGACCGTGGGCTGCGTGGGCTGCGTGGGCTGCATGGGCTGAGTGGACTGTTCGGCTTCCGGTGTGTGCCCGTCGTGGGCCGGAGGGCGGCTGTCGGGCGTAGCCGGGGCATCCCGGACCGGGGTGCGTGTGCCGGCGGTCGGGGGCAGCGGAGCACCGAATCCCAGGCGTTGGCCGCCTGTTGCTGTGGGCCGGCTCGTGGGCGGGTGGGCGGCTTGTCCGCCTGCTGCTCGCTGGACCGGTCGGTGTGCCTGGTCGCTCGGGGCCGGGCTTGGGGCCGCGCGGTCGCTGGTGTCGGCCTCCGGGCGTGCCGGCGCGATCCCGGCCGGAGCCGAGTGCGGGGGCGAGGACGTGTACGGGGCCGGTCGCGGGCTCGGCGCCGGGCTCGCGACCGGGCCCGCGCTGGATGTCGTGTCCCCTGCCGACCGGGGCGAGTCACCACCCGGCGCCGGGCCTGCGCCGAGTGTCACGTCCCCGCTCCGGACGGCCTCCGGCGCGGCGCCCTGGCTCCGGGCGATCGGTCGGCGTGGGCCAACAGCTCTCCGCTGTAGGACCCGTTGGGCCTTGTCGGGTCGTACGGCGGCGGAGGCCGCTGCCGCACCCTCGCTAACCGGTTCAGCAGGAGCAGGAGCAGGAGCAGGAGCAGGAGCAGAGGCGGAGGAGGGCCGGGGATTGAGAGGGGGTGCCGCTTGTGGATCTGTGGCGTGCGTGGGTGCCGGTGCCGGCATCGGCACCGGCGCTTCCGTGCGTGGCAAAGGTGCATCGGCGGGGGAGGAGGCGGGGCCGGTGCCGCTGTTCCCCGTACGCGACGAGGTGGCCGGCCGCAGCCGACGCGGCGGCATGGCGACCGTGCCCGCCGAGGTGAGCGGGGACCGCGTCCCTGCGGCCCTCTGTACGGGCATGGCTACGGGCACGGTCCGCCGCACGGGCATGGCTGAGGGGACGGCCGCAGGCCTTCCGTCAGGCGACGCGGAGCCAGCAGCCGCTCCTCCACCACCGGACAGGACCTGGCCACCGGGCGCTGTCGTGCCACCGGGCACAGCCGTGGTTCCAGGCGCGCCGTCGCGACCGGGCACGACCGTGCGGCCCTCACCTGCCCCGCCGCCCTCACCCGCCCGGCCAAGCCCTCCGGATGCCGGCTCGGCCGGAGCCGACCCCGGTCGCTCACCCTGCCGGCCGCCCGGCGGCACAACGGACCGAGTGACAGACCGAGTGACAGCCGGAGAGACGGACGGAACGACGGACGGAACGACGGTCGGGGGGACGACCGTCGAAGGGCCCGAGGGCGTGCCGGAAGGCACGCCGGAGGACGTGAGGGCGGGAGTGACGGCGGGAGTGCCGGACCGTGTGACGGATGGCCCGGCCGCCCGTGCGGATGGCCCGGCCGCCGAGGCGGTCGGAGGTGTGCCGGTCGGCATGGCCGACGCTGCGCTGGTCGCGTCGTTCCGCGGAGTCGCGGAGGTCATCCCGCCCCCAGAAGCCGGTTGACGAGGAGTGCGAGGCGCAGTGGTCGGAGTGCGAGGCGCAGTGGTCGGGGTGCGAGGCGCAGCCGTCGGGGTGCGCCGCGCGTCCGGTGAGGCCGCCCGCTGTACGGCGGCGGTCGTATCCGGGGTATCCGTTCCTGCCGCGCCCGGGGCCTCCCTGCCCGTCTCCCCGCCCGTCTCCCTGCCTGCCTCTCTGCCGGCCGGGCTCCGCGCCTCTTTGCCCGCCGTGCTTCGGGCCTTCGTACGTGCCCCGTCCCGGCGTGCCCCGTCCCGGGATTTCGCTGGTTTCTGCCCGCGGGCCCCGGCTTGGGGCGCGGAAGGTACCCCGGTGCCCTGCCCGGCGCCCGCGCGTTGCACTGCGCTCGGCCCTGGCACGGCAGCGAACCCGGAGGCCGGCCCCGCGTTCCCGACTGCCGCCTCATCCATCCGCCCCGCGACCGGAAGCTGCAGGACCGGCAGGCCGAGGCTGACGGGGCGGCCCGCGACGGGCACCAGCGCGTCGCGCACCACTCCGCCGGGTGCCGAGGCACGTACGTCGTGCCCCAACTCCCCTCCGAAGGAGGGATTGCGGTGCGCACTCAGCGACGCGGCGAAGCCGGCCTCCGCGACGGTGCGGGGTGTCCCCAGGACTCGCTGGATGGGGGGCACGGCCGACCAGCCGCCCCCGTCCGAGCCCCCGCCCGAAACCTCCTCAGCCTCTCCGGCCTCTCCAGCCGCCCCGTCCTCAGGCCCGTGCGCGCGGTGCGTATCCTGCGCACCCCGTGCCCCCCGACGCCACCTGAACAAGCCCATCCTCCGTCACTGCTTCCCTTCAGCCCGCTCCACCAGGGCGGCGATCTGTGACACGTACGCGCGCCGGTCGGCGTGCTCAAGGTCGAGGATGTCGTCGATGCCCCAGTGGAAGTGGTAGGCGAGATACGCGACTTCCTCCTCGATGCGCCCGGTCGCGTACGTCACGATTCCCCCAGGCGGCTCCCGGCCAGCTCCACTTCGAAGGGCTCCTCGCAGTGCGGGCAGGACACCGCGGCGCGCGTATGTCCCTCCGCGTTGATCTGCCGGTAGAAGTCCTGCAGGAAGGCCAGGTCGGAGGCGAACATGTTCTCCACGGTCCCGTCGTGCACGGACGCGAGGGTCCCGAGCCGGGTGATGACCCGGCCCAGCAGCACGACCGACAGATATGCCGGGTTCTCGCGCACGCGCACATCGCGCAGCGGGATCAGTTCGTCCCGTGCCGTGGCGAGCCGCATCGCGCCGTTGCGGTGGACGGCCCCGGACTCGTCCACGAATCCGCGCGGCAACTCGAATTCGAATTCCGTCCGCAGGGACTCGCGTTGCTGTGGTGCCCCCGCCGGGCCTTCGCGTCGCATTACTCGATGACCAGCTCTTCGAAGACGATGGTGACCTGCTCGGTCAGGGCGGCAGCGTCGCCCGCCTTGACCCCGCTGGTCTCCACCTTGCTGCACCAGGCATTGCGCATGTTGTAACGCTTCACGGGGCTGTTCTGGTAGTCCATCATCATGATCGTGGCGTTCTTACGGGCCGAACCCATATCGCCCGCGATGGACTTGTTGATCCACTCGCTGAACGCGCCGCTCTGCGTCATACCGCGGGTCACCGTGCACTCGCCGGCCTTCTTCGCGCCGGGCATCTTCTTCACGACGGGCTTTCCGTCCGCCGAGACCTGCTGGTATTCGATGACGTCCTGCTCCATGGTCAGACCGCTGACCTCCTGCAGGTATTCGACCATCACGCCGTCGATCTGAAGGCCGAAATTGTGTGAGGTGAGGGCATCGCCGGGCTGAAGGGACAAGGTGGTTCACTCCTGTGGGGAAGAAAATTGCCGGATGGCTGAATGGGGGAGGGGCGGGAGGCGGGTGCCCGGCTCCTACTCCTCCAACTCGCCGCCGCCGCCGGAGAACTGGGCCAGTCGGAAGACCACGAATTCGGCGGGCTTCACGGGCGCGATGCCGATCTCGCACACGACCCGCCCCAGGTCAACGGACTCGACAGGGTTGGTCTCCGCGTCACACTTCACGTAGAACGCGTCCTCGGGCCGCTGACCGAACAATGCGCCCGAGCGCCACTCGTTCACCAGGAATGCCGAGATATTGCGCCGGATACGGGCCCAGAGCGCCTCGTCGTTCGGCTCGAAGACCACCCACTGGGTGCCGATGAGAATCGACTCCTCCAGGTAGTTGAAGTAGCGCCGCACGTTCAGGTAGCGCCAGGCCGGGTCGGAGGCCATGGTCCGCGCGCCCCACACCCGGATTCCGCGTCCGGGGAAGGCCCGGATGCAGTTCACGCCGACCGGGTTGAGCAGGTCCTGCTCGCCGCGGGTGATCTGCAGCTCCAAGTCGACCGCGCCACGGACGATTTCATTGGCCGGGGCCTTGTGGACGCCACGCTCGGAGTCGTTACGGGCCCACACGCCGGCCATGTGGCCGGACGGCGGAACGGTGCGGGTCTGGCCCGTGGCCGGGTCGAGGGCCTTGATCCACGGGTAGTAGAGCGCGGCGTAGCGGGAGTCGTAGCCCGCGACCTCCTGGCGCCACTTGCGGATGTCGCGTGCGTTGAGTCCCGGCGGCGGGTCCAGGACCGCCATCCGGTCACCCATCAGCTCGCAGTGCGCGACCAGGCCCAGCTGGACGGCCTTGACCTGTTCGAGGTCGATCAGACCCTGCTGGTAGGCGGCCATCAGGTCGGGTACGGCCACCATGTTGATCTCGTCGAGCGCCTCCAGGCCGCCGAAGCCGGTGCGGTCGGCGGAGTCGCCGATGAACTGGCCGGAGGCGAGCCGCTCGCCCGCACCGTTCGCGGCGGGGACGGCGGGTGCCGGGGCGGCCGGGGCGAGCGTGACGCTCTGCGCGTCCGGCTTCGCCAACTGCGCGGCCGGTACGGCCTCTTCGACGGCGATCACCTTGGACCGCTGCTTCACCTGCGCGACGACATAGTTCCGTGCGCTCTTCTTCGCGCTGACGTCGAAACTCTCGATGACCTTGTCGCCGTCCCTGACGACGAGCGTGAACCGGTCGGCGCTGCCCTCGCCCTCGACGTCCTGCACCTCGACGGTGAGCGCCCCGCCGGCGGAACCAGCGGCGATCGCCGAGACCTTGAAGGTCCCGAGAGCGGCCGGCGCCCCGGCCGTCAGTGCCCTGGGCGCCTCGGCGGCCACCGTGCTCTGCGGCTCGCGGTCACCGGACCCGCCGACCCGTACGACATAGGCGGCCGTTCCGCCGTTGTTGAAGAACCCGTACACGGAGTGCGCGAGGTAGTACCCGTCCGTGAACTCACCGAAGGCGGCCACGTACTGGGACCAGTTCGTCACCAGCGTCGGGTCATTGAGCGGGCCGGTGGGCGCAAGGCCGACGAAGGCCGCCACCGACGTCCCGACGCCTTCGATGGGCCGCGATCCGCTGGCGACTTCCTCGACGTAGACGCCGGGGGACAGGTAGGTGGGCATGTTCTGTTACTCCCTGGATATGCGAACTGAGCTGTTGGGTGTTTCTCGTGCGGTGCGAAGGCGAGGAGAAGTGAAGGCGACGAGGATCAGGGCATCGTGTACGTGAAGGTGGCGGTGAAGGAACTCATCGAGGTGGCCGCGATCTTGTCGCACCCCTTGTAGAACTCTTCCGCCTCGTTCGGGTCGAAGCCGTTGGCGGAGACCAGTTGAGCGAGTGCCCGGTATTCGTTGAGCGCCCGCTCCTTGAAGTCTCCGTCTTCCTGGTCCACGTCCGCGTCACGGTGGAATTGAGAGTCCTTGGAGCCGCCGGTAGCGGAGTTCCCCTTGGCCTTGGCGAAGACGGCGTACCTGGTGAGGGCCTCGTGCAGGGTTCCGACCGAGCCGGAGACGACCTGGTTGAAGGCGGCGATCGCCACGGTCGGGTTGGCTGCGGCGCGGCGGAATTCGGCGCCCTGGATGATGGCGACGATCTTCGCGCAGTACTTACGGCCGTCCTCGCTCATTCCGTCGAATCCGTAGGCCGGCTCGGTCAGGGCCCGGATGAAGTGCTGGGCGAGTTCCTTGTCGGACAGTCCGGTGCTGTTCCTGGCACGGGCGAAAAGGACGTCGTACTCGCCTTCCTGGGGGCCGCCCAGGACGAAGTTGCCGGTATGGCCGATGGAGTAGGCATTTCCGGTCGGGGTGTGCGTGAACGGGTTCACCATCTTCTGGCGGTTGCGGAACCCGTCAAGATCTTGTTTCGTCCCGCGCGAGGAGAGCCGCCGGCGGACCTCGGCGAGGCGATGGATCTGCTCGGTTTGAGGGAGATCCACTTCCGTGTGATCCGGATGCGACGGACCGGTCGTGAGGGCGGTGGGTACCACCGGCGGCAGGTCGGCCGCCGCTGCCTCGCGGACACGCCTTTCGGCGGAATCCAAGAGTTCCTCATACGACGGCCATCGGCCGAGGTCCCGCTCATCGCTCGCCATCCGGACGATCTCGTCCCGGACCTTCTCCTTGAATTCTTCGTCCCACCGGGCATGGCGTGCCTTGCCCTTGGCGAAGAGGGATGCGAGAGGGAGGACATCCTCAGCGGCTTGGATGGTCTTGTTTGCCATCTTGAACGTGCGCTGCACGGGACGGTGCCCGTCGGCGGTGCCGAGGTCCGGCGCGTGCGCGGTCCCGGCCGTACGCTGCACCTCCGCGGAAAGCACCCGGCTCGCATGGGCCTCCGCCTCCCTCTCGAACCGATCGGAGGGATCGCTCACCTTCGTCCCGTCGCCGCGGTCCGTGCCCGCGACCGGGCCGCTGCGCTGCTGGATGACGTGCGTCAGTTCATGAGCGAGCATGTGGCGGCCCGCCGCGGAGGACGTGTCGTAGCGGCCGCGCTGGAAGACGATGTGCGAACCGGAGGTGTACGCATGGGCATTGACGGACTCGGCGGATTCATGGGCGGAGGTGTCGGTGTGCACGCGTACATCGGAGAAATCCGCACCCATGCGGGTCTCCATGTCGGTGCGGACCGGCTCGGCGAGGGGGCGGCCGGGTGAGCGCAGGACCTCTTGGACGGGCGAGCGCTGCACGGAGGGTGCGGAGTGGCCGCAGCCCGCGCCGTGCCGGTGCTGCTCCTGCGCGGCCATGGCCGCCGAGAACGCCGCGTTGCCCACGGCCCGTTGGAGGGCTGCTGCCGCCTGGGGAGTCAGGTGCTCCGCCTCGCCGGCCGCTGCCTGGCGAGCCGCGTCGGAGGCGCGGGAGGACGCCGTACGGACGGCGCGCGCCGCGCCCGCGTGGTCGCTCCCCGCGCCGGGCTGCCGATCCTGTGCCCGCATGACGTTCCTCCCCCATCACCACTGCTGATCACCGCTGTCGTACTGCGCCCTACGCTCTCGACCTTGGCCGACGGACGGGCCCGGCAGTAGAGACGAACGGGCGCCGTCGGGGGCAGAGCGCGCTGCCCGTTAGGTCACGTGGGGGCGCCGTCCGTGCCGCTGGGCGGCGCCGTCCGTGCCGCGTAGGCCAGGTTCTGGGCGCGGATGACCGTGTCGAAGGACCGGTCGGTCCCGGCCCGGCCGTACAGCGCGAAGTAGCCGAGGGATTTGCCGTGTTGCAGTGCGCCGGTGCGGTCGGCAGCTGCCTCGTACGTGAGGCTGTCGTGGCCGTCGCGCAGGATGACGGCGGCGAAGTGGTTCGCCCAGCCGTCCGGGGCCGCTCCGGTCAGGTCGGCGAAGTGGTTCTCGCCCACGGCGGGTGCGTCGCGTCGCACGCTCAGGCCGCCGTCCGCCGGCCTGCCGATGAGCTGCGCCGCCGCGCCCTGGCAATCGTTGGGGAGCGTGATGAGCAGCTCGTGCACCAGGCTTTCCTGGTTCTCGACGGCGGGGAGACCGGCCAGGAAGTCGGCGGTCAGGCCCGGCATGAGGACGGCGAGGTCCGTCAGACCCTCCCGGCCGGTGCGCTCCGGATAGGGGAACTTCGCGGCGGCCCAGCCACCGCCCATCGTGGCCACCGCCAGCTTCATGGCGTCGGACCGCAGACGGTCGACGACGGGGCCCGGCGGTTCGGTCCGTGTCCGGAGTGCCGTCGTGATGCGCTGGGTGAGCGTGATGAGCTGCTTGAATTCCGGAGGGTCGGCCAGGGACCGCAGGTAGGCGGCTCGCTTGTCGTTGCGCTGCGCCGCGCTGTCCCCGCTCACCGGTTCGTGACCGGCCCCTTCGGGGGCCCGCCCCGCCCCGCGTGTGGCCGCCTCGGCCCTGGCCGCGTCCTTGTACACCGGCAGCACCCGGTACAGGGTGCGCTCACCGACCTGTACGGCTGCCCCGCGCTCCAGCGTGATCGCCACCCGGTGCTGGGCGTCGAGGTCGCGCGCGGCGGCCGTGATCATGCCGGGGTCGGCGTACGCCTCGTAGCGGCCCCGGATGGCGATGCCTCCGTTGGCGGAGACCTTGTCGAATCCGGGGGCGGCCTCTCCCTCCGCGAACCGCTGTACGGGCGGGGCGTGGCGTGGGTCCCGTGCAGTGTCCGCCGGGGCCAGGGCGCGGGCGACAGCCGCGTTCCCCGCTGCCCGTTGGAGGGTGCGCAGCGCGTCCGGCCGGTGGGTGGGCAGGGCCGAGGCGGGGGTACGCGGGCGCTGCGGATCGCGGGCCGCGGTGCGGGGCGCCGGTTCCCCTCCCGGGGCCCGCCGTTCGTGTGCGTGCACGATGACTCCGTTCTGGCGGCCGGTGGTGCGTGGGCCCGTGGTCCGTCCCGGGCGGCCCCAGCGCCGATTTTCGGTCGGGGAGGGCATCGCGCCCAGAGGCGGAAGGGGAGCCGAACGGGCAGGGCGTTTGCCCTGCCGGACACCGGTGAGCGTCGGCGTACACCGCGGGCACCGGAGGGAGGGCCGGGGGAGCCGTGAGGACATCCGGTTCTGCCCCTGGCTCTGCCCTTACGGACGCTGACCCGGCGCGGCTCCGCCGGTTGACTGAGCGGGTGAGCATGTGGACTTCACTGGAACCGGCCGCGATCACCGTCGACCCCGGTTCCGTCGCGAGCGTAGGGCTGCGGGTACGCAACACGGGCGACACCGTTGAGGAGTACCGGCTGCGGCCGGCCGGTGACGCAGCCGGCTGGACACGGGTGGAGCCGGAGGTACTGCGGCTGTATCCGGGGGCCGAGGGCACGGCGCAAGTCGCCTTCGCGCCCCCGAGGACGTCGGACGCCGTGGCCGGTCCGACGCCCTTCGGGATACGCGTCGAGCCGGCCGAGCACCCCGAGATCCGTGATGTCGTCGAGGGACAGATCACGGTGGGGCCGTTCGCCGAACTCCGCTGTGAGCTGGTGCCCTTGTCCGTACGCGGCCGGTGGCGCGCCAAAGCGGCGGTCGCCGTCGACAACCTCGGCAACCAGCCGCTGACGGTCTCCCTCTCCGGCCGCGAGAACGGCGACGCCCTCACGGTCGAGCCCGAGCCGACATCGGTCCAGGTCGCGCCGGGCCGCGCCGCTTTCGTGCAGCTCGCCATCCGGCCAGGAACGGTGAGCTGGATCGGCGGCACCGGCAAGCACCCCTTCACCGTGTCCGTGCAGCGCGCCGGTGCCCCGGAGCCGATCGACCTGCGCGGCACCTACATTCAGCCGTCCGTGCTGCCGCGCTGGGCGATGGCGGTGTGCTCGCTGCTGGTCGTGGCGGCGCTGGCCTTCGTGGCGCTGTGGTTCAACGCCCAGCCCAAGGTGTCGACGAGCGCGCGGGAGAAGCCGGCCCCGGCCGGGAGCAAACTCCCGCAGGAGGACAAGAAACCCGCTCCGCCGCCGGCCCCCAAGCCCTCAGAGCAGCCGCCCGAGCCCGATCCCGAGAAGAAGCAGCCCGAGGACACCGGTGGCAAGGACGAGGACCCCGCGGCGCAGACCATCCGGTCCAACGCCGGCGGTGGCTGGTACCTCCAGGCCAACCGGGGCGCCCAGGTGGACGGCACGCAGATCGGCCAGAACCCGGAGTGGACGGGTGACCAGTTCGGCCGCAACCAGTGGTGGATCATCCACCGCTATCCCGAGGACAACACGGTCGCCCTGGAGCCGTCCAGCGCCCCGGGCAGCGTCGCCGAGCTGAAGGCGGACACCAACGAGGTCCAGCTCTGGACGGCCGACCCGGAGCAGTTGAAGTCGGGCAAGCTGCCGCCGCAGCAGAAATGGCGGCTGGTGGACGCGGGCGACGGCCGCACCCGCATCGTCAACATGCGCAACGACGAGTGCCTGACCGATCTGCAGAACGACAAGGGCGCGCTGTCCTGGGGGTGCTCCGACGGGCCCAACGAGCAGCAGGACTGGAAGATCTCCGAAGGGCCGTGAGGCCCGCCGGGGCCGGCGCACGTCCGGCCCCGGCACCCGGAGGTTCAGTCCCACAACGGTGACGCGTCCGGCACCAGCCGCCCCATCTTGCGGTACTCGCGGGTGGCCCCGGCCCGTACGTCCTCCGCCGAAACCGCCTCGCCGCGCCCCGCCGCGAGGTAGCCCGCGGTCACCGCGGCCGACCGGATCGCCCCGCCGGACAGCTCGAACTCCTCCGCGCAGACGTCGAGTTGCAGATCGTCCCCGCAGGGGGTGGCCGCCAGGCAGGAACGCCACAGGGCGGTGCGCTGCCCGGCGTCCGGGAACGGGAAGTCGACCACCAGGTCCAGTCGCCGGGTGAACGCATCGTCGATGTTGGCCCGCAGGTTGGTCGTCAGGACGGCGATCCCGTTGAACGCCTCCAGCCGTTGCAGCAGATACGCGCTCTCCAGATTCGCGTACCGGTCGTGCGAGCTCTTGACCTCCGAGCGTTTGCCGAAGACGGCGTCGGCCTCGTCGAAGAGCAGCACGGCGTCCGTGCGGTCGGCCTCCGAGAAGATCCGCTCCAGATTCTTCTCCGTCTCCCCGATGTACTTGTCCACCACCGCGGAGAGTTCCACCACGTAGAGATCCAGGCCCAGCTCGCCGGCCACCACCTCGGCGGAGTGCGTCTTTCCGGTACCGGATTCCCCGGCGAACAGAGCCACCACGCCCCTGCCGCGCCCGCCGCCGGTGCGCAGCCGCCATTCGCCCAGCACCTTCTCCCGATGCCGCGCCCGTTGCACCAATTCGCGCAACAGCGCCAGTGGTCCGGGCGGCAGGACGAGCCCGTCGAAGCCGACAGCGGGCCGCACGCGCCGGGCGTGCCGGTCCAGCAGCGGCGCCGACTGCAGGCGTGCGCTGTGCTGGACATGGGCGGCGGTCAGCGGCGTCCCGTCGAAGGCGGCGAGAGCGGTGGCCGCACGGGCCGCGCGCCGGATCTGGGCGGCCCCCAGCCGGTACGGCGCCACGGCCGCCGCGAGGTCGAAGGCTCCGTCCATGGCGCCGATTTCGGCACTCCAGACCTCACCCGCCGCGGCCCCGTCGTCCGGCGCGTCCAGGGCGAACAGTCCCGAATCCGGGGCCCAGCCCGGGTCGTACGGCTCGGCTCCGAAAAAGACCACCGGCACGTCCCTGCCCGCCAGGGCCCGCACGAGCCCATCGGGCCGCTCCGGCAGCGGCCCCACGACGACCGCGGCCCGGCGCAGCCGCGCCTCCCGCAGCAGTGCGCCCGCCAGGCCGGCGCCGTCCCCCCGGGCACCGTCCGCGCCCTCCGGCCGGTAGCGCAGCACGGGCAGGCCGGCGTCCCGCAGCCCGTCGGTCACCGGTTCGGCGGCGGTACCGGGCCGGCGCTCCCGCAGATGTACGGCGAGCGGCCGCTCGCTCGCGAGCACACCGAGCCGCCCGGCAAACGCCTGCCCTTCGGCCCCGGCATCGCTTCCCGTAAGGCCGCCGACCCGCGCTCCCGGCGGCAGCAACTCCACCTCACCACCGAAGAGTTCGGGATCCAGGCCGTCGTCCCCCAGCAGATGGGCCACCACCCGCTCCGGCACCCGCAGTGCCCGTCCCGGCAGGGGCCGGTCCTCGTCCTCGACGACGAGCAGCCCACCGGACAGCAGGGGCGCGGCGGGGTGGAAGCGCGCGCGGGCCTCGGGTGCGTACGGGCCGGTGCCCGCGAGGTCCAGCGCCAGTGCGACCGTGGCACGCCGGCGCCCGACATCGTCGTTGAGGTAGCCGTACAGCGGCTCGAAGCCCCGGTCCACATCGGGTGCGAGCGCGGCCAGCAGGATGTGGCTGTCCAGCGCCGACAGCCCGAACCGCCCGGCAAGCGCGGCCGATCGATCGGGTGAGGCCGAGGGGGCCGACGCCGCGTCGTCCGGCGTGCCCGTGGACGCCGCACCCGCGTACGCCTCACCCGCGTATCTCTCGCCCGTATGCGCCCCGTCCGGGTCCTCAGCCGGCGGTGGCGCGCCGGCCAGCCGTCTGGCCGTCTCCGGGGTCACATACAGCCCGCGCAGCGGATCCGAAGCCGTCGGATCGTCGGCGCTGCGCCGCTCGACCAGCCCGGCCACCCGCTCGCGCAAGCCCGCCAGTCGGGCCCGCAGCGCGTCGGCGGCGTTCTCGCTCACGGTTGCGCCACTCACCGTTCCCCCTCGCCGTCCGGCGCGGCCGGTGAGGCACCCGGGCGGGACCGGAGCATCCGGGGCCGGGAGTCGCCGGGGACGCCGTCGAGTCCGGAGACGACCGTGACCGCGCCCTCGGTGACCGGCGGCGCCACCTCGTACGACGGCGAGACCGGGAAGGGCACGGTGATCACCACGTCCAGGGACGGCTTGAGTTCACCGCCGAGCGCCGACCAGATGTCGGCGATCGAGCGGGACTCGGGCGGCGGCACCGCCACCGTGAGCGGGACGCTCACCGCCGGCGCGCGGAGCGCGTCCGGTAACGCGGCCCCCGGCAGGATCTCGTGGGAGAGCAGGCACCCCAGCGCGGCCGCCAGCAGTCGGTGTTCGTCCTCCGGGCGGGTGGTCCACGCCGTGACCAGATACGACAGCCGGAACCAACGCGGCGGCTGATGTCTGCGCACGACCACACCGCTGGCGTCCCGCTCCGATATCGCCCCGCGCTCGCGGCGGGCCACCTCCTCGCGTATGTCGTAGAGATACGCGTTGAGCGTGGGGGCGTTGCGCCGCGCCGCCCAGTCGCGGGTCGGCGCCTCGAACGCGACGTCCCCGGCGCCGTCCGGCAGGACCCCGCCGCGCAGCACGCGCCGCAACGCCTCATCGACCTCGTGAATCATGCCTGCTCCTCCGCCTGGTGACCCGCCGCCCGCACGTCCTGCGCCAACTCCGTCACCGCTCCACCCACTGCCGTCGCACCCGCACCCGCACCCGTTTCCGTGACCACTGCCGCACCCGTTTCCGTGACCGCCGCACCTGTATCCGTGCCTGCTTCCGCCCCCATCAGATGTAGCCCTCCCGCAGCGCGTATGCGACGGCGTGCGCGCGGTTGTGCAATTGCAGCCGCGTCATCAGCGCGTGCAGGACGTTCTTGACGGTGCGCTCGGAATAGGCGAGCTTCTCGGAGATCTGCCGGGTGTCCAGCCCCTCGGCGACCAGCCGCAGCACATCGACCTCGCGCGGCGCCATACCGAGCGCCGGTACGAACGCCACCGAGGCGGAGGACACCGCCGACCGCCGCAGCCGCCCCACCTGGGTGAGCAGCCTGCTGATCAGGTCCGGCGGCAGATCCCCCTCGCCGCGCGCCGCGCTCTGCACCGCCCGCAACAGCCGCTGCGGGGTGGCCTGATGGCGCCAGAGTATGGCCCGTACGCCGTACTCCACGACCGTCAGCAGCTCCGGCTCGCGCAGGTCCCGGGCGATCAGCACCACACGCTGCTCACCACTGCGTACAAGCCGTCTCAGCTCGGTCGCGGCGATCTCGTCGAACCGGTCGATGAGCATGATCGCCACGGTCCCGACCGGGTCTCCACCGCCTTCCTTCTCCCTGCCGCCCTCGGCCTGTTCCGCCCGCTCCCTGACCGCCACTGCGGCCTGGTTCTGGACGATCTCGACAGCGGGCTGGTGCTGTAAGTGGCTGACGACCCCGGCCCGACTGAGCGGGTCGGCGGCGTGCACCGTCACCGTGACCTGTGTATCCAGCACTTATGTTCCTCGTCTCGCCCCCGTTTACCGACTGCCGCAGAGTCCGTGAAGGCAATCAACAAACGCTTACCGGGAAATAAACGCCGGAAGTGGACTCTTCGGCGATCTGAGCATGTCCCTGTGATCCGCAGCCAGTTGGCCCGACGCGAGTGCGCTCCTTTCGTGGAGCGAGCGCGGCGGGCGTCGTACTGAGTGCACGATCAGAGCTTGTGGGGTGATGCGTCCCAGCTGCCAGGGAAGCCGGCCAGTTGGGACGGCTGGAATGCCCAACCGGGGCTTGACCAGGGGTGACGTGGGAGGTTTGGAACGCGGAATCGGGACGCTCCGTCGCGCCGATCGAGAGGCGGCCGCGGGCTCTCGGCGGCATACGCGAGGGCGTTGAGGGCCAATATGGCCGCGGCCAGTGCGGGCTGAGGGGTGAAGGTTGGTACCGGTCTTCGACACCCTTGTGGGCTGGTCCGAGGCACACCTGCCGCAGGTCGCCGCCGCGCGCCGCGCCTATGACACCGCACGGGAGGAAGAGGAGGCCTGGGTCCAGGGCTGACTGGTGACCCCGCTCCCATCCGGCCCACGGGACCGCACGCAGCATTTCAGCCGGCCGTGTGAGGACCTGCGAGCCTGTGATGATCGGCGGGCTTGTGAAGGCCTGCGGACCGATGGGTTCGTTCGTGCGGCGGCTTCACCCCGGTGGCTTGGCGCTCATCGCCCGGAGCTCACCGGCGCGCGCGTTCCGCAGTCTTGGGCAGTTGCTGGGTGGAGCAGTGGATGCCGCCCCCTCCCTCGCCAAGGGTGTCGACGGGCACTTGGAGGACCTTCCGACCCGGGTAGAGATCGCGCACGATGGACGCGGCTTCCCTGTCGGCCCTCTTGTCGCCGAAGCCGGGCATGATGACCGCGCCGTTGGCCACGTAGTAGTTCACGTAGCAGGCAAGGAATCCGTCCCCGCGGCGGCCGATGTCGAACGGTTCGGGCAGCTCGACGACCTCGATCCGCTTGCCCCGGGCGTCCACGGCCCGGTCCAGGACCTTCCGGGCCTGATCGTAGGCGTCTGTCCAGACGTCCCGGGGGGCCTGCTCGTCCGGTGTGCTCATGACCACGACGCCGGGTTCGGAAAAACGCGCCAGCGCATCGATGTGGTAGTCCGTGATGTCCTTGCCCCTGACGCCGTCCACCCAGATCACCGTGGTGATGCCGAACAGCGTCTTGAGGGCCCGCTCGATGTCGTCGCGGGATGCGCCGGCATTGCGATTCCCGTTGACCAGAGAACTCTCGGTCGCCAAGAGCGTGCCCTTGCCGTCGACCTCGATCGAACCGCCCTCGCCTGTGATCGGCGCCTTGATCCTGGTGAGGTGCTCATCGTCCAGGATCGCCTCCGCGACCTGGCTGTCGCGTCCGTGGGCCTGCTTGCCACCCCAGCCGTTGAAGTTGAGGTCGACTCCGGCGATGCCCTCGGGCCCGACGACGAAGGTTGGCCCGATGTCGCGCATCCACAGGTCGTCCACCGGAATCGGCAGGACCTCCACCCCGGAGCCGCAGGCCGCCCGGGCCGCCTTCACGTCCTGCTCATTGGCCAGCAGGACCACCGGCTCGAACTCGGCGATCGTCCGCGCGATCCGCGCGATGTCCGCACGCACTCCGCGGGTGTCCGACGTCCAGATCTGCCGGGTGGGCCATGCCATGTAGGTCAGCTCGTGGGGGTGCGACTCGTCGGGCATCCGCCATCGAGCGGCCGGTGTCGCCCCCACGGGACCAGCACCGCCACCGCCCTGCGCAGGCCGGCTGTGGCCTTCGGTGCTGCAGGCGCTCAGCGCCGCACCGAAGGCGGCCAGGGCCCCGCTCTGCAGGGTCCGACGTCTGGACATGCGCATGATCCAACCTCCTGACTGAAAATTTAGTCAGAACGATGATAGGACATGATCAGACCAGTCACCTGTTGATCGTTCAGACCGTGGGAGCACTCGATGCCGGACAGGCCCGCCCAGATCCTCGAAGCCGCAGCCCGGCTGATCGCCCGACGCGGGGTGCGCGGGCTGCGCGTCGAGGAAGTCTCCGCAGAGGCCGGCGTCTCGACCGCACTGATCTACTACCACTTCAAGGACCGCGCCGGGCTGCTGCGCCGCACCCTCGAATTCATCAACCAGCGCGCCGTGCGCTACACCGACGCCGCCATGCAGCCCTCCGGCGACCCGCGTACCCAACTCACCGAAATGCTGCTCCTGGAACTGCAGGACGCCCCCCAGGTCAGGGAGAACAGCGCAGCCTGGGGCGAGTTCCGCGCCACCGCGATCTTCGACCCGGACCTGCGGGAACAGCTCGCCACCTCGACCAGGGAATGGGTGGAGGACCTCGCAGACCTGGTACGCCAGGCCCAGGCCGCCGGCCTGGCAGGCCCCGGGATCGCCCCGAGTGCCGCGGCCGAACGCCTCACCGCCCTGGTCGAGGGCCTGAGCGAACGATGGCTGAGCGGGACCACGCCACTCCCTCGCGCCCACGAGCTGCTCCGTGACGCCATCGACATGGAACTCCGCCAGCCATGACCACGGGACGGGGCTGACGGCTCGCCGACAAACGGAGGGACACAGCACCCGCTGCGCCCATCCGTTCGTCGTGCCACCCGACAGCCCCCCCGTACGCGCCGTGCCGGCCGCGCCGTCAGCCGAGGGTGACCGAGTCTCCCTTGACGTTGACCTTGGCCGGCGCCAGCGCGCTGGTCGCGGGGCCGTCCTTCACGCTGCCGTCGGTGATGTCGAACTTGCTGCCGTGGCAGAGGCAGTTGATGGTGCCGCCGGAGATCTCGCCGACGACACAGCCCGCGTGCGTGCAGATCGCGGAGAACGCCTTGAACTCCCCGTCCTGTGGCTGGGTCACCACCACCTTCTCGGCCTTGAAGATCTTGCCGCCGCCCTGGGGGATCTCGGCTGTCTTCGCGAGGCCGCCCCCGGCCCCGGCCTCACCTCCGGCCTCGGACCCGCCCCCGGTGTCGGACCCGCCCCCGGCCTCCGATCCGGCCTCCCCGGCGCCCTTGGGCCCGCTCTTCTGGGGGGCGGCCGCCTTTCCGCCGCCTTCCTCCATGCCGCCGCACGCGGCCAGGGCCGCCGTCAGCCCCGCGGCACCTACGGCCGCGACGACGGCTCGTCGCGACGTGCCCGCTCCCGCCACGTGATCCGGTCCGTCGGCCGCACCCGCGCCTGCCGCCGCTCCCGCTGTCCCGTCCGTGTCGCCCGTCCGCTCGGGTGCTGCCTGTCGAGCCATGGTGTGCCTCCGGTTCCTGGTGCCTTCGGTGCGCGATGTACGGCCGGTGGCCACGTACGTCGTCACGTGAACCACCCGCCCCACACAGCCGTGCAGTGCACACGTCACGCGCCCCGCGGAGCGCCCAAGTACCCGGGCGCGCGGGGCTCGTGTGAGCCGTGTGCTCCATGGACGTTGCACAGATCCATACGGACGCGCGGCGCCCCGTGTTCAAACCGGGCCGACGCACTTCGTCAGCAGGCTGCCAGCGCGCAGCCGGCGCCCCGCACTCCGTCAGCACGCGCCGCCGAAAAAACCGGACGTCTTCAACGCACGTCTTCAGGGCATGACGTCACAGCGCGCCGCCGGCCTCCTCCGCCCCGCTGCTGGGTGCGCCCGCCCCGTTCGTCGCCCCTCCCGGTGCGCGGCCCAGTGCGTCGAGCAGGAAGTCCCGCTGGAACCGGAGCAGGTTTTCGTTGACCCGTTCGTCTGCCGGGAGATGGGTGGCACCGGAGAGCGGCAGCACGCTGTGCGGCCGGCCCGCCGCGAGCAGTTCGGCCGAGAAGCGCAGGGTGTGCGCGGCCGCCACGTTGTCGTCCGCCAGACCGTGGACGAGCAGCAACGGGCGGCGCAGCAGATGGCCGTGTCCGGCCAGCGAGGAGCGGGCGTAGTTCTCCGGCTTCTCCTCCGGGTGGCCCAGGAACCTCTCCTTCCAGTGGGTGTCGTACAGCCGCTGGTCGGTGGGCGGGGCACCGGCGACCGCCGCGTGGAAGACGTCGGGCCGGTGCAGCACCGCGGCGGCCGCGAGGAAACCGCCGAACGACCAGCCGCGGATGGCCACCCGCTCCAGGTCCAGCTCCGGGAACCGGGCGCCGGCTGCGCGCAGCGCGTCGACCTGGTCGTCCAGGACAGGGGCCAACTGATCGCCGTGAACCGCCTTCTCCCAGGCGGGGCCCCGGCCCGGGGTGCCGCGCCCGTCGACGACGAGCACCGCGAAGCCCTGGTCGGCGAACCACTGGGACACGCAGGCGAACCACGGCCGGGCCCGCCCCACCAGCTGCATGCCGGGCCCCGCGTACGGGTCGAGCAGCACCGGAAGCGTGCCCTCCCCTTCCGCGTGCCATGACGGCAGGTAGAGCGCGCCGCGCAACTCCCGCTCTCCGAGCGTGAGAGGGAGCGGACGCGGGTCGACGACCGGGTCCTCCGCCGACGAGACGATGACGTCGTACGGCGCCCGGCCGGCTCCGGAGGCCGCCCTCGCTGCCTGGTCTCCCGTGGCCTCGTCCGCCCGCACCACGCTCACCTCGTTGCCCCGAGGCGTCGCCGATTCCAGCACGACCGTGCCGCCGCGCCCCGTGCCCGTATGGCGGCCGGGATCCCGGCTCAGGCGGCGGAGGGCGCGGCCGGGTTCGTGGCGCCACACATGGGTCTCGGTCGGGTCCTCGGTCGCGCGGAACAGCACCTGCTCGCCCTCGATCGCGAGGACCTCGCGCAGCTGCATTCCCTCCGGGGTGACCCGCTCGCCGCCGACGGTCAGATACCGGGTGCCGCCCGCGTCCTCGGGCAGGACCAGAGCCCCGGACGCGGTCCTGGCCGGAGTGCCGGACACCAGCTCGACCCAGGCGGGGTCGGTCCGCTCGTGCAGCAACGTGGTGGCCCCGGTCGCCGGATCCACCGCCAGCATGCGAAGAGTGCACTGGTCACGGCTCTGTACGGCGAGGAAGGGGCCGTGCGCGTCCCAGCCGGCGTCCACGAGGTACTCGTACGCCGCACGGTCCCAGCGCACGTCGATCCGCTCACCATCCAGGGAGTGCAGCTGGACCGTGACGTCCGCGTTGGGGGTGCCTGCCGCCGGATAGGGGATGGACCGCGGGGGTTTCGCCGGGTCGGAAGGGTCGCTGAGGTAACGCCGTGCCACCGGGCCGGTGTCCACCCTGGCGACCAGGAGGTGGCGGCTGTCCGGCGCCCACCAGTATCCGCGCAGCCGGTGCATCGACTCGGCGGCGACGTATTCGGCGAGCCCGTAGGTGATCTCCGGCCCTTCGGGGCGGGCCAGCCGCCGGTCGGTGCTGTCCAGGCCGACGACGTGGAAGGCACCGCGGCTGACATACGCGATATGCCGCCCGTCGGGTGAGGGACGCGGGTCGACCACCGGACCGGCCGCGGGGACGGAGAACGGCGCGCCGCCGTCCGTACGGACCGCCCACAGGGCTCCGGACAGGGCGAAGGCCACAAGACGAACGGCGTCGTCCGCGGCGTACGTCACCACGCCACCGGACCGCTCGCGTGTCCTCTCCCGCCGCAGCCGCTCCTCCTCGGGAACCGCCCGGGGCCCCGCGCCCACCAGGAGCGGCGGATCGGCCAGTACCCGCTCCGCGCCGTCCTCGTACTGCCGGAGCCGGCCCACGGGGTCGGTGCCCGAGCCTGTACGGACGAAGAGAATCCGGCGGCCGTCGGGGGAGACCGTGAAATGCCGCGGCACGCCGAGGGAGAAGCGGCGGGTACGCGCGAACTGGCGGGGAAAGGCGTCGGGGTCCGGGGCGTTGTCCACGGTGCGGTCCTCCAGGTGCGGCCGGCCGGGGGCGGAATGCTGTCGGCCGCTGCCAGGATGCTGACAACCGGAGCGCTGCTGTCCAGGGGTGTGCCGTCCGTAATTCCGGCCGGTGCCGTCGTCCGCCACCCGCTCGCCACCGCCCGCTCGCCACCGTCCGCCGCCCGGACGCCGGCTGACCCCTGACACGCACGGTGGCGGGCCCGAAGGGTACGGGCCCGCCACTGTCATCGGGTGGAGGCGGCCTGGCCGCCCACGAAGCGTGCTGCTCGGTCGGCTACTTGGTGAAGCCGATGTGCTCGTAGACCACGTCGGTCATGCCGAGAGCGCCCATGTTGGCGAGGTTCTTCTTGATCGCGGCGATGTCGGGGCGCTGGTAGAGGGGCAGGACGCCGGCGAGCTGCCAGGCCTCGGCGTCGGCCTGGTTGGTCTGCTCCAGCGCGCCTGCGGGGTCCTTGGCATTGGAGCTGGCCGCGTACAGCAGGTCATCCAGCTTCTTGCTGCCGACCTTGGCGCTGTTGTTGCCACCCTTGGCCGCGTAGACGTTGGTGGAACCGCTCGCGGCGAACGGCGTGCCGATCAGGCTGTAGGGCGTCACATCGAAGTCGCCCGGGGTGACGTACTTGTCGAAGAAGTCGTTGACCGGCACGGTCTGGACCTTCAGCTTGACGCCGATCTGCTGGTACATCTGCGTCAGCATCGACCCCTCGTTGGTGGACGCGGGGGTGCCGGAGGGAACGACGAACCGCAGCGACAGCTCCTGGCTGCCCTTCTTACGGATCTTGCCGCTGAGCTTCCAGCCGGCCTCGTCGAGCAGCTTCGCCGCCGCCTTCGGGTCGTACTTCCCGAGCTTGCCGGAGTTGTCCTGGTAGCCCTTCTGGTTGGCGACCAGGAGGTGGTTGTCGAGGGTGGACGGCTTCCAGCCCAGGCCCTTGAGGTCCGACTTGGCGATCGTGGCGCGGTCGGTGGCCATGAACAGCGCCTGGCGGACCTTGGGGTCCTTCAGCTTGGCGCTCTTGCCGTTGAAGGTGAACTGACGGGTGTTGGGGCCGCCCGCCTCGCGGATCTCGCCGGTCGCCACCTTCGACACCTGCTTGTAGGCGGAGGAGTCTCCGCCGACGTCGAAGTAGTCGATCTCGCCGTTTGCGAAGGCACCCGGCATCGAGCTGTCGTCCAGGACGTGGAAGACGATCTTGTCGAGCTTGGGCTTGTCACCCCACCACTTCGGATCGGCCACCACCGTGACGGTCTTCGCCGACTTGTCCATGCTCCCGAGCTTGAAGGCGTTGCCGGTGACCGGGATCTTGTTGACGTAGGCGGTGTTGAAGGACTCCGGGTCGGAGTAGTACTTCGCCGGGTACAGCGGCTGGTTGGCCGCGGCGTTGAACATGCCCTTCCAGTCCGCGAACGGCTTGGCGAAGGTCATGACGGCCTCGTAGTCGTCCTTGCCCTTCTTGACGCTCTCCACCTGGTCGAAGCCGACGGTGGAGCTCACCTTGTACGTGTCGTCCTTCCCACTCAGGGCCGTGGTGCCGGCCGCCAGGTCCTTCCAGGTGATCGGCTTGCCGTCGGACCACTTGGCCTTGGGGTTCAGATGCCAGGTGACGACCTGCTTGCCCTTGACGGTCGCGGTCGTGGCATCCAGCAGGAACGCCTTGTTGGGGTGCTGCACGCCGCTCGCGTCCGAGTGCCACAGGCTTGGCATGAGGGCCTTCATCACCTCGGTCGGACCGGCCTGCAGACCGTCGATCTCCGCGATGTTCCACTGCGTGGCGAACGTGGGGATGGCCCAGTTCATCGTCCCGCCCTGCTTGAGCTTCGCGGGGGCCGTCGCCTTGATGTTGAGCGCGGTCGTCTTCTCCGTCGGCTTCTGCTGCGCGTCGTCATCGCTGTCCGAGCCGCCACAGGCGGTCAGCACCAGCGAGGACGCGGCGAGTGTCGCGACGAGGGCGAGTGGATATCGGGAGACCTTCACGGATACCTCTTCCTGGGATGGCGAACGTAGGACTGGGGGGAGTGCGGACGTATGGGAGGGCCGCCGGCTCACGGCGATACGGGCTCCACGACATCGAGCGCCGTCGCGTAGTGGCAGGCCGCCGAGTGGTCCGGGCCGAGAACGGCCGTGGCCGGGTCCTCCTCCCGGCAGCGCGCCTGTTCGGCGGCGCCGAGCCCGGCGTACTTCGGGCAGCGGCCCGCGAACCGGCATCCGGACGGCACATCCGCCGGACTCGGCAGGTCGCCGCTGAGCAGAATCCGGTTCCGCTCGCGCTCCTTGCGCGGATCGGGCAGCGGGACCGCGGACAGCAGCGCCTGGGTGTACGGGTGGGAGGGCGCGGCGAAGACGTCGTCGGCCGCGCCGAGTTCCACGATCCGGCCGAGGTACATGACGGCGATGCGGTCGGCGATGTGCCGTACGACGGACAGGTCGTGGGCGACGAAGAGGTAGCTGAGACCCAGCCGGGTCTTCAGTTCGTCGAGGAGGTTGAGGACGCCCGCCTGGATGGAGACGTCGAGCGCGGACACCGGCTCGTCGAGGATGACCAGTTTGGGCTCCAGGGCGAGCGCTCGCGCGATGGAGATGCGCTGGCGCTGGCCGCCGGAGAATTCCTGCGGGTAGCGGTCGGCGTGCTCGGCCTCCAGGCCGACCATGTCAAGGAGTTCGGGCACCCGGGCCGCGATCCGGGCCTTGTCCCAGCCGTGCGTCTTGAGCGGTTCGGCGAGGATGTCACCGACCGGCATCCGGGCGTCCAGTGCCGCCATCGGGTCCTGGAAGACGATCTGCATATCGCGGCGCAGGCCCTTGCGGTCCGCCCGGCTCAGGCCGCGGATGTCCTTGCCGAAGACGGTGACGGTGCCGGCCTGGCCGCTGGGCAGGTCGAGGATCTCCAGCAGGGTGGTGGTTTTGCCGCAGCCGGACTCGCCCACCAGACCCAGCGTCTCGCCCTCGCGGATGTCGAGGCTGATGCCGTCCACCGCCCGCACCGCGCCGACCGTACGCTTGACGATCGCGCCCTTGGTGAGCGGGAAGTGCTTGACCAGCCCGTCGAGTTCGAGGACCGTCGGGCGCTCCGCGCGCGGCAGCCGCTCGATCGCACCGGCCTCCGGCAGGACCGGCACCGGGTAGACGGTGTCGCGGTCAAGCCCCACGCCGATCTCGTGTGCGCGGTGGCAGGCGGCCGGGTGGCCGGAGCCCTCGGCGACCGTCAGCTCCGGCTCCCGCGTACGGCACGGGTCGATCGCGATGGGGCAGCGCGGTGCGAAGGGGCAGCCGGGCGCCAGGTCGACCATCTGGGGCGGGTTGCCGTCGATCGGGGTGAGGGCACGGCGGGCCGTGCCGTCGGACCGGGCCTCGTCCAGCCGGGGGATCGAGCCGAGCAGGCCGATGGTATACGGCATCCGCGGCCGGTAGTAGACCTCGTCCACCGGGCCCGCCTCGACCGGTTTGCCCGCGTACATGACCTGCACCCGGTCGGCGAAACCGGCGATCACACCGAGGTCGTGGGTGATCATCACGATGCCCGCGCCGGTGACCTCCTGGGCGGTCTTGAGCACCTCCAGGACCTGCGCCTGGATCGTCACGTCGAGAGCCGTGGTCGGCTCGTCGGCGATGATGACCTTCGGATCGTTGGCGATCGCCATGGCGATCATCGCGCGCTGGCGCATACCGCCGGAGAACTCGTGCGGGAACGCGTCCACACGGCGCCGCGAGTCGGGAATGCCGACCACATCGAGGAGTTCGACGGCGCGCTTGCGGGCGACTGCCTTGTCCAGCGACTGGTGGACCTGGATGGCCTCGATGATCTGGTCGCCGACGGAGTAGACCGGAGTCAGGGCGGACAGCGGGTCCTGGAAGACCATGCCGATGTCCTTGCCGCGGATCTTCGACATGGGGGCGTCGCCCAGGCCGAGCAGTTCGCGCCCGTCGAGTTTGACGGACCCGGTGACCTCGGCGCTCTCGGGGAGCAGCCCCAATACGGCCATGGAGGACACGGACTTGCCGGATCCGGACTCGCCGACGATGCCGAGGACCTCGCCGGGCCGCACGGCGTAGGAGACGCCGCGTACGGCCGCCACGTCGCCCGCTTCGCTCGGGAAGGAGACCGTCAGATCGCTGACGTCGAGGACGGGCTGCGCCGCTTCGGCGGCCTTGGTGGGCGGGGCCGGCCTGGTCTCGGTCACCGTCGGGGTCCTTCCTGGGGCGCGCGGTGCGCGGTGTGATCGTGCGGGATGCGGACGGCGCGGTTCACGAGACGGCGTCCTGACTGTCGGCGGATGCCGCCGGGGCTGCGCGACGGGTGGTGTCCGACGCCGCCGGCTGCGCGGGAACCACGGCGCCCGAGGCCGGTCGCGCCTGCCCGAGCTGCTTCTTCTTCCGGGACGAACGCGCCTTCGCGCCCGCGGCGTTGGGGTCGAGGGCGTCCCGCAGTCCGTCGCCGACGAAGGAGATGGACACGCCGATCAGCACCAGGCAGCCGGCCGGGAAGAAGAACAGCCACGGGTAGGTGGAGGCGTTGGTGGTGTTCTCGGCGATGACCGTGCCGAGGGAGACGTCCGGTGCCTGCACGCCGAACCCGAAGTACGACAGGCTGCTCTCGCCGATGACCGCGGCGCCGACCTGGATCACGGCGTCGATGATCAGCATCGAGGCCATGTTGGGCAGGATGTGCCGGAAGATGATGACCGGTGCCGGGACCCCCATGTACTTGGCGGCCTTGACGAATTCGCGGTCCTTGAGCGTGAAGGTCATGGACCGTACGACGCGACCGGTGATCATCCAGCTGAAGGCGCCGAGCAGGAACACGAAGATCAGCCAGGTGGCGCCGCGGAACGCCGGCGACAGGACGGCGATGATCAGGAACGACGGCATCACCAGCAGCAGGTCGACGACCCACATCAGCACCCGGTCGGTCCAGCCGCCGAAGTACGCGGCGAACGCGCCGACGGTGGCGGCCAGGAAGGTCGAGATGACCCCCACCAGGAGGCCGATGACCAGCGACTTCTGCAGACCGCGCATGGTGAGCGAGAAGAGGTCGACGCCGCCTTGCGTGGTGCCCCACCAGTGGTCCCCGGAGGGGTCGGAGAGGAAGTTCATGTAGTCGTGCTGCTGGTAGTCCCATTTGGTGAGGAACGGCCCGGCGTACGCGCCGAGGAACAGCAGCACCAGCAGCACCAGCCCGAAGAGCGCCAGTCGGTTACGGGCGAAGCGACGGGCCGTCAGCCGCAGCCGTGAGGTGCGGGCCTTGGCCGTTCGGCCTTCGGGGTCGCCGGGTGGGACGGGGCCGGGGACCGGTTCGGTCGCGGGGGGCAGCTGGACGCTCATCGCGCGCTCTCCTGAAGGGCGGTGGGGTGGGGCCGGTCGGCGACGGTGTGCCTGCCGGCGGTAGCCGGGGGAGGGTCAGCGGACCCGTACGCGCGGATCGAGCGCCGCGTACAGCAGGTCGGACAGCAAGCCGGCGATCAGCACCAGCACGGCCGTGAACAGCCCGACCGTGGCGACCGAGTTGACGTCCTGTTTGTTGATCGAGTCGACGAGCAGCTCACCCATGCCGTGCCAGCCGAAGGTCTTCTCGGTGAAGGTCGCGCCGGTGAAGAGCAGCACGATGTTGTAGACCAACAGGGGCACGACGGGCAGAATCGCAGTCCGCAGCCCGTGCTTGACCAGGGCCTTTCGTCGCCGCAGCCCCTTGGCGCGGGCGGTGCGCAAGAAGTCGCTGCCGAGGACGTCGAGCATGGTGGACCGCTGGTAGCGGCTGTAGAGCGCGACCTGCAGGATGATCAGGGTGAGCGCCGGGAGCAGCATGTGCTGGGCGCGGTTGACGAGGGCTTCGAGATTCCACTGCCCCGCGTACTGCGCGTCGTACTCACCGAGCACCTTGATGCTCTGCGAGCCGTTGTTGAGCGCGGTGGCGCCGATCTTCAGCGCGACACCGATCACGAACACCGGCATGGCCAGTACGAAGAAGGAGGCCAGGGTGGTGAAGCGGTCGAAGAGACGGTACTGGCGGATCGCACCGAACGCGCCGAGGGCGACACCCCCGATGGAGCCGACGATGGTGGCCATCAGCAGCAGCCGGGTGGAGACCCCCACCCGGCGGCCGAAATCGTCGTTGACGTTGTCGCCGTCGATGGTCTTGCCGAGGTCGCCGTGGACGACGCCGTTCGCCCAGTGACCGAACCGGGACAGGATCGGGGTGTCCGGGTTCATGTGGTAGTCGTCGAGCGTCTTGGTGATCGACGACGCGGGCAACGGCGGGTTGCGGCCCTCGAACTTGGCGCGGGGGTTGAGGCTGAGCCCGGCCAGGAAGTAGGTGAGGGAGGCGGCGACGATCACCAGGACCAGATAGTTCGCCAGTCGGCGCAGCAAATAGCGGCCCATGGTGATGCCTCTCCCTTGTGCGCACCGAGTCAGCACGTGTGCGGCTGAGGTGGGGTCGGTGCGGATCGAGCACATCTTTTATGTGTTTGACAAGTTTGTCGATCACAGGATGTTTACGGACCGATAACGCGAACTCCCGTGCCAGGTGAGGGCATTGCGGGTGCCGCAAGCGGATTCGATGGTCATGTCGCACGTTTGGGTTCGATTCGCAGGCGCGACCGCTGATGCGGGTGCTGAATCCGATATCCGAACACCCTGCGAACGTGACGTGCTACGCGGCCAGTTGGCGAAGACTTTACGCCCGGGTAGCACGTCGGGAGCGGTGCGGACCGGCGGTCTCCCCGCGCCGAGTGTGTCTCCGTCGGCCAACTTGGCCGTACCCGCCGCCGCGTCCTCCCGGTGCCGGGGCCCCGCGGCAGCGCGCACCGTGATCACGGGGACATCGGTCGGGTCGGGGTCAGGACCGCGGTCGGGGTCGATGGAGTGGTCCGGAGGTGTGAGCTGCCGCTACAGTGCGCTCTTTGTTCGAATTGCCAAGGTGATCCAGGGGGAGATCATGAGTGTCCAACTGCGGGAAACCGCACAGGCTTTGGCGCAGACACTGTGGCGGGAGCACACCGTCTACCGCGAGCGGTCCGGGGGAGTGGTCATCCGGGGCGAGCATGTACAGCGCTGGATCAGCCTCGCGCCGGCAGGAGGCAGGGACGAGATCCTCGTCCGCGTGGGGCGCATCCTCGACGGTGGCACCACCGCGCCTGCGCGATCGGAAGCCGTGGTGCCGCTCTCCACCGAGACCGTCCAGCTCGCGGCGACCTGCCGCCGGCTGCTCGCCGAAGCGGCCTCCGGCCCCACTCAGGGCGCTGCCAGGCCGGCGTCCTCTCATCGCACGGGCAACTCCGGTGCGCGAAGCGGTCGGAGAGCGGGCGGCAGGGGATTCGGCTACTGGGCCATCGTCGCCTGCGTGGTCGGGATTGCGGCCCTCGCGGTCTATGGCGCTTCGGTGGGGACGTAGCGGGCCCGGCCGTGTCCCGTGCTTGGGGAGGCGTCTGCCCATGAGCGAGGACGCCGCTGGGGGTGGCCGGAGGCCGACGAGGTGTCAACGGCCTCTGGTCCAAGGGACCTCTGACGTACGGGGTCCCTGACGTGCGGGTCCCTGACGTGCGGGTCCCTGACCTGCGGGGGTCCCTGACGTGCGGCGGTGGGCTCGTCATGTACGCCGCACACAGGACCGTGCCGGCCCTTTGGTGACCACCCGCCTGACCGGCGGCAGGCCCGTCGGCCGGGTGGGCGCGCTATCGCCCCGGTCGTCTCAGCACGCAGTCTCCGCACAGCCCTCCGCCCGGTACGCGGTAGTACAGGCAGCAGCTGCGCCGTGAGAATTCCGGGACGGTGGGATCCAGGGTTCCGCAGTCGCGCAGCGGATCGTCGTCGAGCAGGGAAGCCGTCAGTGCCACGGCCCGTTCCGCCGCGTCCGGATGACCCGTCTTGCGGCACCAGCCGTGCAGCACACGGAGAGTGCCGACGAGCGCGGAGGCGGCGTTGCCCCACAACAGCCGGGCGGAGATCGAGGTCACGGCGCTGATGGCCTCCTGCAGCGGCACCAGGTGACCGTGCAGGACCGCTGCCCGTAGCCGGCTCGTGAGGTCTTCCTCCGCGGCCGGGCGCAGGGGCGACGGGGCGGGAAGCCAGAGTTCGTCGGGGGTGCTGCGGTCCGGATGCCACCACAGGGCGTCGCCGCCTAGATCGGGGACGCGTCCGGCCAGCACCGCCGGCGCGAGGGCGATCGACCACAGGCGCCCGGCGAGCCCCTGCTGAACGAGGGACGCGGCGACCCGCCGCTCCGCCGTGCCGAGCCGCACGGCCACGGTGTCCACGCGGCTGCGCAGAGCCGGTGAGGCTCCCTCTCCGTACAGCTCCGCCAAGGGCAGAAAGCCCTGGTCGCGTGGTGAACCGGCGCCGGTCCGTACCGAGAAGAACGGCCCCACGGCGGCGCTGCGACCGAGGGTCGCGGCCATCGGCTCCTGCGGCACCGGTCCTCCTCGGCTGGGCTGGGCTGCCATCCCGGATCGTACGGCCGAGGTTCGAGGTTTTCCGCCGTGACCTCGGTCTCGCGGGCGCTGAAGCGGGCCGCTCCCGTTCGCGTGCAGGGCTCGCGCTGCGAAAACCTGTAAAAGGTGCCAACGACAGGACGCCTGGACACCTTGGTATCTCGCGTCGGAGTATCCGGCTCTTTGTTAATTCTGCCAATGTTTTCTGGAGGGTCTTCCGCATAGGCTTGAGCCTCGTCGAAGGGGAGTTCCGGTGAGCAAGATCTATGCGGGTGCGCGGCTGAGGCGGTTGCGGGAGGAGCGCAGGCTCAGCCAGGCGGAGCTTGCGCGCAGGCTGGAGATCTCGCCGAGCTATCTCAATCAGATGGAGCACGACTCACGGCCGCTCACCGTCCCGGTGCTGCTGCGGCTGACCGAGGCGTTCGGTGTCGACGCGAGCTTCTTCTCGGAGCGGGACACCAGCCGACTCGTCGCCGACCTGCGCGAGACCCTCGCGAACGAGGTCGCCACGGCCCAGGTCTCCCCGTCCGACCTGGCGCAACTGGCCACCCAGATGCCGGCCGCCGCCTCGGTCCTGCTGGAGCTCGGCCGGCGCAACCACGCCCTGACCCAGCAGCTGGCCGTGGCGGCCGAAGGCCGGGACGGCGAGGTGCCGGCTCTGCCACGGTCCCCGCACGAGGAGATCCGGGAGTTCTTCTACCGCCGGCAGAACTACCTCCACGACGCCGACCTGGCCGCGGAGGGTCTCGCCCGCGACATCGGCATCGGCCCCGGTGAGGTGCTGCGGGTCCTGACCGCACGGCTCACCGACCACCACGGGGTACGCATCGCGTCGGACTCCGGACAACCGCACCGCTACGACCCCGTGGCCCGCGTACTGCACCTGTCCAGCCGCCTGCGACCGGGCCAGCAGGCATTCCGGATGGCCACCCAGCTCGCACTCCTCGAATGCGGCGACGAGCTCTCCGCGCTGGCGGCTGAGGACTACGCGGAGGGCTCCGACACCTGGTCGCTCGCCCGGATCGGCGTGGCGAACTACTTCGCCGCCGCCCTGATCCTTCCCTACCGCGCCTTCCACGCCGCCGCGGAGGAGGTCCGCTACGACATCGAGCGACTCACCGACCAGTTCGGCCTGGGCTACGAGACGGTGTGCCACCGCCTCAGCACGCTGCAGCGCCCCCGGCTGCGCGGAGTGCCGTTCTCCTTCGTCCGCGTCGACCGGGCCGGCAACATGTCCAAGCGGCAATCCGCCACCGGCTTTCACTTCTCGCGCGCCGGTGGCACCTGCCCGCTGTGGAACGTCTACGAGGCGTTCGCCGCGCCCGGCCGTATCCATGTCCAGATCGCCGCCATGCCGGACGGCCAGCGCTATCTGTGGACCGCCCGTGCCGTCACCCGCCACCGCGGCGGCTGGGGCGAGCCGGGCAAGACCTTTGCCATCGGCCTCGGTTGCGAGATCCGGCACGCCTCCCGGCTGGTGTACTCCGACGGCCTCGACCTCGACAACACCGCCGCCGCCACCCCCATCGGCATGGGCTGCCGCATCTGTGAACGCCTCGACTGCCCCCAGCGTGCCGTGCCGCCCCTGGGACAGCCGCTGGCCATCAACGAGAACAGCAGCACCTTCGTGCCCTACCCCGTGGCGGATGCATCGGCCTGAGCCACCCGTTCGGTCTGGGCCTCCCGTTGGCCGGATGGGGCCCGAGTCCGGTCAGCCGTCGGCGGCGGACAGGCGCATCGCCTCACCCGCCGTCACGGGATCTCCCGCGTCGACGGAGTGCAGGACGTGCGCCAGGACCTCCGCGCCCCGGACCACCCGAGGCCCCGGCCGGTTGAAGTACGCGGGCCCGTCGAGGATCCAGACGGCATCGTTGCGTACGGCGGGCAGTTCGTCCCAGCCCGGCAGTTCGGTGAGCACATGGCGTTCCCGCAGGGTGCGTTCGGGGCTGAAGCCGCAGGGCAGTACGAGGATGACGTCGGGGCGCGCGGCGCGTACGGCACTCCACTCCATCGGCGCGGTGTGCTCGCCCGGCGCCGCCAGCAGCGGCGCGCCTCCGGCGCAGCTGATCTGCTCCGGGACCCAGTGGCCCGCGGGCCAGAGAGGGTCGAGCCACTCGATGGCGACCACGCGGGGCCGTGGCCGCCCGGCGGTCAGCTGTTCCACCTTCGCCAGGCGTGTACGCAGCTCCGCGCGCCGCAGTTCCGCACGTTCGCGCACGCCCAGCTGCGCGCCCACGGTGACCAGGCAGTCCAGTACCTCGTCCAGGGTCCGCGGCTCCAGGCTGAGCATCTTGGTACCGGCGTCCAGGACCCGCACGGCCTTCGAGACGCTGCTGTACGACACCGCGCACACGTCACAGAGGTCCTGGGTGAGTACGACGTCCGGGGCGAGGGCGGCGAGGGCCTCGGTGTCGAGGGTGTAGAGCGAGGAGCCGGTGTGGGAGGCGCCGCCCACCGCGTCGGAGATCTCCCGGCTGCTCAGGGTGTCCGCGGAGAATTCGGCAGCCGTGACGGCGGGCACCCCCGAGACGGCCTCGGGCGGCCAGTCGCATTCGTGGGTGCGGCCCACCAGGTCGGCGGTCAGACCGAGTTCGGCCACGATGTCGGTGGCGGCCGGGAGCAGGGAGACGATGCGCATGGTTCGACCCTAGGGTCTGTCGTGTGGATCACGCCGGGCTCGCGGGGTCCGGCACGCGCATCTGCTGCGTTGTCGTCAATCAGCAACGCTCCGCGTTGCCTCGATCCTCCGCCGTGCAGCTGCACGCACCGGACCCCGCTCCCTGATCCGGCGTGATCCGAACGACAGACCCCAGGTCCCCTCGGGCGGCGGGGCGGGGTGGACTTACTAGGACGTCCAACTATATGTTCGTCGGCAAGCCCGCGGTGCAGGGAAGCCGGTGTGAATCCGGCGCGGTCCCGCCACTGTGACCGGGAAGTGTGCTCTTCGAGCAGGACAGGCCACTGACGGAGAAATCCGTCGGGAAGGCCGGAGAGCGCGCGGTGATCCGGGAGTCAGGATACCGGCCGCGGGGTGTTCCGTGTTGTCCACGAGGATGGAGCAGACACGCATGGCACCGGTCCGTACCCACGACCCAGGTGATCCGGCGGAGCAGGCGGCGGCATACGCCGACCTCTAGTTCCGCGACGGCTCTTCGGCCTTCGCGTCCCACGGCCTGCCCGTGCCCGCACCCCACAGGGTGCGGTCCTCGGCCTGCCGTGCCATCCCCGGATCGCACCTGACGAGAGCAGGCTCTCATGGTCCGTGAACTGACACATTTCATCGGCGGCAAGCACACACCGGGAACCTCCGGGCTCTTCGCCGACGTGTACGACCCCAACACCGGCCTGGTCCAGGCCCGGGTCCCGCTGGCCGGGCGGGCCGACACCGAGCGGGCGATCGCCGATGCCGAGTCGGCGCAGCAGGAGTGGGGCGAGTGGAATCCGCAGCGCCGCGCCCGGGTGCTGCTGAAGTTCCTCCAACTCGTCGACGGAGAGCGGGAGTCACTGGCCCGCATGCTCTCCGCCGAGCACGGCAAGACCGTCGCCGACGCGCACGGTGACCTTCAGCGCGGCTTGGAGGTCGTCGAGTTCGCCGCCGGGATCCCGCATCTGCTCAAGGGGGAGTTCACCGACAATGCGGGGGGCGGCATAGACGTCCACTCGCTGCGCCGTCCGCTCGGCGTCACGGCCGGTATCACCCCGTTCAACTTCCCCGCGATGATCCCGTTGTGGAAGGCCGCCCCGGCCGTCGCCTGCGGCAACGCCTTCCTCCTCAAGCCGTCGGAACGCGCCCCGTCCGTACCCCTGCGACTCGCGGAACTCTTCCTGGAGGCCGGCCTGCCGCCCGGTGTGCTGAACGTCGTCAACGGCGGCAAGGAAGCGGTCGACATCCTTCTCGCGGACCCGCGCGTACAGGCCGTCGGCTTCGTCGGCTCGACCCCGATCGCCGCCGACATCTATGCCACCGCCGCCCGGCACGGCAAGCGCGCCCAGTGCTTCGGGGGCGCCAAGAACCACATGATCGTGATGCCGGACGCCGATCTCGACCAGGCCGTGGACGCCCTGATCGGTGCCGGGTACGGATCGGCCGGCGAGCGCTGCATGGCGATCTCCGTCGCCGTTCCGGTGGGTGAGGACACCGCCGACCGCCTGGTCGCCCGCCTCAAGGAGCGTCTCGCCACCCTGCGGATCGGTGCCTCCCACGACCCCGACGCCGACTTCGGCCCGCTGGTGAGCCGGGACGCCCTCGACCGGGTACGCCGCTACGTCGACATCGGCGTCACCGAAGGAGCCGAACTCATCGTCGACGGACGGGACTTCAGCCTCCCCGGCCATGAGAACGGCTTCTTCGCAGGGGCCTCGCTCTTCGACCGGGTCGCCCCGGCGATGCGGATCTACCGGGAGGAGATCTTCGGCCCGGTCCTCTGCGTGGTGCGCGCCGCCGACTACGAGGAGGCACTGCGACTGCCCAGCGAGCACCCGTACGGCAACGGGGTGGCGATCTTCACGCGGGACGGTGACACCGCCCGCGACTTCAGCCGCCGCGTCAACACCGGCATGGTCGGCGTCAACGTCCCCATTCCGGTACCCGTCGCCTACCACACCTTCGGCGGCTGGAAGCGGTCCGGCTTCGGCGACCTGAACCAGCACGGGCCGGACGCCATCCGCTTCTACACCCGTACGAAGACCGTCACCTCGCGCTGGCCCTCCGGGGCCAAGGAGGGCGCGAGCTTCACCCTCCCGACGATGGGCTGAGCCCGATGAACAGCACTCTCACCAAGGACCAGCTCGCCCTGGCCGAAGTCACCCTCGACTTCACCGAGGAACACCTCACACCGCACGCCGTCGCCTGGGACCGCGACAAGCACTTCCCGGTCGATGTGCTGCGCAAGGCCGCCGGCCTCGGCCTGGGCGGTGTCTATGTACGGGAGGAATCCGGCGGCTCCGGCCTCACCCGCAGCGACGGGGCCCTCATCTTCGAGGTCCTCGCGACCGGCTGCCCGTCCATCGCCGGCTATCTCTCCATCCACAACATGGTCGCCTGGATGATCGACCGGTACGGCGACGGGTCCCAACGCGCCCGCTGGCTCCCGGATCTGTGCTCCATGGAAGCGCTGGGCAGCTACTGCCTGACCGAACCGGGTGCCGGATCGGACGCCGCGGCACTGCGCACCCGTGCCGAACGCGACGGCGGCCACTACGTCCTGACCGGCGTCAAGCAGTTCATCTCCGGAGCGGGCGCGTCACAGGTCTACGTCGTGATGGCCCGCACCGGCGAGGGGGGCCATGACGGGATCTCCGCCTTCGTCGTCGAACGGGACGACCCGGGGCTGTCCTTCGGCCCCAACGAACAGAAAATGGGCTGGAACGCCCAGCCCACCCGCCAGGTGATCCTCGACGGCGTGCGCATCCCGGCCGACCGCCTGCTCGGGGCCGAGGGCGAGGGCTTCCGCATCGCCATGTCGGGCCTCAACGGCGGTCGCCTCGGGATCGCCGCCTGCTCCCTGGGAGGCGCGCGGAGCGCACTGCACCGCAGCCTGACCTACCTCGCCGACCGTGAGGCGTTCGGCGCGCCTCTCCTGAACGCGCAGGCGCTCCAGTTCCGGCTCGCCGACATGGCGACCGAGCTGGCCGCCGCCCGCGCGCTGGTACGGCAGGCGGCCGACGCGCTCGACCGGGAAGACGCGCAGGCGCCGCAGCTGTGTGCCATGGCCAAGAGGTTCGCCACGGACACCGGCTACTCCGTAGCCGACCGGGCGCTGCAACTGCACGGCGGCTACGGCTACCTCAGCGAGTACGGCATCGAAAAGATCGTCCGGGACCTCCGCGTCCACCAGATCCTGGAAGGAACCAACGAGATAATGCGCCTCATCGTGGCCCGCGGGCTCACGGAGGTCGTCCGATGAGCGCACACGAGGACGCCGTACTGGCGGCCGTCGAGGGCCGCATGGGGCGTCTCACCCTGAACCGGCCCCGGGCCCTCAACGCCCTCACCCACGAGATGGTGCGCCGCATCACCGCGACCCTGGAGGAATGGGAACGCGATCCTGCGGTCGAGACCGTGGTGATCACCGGGGCGGGGGAGCGCGGTCTGTGTGCCGGCGGCGACATCCGCCAGATCCATGCGGACGCCCGCGCCGGCGGCGGCGACACCTCGGCCGCCTTCTGGCGCGACGAGTACCGGCTCAACGCCCGGATCGCCCGCTGTCCCAAGCCCTACGTGGCCCTCATGGACGGCATCGTGATGGGCGGGGGAGTCGGCGTCTCGGCGCACGGCAGCGTACGCATCGTCACCGAACGCTCCCGGATCGCCATGCCGGAGACCGGCATCGGCTTCGTGCCCGACGTGGGGGGCACCTACCTGCTGGCCCTGGCCCCGGGGCAGTTGGGCACCCATCTGGCGCTGACCGGGACGACCGTGGGAGCCGCGGACGCGCTGCTGTGCGGGCTCGCGGACCACTTCATCCCCTCACACCGGCTGCCGGAACTGCTCCAGGCCCTCGCCACGAGGGCGGTGACCGACGTACTCCCCTCATTCGTGGGTGCGGCGCCGCCCGGCGAACTGGGCGCGCACCAGGAGTGGATCGACCACTGCTATGCCGCCGACACCGTCGAGGAGATCGTGAACCGGCTCTTCGCGAACGGTGCCCCGGCCGCGAAGACGGCAGCCGAATCGATGCTCGCCAAATCCCCCACCGCGCTGAAGGTCACGCTGGCCGCATTGCGCAAGGCGCGCAGCCTGGGACCGCTGGAGGCGGTCCTCGACCAGGAGTACCGCGTCTCCTGCGCGGCCCTGTCCGCCCCGGACCTGGTGGAGGGCATCCGCGCGCAGGTGATCGACAAGGACCGCACACCGCGCTGGACGCCCGCCACCCTCACCGAGGTGACGGACGACGACGTGGCCCGCTTTTTCGCCCCGCTCGGTGACCGGGAGCTGTCCCTGGCCACCGGCGACTCCCCGCAGGAGGTTCCGTGGTGAGCAAGGTCATCGCTTTCATCGGCCTCGGCCACATGGGCGGCCCCATGGCCGCCAACCTGGTGCAGGCCGGGCACCGGGTCCTCGGCTACGACCTGGCGGCCGACTCGCTGGCGGCTGCCACCGCGGCGGGTGTCGAGACCGCCGGATCGGCGCCGGCAGCCGCGTCCGGCGCGGACGTGGTGATCACCATGCTCCCCGCGGGCCGGCATGTCCTCGCCCTCTACCGCGACGAGGGGCTTCTCGCCGCGGCCAGGCCGGGCACGCTGTTCATCGACTGCTCCACCATCGACGTCGCTGATGCCCGCCGCGCCCACGAGGCGGCCACCGCCGCCGGTCACCGGGCCTTGGACGCACCGGTCTCGGGCGGTGTCGTGGGAGCCGAGGCGGCGACGCTGACCTTCATGACGGGGGGCGGCGCGGCCGAGTTCGCCGAGGCCGAGCCGCTGCTGTCCGCGATGGGCAGGAAGGCGGTCCACTGCGGGGCCGCGGGGGCCGGACAGGCCGCGAAGATCTGCAACAACATGATCCTCGGCATCTCGATGATCGCCGTCAGCGAGGCCTTCGTCCTGGGCGAGAGCCTCGGCCTGTCCCATCAGGCCCTCTTCGACGTGGCCTCCACCGCCTCCGGACAGTGCTGGGCCCTCACCGTCAACTGCCCGGTCCCGGGCCCCGTCCCCTCCAGCCCCGCCAACCGCGACTACCTTCCCGGCTTCGGGGCACCGCTGATGGCCAAGGACCTGGGGCTGGCCGCCAATGCGGTGCGAGCGAGCGGTGTGCGAGCCGAACTCGGCCTGAAAGCAGCAGAGTTGTACGCCGCGTACGCGGCGAACACCGGCACGGACGAGGACTTCTCCGGAATCCTGCGGACCCTGCGGGACCAAGCGCCCGGCGAGCCCGGGGGCGCACCCGGCAATGACACGGAAGGCGGCACCCCCGCATGACCCACCCCTACGACACGGCATACGAGACGATCCTCGTCGAACGCAAGGGCCGCACCGCCCTGGTGACCCTGAACCGCCCGAAGGCGCTGAACGCCCTCAGCCTCCAGGTGATGACCGAAGTCGTCGCGGCCACCGAGGCACTGGACCGGGACCCGGACGTCGGCTGCCTCGTGCTCACCGGATCGGCCAAGGCCTTCGCGGCCGGAGCCGACATCAAGGAGATGGCCCCGCAGGGTTATCTCGACATGTATCTGAGCGACTGGTTCACCGCCTGGGACCGGCTGGGGCAGCTGCGCACGCCGACCGTCGCGGCCGTCTCCGGCTTCGCCCTCGGCGGCGGCTGCGAACTCGCCATGCTCTGCGACATCCTGCTGGCCGCCGACACCGCGGTCTTCGGGCAGCCGGAGATCAAGCTCGGTGTCATCCCGGGCATCGGCGGCTCCCAGCGGCTGACCCGCGCCGTCGGCAAGGCCAAGGCGATGGAGATGTGCCTGACCGGCCGCACCATGGACGCCACCGAGGCGGAGCGCGCCGGCCTGGTGTCCCGGGTCATCCCCGCGGACGACCTGCTCGGCGAGGCCCTCACGGTCGCCGGGACCGTCGCGGGGATGTCGCTGCCGGTCGCGATGATGGCGAAGGAGGCCGTCTCCCGGGCCTTCGAGACGACCCTCACCGAGGGCGTCCGCTTCGAACGGCGCCTGTTCCACGCGGTGTTCGCGACCGCCGACCAGAAGGAGGGCATGAGCGCCTTCGTCGACAAGCGGCCGCCGGACTTCCGCCACCACTGAGCGGACGGGCCGTATCCGGTGTGGGCCGCTGTCCCCGATGACAGCGGCTCACGCCGAAGGCGATGGCCCGCGGTGCTCTCGTCACCCGAGGCCCGGTGGGCCCGGGAGCGCGGGGGTGCCGTCCTGCCGGGCGTCACCTGTCGCGCGCAGCACGGTGGAGGGCTCGGTAGGGTCGTCGGCGTGCGGGACGTGCGAGTGGTGTTGATCGGCGGGACGTCGAATGTCGGCAAGTCGACCCTCGCGCGCGAGGTTGCGGCGAGGCTCGGCTTCGCGTGTCGGTCGACGGACGGGCCGGCCCGGCATCCCGGGCGCCCTTGGCGGACTCCTGAGTGGGAAGTACCGGCACACGTCGCCGAGCACTACCGGTCGCTGGCGATGGACGAGCTGATCACGTCGGTTCTCGACCACTACGGGCGCCTGTGGCCCCGCATCGAGGCGCTGATCACGGCCCACGCGGCTGAGAACTCCGACCGGCCAGGACTGGTCCTGGAAGGGTCCGCGCTGTGGCCCGTCCACGTCGCGGGGCTCGACGCTCCCGGCACGGCCGCCGTGTGGCTCACGGCGGACGACGCCGTCCTCCGTGCCCGGGTGCATGCGGCGGGGAACTACCAGGGAGCAACGGCCGGAGAGCAGCTCCTGATGGAGAAGTTCCTGGCTCGCACGGAGCGCTACCAGGCCCTCATGGCCGAGGCCGTCGACCGACTGGGCCTGGAACGCATCGACTCGGGGGACGGGCGGGACGTTGCCGAGCTGGTCGACTCGGTGCTCGCGGCCGTCTACGCCCAGAACCCGACGGGTCCGCCATCCGCCGGTCGGTGACCCACCTGGTGTGCTCGTCCGGACCGATCGGGTGGGGGCGGCTCAACCAGCGGGACCCCGGAGACCCGCACCTGCCGGCCGCGGCCCGGGGCCGTCGGCGCGCAGCAGGCACGCATCCATGATCCAGCCATGACGCTCCCGGGCCGCGGCCCGCAACTCCAGGACCTGGTCGGCCACTTCGTCCAGCGGCCCGGAGACGAGCAGCTCTTCCGGTGTCCCGACGTAGGCCCCCCAATACATCCACCAGCCCTCCGTCCGGTGAGCGGTGAGTGCCGCGCCGACATCGAGCATCACGGCGACGTCCTCGCCCTCGGCGAGCCCGGCCCCGGCGACCTGCCGCCCGGGGGCGATGCGGACCGGACGGCCGAGCCGGGTCAGCGTCGTACGGTGGCGGGCGGCCAGTACCGAGACGCTGCTCACCCCGGGAATCACGTCGTAGGTGAAGGGCACCGCACCGCGGGCGGTGACCTCCTCCAGCGTGTCGATCGTGCTGTCGTAGAGCGCGGGGTCGCCCCACACCAGGAACGCGCCGGTCCGGCCCGGCTCCAGCTCGTCGAGGATGAGCCGCTCGTACAGGTCGGCGCGGCGGTGGCGCCAGTCGACGACCTGGGCCTGATAGCGGGCCGGGCTCGCGGGGGAGCGATCGCGCCTTGGGTCCGCCGCCTCGACCACCCGGTGCCCCGGGCCGGCGTGCTCGGCCACCAGATCTCTGCGCAGCCGGGTCAGCTCGGACGCCCGCGCGCCCTTGTCCAGCAGGAAGAACACCTCGCAGGTCCGCAGGGCGCGCACCGCGGCCAGCGTCACATGCTCCGGATCCCCCGAGCCGATCCCGATGACCCGGATCCGCCGCAAGCCTTCCTCGCTCATGAGGACACCGCCGCGGACGGCCCCGCCGCACAGACGGCCGGAAGGGGGTGGCCGGGCGCGGTACCGCCGTCCGGGCCGGCCGCGCCGGCCTCCCCCTCCTCGGTCTCTCCCGGGTACATGATCTGGACGTCACGCAGCAGACCGTCCACAAGGTCGTCCACGTCGAGTCGCTTCTCCACCGAACGCAGATCGGTCAGCCCGGCCCGGAGGGAGGCACGGGGCGGCGCGAGGAGCTTGCAGCAGTCCTCGTCCGGCAGCACGGAGATCTCCGCGGTGCCGATGGACCGGGCCTCGTCGATGATCTCCTGCTTCTCCCAGCCGACCAGCGGCCGCAGCATTGGCAGGGTGGCGGCCTCGTCCACCGCGGCCATGTTCGCCAGGGTCTGGCTGGCCACCTGCCCCAGGCTGTCACCGGTCACCAGCGCCTCCGCCCGGGTCCGGCCCGCCAGTGCGGAAGCCGTGCGGGCCATCAGCCGCCGCTGTGCGACGACCTGGAGCTTGCCGGCTCCTGCGATGGCCAGTTGCTTCTGGGCGTGGCCGAGGGCGATGACGTGCAGCCGCCCGCCGGGCTGATAGCGGTTGAGTTCACGGGCGAGGGCGTACGCCTTGTAGACGGAAGCGGCGTTCGTGTAGGGAGCGCCGGTGAAGTGGACGAAGTCGCAGCGCAGCCCGCGGCGCATCGCCCGGTAGGCCGCCACCGGTGAGTCGTACCCGCCGGAGAGCAGCACCAGGGCGCGGCCGCTGGAGCCGACGGGCAGCCCGCCCGCCCCCTGGTGACGGGTCCAGGAGACGTAGCTCTCCTTGTGGTCGATCTCGACGGAGACCCGGACATCCGGGCTGGAGAGGTTCACCGGCACACGTCCCAGAGCTTCCTGGACGCGCGCACCGAGAAACCGCTCGAACTGCGACGAGGTCATCTCGAAGCTCTTGTCCCGGCGCTTGACCCGCACGGCGAAGGTGATCCCGGGCCGCTCGGCACGGGCGCCGGCGAGCGCGTCCACGACTGCCGTCGTGATGTCCGCGACGGTGCTCGGGAGGCGCAGGGCGGGCTCCACCGCGTTGAACCCCATCACCCTGCGGGCGCGCTCCACGAGGACGTCCTGCGGTACCTCGCCCCCGAGCACGGTGATGTTGTGGCCGGACGTGATCCACGTGGAGCCGCCGATGCCCCTCAGGGCGCGGCGGAGATTGTCGTGCAGCCGCTCGGTGAACAGGTGCCGGTTGCGGCCCTTGAGAAAGATCTCACCGTGTTTGAGCAGGACACAGGGCCCGCTCGGGTGCCCAGTTCTGGGGGAGGGGATGGACGTGATGCTCGGTTCACCGGGCACGAAACTCTCCTTCGCGAGTTCGTCGTGCGGACCGGCGCCGGGCCGTGAACGGGATGCGGCCCGCCCTCGTCGTGCGCAGGGTTGAAGGAATCGCACCACTCGCTCAGCGGCCCCGTCACCGGGTCGCTGTGCATACGTGCGTGGTGATCGCACCGCGCACGAGCAGTGGCAGGTCTTCGGACTCGTGGGCACGTCCCTGGGGACGGGACACCTACTGGCCGTCGCTTCCCGGGTCACACGCGTACCCAGTGCTCGATGACGGCGGTCGTTCCCACTCACCGCTGCGAGGCAGTCCCGGCATCCCACCGGGTTCCCTCTTACGACACCCCGCCTGGCGGACGGGACGAACCAGCTGCGGGTCCAGGGTAGACAAGGCTGCGCACGGTGCGTGCACCAGCAGGGGGAGGGGAGGCAGGGGGAGACGGAAGCACCGTCCGCTGGGGGAGTGGCGGCACGGGCGTGAGCGCGGGTGTGAGCGCGAGCCTGCCTACCCCGCGTGCTGTCGGCGCACCATCTCGGTGATCCAGATGGGCGCGAACGGAGACGTGCAGCCCGGGGGCGTCGGGTAGTCCTTGAGCACCTCCAGGCGCTCACCGATATCGAGGGCACGGGTGCGGAGCTCGGCGTGCTCGATGCCGATCTGAGCCAGGCAGTGATTCATCGCCCACTGCAGGCGAGCCGGGGCGTCCTTCATCTCCGCCTCGATGACGTCGAGCAGTCCTGCGAGGTCGAGGTCCTCGGGCTTCTTCGCCACGCGTTCGGTGGTCAGGGCCCAGCCGGCACTCGCCACCACCGGATCCGGATCGGCGGACCAGGCCAGGCGCAGCTCCTGGGAGTGCGGGTTCTTCTTCACCACGTAGTTCACGAGCCAGTCGTGCACCTTGGGCGTCCGTGCCTCGCGCAGCATGACGTCCAACTCGTCACGCCCGAACGCCTTGGGGCGGCAGATCAGGAGCGCCAGCAGCCTCGCCGCGGTGTCATCCGTCTCCCAGAGCCGGCACGCGAGGTCCTGCTGCGTCTTCAACCGCTTCGCGAGCGCGCGCAGCTTGGTGAGGTTCACACCGTGATCGTCACCGTGCTTCTCGTTCACCGCGCGTACCTTCGGGTCTTCCAGCGCGGCCAGCTCGGCCCTCACCTCGGCCACCGTCGGTGTCGTCCCGGCCATCTCGGCCTCCCCTCTCTCACGTGCGGGAACGACCCTATGACGGAAGTCGGCCTCTTGTCGTACCTACCCGGGCCGGGCGAGGGCGTGGGCGGTGGGCCGTGGCCGGTCAGGCCGGCGCGGGCCCGCTTTGCGTTCCTGGGGCCCGGCCGCCACCTTCTCTTCCGTACGTCCACTTGCCCGGTGTGCCGCTTCCGGTGCCTTACGCCGGCCCGCATGCGCGGTAGGCATCAGCGGCGAGCGGAAGCGGCTCGCCCGCGGTCTCGGCTTCGCAGGCGATCGGCTTCTTGGTGAGATCCAGCAGATCCAGTGTGGGCATGTTCCTCTCCAGCGTAGGGACGTCCTGCGGGTCGAGAAGGGCCTTGGTGATCTTGTGCAGGGGGTTGCCGGCCGGCTTGAGTCCGTCACCGGTGTCAGCTGACGCGGGGGAGGCGAGAGCGGTGGCTGCGGCGGCGACCAGGACCGCGGCGAGGATCGTGCGCTTCACGTGTTTTCCCTTCTCGGTCGGCGCGAGGTGCGCCGACGCACCCTGGGACAACGGGAGCGGCTTGCCGGGGTTACGGCATCCTGTGGTGCCCGATAAAGACCGGTACCGCCGCTTTTCTCTCGGCGCGCCATCGCCGAGGCCCCCACCGTCCCGCTGCGGGCGACTGCGGGCGGCCGGGCTGCGGGGCAACCGGGCCCGGCCGCAGATACGGCGGAGTCATGGTGCCGACCGTTCTCGGCATCCGGATCCTCGACCTTGCCTTGCCTTGCCTCGACCTTGCCTTGCGGTGCGGTGCGGTGTCAGCAGCGCATCCTGTCCAGTTCGCTGCCGATCGCCTCCCGTAGCGCTTCATGCCGCGGACCGAGCCTGAACTGCTCGTCGCTCCAGCGTTCGCGGGGATAGAGCCACACCGGAGCGCCCACCAGATCTGCTGGCTCCCACGCGAACCGCGGCCAGACATGCGCATGCAGGAACGGGTCCGTGTTCCCCAGGATCTCCAGATTCACCCGGCGGAAGGCCGGGTCCAGTCGTCGGCAGGACCGCTCCACGGCCTCGCCGAGCTGGTCCATGTCGGACAGGAACGACAGCCGCTTGGCCCTCGGCAGGTCCGAGAGGCGCTGCACACCCGGTTCGTCCACGAGCAGAACCGAGTAGCCAGGCAGGAACTGCACATCCCCGATCACCGCGAAGCCCGACGTCAAACGCCGCAGCACGGTCGGGTTCTCACCCCTCAGCGCGGTCCCGATCCGGTCCGCCCGCCAGTCACCAGTCATCACCGGAACCTACCTTGAGGTGGCAAGGAACTCTCTGCGCCTCCCATCCTCCGCTCGCCGGTGAAAGCCGAAGCAGGTGGGTGAGGAGCGGGCGGGCGTGGCCCTGCCGACCAGAGGAGCGGCACGGCACCGCGGGGTCAACTCGTCGTGCTCGTCGCCCTGTTGGTGACACAGAAGCCAGGCGCGGTCGCACGATCTCCACCGCGTTGCTGAGATCGGCACCTGGACTGCCTACTTCAAGCCGACTGTGATGTCGCGCCACACAGGGATCGGTGACTTAGGCGGTTCGCCGTCGTGCCGGGGCCCCGCACCGGGACTCCGGGGGGTCCGGCCCGGCACTTCCTGGGGCGGGGCTGCCCCAACCGCCACTTCCCTCCCACCGGTGGCCGACCGTTTCCCGGTACTCACCGTCCCGGTCGAGTAAAGAAACCGTGACGATGAGTAGTGCGTGGCCTTGCGACAAGTGGCCGGTAAGGACTGTCCCCGAAACGGCCTTTAGGCAATCATGGAGAACGACCGAGCGCCGGGGTGGTCATCGTGGCTCACCTGGAGGGTGGATAAGGGTTCCGTAATTCGTCTGCCTTCATCGAGGGGAGTGGCCCGTCGGTTCTCTGGTTCTGACCGATTCAGGGACTCAGGGTTTTTCCGACGAGGCATGGTGCACAGGAGCGGCGAACGCCCTTCCTTCCGTCCGCGGGAAGCAGCTTCCCTCGGTCCCTACGGTTCTCATGGTCCTCATGGCAGGAGTGGGCGAAGTCGCGGGTGACCTCGCGCAGTTCGCCGGCCGCCGGGCCGCCACGATGGCCCCTTTAGTGATCATGCGCGTTCGAAGACGTCGGTACGGTATTTATCCAGTGGACCGGTGCGTCAATGTGGCCCCCACACTGACCGCGATCCAGACCTGCGTGAACTGGAGTGAAGCAAGATGACGACAAGCACGGCAACCACACTTCACGATCAAGTCGCCTCGCTCATGGATGAGCTGGACCGCCACCCGGTCTACGACAACGAGTACTTCAAGTTCCTGGAGAACTCGCCATGGAACAGCAGGACCTACGACTTCCACCGGGCGAACTTCTTCCAGCGCACCGAGGGCACCGTCAAAGGCATAGCCCACGTGTGCGCGCAGGCGGCGGCCAACGACGATCGGGACACGCTGGTCCTGTTCTCGTACATCCTCAATGAGGAGGCGGGCAACGGCGAGGCCGCGCATTGCCATGAGGTGTTAATGGAAAATGCCCACAATCTGCATGGTGCGGTCGAGTTCGGTCTGCCGCCGTTGCTCGTGAAGGGCGCGCGGAACAGTGACCTGGTCATCCCGGAGACGTTCGCCTACCGCGAGCGCACCCGGGAGCTGCTGGGCGCCAACTACCACCGCATGCTGGGCGTCGCGATGGCCCTGGAGTCCCACGCCGACAGGATGCTGCAGGTCTGCCGTACGGCGTTCCGCAACAGCAACAAGAAGCAGCCGCCATCCGAGTTCGTCGACAACGTCGAGATCTACTTCAACGTCCACGTCGGCGATGAGGGCGTCGAGGAACGCCATGCCGCCGATGCGAAGAAGTGCGTCCAGAACAACTGCCGCACCGACGCCGACGTCGCCGAGATCGCCTACGGCGCGAACGAGACGCTGAAGATACAACAGGAAATGTGGAACGCGATGCACAAGGCCGTCAGCGAGTTGAATTCCTAGCGGGGAGAGGTGACTCGGCCGATCGTGCAGAAAAATCGTGGCATTTCTGACGCCGTCCTGAGCATTCCGGAATCGGCGACTCACGGAACCGCGGCGAAGATCGTCGCGCTCAACCAGGCACTCCCCGAGGGCGATCAGATCATCGACCTCAGCATCGGCGCGCTGGATACGCCTACCGATCCCCGGATCGACCGAGGCGTGATCGAGTTCGTGGAGAAGCAGTCCGAGACGATTCATGCGTTCGCTCCGGTCAAGGGATTCCCGTTCCTCTTGGAGTCCGTGGCCGCGCGTGTGGCTCGCCTGCACGGCATCGCGTACGACCCGGGCAGTGAAATCATGGTCACGCCGGGCGGTGTGAAAGGTTCGATTTCGGCGACCTTCCATGCCCTGCTGAATCCCGGCGACGAAGTCGTGATCCCCGTGCCCAACTGGCCGCACTACTCGGACATGTTGCGGCTGCACGAAGCCATCCCGAAAACCGTCCTGGTCACGGCGCAGGAGGGCCTGACGGCGCCGGCTCTTGAGGCAGCGCTTTCGGAGCGAACCAAGATGGTCGTGCTGGGCGACTGCATCAACCCGACAGGAAAGGTCTACTCGACCGAGGAACTGTCGGCGCTGGCCGATGTCGTCGCCCGGCACAATGCGCGGCGCGAATCCCGCGGCGAGAGCCCGGTCCATGTCCTCTTCGACTCTCCCTATGAGGCCCACATCGTGGGGGAGCGTGCCAAGACGTTTGCCGCCATCGACGTTCCGCTCCCCGGCCGCGGCAGCTGCTCGATGCGGCAGTGGACCGTGGCAGTCACCGGACCGGGCAAGACGTACGGCATGCACGGCGATCGGATCGGCTACCTCTGCGGTCCGCAGGACATCGTGGACGCGGCGGCACGCGCACAGGTCAACCTCACCTCGTTCGCGTCCACGTACGGCCAGGTCGCCACGCACATCGCCCTGCAGCCGGAAATGGACGAGGTGGCGACCTCCAGGGCGGAGGTCGCGCGCACTCATCTCACGGCCATGCTGCGCGAGCTCGATGCCGTCCCCGGGTTGAAGATCAGCCCCGCCCAAGGGGGCTACTTCCTGTTCGTCGACTTCTCGAGCTATGCCGACGCCTACCGGAAGCACGGCTACGACACCGCCGATCAGTTTCTGCTGGCCGAGGCCAAGGTCGCCACGATCGGAGGCGGCCACTTCGCGGAAGGCCACCTCCTGGACCACTTCGTGCGGATCAACTGCGGCCGGACCGGCTCGCTCGTGAGCGAGGCCGGTGCCCGTATCAGGCGCGCTCTCACACGCTTGGAGTCCTGACCTGAATGCCAACATGAGGGGAACCGTCGCCTACTGCATCATCGGCACCGGTTTCGCCGGCACCTGCGCGTTATGGCATCTGGTGCAGCGACTCACCGATCCACGCCGCAGGCCCTCGCTCCCACCCTCGGCCCTCACGATCGTCACGGTGGAGCGGGGGTCGGTGAACGGGCCGGGATACCCCTACGCGAAGGACAACGTCCAGCTTGCCCATCGGTGCAACAACGAGGCGAGCACCATGGGCATCCACGGCAATGATTTCGTCGATTGGCTGGTCGAGCGCAAGCCATGGCTCATCAAGGAGCATCCGGAGTTGGTCCTGGAGACCCACCCCGGAATCGAGCTCGATGCGTGGCAGCCCGACGACGGTGAGTTCTATCCGCGCGCGTTGTTCGGCAGATATCTCGAAGAACGGTTCCAGGAGGCCGTCGAGCGGGCCCGCGCTCATGGCATCGGCACACAGCAGTACCTGCGCCACGAGGCCGTCGACGGCTACGCGACGGAGCAGGGTTTCGCCCTCTCCCTCCGTAGCCTCGATACCGGCCACGAAGTCACCGTGGACGGGCTCGACCGCGTCCTGCTGAGCACCGGGCACTGGCAGGCCAGGACGACCGACGCACTCTCCGCAGACGGCGGATACGTCGCGTCGCCCTACCCGCCGGACGCAGTGAAGGCTGCCGTCGCCGAACGCATCCGCTCACGGCGCGCACGCGGCGAGCGGCCCTGTGTGTTCGTTCAGGGGATGGGCCCGAGCGGTATCGACGCCATCATGACCTTGTGCGGTGACGGCGAGTTCACGTACACCGACGACGGTCACATCGCGTCGTACCGGCCGGTGGCGTACGCCGGCGAGGAGCCGTTGCACATTGTCGCCGGGTCGCGCAGCGGGTTCTTCTCTCCCGTGCGGGGGCCGCTCGCACCCTACGAGCCGCACCATCTCACGGAGGAGAATCTCGCGGAGATCCGGCGCGATCACCAAGGGCAATTGAAGATCGAGCGCATTCTGGACCTCTTGGACAAGGACCTGGAGCGGGCAACGGCGGGGGCGGTGAGGTGGCACGACGTCACCCACCCCCGCTATCCCTCCGCCAGGGAAAAGCTCGCGAGCGATCTCCGGGACTCGTACACCGGAAACCTCGTCTACACCATCGCCTTGAAAGCGCGCAGGATGCGCTTCTACAGCCGGCTGGAACCGTCTGACAAGGCGACGTACGACCGTCTGCTCGACACCCACTTCATCCGGACGGCCGTGCCGATGCCGTCCGCGAACGCGGAAAAGCTCCTCGCCCTGATGGACGCCGGAATTCTGACGACCGTGCGGCAGGGCTATGACGCGCCGCGCACAGCGGTGGGGGAGGACGGCGATTTCCGGATCTCCTACCGGTCCGACGAGGGCGGGCGGTCGACCTTGCGGGCAGACTGTGTGATCAGTGCCGGCGGGCACGACTTCAGCATGGAGAACCATCCGTCACCGCTGGTGCAGAACCTTCTGACGCGAGGCGAGATCGTCCCGCATGAGGAAGGCGGATACGTCACAGGCGGCATCGCGCTCGACGCCCGCGGTGGGTACCGGGTGATGAAGCGGACGGGCGGCGTACGTGTTCCGTCGCCGTATCTCGCCTCCTACGGTTCGCCCGTCAGGTTCTGGCAGCACGAACACAATTTCGCCGGCGCATTCGTCGAGGCAGCCGAGTGGGTTGCCGAGGACTGGCTCGACGCCGCGGCGGCCGTCACCGCACGATCCGCGGCCGTCGATGGACCCGGGTTGGTCAGTACCGAGACAGGGAGTTGAGCCATGGAGATGAAAGAGTTCCACTATCAGGACGGTCTGCGGGTCAGTCTGTTCAATCTCGACCACAAGGCAGTCCCGTATCACTTCCACAATGAAGTGTCCGACATGATGTATTGCTCACGGGGCCAGATCGCGATCGAGTTGCCCGACACGGACGAGGTGTTCACCGTCCATCCGGATCAGGTGTTCCAGGTTCCCCACCCGAGCAAGCACCGGTTCGTCAATGGGGCACCCGTCGGAACGCCGTCCCGCTACGTCCTCCTGCAGATCGGCGCATTCGACATCAACTTCGTCCCGGCCGCCAAGGACATCGCGGGGCAGTTCGCCGAGCGCACGGCGACGCGCGTCACGGGCGACGCCGTCTACATCGAGGATCGCAAGAGCGACATCATCAAACTCGCCGATCACTTCGAACAGGAGAGGCCCGAGGTCCTGGACCCGGAGGAGCAGGCGGACGTCGTGGCGGCACTGCGCTGCTTCGCTTCCCGTGGCGTGGAGAGCGTGCACCCGGGGGGCGGCCGCAACTCTTGACGGACACGGCCCTGGCCTCCTTCGACGTGGCCACCGTCACGTTGATCGTGGTGACGTTCTTCGTGGGTGGGTTGGTCAAGGGTTTGACCGGCCTCGGTCTGCCACCCGTCGTTCTCGGGATTCTCGCTGCGACGATCGGGATCAACCCCGCGAAGGCGCTGATTCTCCTCCCGACGTTCCTGACCAATGTCCTGCAGGCCTCGCGAGGTGGTCACGGCCGGGAAGTCGTCCGGCTCACGTGGCCGTTCCTGCTGGCGGCCACGGCCTTCACCGTCTCGGGTGCGTTCACGCTGAGCTACTTCCGGGCGGACGTGATGTCGTCGCTGCTCGGCCTGGGGCTCGCGGTGTACGGGATGCTGGGGCTGTTCAGGTTGCGGGTGAACATCAGAGACAGATGGTGGCACCACCCCGCGGGTGTGGTCTCCGGAGCCGTCAATGGTTTCCTCACCGGAATGACCGGCTCGTCAGCCGTCCCAGGGGTTTTCTATCTGCAGTCCATTGGGCTGCTGCGCGATCAACTGGTGCAGAGCATGGGGATCCTCTTCACGCTCTCCACCGTTGGTCTCGCATGGTCACTGCGGACGCAAGACCTGCTCAGCATGAATCTCGGCGTCATGTCGGCCGCCGCCCTGGCCCCGGCGTTTCTCGGTATGTCGATCGGTGAACGGATCCGCCGGGGGATCTCCGAGGACAAGTTTCGAACGGTGCTGTGTGTCGCCCTGCTGCTCCTCGGCCTCTACATCGCGATACAGAGTCTGACCGGCTGATGAGGCCTCATAAAAAACGAGAGGACGCCATATGGATCACGGTCTCGCCGAACTGCTGGGTGAGCTGGAGGAATTCGGCCACGCCAACGACACGGCGGCGGACGACCGAAGTCGGAAGATGCTGAACATCACCCACGACACCGGCGTATTCCTCGCGCTCCTCATCAAGGCTTGCAAGGCCCGGAACGTGCTGGAGATCGGGACGTCGAACGGCTACTCGACGTTGTGGCTCGCCGATGCCGTGGGTGAGGGCGGGTCGGTCACCACCATCGAAAAGGCACCTCACAAGCTCGCGATGGCTGAGCGGAACTTTCAGCGCGCGGGGCTGGGTCCCCGGATTCAGCAGATCGCGGGCGACGCCGGCCGATTCATCGCGTCGTGCGACGCGGGTGCGTACGACTTCATCTTTCTGGACAGCGACCGCGAACAGTACGCCGACTGGTGGCCGTCGTTGCAGCGGATCCTCGCGGACGGCCGCCTCCTCGTGGTCGACAACGCGGTCTCCCACGCCCACCAGTTGGAGGACTTCAACCGGCTGGTCGCGGCATCGGACGGCTACCTCGACTCCCTTTCCCCGATTGGGAAAGGCGAGTTGGTGATTCTCAAAGACACCTAGCAGGCCCTGATGCTCTTCCTGCCGCGGGCGGCCGTCCGGATCTGAGGCGAATTCACCGACGCACGCGAGGGGTCCGACCGGGTTGCACCGGTCGGACCGTGGCACCGCGTCCCAGGACTACCGTGCCGCTCGGCGGCGTGTCAGGAGTCGTACCACACGACTCCGTCACCGCCGTCGTTGCCGATGGTCTGCGTCATGACGTTGCCTTCCTGCCAGTACTTCGGATGCTGCTTCAGGAAGCCTCCGACGGACTGGAGCGAGGTGGCGTCGCACACCCCGTCGGTGCGGATGCAGAAGCGCTGTACCGGAACGCCATCGAACGTCGCCGGGCCGGCGCCGGGAGAAGTGAAACCGAAGGCGCTCCACCCCTTGGGAATCCGGGACCAGATGCCGGTGCCGGGCTGGAAGGGGTCCGCGTACAGCATGCCGTTCACCTGCGAACGGGGAATGTCGGTGTCGCCGTTGGCGATCGTCTGGAGCACCTGGTCGGCCACGTGCGCGCCTTGGGAGTAGCCGACGAGCGTGAAGCGGGCGCTCGGGTCGCGGTGGTAGGTGTCCTCGGCCTTGGCCAGCAGGTTGCGGTACCCCTCGCGCACGCTGGCGTCGAAGCTCGGCGCGTTGATGTCCGGAGCGTTCTGGCCGTTGAGCCAGGGCCCGGCGCTCGCCGGGTAGCAGACCGGCACCGCTATGCCACCGTTGAGGTGTTTGTTGGCGAAGGTGTACGTGGAGGTGCAGTCGGGGGCGGGCGCAGCCGAGCCCGTGCCGCCGACCTCCAGGTAGTAGTGGTGCACCGGTTCGGCGTGGGCAACGGCGGGCGTGGCGGCGGTGACGGCCACCATGGCTGCCGTCGCACCGGCAGCGCCGATCGCCTTCCTCCATCTGCGGGACAGGGACATCGCTCTGCTTCTCCTCAAGGTGGGTTCGTACACGACTGCGGTGTTCGACGCTGACGCTAGCGACGGGCGGTGTATTAGCGATGAAACGCATACGTGCTCGGGTCCACCCGCGCCCGGATCGGCCCACCGTCATGGGCGCGGGCCGCCGGCGTGGAGGCGTTCGACGAGTGTGCGGAGGACGAAGAGGTTGGGGATCGTGGCGCCGGTCGCCAGGGTGGGCCCACTGCCGTCGAGGGTCAGCCTGACGGTGTCCTGCGTGATCTCCAGCCGCCGCACCTGAGGCCACCGGGCGGACACCGCTCCGGACCCGATCTCCTCCCTGGTCAGCCAGACATCGCCGAAGGACAGCCGTTCGCCCGCGTCGAGCGCGGACCATGCTCGGGGCAGTTGAGCACGGGTGACGGCCCGTTGGATCTCCGGCACCCACTTCTCCGCGGCACCGTCCACCGGTCCGCCGTACAACTCGACCTGCTTCCCTTCGATGTCGGTCAGCGTGAGGGCGCGAGTGGTCCCCCCGCGGGCCGGGGCCTGCGGGAGCCGGATGCTCTTCTGGAGGACAAGGGTGGTGTCGTACCGGACGAGGTGGATCCGCCGACCGACGGCGACCGTCATTCCGTGCTCGTACAGGTCCAGTCGTGCGTGCGCGGACGCTTTCGCCGCACAAGGGCGGCCGTATCGGGCGAAGGCCAGCAGGCCCAGGAGCGCTCGGGCCGGGACGGCGTGGGGTGTGCGCATGGCTCCCTGGTAGGTGGCGCGTCGCCTGCCGAGGTGTGCGCGGCCGGCAGCTGCGGAGATCCTCGCCAAGAGCAGCTCGTCGCCGCGCGTGTGCGGCGTCGGTCCGGTCATGGCGCGGTTCGGGCAAGGCCGAGGTCGGCGTCGTCCCCGCGAAGGATCATCTGGTGCGTCCGCTTCAGCAGGGGGCCCGGCGGCATGCCCAGGCCGTCGGCCAGCGCGCGGCGGGTGCGGTCGAACACGCTCAACGCGTCCGCCTGCCGGCCGCTGCGGTACAGCGCCCGCATCAGCATCGCGGCGACCGGTTCGTTCAGGGGCTGTGCCACTGCCAGTGCCCACAGCTCCGCGATCGCCTCGGCATACCGGCCCAGCCGCAGCTGCCAGTCCAGCTTCCGCTGTACGAGGGCGATCCGGCGCTCGGTGAGCCGCAGCCGCTCCAGCTCGGCGAACGGTCCCGGCAGACCGGCCAGGAGCTCCCCGCGGAACAGGTCCAGCGCCTGGGAGCAGACGCGGACCGCCTCGGCCAGTTCGCCGGCCCGCTCGGCCGCGGCAGCGGCGGTGACCAGTCCCTCCATGCGCGTCACGTCCACCTCGACCGCGCCGGGGGCCAGCCGGTAGCCGTAACGGTCGCGCTGGATCACCGGGTCAGGGCTGACCTCGCCGCGCAGCGCCTTCCGTAGCCGGTAGATGTACACGGGCACCACCTTCGTGATCGGCGGCTCCATCCCCCATACCCCGTCGAGCAGTTCCTGCTGGCTGACCGTCCGGTCCGGGCACAGCGCCAGCGCCGCCAGCACCGCTTGCTGGCGGAGGTGGCCCACGTCCAGGGGCTGTTGGCCGCGCCACGCCCGCAGCGGTCCGAGTACGGAGATCCGCATCCGCGGTGCGCGCACCGGGCCGGCGGTGGTCCGGGGCACCGGGCCTGCGGTCTCGCGGGGCCCGTGGCCGGGGACGACCAGGCCGCAGTCGAAGGCGTGGACGATGGCGGCGGACCGGTCGCGCAGCCCGAGTCCGGCGAGGATCCGCGCGAGGTGTCCGGCCACGGCGTCCCCGGGGAGGGCGAGGGCGGCGGCGACCTCGGCGTCGCTCAGGCCACAGCCGACCGCGTAGAGCACCTCGCGCTCCTCAAACGTGAGCGTGGTGACGGTCGGTTGGCCGGTGGTGGCGGTCGTCGGCATCGCGGGCTCCCTGACTCCGGGGGTCGGTCGGGTGGATGCCGTCGACGCTGGTCCCGGCGCCGGACAACGGACAGGCCAACAGACCGGCCGTATCCGGCCGGTGGCCGCGCTAGAGTCCCTCACCTGGGGAAAGTGCCGTGCCGGGGGAGAGGCCATGACCTGTGACCAGTGAGTTCAGCGCGCTGTTACGGCGGCTGCGGCACGCGGCGGGGATGACTCAGGAAGCCTTGGCGGAGCGCGCCGGAGTGGGCGTGCGCACCATCCGCGGGCTGGAGACGGGCGAGCGCGCCGATCCCCGGGTGACCACGGTCCGGCTGCTGGCCGATGCGCTCCGGCTGCGCCCCCAGGAACGCGAGGAGCTGCTGGCGGCGGCCGTGCACCGGCCCGTGGGCGGCGGCAGACCGGAGGACCCCAGCGGGGACGGGAGCCGGCCGGACGTCCCGGACGACCGCGCGGAGCCGATCGAGGCCGGCCGGCCCGCATCGGCGTTGCACGACACCCTGGCCGACACGTCCGAGCAACTCGCGCAGGCGGTGGCCACCCGCTGGCGGCGCGAGGAGGAGCAGCGGCAGGTCCACGATCCCTATCCGCTGCCGGTGCGCTGGCGGCCAGTGGCCGAGGAGCTGACGGATCACTGGGCCAATATCCGCCGTCTGCCCGCCGGGGGTACGCACGGTCCGCTGGACCTGAGCGGGCAACTGGACGAGATCGTGGGCGTGTACGGGCGGATCCCCTCCGGGCGGCTGGTGGTGCTGGGCCGCTCAGGCTCCGGGAAGACCGTGCTCGCCGTGCGGTTCGTCCTGGACCATCTGCGGTCGAGGGGCCGCACCGAGGCCGTACCGGTGATCTTCAGCATCGGTTCGTGGGATCCGACCGCCGTCACCTTCCGTGACTGGCTGGCGGCGCAACTGACACGCGATCACCCCGGCCTCGCCGCCCCGGGGCCCGGCGGGCCGAGCCTGGCCGCGGCACTGGTCGAGACCGGCCGGGTGCTCCCTGTGCTGGACGGCTTCGACGAGATCGCCGACGGCCTGCGACGCCCCGCACTGGAAGCGCTCAACGCCACCACCCTGCCGCTGCTGCTGACGAGCCGCCCCGCCGAGTACGCCGCGGCGGTGGCGGAGACCGACGTACTCACCTCCGCCGCCGCGGTCGAGCTGACCGATCTCACCGTGAGCGACCTGGCCGACTACCTGCCGCGCACCACGCGCAAGGCCCGCGGCGGGGCCCTCCCGGCGACCGCTTGGGATCCCGTGCTGAGCGAGCTGCGCGAACAGCCGCTCAGCGCTGCCGGTGCCCACCTCGCCGCGGTGCTGACCACTCCGCTGATGGTGACGCTCGCCCGCGCCGTCTACAGCGACACCCCCGGCAACGACCCGGCCGCGCTCCTGGACACCCAACGGTTCCATGGCCCCGAGCAGTTGGAGGACCATCTCCTCGACAACTTCACCACCACCGTCTACCGCGCACTGCCCGGACACGGCCAGGGCAGCGGGGGACGCCGCACCGTCGACCCGGAGCGCGCCAAGTACTGGCTCGGATACCTGGCCCACCATCTGACACGGCTCGACACCCCGAACCTGGAGTGGTGGCGGCTCGGTCACGGGCTGCACCGCACCACACGCACGTGGGTGACGGCGCTGGTGATCTCGCTGTGCATCGGGCTCGTCGACTGTGTCGTCGGCACCCTCTTCGACCCCCTCCGGTTCCAGCTCGCGGACGGGCTGGCGGTGGGCTCCCTCGCCGGCCTCCTGTTCGGGGTGGCTTATTGGTTCATGGTCGCGGCCAAGGACACGGTTGTGGCGCCGTCCGGCGTGCGGATGAAGATATTCGGCAGGGAAGGGAAGACCCGGCGGAAGTCCCTGCGCCGGCTGGCGGTCGGGCTGCTGTGCGGGCTGGTCTTCGGCGTCGGCTACGGCTTCGTGCACGGAGTGCTCAACGGCGTCCTCGCCCACATCGACGTCCCCACCATGCTGGCCGCCGGCCTCGGCGACGGCATCATCTACGGCCTGGTGTTCGCCCTGGGAGCCGGCCCCACCCTCGGCCTCCTGACCCTCTTCGAATCGCCGCTCGACATCCGGTCCGCCGTCAATCCGATCAGCCTGCTGCGCACGAACTGCCGGACGGTGGCCACCCAACTCCTGCTCTGGGCACCCGCCTTCGGGCTCCTGGTCGGCCTCGCGTTCGTGGTGGTGATCAGGCCCCTGCCGGCGCTCCTGGGCCCGCTCGTCTGGAGTCTGGCGACCGCGCTCAAGCTGGGCGTCATCAGCGGGCTCGGCGGCGCCCTCGGCTACGCGCTCAGCCTCACCGCGTGGGGTCAGTGGGCGGTCTTCTCGCGGTTCTGGCTGCCGCTGACCGGCCGGCTGCCCTGGGCCGTCGTGCCCTTCCTCGAAGACGCCTACCGGCGGGGCGTGCTCCGCCAAGCCGGCGCGGTCTACCAGTTCCGCCACGCCCGCCTGCAACACCACCTCGCCCGCGCCTACCGGTCACCCGGTGTCCGGCAACCGCCGACCTGACCGGGCAGGCCCACGCCCACCCGACAGCAGGGGCACCGCCGTCTCCCGCCGGAATCGCCCTGCCGGGCTGCCTGCGCAGACAGCCCGGCACCCAGGGATCAGGGCGACGAGGTGGGTGCCCGGCCGGGCGAGCCCTGACGGGACTTCTCAGCCGGAGCGCACATCTTCCACACGCCCTCCTCCTTCAGGAGGTGGACCGTGGCCGGCTTCTGCGCGGGCCTGCTCACCACTACGCCGGCGGTCTTCCCCTCGATCCTGACATCCGAGGTGGTCACCGGTATCGGCTTCGAACGGGTATCGCGCTCACCGTCGCCGGTGCCGTCGTCGATGACGCCGCGGGCCTCCTCCCGGCAGAGCAGCTTCCTCATCCCGGGGGTGTCCCCTCGGTCGACCGCCAGGGCGAAGTCCGCGACCACCTTCGTGATCCGCGACTGCTCGGTCTCACCCCCGCCCGGCAGCAGGTATGCCGCGACCCCACCTACGCCGGCGAGGAGTACGGCGGCCGCCGCGAGACACCACCACGTCGTCCGGCGACGGGATGACGGACGCGAAGGCGATGCGTCCGCCGGTATCGGTGACCGGGGCTCCCTCCCCGGCGGCGGGGACGGTGGCCGTTGTCCTTGTGGAGGCCAGGGCTGCGGCTCCTGGCCGGGCGGATGTGCCATGGCAACGCCTTTCTGATCAGGACGGGTCCTCGAAGCGCAACATCAGGAGGTCGTCCAGCTCCTGACCGAAGTCCTTGGGGTCGATATCGCCTTCGTAGACGAGGGCGACCTTTCCCACGGCGAGGTCCGGGGACAGGCAGTACTTGAGGAGGCCGCCGTCGGTCGTGACCTGCAGCAGGCGCGTTGATGAAAGGCGCGATGCGCCCTCCCAGCCGGGCACGCCGTCGGGGAAGTCGGACAACTCGGCGAGGGTGCCCATACCGGCGGGCCGTGCCACGCCGAAGGCGTCCCTGCTCGCCGAGACGAAGCCCGCATGAACCTGGTGCAGGAACACCCTTACCGCTTCGGGGAAGCTCTCCCAGAATGCGGGCTCCTCGAAGGTGGCGGGGTCATAGCCGACCCAGGAGACCAGGTCGCCGTCTTCCGTCTCCAGAACGTAGACCAGTACGGGAGAGCCGTCGGTGATACAGGCGCGCACGTCGACGCAGTGCGCGTGCAGCACCTCGGCGAACTCGGGAATCAGGTCGAGGAAACCCTGGTTCCACAGCGACAGCGCCGTCCTCCGACGGTCTTCCGCCTCGGCCGACAGCGCGATCGGCCGCCACGCCTCAGGGATACGAGCGGCCTCCCCGGAGCGGTCCCCGACAAACGTCAGTGACCATTCCTCCAGTGTGGCGGCGATTTCTGCAGAGTCCATGGCTACCTTCGGTACTGGCTCTTGAGGAGCTGGTCGATGATCTCCTGCAACTTCTTACGGGTCTCGTTCTCCAGCGTGACCTGGTCGTTGATCCATTTCGGGTCGGCCCCCGACACATACGCCGCGCTCCGAGATTGCTTCGATTCGTTCGCCGACCTCGACATCCACTGAAAGTTCAGCGGGGCGCGCGAGAGCACGTACATGTTCGTGGGCGTGAGCTTCATGAAGCCCCGCATCTGCACGAGTTCAGCCAACGGGATGATGTGGTCCGGCGAGACCTTCGACCTCCCGGAGTCCCAGGCGCCGATCTTACGGCCCGACGCGGCGGGATATGCCGGATCCCTGTCCGTGACGCGCGGCCGCGCGATGCCTCGTAGCGGGATGTTGCCCACTCGTCCCGGGTTGCCCTTTCGGAGGGCGTCGTAGACCGGACGTATCACGGAGTTCTTGGGAATTTCCCAGTTGCTTCCCCTTTTGGGCGGTGGGGGTGCGGTCCAGTTCGACGGAACCTGCTCCCGGGCCCGCTCGATCTTGTCCAGCGTCCGCCGGACAGGCGACTTGAGGCCCAAGGGGCTCGTGCCCACGGCCTGGAGCGCCTGCATCGCCTGCATACAGGCCCGCAGTTGGGCAAAGACAGCGGTCCTACGGGATTCCAGGAGCGCCTTCTCCGCGTTGTATGCCGCCGATGCCGCGGATTGCTGTGGCATCCGGAAGACATGCGGACGCGCGTTGTGCGCCTGGATATCGGCGGCTAGTTGCCTGACCTGCGCAGCCTGCGCCGAGCACAGGTCCAGGGGCTGGACCGGTTTCGCCTCCGCGGGGGAGATGAACCCGAACAGTGCGAACAGCACCACCAGCGCGGCCAGGAAGGACTTGCCTCTGAGTGGCAGCCGCACGCCCTCGCCCACCGATCGCAATCTGGCCATCTCAATCCCTTGCTGGAGGGGCGACGAGACTGCCCGACAAGGGGAGGGGCCCATTCTCATGTGCGTGAGAAAGCGCGCGTCGGACGTCGGTGGAGTGCAATCCCCGACGACGCCCACGGCGTGATGAGTCCCCCGTGCCGAGTTCCCGTGCCGAGCGGCGTGTGCGCCACCGCTTCCCGAGATTCCGCACGGTTTTCGGTGGCGACTCGCCCACCATGACGGGACGCAATGAAATGGCCATGAAATGAAGCTGATGCGCGCGATCGGTGACGTCGGGACGGTCGGGACCAGCGGCGCGGCATCGCCACGCGCGGCCCGCCCCGCCTCCGCCCAACACGCTGCGCGCAACGGCAAAAGGCGCCTGAACCGGGATGTTGCCCGGTTCAGGCGCCTGTGCCCGGCCCGCTCACCGCAGACTCCGGCGCGCGCCGTACCTCGCGTTCAGCTCACCGTCGCGGCCCCGGTCGCCCTCCCCTTGGGGCAGTGACCTTTAGGGATCTACCTAACTCGGGCCCCACGGCTCTATGTTCGATGCCCGGGGTCGGAAGGGTTGAGGGGGGCCGCTGATATCACTCCGGGTCGAGTTCGATGCGGATGTATGACACGTCACCCGCGTCGTCGTCATCCTGCTCGGCTTCTTCCCAGTCGGTCTCCGGATCGCCGGGGCGGCGTACGTGAAGTGCCCGGTAGGAGTAGCCGTCCTGCGGAAATTCCTCCCAGGTGAAAAGGACGCTCTCTCCCGGGTCCAGGGAGGCGAACGCACCTGGTTTCGCGTATACGGCGGAGAAATGGGCCCAGATCTCGCCCTGAATGCCGGGTGAGGTCAGTACGCCCCACCCCTCCTCGTTGTCCCACGACTGGACGGTTCCATGAACCGGATGGCTGGTGATGACTCCCCCAAAACTTCTCTGACTCCTGCAGGACCACACATTGTCAGCACAGCGCGGAAAGAGCGTCAACGCCTCTTTCCGCTACCCGGAATGGAGATACTTTGCAGATCACGGCGATACGCTCAGCCGGCCGGCAGGCCGCCGCTCCCCGGAAGATGAACCGTCTGGGCCGTACGGCTGTCGCGTCCGGCGTGGTGGTCATGGTGGCCATGGGAGGCATGGGTGCGGCCGAGGCCGCCCCGGCGAACGTGAAGGCCCAGAAGACCACCGTGTTCACTCCCAAGCACCAGAGCTACGTGACGCCCAAGGCGAAGCGGAAGGCCGGGGTCCTCCATGCCCAGGTCGATCTGACGGGCAAGTACCACAAGTACTACCCGATGCCCTGGTCGTGGAAGGTCACGAACAAGAAGCTGAAGTCCATCGCCCGCGGCCCGATGAAGTGCACGGCCAAGGGCCTGAACGGCAAGTACCACGACACCCACGGGTCGATCCCGGTGGGCTACCAGTGGCACTCCAAGGTGGGTAGCAAGGCGCACCCGCACAAGGCGAAGAAGGTCTACGGGCTGTCCGGGACCTGTGTGTTCCCGGTGCAGGTCGGCAACAAGACCGGCAAGGCCACGGTGGGCTTCCACTTCAAGTACGCCATCAACCCGGGCAAGAAGGCGCGAGCCTCGGTCGCCGCCCCGACGGTCACCAGCAAGGTCGTCCTGAACAAGTGACCTGAGTGCTCCCGTTGCGGGAGCACGCCGCTTCATGAAGGGCCCGTCACGCGGAAGCGTGGCGGGCCCTCTTCCGCTTCCGGCCGGCGGTCGGGGGCGGCTTTGCGGAGCCGCCGCCCCTCGGCCATGGTGCGCGCGACCACCCAACGGCCCTCCGGCGGAGCCGGCCGGAGGGCCGCGCCGTGCCCGGACGCCTGCCCAGCGGGCCGAAACCCCACGTAAGGCTCGGGCCGTTGCGCCGTGCCGGGGCCGTGCGCGGTGCATGGGGACCCCCGCGGCGCGTGTGCACCGACCCCGGCGGATGCGCCCTCACAGACGCCCCCGAAGCGGGCAAGCGGGAACGGCGTATGCGGAGTTCGTACCTCCGTCCCGAGGCATGCGCCCCTCCTCGGCGGACCGGCACGTCCTGCGCAGACATCGCGGTCGGCCCGGCGTCAAGGGGACAGGGCGGGCTGCGGAGGCGCTACTGCGCGCTCTGCCGGGGCGAACTCCGTGCGTGGTTGTCTCCTCCACGTCACCTTGCTGCTGCCTGGCGGACATCACCGACCACCACCTCACCTCTCGACCGCACGGCACGCACAGGCAGCAATTCCGAACAGCCGCCGCAGCACTGCGCGGCAATCGACGGGAGCGCAGCACATGGGATTTCCTCAGGTATCGCAAACAACCGCGCGTAGCGAATTCCGGGGCCTCGGGGCCCGGGGCGTCACCGCGGCGGCGGTCCTGTTGGCGGCCGGCACGCTGAACCTGGCAGCCGAGGGGACGGCCGGGGCCAGCGGTGGGGCATGGGACCGCCTGGCCGGATGCGAGAGCGGAGGAAACTGGCACATCGACACGGGGAACGGCTTCACCGGTGGACTGCAGTTCACCGACTCCACCTGGCGCTCCTTCGGCGGCGGCGCATACGCGTCACGGGCGTCGCGGGCGACCAGGGAGCAGCAGATCCACGTGGCGCAACGGGTATTGGCCCGGCAGGGCTGGGGCGCCTGGCCCGCCTGCTCGCACTCGCTGGGACTCAACTCGGCCACCGGCGGCGGCATGCCGCGCCGGACGGTCACCGCGCCGGACCGCGACCGCGTGCGGCACCCGCTTCCCCAGAAGCAGCACAAGGCGCGGCCCCACCGGGGGCGCGGTACCTCGGTCGTCGTCAACTCCGGGGACACGGTGAGCGGTATCGCCTACGCCCACGGCTTGGGCTGGCAGCAGTTCTATCGACTCAACCGCCAGGTGATCGGCGCGAACCCGCATCTCATTCACCCGGGAATGCGGCTCGCCGTACGACATTCCGGCGCCGGCTGAGGCGTCTTGGCGTGCCGTTGACTGTGCGTAGGTGCGTAGGTGCGTAGGTGCGTAGGTGCGTAGGTGCGTAGGTGTGTAGGCGCGTAGGCGCGGGAGCCCGTACGCCCACCCTCTGCCGCGGGGGCGCGTACGGGTTCCGTCACCTGCGGTCCCTCAGGCGCCGGCCGCTGCCGCGGCGGTGATCCAGTTCCTGAACTCGACGGCGTAGTGCCGCAGGTGGTGCTCCAGGACCTCTTCCGGGCAGGTGGTGGGCAGGTGGACCGTCAGGCTTGCGGTGAAGCCGTCAGCGGTGTCACCGAACTGGGTCATCGCCCGTCCGACGACGGTGCCGTCGCTCAGGAAGAGGTTCGAGGACATCGTGTGCGGAAACTCGGACTCCGGGAGGAGTTCGTCCGCGTCGGCGGCCCATGCCAGCGCATCCGTTCCCCAGCCGCCCATAAAGAAGGAGCAGACGTGGGGGCCGATGTTCTCCACCACATGGAACGATCCGTCGGCCTCGGGGGCCATCACGTAGTGCTCGGGGTGCGCCGCGAGGAGTGCCTGCTCGTTGCCTGCGAAGGCCTTGTCCATCCAGGCCAGGAACGCGCCCGACGTAAGGCCCTGCGCCGTGAGCACGGTGGTGCCGGCCGTGAAGCCGCCGCCGGAGGTGCGGGCGCTCTCCCGCAGGAAGGAATTGCCTTCTTCGATGTCCGCGGCCAGCAGGTCGAGCAGGCCCTGGCGTCCCAGCCGTGTCCGGAGGCGGTCCAGGGCGCGGCGGGCGTAGAAGAGCTCGAAATCGTCGATGCTCCCCGCGCCGGTGGGTCCCGACTCGAGCGTCACGGCAACGGTCGGAGAAGTCTGCGGGGAACTCTGGCTGTCGGGCATGGGTGACCTCCCATAGAATGTGAATGTGAACTCGCATTCGCATATTACCCGGGGTCGGGAGGAGCGCACCACTTGGCAAAAGGACCTGCAAAGATCGCCGCCGCTACCATGCGGGACATGACTGATGAGCCGGATCGCCCGGCGCCCTACCGGGAACCCCGACAGGCGCGCAGCGCCGCGACACTGGCTCGTGTACTGCGGGCGGCCGAGGAGATCGCCTCCTCGTCCGGCCTGGAGGAGATGACGATCACCGGCGTCGCGGACCGCGCCGGGGTGGCGGTCGGCTCGATCTACCGCCGCTTCGAGGGCAAAGAGCAGCTGATCACCGCCCTGACCGAGCGCATGCTGGAACGGCGCGAGGAGTACGTGGCCGAGCAACTGCGCACGGCCGAGCCGTCACTCTCCGGCGTGATGGACGCGTACGCGCACGCACTGCTGCAGTCCTTCGCCGACGGCGGCAACCTCTTCCCCGAACTGCTGCGTGCGCGGGTGACCGGCGCGGTGGACCGCGGGGCGCGCACCATCACCGCAATCCACCGCCACCTCCTCGACGCAGCAGCTCCCTACACCCGCCAGATCCGGCGCTCCGACCCAAAAACAGCGCTGGACACCGTGGCGCGTGCCATCCTCGGTGCCTGCTTCCACAACTCCGTACGCCCCGACCCCGCCACCGGCGAGGCGGCCCGGCGCCGGTACGCGGACGAACTCAGCGATATGGCGATCGCCTACCTGCACACTCCCGACCGCCGCCACGCCGCGCGCCCCTGATCGCCGGGTACGACCCGTGCCGGTCGTGCTCAGCCGAGCAGCCGCGACAGGTGGGGGCCGGAGCGGCGGAGGGCGAGGGCCATCCCCGCGCAGCCGACCGCTCCCCAGCCGAGCATGACGGCGACTTCGGCGAGTACCGGCCCGACGGGCACACCGTGGCCGGCGACGGCCTGGCGTGCTGCGGCCAGGCCGTGCGCGGCCGGGACCACGGTGGCCAGGAGCCCGGCGAGACCGTGCGTGGGCCGGGCGACGTTCACGCCCGCGAGGAGAAGCACGGCGATCGTGGTGCCGCCCGTCAGATACATCCGGCTCTCGGGCCAGCGGAGACTGACCCCGGCCAGCGTCAGCGCCAGGCCGTAGCCGCTCAACGTGATCAGGGCTTGCAGCGCGAGCACCAGCGGCAGCGCCGTCCAGGCCATCTGGAGGCCCACGATCCAGGGGAGGAGCACCATCACCACACAGGAGGTCAGGAAGCCGTCGGCGACCCAGTACAGCCCGCGTGAGGCGATCACCAGGAAGGGGCTGCTGGAGCTGATGACGATGAACTGGAGGGTGCCGCCTCGCCGTTCGCCGACGCAGGAGGAGACCACACCGAGCGCGCCGAGCGGACCCAGGACCATCGCGTTGCCCAGGGCGATCGCCTGCTCGGTGTGCACGGAGCCGACGAGTCGGCCGAGCGAGGCGAAGAACAGCACCTGCGAAACCAGCCGCAGCACCCAGCCGAAGAGCCAGGAGCGCCAGGTGAACATCGCCCGGTAGTCCTGGAAGCTGCTGATCACACCGAACCACAGCCTGGTGAGGAACAGTTCCACGCGGTCAGCCATGCAGGATCACCTTGCCCTCGCGCGCGCGGTTCAGGATCCGGCGCAGGATCAGGTAGCCGGCAACTGCCTGCAGCGGCGCCAGAAGCGCCAGCACGCCCAGCGCCGTGAGGTCGAAGCCGGTCTCGCCGATGGCGGCGCGCAGCGACGTCGCACCCCACGAGAGGTAGAAGGCGCGGGCGGGCCACTGCAACGCCGTCGGCAGTGCGGCGACGGGCAGGACGAGGCCGGCCAGCAGGTAGAACGGGTAGGTCATGGCGTTCTGCAGCGTCCTGGCCCCGCGCACGACGACCAGCAGCCCGCTGATGGTGAGGGCGATCCCGGCGCTTCCGCACAGCACCAGGAGCAGCACCAGGCAGGTGAGGACGGGGTGCGCGACGGTGATCGGGTAGCCGAAGCCGAGGCGCCCGATCAGCAGGATCTCGCCGAACGCGGGCAGGCTCACCGCGGTGGTGGTCAGCACGCGTACCGCCAGGGCGTCGGCGTAGCGCCGGGGGTTGACCAGCCCCGCTTCGAGGGTGCCCTCCCAGCGGTCGTAGTCGACGGCGTCGGAGGCGACGAAGACGGCCTGGGACCACATGCTCATCAGGAACGCGGTGGTGGCCACCGTGGTCGCCAGTCCGGCCCTGTGGTGTTCGCGCAGCACCGAGAAGAAGACCAGGGAGTACAGCGGGGTGACCACCAGCGGGCCGAGCAGCCGGGGCGAGCGGAGCAGCAGCCACCACTGCGCCCGGAAGTAGGAACCCATCACACCGCCAGTTCGCGGTCTTCGATGACGCTGCGGTAGACGTCGCTCAGGCTGGGGGCCGTCATGGTCACGTGGGAGGCGGGTGACCGGGCGAGCAGGCCCATGACCTTGGTGGGGGTGCCGGCTCCCGCGGCCTCGACGCGCAAGGAGCCCTCGGCGTCGTGTTCGGCACGGCGGACACCCGGTAGCGCGCGGACGTGTGCGGCGGTCGCCACGTCCACGCCGACGGCGGTGATGACGTGGTAGCGGCCCAGTTCGGTGAGGAGTGCCTCGGGGGCTCCGATGCGCAACAGCCGGCCGCGGTCGATCAGGGCCACCCGGGTGCAGAGCGCCTGGGCTTCGGCCATGTCGTGGGTGGCCAGCAGGATCGTCACGCCGGTCGACCGGAGTTCCCGCACCATCGTGCGGAAACCGGCCGCGGCGTTGGGGTCCATCCCGGCGGTCGGCTCGTCCAGGACGATCAACTCCGGCCGGTGGAGCAGCGCACGGGCCAGGTGAACCCGCTGGATCATGCCGCGGGAGAAGGTCTCCAGACGGTCGTCGGCACGCTCGGCGAGTCCCATGCGGGCGATGAGTTCCTCGGTGCGCCGCCGGGCGTCGGAGGAGGCCAGCCCCTGCAGGGCCGCCCAGTAGCGCAGGTTCTGCCGGGCGGTCAGCCTGCTGTACAGGCCGCGTTCGCCGCCGAGGACCAGGCCGGTCCGCCGGCGCACCGGCTCCGGGTCCGCGACCACGTCGAAGCCCAGGACGCGCGCGGTTCCGGAACTGGGTACCAAGAGGGTGGTGAGGATGCGGGAGAGGGTGGTCTTTCCCGCCCCGTTGGGGCCGAGCAGGCCGACGACCTCGCCGCGCTCCGCGGAAAGGCTGACGTCGTCGAGCGCCACGACCTCTTTGCCGCGCCGGGTACGGAACCGGCGGGCGAGGTGCTGGACGTCGAGGGCGGTCAACGCACGGCCTCGCGGACGGCGGCGAGGGCGGACTCGTACTGCCCGGGGTCGACGATCTCGCCGTCCACCAGGAGGAAGTCGCCGACGGGTGTGCGCAGCAGCGTTCCGTCGGAGAAGTCCTCGGTGACCGCGTACGCGTCCGCCCGCGGGGTGTCGGCCCTCTTGAGGAGCATGCCGTGGACCGGCATCCCGGCGTCGAGGCGTTCGCGGACCGTCGCGGTCCGGTCGGCAGGGGCGGCGTCGACCGCAACGGCGCGGCGCCTGTCCTGCTCGGCCGGCGCCCACTCCTCCAGAGCGCGGGTCAGCTCCCGGGGGACGGTGTGCGCCAGCGCCGGGAGGCCGGAGACCGCCTGGCACAACTCCAGGAGTTCGGGCGCCAGACGGAAGCGGTCCGCGGTCCGCGCGAGGTCGGCCCAGGGTGGCAGGCCGGGGGAGGAGAAGACCACCGCCAGGTCGAGCATGTCCTTTGCGGTGAAGGGGCGTTGGAACCTCTCCTCGGCGAGTGCGAGCACATCCGCCTGGACCTGCTCGGGCGGGGTGGCGGCGCGCAGCGGGACGGCGCCGGAGTCGCCCGGGTAGGCGAACGTGGAGATTTCCACTTTGAGTTCGGGGTCGATCATCGGGTCCTCGGAAGGCCAGTGCAGGGCGATGGCCGTGTGCCGTGTCCCATCGGCGCGGAGGACGGTGATGTCGATGCCGTCGACGGGCCGGCCGGCGAGTACGCGGGACGCCGCCTGCCACAGGCGGGGCTCATCGGGGACCACCACATCGAGGTCGCCGAGCGGGCGCAGCACGCCCTCGGGATAACGGGCAGCCAGCGAGGGCCCCTTGAGCACCCGGGTGCCCGGTATCCGGGTGAGCTCGTCCGCGATCGCCCGGTAGGTGGCGGCCCTGCGCTGCATCCGGTCGAGCTCCGCCAGGGAACCCGGGCCCATCGCGGCGCCCGACGTGCGTGCCACGGAGAGCACCAGGGGCGGAAGATGCCCTCGTACGATGCGCGCGTTGCGCAGCAGCAGGATGGGTTCCCAGTGCCGCTCGATGCCGAGGAGCTCGTACAGCAGGTCGAGCGTGATGTCCACAGGCGCGGAGCGCGCGGCGGGCAGGTGGTCCACGGTGCTTCCTTCCTCGGTCCGGGAGGGCGACGGTGATCGACGCCTGCCGGCAAAGCGGTGATGGGGTGGTCGCCGTCACGGCCTAGTGGGTACGTGAAGTGCCCATGTCGCCACGTTCGTTGAGTGCTCCACGCTGCGCCGCAGCGGTGGTCGCCCCGGCCGGGAGCGCCACCCGGTTCCCGTTGGGCCGGGACGCGAACCGGCCCGCTATGCGGTGCGTGACGAAACCGAGTCCGATGGCCAGGTCGCGGACCGGTTTGACCAGGAGGTACGTCGCCCGGTGGAGCAACGGGGCGCCGCGCAGTTCGCGCAGGTGGAGACAGGTGTTGGCGACGACGGGCAGCAGGGCCCCGGCTGCCGCCCATGGCTGGAGGAGCGCGGCCCCCAGACACGCCAGCGCCACGGCCCAGGACACCAGGGCACGCCAGGGCCGCCACCGGCACCGCTGCCAGAAGTCCGCGGCATACAGGGCGGAGCACCTGGCCATGCCCTTGCCCGAGTGCCACGACTTGCGCAGCAGGGCGGACACGTCGAGCTCGTCGTGGTGCTCCACTTCGAGGCGGCTGTGGAACTGCACGATCCAGCCGTGCCGGGCGGCCCGCAACTGAAAGTCGACGTCCTCGAAGGCGGTACGGGAGAACAGCGGCCCGGTCAGCCCGAGTTCGCCGGCCGCCGCCACACTGACGATGATGTTGCCGGCCGCGGACAGGACCTTCGGGTCGACCACGGCTTCGGGGGCGTCGGGCCCGGTGACCAGAGCCAGTTTCCGCGAGGACCGGGTCTCCAACGCCCGTACCAGAGAGCCTGCCCCGGCCGCGGCGACCGGGTAGCGGGGCCCGAAGAACAGGGCGGTGGGCAGCGGATCCGCGCATGCCGCCCGCACGGCCGGAAGCCAGCCCGGCAGGGGCACGCAGTCGTCGTCCAGGAACGCCACGAAGCGGTACCGCGCCGTGTGTTCGATCAGGAACTGCCGGGCCTCGCCGGCTCGCATGGCGTGCGGTGTCCTCATGACGTCCACGTTCCGGTCACGGAGCAGCGCGTCCAGGGTGCGGCCGGCCGCGGCCTGCGGGGACCCGGTGTAGAGGACGACGACGTCCACCGGTTCCGTCCCCTCCCTCCGCAGGGCGTCCAGCACCAGCGACAGGGTCGACTCGGGGACCGTGTTGGTCACCACGGCCACCAGCAGCTCGTACTCCGTGTCCGGATCGGTGCGGGCGCTCACCGGCAGGCCCCGATCCGGGTGAGCAGCCGGTCGACGACCCGGTCGACGGCGTCGGCCTTCGCGGCCTCCACCGCCTCGGCACTCATGCGGCGCAGACGTTCCTCGTCGAGCAGCAGCCGGGCGGTCTCGTCCACGAAGCGTTCCTCCACGGCCGGGTCGGTGATGTCGCCCTCCACCAGCACTCCGGTGGATCCGGGAGTGACGCGCTCCCGCAGTGCCGCGACCGCCGAGAGGACCGGAACCGTGCCGAGCGCCACACATTCCAGTGCGCTGATGCAGCACATCTCCTCGTACGCCGTCGGGTACAGCATGACCTCGCTCTCACGGATGATCTGCGCGTAGCGGTGGCGGGGCACCGGCCCGAGGCGGCTGACGCCGGCCGGGAGCCCGGCGAGCCCGGGGACTTCACTCGAAGCCAGGTCTCCGGCGTACTCCGGGGAGTAGCCCCACAGTTCGTAGCCGCCGAGGACCACCAGTCGTGCCTGCGGTACCCGTTCGCGGATGCGGGGCCACAGGCGCAGCAGCTGCCCCAGCCCGCGGTAGGGCGCCGCCATGTGCACGCACTGGAAGCGGCGGCGTGCGACGTCGTCGACGTGCGGCAGGGCGTGGCCGAGGTTGTCCACGTGGTAGCCGTGCCGCGGGCGCAGCAGCGGCGCGTAGCGGTCCCGCGCCGCGTACGAGCCGACGAGTGCCAGATCGCAGGCGCCCGCGGCGTCCAGCGCCTCGACGCCGGGGGTCTTGCGGTCGCCGACGAAGAGCACGCGCAGCGGTCCCTCAGGCGCGGTCAGCAGGGGCGCCGCGTCCCGGAAGGCGACCAGGACATCGGCGCCGGCCGGGCCGGGGTACTGATCGCCGCCCAGCCAGCCCGTGTCCCGCAGTTCACGCGTGCCGGGCCCGTCGAGCACCACCCGGAAGTCGATGCCGCGTGCGCGCATCTCGCGCCACCACAGGACGAGGGTCGCCTCGTTGCCGCCGAGGCCGCGTCCGTCGAGGTCGGCGGGGTCGAACCAGGATGTTCCGGGAACGATCACGTCAATGCGCATGCCCGGCCTCCTTGCGCGCGGTCCACGGCTCGCGGTGCGCGTAGCGGGTCAGGACGTCCATCGCGTCCTCGCGGGGTAAGCGGACACCTCTGGCCTGGTAGCGGCGCAGCGCGTCGCCGAGCCCGGAGGCGTCCCGCAGCAGCAGGGCGAGCGCGACGACGCCCGTGCGGTCGAGGCCGAGCGTGCAGTGGACGACGGTCTGCTCCCGGCTCGCGCAGTCGGATATCTCCTGGACCAGGCGGTCCAGGAGCGTGACGGGGTCCGCCGACTCCCAGTAGGTGAACGGCCGGTGCAGCACCCGGGACAGCGGCGCCCGCGCCCGGTCGTACACGTCGGGGCCGGGAAGGGTCCTGGACAGGCAGACCACGGTGGTCGGCCGGTCGGGCAAGGCCCATTCCGCGGTGCGGCAGTCGGCGGCGTACACCTGGGGCAGGACGGGCCACGCGCGGTCCGTGGCGCCGGCTTCGGTGCGCGGCTCAGTCGGCATAGACCGCCTCCGTGTCCGGCCCGGCCAGCAGGATTCCCAGGTCCCGCCGTGCGACGTCGGCCGCCACGTCGGCCTGCGCGAAGCCGATGTCGCCCCAGTCGAGCAACCCGGGGGCCTTGTCCACCGGCGTCATCAGCCGCCGCAGGAGACGGCCCGTCGACACGTCGGGAGCGCGGTCGAGGAAGCGGGTGATCCGCGCCGTCATCCGCACCTGGGCGTAGGGCTCGGTGTCCGGCTCCTCGACCCTGACGTAGCCCAGGTAGGCGGCCGTGCCGACTTCCACCTGGCTTTCCTCGACGGCCTCACGGAAGAGGGTCGCCTGGAAGTCCTCTCCTGCTTCCGGCTTCCCACCGGGCAGGTTGAAGTATCCGTGGTCGTCCTGGACCAGGACCCGGCCTTCGGTGTCGAAGAGAAATCCGTAGACCTGGCGCACCCGCAGTCCTTCAGGCACCTGTTCCACGTTCCACGTTGCTTTCATGATCCCTTTTCCATGCTCTGCTCGATGAGCGCCGTGATGCGGTCTGTTGTTTTCCGGTGGTCGCTGTCCGTGTTCTCGATGAAGAGGTATCCGGCTTGTTGCGCCAGGTGGCGCAGTTCGGACTCCAGCCGCTCCTCGAAGGGCCGCTGTCCGGTCGAGAAACGGCGCTCGTCACGCTCGTTGCGCTCGCCCGAACGCCGGTAGCGCAGGCGGCGTTCGTCGAGCGGGCAGTCCAGGAAGATCCACAGGTCGACCCGCCCGGCCAGCCGTCGCGCCAGCCGGCCGGCGAACCGGCCCAGCAGGCGCCTGCCGCTTGCCCGGTCGTAGGCGAGCACGCGGTGGACGTAGCTCTGCTGGAGGAAGACCCCTCCCGGCCGGTTCCTGTGCCGGGCCGCCGGGAGCAGATCGGCCAGGTAGGCGAGGTGGTACAGGGCGCTGCGCAGCAGCGACGGCAGCCGCGGCGCCCGGTAGACCACGTCCAGGAAACGGTCGACGGGCCGTCCGTAGAGGCACGTTGTGGAGTCCGTGACGGGCGTGCCCGCCTCGGTCAGCCGGCGTCGCACCTCGCGGCAGACCGTGGTCTTGCCGGCGAAGTCCAGGCCCTCCACCACCACTGTGATCACCGGACCGTCTCCCGTCGGTCTGCCTCGCCCAGCCACCGCACCACCTCTTCGGTGATCTGCTCCGTCGTGTGCTGCGAGGTGTCATAGGTCAGTACCCGGCGATGCCGCCGTCCGGCCATCGCCAAGGCTGCCATGAAGTCGTCGTGGAACGTCTCGCTGAGGACGGACAGCCGGTCGATGGAATTCGCGTCGACGCGTCTGCTCAGCCGCTCCCGTCGGACGTGCAATGGGGCACTGAGGTATATCGCGAGATCGAATCCGATGAACATCCCCGGATTTCTCAGCGCGATCCTGGCGCTCGGCCACGGTCCGCTCGCATACCCGTACGCGAGGCATCGGTCCACGTACGACTCCTGGATGAGCAGGCCGCGCCGCTCCCAGAGCTGAGCGCCCCGTAGCGCCTTGTCGAGCACGCAACCCACGAGATAGGAGGAGTTGAGCAGGGAACTCGTGGGGTGGTCGGGAGCCTTGACGTTCTGCAGCGGCCCGGCCAGGGGGTTGCGGGGGGAGAGGAATCCGCGGTGGTGCACGGGCCGGTGGTGCGTTTCCCGCAGCACCGTGGTGAGCCGGGAGGCCAGTGTGGTCTTCCCGGAAAGATCGAGACCGTCGATAAGAATCCGCATGGTAGCCCTGTCACCTCGACACTCTGGAGGGGCGGCTGTGCTGTGGGGTGGCCGGCAGGTGGTGTCCGTGTCCGCCCGCTCGGGTGGGGGCGTCCCGCCACTCCGGGGGCGCGGCGGCGCTCACCAAGTCCGCTCCCAGAAGACGTGATCGATGGACCAGTTGGCGCGCAGCAGCGACTCGACCACCGCATCCGCACCACGGGCCGCTTCCGGCTCGGAGGGATGCACCACGTGACCGCGCAGCGGGCGCCCTCGTGTGGCGTGTGCGAGGGCCGCCACGAGGGCGGAGGTGGCCGCGCGCCGGTAGGCCGCGTCGTCGATCAGGATGTCCACCAGCTCGGCGAACGCCTCCCCGGTGACCTCGTCCCGCTGGTCGGTCAGCACCGTGCCGTGGCCGAGGGGTTCACCCGCGACATGCGCGATGAACGAGCGCCGGTCCGGGGCGGCCAGCACGTCTCTGATGGCGGGATGCTGAGCCGCCACGTCCTGACCGGGGTAGGCGTTACGGAATGCCGTCACCAGCCAGCCGTGGACGGCGGCTTCGTCGCCGGGCGCGGCGGGGCGCACGGCCACCGCCGATGCGGGGGCCACCGGCGGGGCCTGCGCCGGACGGAGGTGACGGAGGTAGGTGAACCGGGGCCGCCACGGTGTGGCCAGGCGTACGTCGCCGGGCGCCCGGAGCAGAACCGACGCGGCCCCGGGGTGGCGCTCTCCCAGCCGCTCGACCAGCACACCGAGCGCCTCGGCGTTCCGCGCCAGCTCCCGGTCGCAGTACTCGACCAGAATCTGCGGGCGCGCGGAGATGGGGTCCTCGTAGAGGTCGGCCACGTAGCGCGCTCCGAGCACCTCGTCGAGGAGACCGGCGTGCCGGGCCCGCTCCAGGTAGTCGAGGGTGCTCATGGGGCCGCCGGACTGGCCACGGCCCGGAAGCCGTCCCGTATCCGGGTGGCGGCCTTGCGGACGTCGTCGGCGTTCACCGCCTCGATGTACGCGACTTCATCGGTGGGGGACCAGGAGGCGAATCCGCTGCTGCGCAGCGCCAGGTAGCGTGCGCAGTCCAGCGGGGAGTCGACCGCGGTGAGGACCCGCATCTGTTCCTGGCGCCGGGCGGAGGCCAGATCGTCGGGGTCGGGACCGTGGCGGGCGATCTCGTCGAGCGCGGCCCGGATCACGTCGAGCACGGCGTCTCCGTTGCCCGGCTCCACCCCGGCCAGGACGCGCCACGCGCCGGTGTCGGCGTATCCGCGGTTCCAGGACTGGAAGGTGTAGGCGAGCCCCGCCTCACCGCGCAGCCGGCGGTACAGCAGCGACGAGGGGCTGGCCCCGAGCAGTTGGGCCAGCACGTTGAAGTGCGGTCGGCGCGGGTCGTGGTCGGGCACCGAACGTGCGCCCGCGCAGACCCAGGCGAACTCCGCCGGCCAGCGCACCGCTTCCGGCGGTCCCGGAGGCGGCGAAGGGGGCAGGGCCGCCGCTGTGGTACCGATCGCCGTGAGGGTCTGCGGGTCCATACCGGCGGCCAGCGGGTTGGCCGTCCGGGGCAGGCCGGGGCCCACCACGATCACGGACAGCGACGCGGTCAGCAGCCGCTCACGGTGAGCCGCCGCGACGGACGCCGTGCTGAAGCGTTCGACGTCGGTCCTGGTCCCGCCGACCGGATGGCCCAGGGGGTGGCCGGGGAAGAGGTGCGCCAGGAACGCGTCCTGGACGACATCGCTGGGGTCCGCCGCGGCGGCGGCCAACTCCTGGAACACGGCGCGCTTCTCGCGTTCCAGCACGTCCTCGTCCCAACGCGGTTGCAGTGCGGCCCGATAGAGCAGGCCGGTCACATCCTCCGCGTCGTCGGGGTGCACCTGCGCATAGAAGAGCATGCGGTCCAGGCCGGTCTCCGCATTGGCATGGCCCCCCAGCCGTTCGACGTGTTCGCTCAGCGAGGGGACGCCCCCGACGGGGGAGGACATCACCACGTGCTCCAGCACATGGGCGAGTCCGCATTGCCCCGCCGGATCCTGTTGTGCGCCGTACCTCGACGCCAGGCAGATGGTGGTCGTACTCAGCCGCTCGTCGATCAGACTGACGACCGGTACCGGGCCGTCCAGTCTTGTGAACTGATGCACAGCAGGCCTCTCTGCGGGGAAAGCAATTCCGTTGAGCAGGTATGCCGCCACCCGAAGGTGGCGGCATACCGCGCTACATCACTTTTCAGCGATCCTGCGGCTTGATCTTGTCCAGACGCGGACGCAGGATCGAAGCGTGCTTCGCCATAATTCCTCCTTGATTCAGGGATGATTGGACGGCCTCAGCGTAAGCAGCACGCAACGAAGGCGGCAATGGCGCTTTCTGTATTGCGCACATGTCGGCGACGGAAAGGCGTTGTTGGCGGCTGCTGCTCCGGTGATGTACTGCTCCCCGTGACGTACTGCTGGATCCGGAAATCCCTACCCCGAACGCCTCTGATCTCCGTTAGGGTCGTCGTGCTGCGTCCAGGGCGGCGATGCGTCTGGGATCGCTCTCTTCCGCTCGTGCGGGCCTTTCGGTGAATGCGAACCTTTCTGCGCAGCGCATGAATTCAACTCCCGGGAAGGTGCGGTTCGTTCATGACGGCACGGATACTGGAACAATTGGTTGGCGATACGCACTCCTTCTGGCCGTACTGGCGTCATCGCCCCGGCGTCTTCACCCCCGGTGGCGCGGCTCCCAGTCCGTTCACGCTCGCCGATATCGACGCGGCGCTGGCCAGTGGGTACTTCCGCGAGCCGTACATCGAAATGTGGCTGGACGGGCGGAGGCTCCCGGCCACGGACTTCACCTCGTCCAGGACCGTGGCGCGCGAGACTCCGGCCGGGTTCGCCGACCCGGTCAAGATCCGCGCCCTTGTCCACGACGGGGCGACCATGCTTCTGCGCTGCATCGACCAGTGGCACGGGCCGACCCGCGACATGCTGGCCGCCCTCGCCGACGAATTCGGCCGCGCGGTCGAGGCGTTCTCCTTCGTGACGCCCGCGGGACAAGCGGGGCTGCCGCTGCACCGGGACGACGGCGACGTGCTGATCGTGCAGGTGGCCGGAAGCAAGAGCTGGAAGGTCCACGAGGGACCGGCCGGCGGCGCATGGCACGCGGGCCGGGTGACGTCCGACGAACAACAGCCCGCGGAGCTGTTCCACACCGTCCTGACCCCGGGACAGGTCCTCTACATCCCCCGCGGCTTCGCCCACCAGGCCGTGGGACAGGACGGCCTGTCCGCCCATCTGTCCCTGGCCGTACGGGAGATCGGGGTGGCCGACCTGTCCGGACGCCTCCAGGACTGCGTCGTGCGCGCCGCGGACGACGACGCCGTGGACGCGGCCCCGCTGCCCCTCTCGGACGACGAGATCACCGCCGCGGCGAAGACGCTCCTGGAGACCGCGCGCCGACAACTGGCGGGCATGACCCCGGAGGCCTTGGTGGCGCACGCACGACAGCACCGGAGGGACGGGATGACGGTGCCGCCCACGGCCCTGTCGCTCGCCGACCTGGCGCGGACCTGGCCGGCGACCGAGCAGGCCGAGCAGACCGGGCAGACAGGCCCGACCGGGACCACCGCACCCGAGGGAACCGGACGGGACAGCGGCGGGCGGCAGCCGTAGTGGCGCGGCGTTCCGCGCCACTACGGCTTGCGCGTGCGGGTCAGCGATCCCGGGAGCGCTGAGCGGTGAACGGCGTCTGCCGGCGCCCCGATGGCGCGGTCGTGCCACGGGGCGCCGGAGGAGAGGGCGCGGCGCGCGGCCGCATCCGGCAGCCGATGGCGACACCGAGCTGGAATCGATTGTCGACCCCCAGCCGGTCCATCAAAAGGCGCAGGATATTGGTCACGGTACGCGTACTCACCCCGAGCCGATGGGCCGCACTGGCGTCGGTATGTCCGGCCACCAGCAGCGATATGAGTCGGCGTTGCCGTTCATCGAGCGGTGGCGCATTCTCTTCCGTTCCGCGCTGATGCTGTTTTCCCGACGGCGGCTGATCTCCCTGCGGATACTGTCCGGGACCGATGTTCAACTGGTCCTCCGTGAATGCGCGCTGCGGCATTTCACCGGACGGATCCCGGACGGAGGAGGGGCGGCGGACGGCCGGGCGGAGAATTGCGGACGGGACAGCGTGGCGTGACGACCTCTGATCACCGAGTCTGTTCCTAGCTTCCGGAGCGGTACCTGATCGTGGTACCGACAATGCTGCGGCGAGAAGGGCTCCCGCGTCGGTGAGAACTACGTAGCCGGGGCGCATACGCGATTACGTACTGCGCTTCCGGGCGGTCACAGGGGCAACTCGCGCAGCCGGCGGCGCGAGGAGATGCCCAGTTTCCGGTACACGTTGCGCAGGTGGGTATCGATGGTACGGGGGCTCAGGAAGAGCATGGCGCCCACTTCTTTCGACGTCGCCCCGGCCGCGACCTTCTCGGCGATGAGCCGCTCCTGGGCCGTGAGGTGGCCCAGCGAGTCCTCGGAGGGCCGGCGTGGCTGTTCGCCGGTGGCGCGCAGCTCCCGGGCGGCGCGTTCGGCAAAGGCACGGGCCCCCATGCGTGACAGCGTGTCGTGCGCCGCCCGCAGTTCGACACGGGCATCCGCGCGCCGGTGCTCGCGGCGCAGCCACTCCCCGTAGGTCAGCCGGGCGCGGGCGTGCAGAACGCCTGCCCTGGTCCGGGCGAAGTTGTCGATGGCCTGCCGGTGCAGAGTGTCGCGGTCCCCGCCGTGATCGAGCAGGGCCTGTGCCTGCTGCCACTCGGCCACCGCCCATGGCAGCGGGTTCGCATGGGCCAAGGCCTCCAGGTGGTCCATGGCCACGGCGGCGTCCTCGGGGCGTCCGGCCCGCGCGGCGGCTTCGACGAGTTCGGTGTAGACGGCCCAGATCGAGTACGAGCCGGACTGGTGCCGGTGCTGGGCCGCCAGTGCGGCGTCCAGGGCGGCCTCGTAGTTGCCGAGGCCGTTGTGCAGCACCGCCCTGGCATAGTGCTCGCCGACGGTCTCGAACGGCCGCCCCTCACGCCCCAGCAACTCCGCCAGCTCGCGGTACCGTTCGAGGTCGCCGCGGAAACCGGTGAGGACGAGTTCGGGCCCCACGAGCGGGGTCGTGCCCGCCGCCTCGTCGACCGCTCGCGCCTCGGCGAGAATGGCGGCCGCCTCGTCGAACCGGCCGACGGTGATCCTGGCGATCCCCTGGTAGCGCAGTGCCTGCGGCAGAGCCGCGAGGGCACCTTGGTTGCGCGCCGCCTCCACCTGACGGTCCGAGACCTCCTCCATCGCCTCGTCGTCGCGCAGATCGATGACGAGTTGGCAGAGCAGGTTCATCTGCCCCGGGCTCGTCCAGTGGGCAGCCGCACGGCATGCGGCCGCCGCGCCGCGCATCGAGGGCACCGCCTGACCGACGGGCAGCATGGTCTGGTCCAGCAAGGCGTCGAGCAGCAGATCGCCCGGTGGCGCGGAGTTCCGGCGCGGTGCCCGTTGGCGGATGCGGGCCCCCAGTTCCTTGAGACGGCTGGGCCGGCTCTCGTGGTACATGAACGACGCGAACGCCTCCAGGTAGGTCTGCCGTGCCTGGTCAGGGGCCAACTCCGCGACGGCGTCGATGAGTTCGGCAGTGGCCTCCGGACTGTGCGCCAACTGGAAGTCGATCCGTGCCCGCAGCAGACGTGCCTCCGCGCCGTGCCCGTGGTCCGTCCGCAGGCCCTCGGCACGGGCGACGAGTGCTCGGGCCGCGTTCGGCGCCCCGGCCTGCAGCCGGAGCCGCGCCGCGGCGAGCAGCCGTCCGATCCGGCGATCGCAGTCCGGCGTCAGTTGCCCCGCTCGCTCCATGAACGCTGCGGCCGCCGCGAACCCGCCGCGCAGGCGGGCCCGATCGGCCGAACCCTCCAGCTCCGCGGCCACGTCCTCGTCGGCCTCGACGACCGCATGGGCCCGGTGCCATGCCCTGCGGTCCGGGTCGGTCCCCGAGGCGGTGGCCTCGGCGAGAGCGCCGTGCACGCGGCGGCGCGTTTCCGGGGTGACCGCCGCGTACACCGCGGACCGCACCAGCGGATGCCGAAAGCGCAGCCGCGGCCCGAGGACCAGGAGCCCGGCGTCCTCCGCGACCGTGAGCCCCGCGGTATCCACCCCGAGACGCTTCGCCGCACGTCTCAGCAGGTCGAGATCACCGACCGGTTCCGCCGCGGCCAGTACCACCAGCGGTCGGGTGGCCTCCGGTAACCGCTGGAAACGGCGGACGAACTGTTCCTCCAGCGCATCCACCACGCCGGCCCGGGAGCGCCGGGGGCGCGGCACTCCGAACGGCTCCGCGTGGTGGGCGAACTCCAGCAGCGCCAGAGGGTTGCCGCGTGCCTCGGCCAGGATCCGGTCGAACACCTCGCTGTCCGGCTGGGTGTGCGCCGCAGCCCCCAGCACGGACCGGGCTTCCTCGTCGCCCAGCCCCGCGAGGGACAACCGTGGAAGATCCGCGAGACCGCGCACCGAGCCGACATCGCGCGCCGCGAACACCATCGCGATCCGCTCGGTGGCCACGCGCCGGGCCACGAAGACCAGCACCTGCCGCGAAGCGTCATCCACCCACTGGGCATCGTCCACCACGCAGCACACCGGCTGCCCCTGCGCCACCTCACGCAGCAGCCCCAGCACGGCGAGACCGATGGTCAACGGATCGGGCGAGGTCTGCGCGCCCAGACCGAACACCGCCTCCAGCGCGCTGCGTTGTACGGCGGGAAGCGCCAGGCGGTGTTCGAGGACCGGGGCGCACAACTGGTGCAGGGCCGCGTAGAGAAGATCCTGCTCGAACTCCGTGCCGGCGGCCCGCAGCACGGCGAACTCGTCCAGCGCCTCCACCGCGGTGTCGATGAGCGTCGACTTGCCGATCCCCGCCTCCCCGGCCACCACCGCGGCGCCACCGCGCCCGGCCGCCGCCGAGGACACCAACCGGTCGATCTCCAATTGCTCTGCGTATCGGGCCACGACCGGCATGGGAATCGACCTCCGAGTCACCACTTCTGACCTTATGAACGTGCTCAGAGGTATTGATGCGTGTTTCACCGCATCGCGTTCACTTGGATGCTCAACTTTCGCCTCTCCGGGCGAACGCCGGAAGTCGTGCGTACCTCACCATGCCGCTCGCCGCCCACCTTGTCGCGCAGGACTCGCCGGACGACGGGCACGGGCCGGCCTGCATCGGATCAGATCGGACGCTCCTGGGCCCGGCCGCGATTCGGTGGCCGCCCCGGGCCGGCCGGCCAGGGCGGAGGCGCATGCCGACCGTATATCTGGATCCGCCAACTCCCACGCCCAAAAGCCGGGTTGTGGCGCGACATGCGTGGGGGCTGTGAAGAATTCGGGCATGACTCTCGGGATTCCGTCACAGGAGCGGAAAACTCGGAGGGCTCACTCGGCGCTTTCGAACAGGTCGGGCGCCGACCTATGCGATGGGAGACCGATCAATGATGTTCACTCCGGTACGGAGCAGAGTGCGGAGGGCCGCGCTCGCTCTCTCGGCCGTCGCGGCCCTCGCCTTCGGCGCGACCGCCGCGACCGGTGCGGCAGCGGCCCCCGCACCCGCGAAACAGGGGCCGACCTCGGTGGCGTACGTCGAGGTGAACAACAACAGCATGCTGAACGTCGGCAAGTACACCCTCGCCAACGGCGGCGGCAACGTCTTCGACGTCGCCGTGATCTTCGCGGCGAACATCAACTACGACACGGGCACGAAGACGGCGCAGCTGTCCTTCAACGAGAACGTGCAGCGCGTCCTCGACAACGCCGCCACCCAGATACGGCCGTTGCAGCAGAAGGGCATCAAGGTCGTCCTCTCGGTACTCGGCAACCACCAGGGCGCCGGCTTCGCCAACTTCCCGTCCCAGCAAGCGGCTTCGGCGTTCGCGAAGGAGCTGTCGGACACCGTCGCCAAGTACGGCCTGGACGGCATCGACTTCGACGACGAGTACGCCGAGTACGGCAACAACGGCACCGGCCAGCCCAACGACAGCTCGTTCGTGCACCTGGTGACCGCGCTGCGCGCGAACATGCCGGACAAGATCATCAGCCTCTACAACATCGGCCCGGCCGCGTCGCGCCTCTCCTACGGCGGCGTCGACGTCTCGTCCAAGTTCGACTACGCCTGGAACCCGTACTACGGCACCTGGCAGGTCCCCGGCATCGGACTGCCCAAGTCGAAGCTGTCGCCGGCGGCCGTCGAGATCGGCGGGACCTCGCAGAGCACGGTCGCCGACCTCGCCCGCCGCACCGTCAGCGAGGGGTACGGCGTCTATCTGACGTACAACCTCGACGGCACCGACCGCAGCGCCGATGTCTCCGCGTTCACCAAGGAGCTGTACGGCAGTGACGCCGTCTACACGCCGTAAGGCGACCGCACGCACCGGTGCGCGGTGCCCCCTCAGGGCCTGCCGCATCCCGTAGAGCCGCGACCCGCGCAGGCCGCGCCTTCGACAACGATGTCGGAGGCGCGGTGCGGGTCACCGGTCGCACTCCCGCACCGCACTCCCGCACCGCACTCGCGCCCGCCGGTCACCAACCGACACGGCGGGCGCGCGCCATCCGGGTGACGTACACGAACAGCCGTCTTACGGAGGATGGATCGTATGCAATCTGCGAATCTGAATGAGGTGCCGCCCTCGCCCGGCCGACCGTGGGCCCGGTCCCGGCCCGCGAGCTGCCGTATCGGCCCGCCGCCTCGCCGCCCGGTCATCCGGCCGCCCGCCGGCGCGTCACGACGACCCTGCGACCTTCACCGTCCCGGAAGGAACCCGCAACCACCATGAGCGACGACATAGCCTACGCGAAAATCCACCCCGCGATCGGAGTGGCTCGGGTGGGCAACAGCACCCGCGACGACGGCTGGTACTACGGCCCCGAGACGCCGGACCCGGACCCGATGCCGCCCGGCTCCCTCAAGGACGGCACCGGCGCCATCAAGCGCCAGGCGGCCCGCTTCCGCCTCTACGGCTACGACAGCACCGGCAAACCCGTACGCGAGCTGACCGCCACCGACTCCTCCGTCGCGATCGAGTGGGGCGTCCACGTCGCGAACCAGAAGGCCGCCTGGTACGAGTTCAAGCTCGCCCTCGACATCCCCGACATGCAGGGCCAGAGCACGCCGAGGCGCAACAAGGGCATCGACCGCCGCAGCCTCGTCATCGACCCCGGCCGCAAGACGGTGCGCGCCGGCACCGGGCAGAGCGCGGAGTTCACCGGCGGCACCTTCCAGGGCATCGCCGTCCCGCTGGGCCGCATGCACACCGACGAACGCGGCCGGCTCGTGGTGCTCGGCGGCTCCGGCAGATCCGGCGCGAAGAACAACGAGGAACTGCTCTCCTTCGGCAACAACAACGGTTGGTACGACGACATCTCGGACGGCCCGGTCACCGCCACGCTCACCCTGGACGGCCGCCGCATCGAGGTCAGACCCGCCTGGGTCGTGGTGGGCCCGCCCAACTACGCACCGGACATCAAGACCGTGCGCACCGTCCACGACCTGCTCCTCGACGTCTTCGTCGGCAACGGCCAACTGCCGCGGCCCGCCCCGGTGTCCTTCCACCACCACATCGAACCCCTCCTGCGGCGCTTCAGCGACCTGCAGTGGGTCAACAAGGGCTTCGCCACCCACTTCGGCTGCGCCGGCCCGGAGGACTTCACCACCACCGAGATGCTGCGCCGCCTCTCCAAGCCCGGCACCACCTACCGCGAGCTGCGCCGCCAGGTGTACACCGCCATGCGCGACTACGAGCGCGACGGACTGGCGCCGATGACCTGGCCGTGGTTCTACGGCGACGGCATGGCCAGCCGCCCCAAGTCACCGCGGCAGTACCTGACCCTGTCGGCCCTCCAGATGGACATGCTGCGCAAGTGGTCCGACGGCGACTTCGTCGACACCCCGTGGCCCGGCTTCCCGCGCCGTCTGGAGGACGCGCCCGTCGCCGAGCAGCCCGGACTCCTGGACCGCGCCGCCCTCGACTTCTGCCTCGCCGACGCCTTCCACCCCGGCTGCGAGGTGACCTGGCCGATCCGGCACGCGACGATGTTCGCCGAACCGTTCCGCATCCTGCACCGGGCCGAAGGACAGGCCGAGCCCGACTACGGCGCGGAGCTCACTCCCCAGAAGGCGCTGGCCGCCGATGGCCCCCTGCACGCGCAGGGTCCGGGCGGTCTGACCCGGTGGATGGCCATCCCCTGGCAGACGGACACCGCCAGCTGCCGCTCCGGCTACGAGTCCACCGCCGGCCTGGGCCCCCGGTACGACCCCCACCTGCCGACCTTCTGGCCTGCCCGGGTGCCCAACCACGTGCTGACCGAGCGCGACTTCCGGATCGTCAACAAGGAGGGCGGACTGACCCCTTCGGAGGACGAGCGCGAGGCGGCGTTCACCAACCGGGCCTCCTGGCTGCGGGGCCTGCGCGGCACCTACAAGGACCAGTTGAAGCAGGCCGCCGCGGAGTGGCACCGCTTCGGCGTCGTGGAGACCCGCCACTACACCGTCGGCGACAACAAGTACCCGCCGCACGTCCAGGTCGAGTCGGTGCCCGGCTTCGCCCTCGAAGGGGTCCCGGACGACCGGAACCTGGTCACCCTGCACGTACCGGAGGCCGCCGCTGCCGACGTCGACGCCCGGGGCGCGGCCCTCGACGCCCTCGCCGAGGACATCGGCCTCGCCCCCGAGCACATCACCGTCGGCTACATCGACAAGCTCGACCCCTTCGGGGAGGACGCCGCCAACGGCACCGGCCGCCACGAGGGCCCTTCGTGACGGTGGACCACACCGGTCACCGGGCGGCCGCCGCGCCCGCGTACGACGTGGTGGTCGCCGGCGGCGGCCCGGCCGGGGCCGCCGCCGCACTGGCACTGGGCCGCGCCGGCCGCACCGTCCTGCTCGCCGACGCCGCCACCGGACCGCCGCCCGTCGGTGAGGCGCTCCCGGCCGCCGCCCGGGTCCTTCTCCGCGACCTCGGCACGCTGGACGTCCTCGACGAGCGCCACCACCTGCCCTGCTTCGCGAACCTGTCGGTCTGGGGCTCGGACGGCCTCGCCGCCCAGGACAGCATCCTCGACCCGCACGGCCACGGCTGGCACCTCGACCGGAGCCGCTTCGACCGGGAACTGCGCGAGCGCGCCCGCATCTTCGGCACTGACGTGGCCGAGCGCACCACGGCCCGCCCCGCCGGCCGCTCCGGCGACGGCACCTGGACCGTGGAACTGCGCGGCCCCCGCGAGCGGCGCACCGTGTGCTGCCGCTGGCTGGTCGACGCCACCGGCCGTCGAGCGGGTCTGGCCACCGCGGCCGGCGCCCGCCGGGTGGTCCACGACCGGCTGGTCGCGCTCTGCCTGACCCTGCCCCCGTCGACCACGCCGACTCCGGATGCCTCGACCCTCGTGGAGGCCGCGCCGGACGGCTGGTGGTACACAGCGCTGCTGCCCGCCGGCCACCGGCTGCTCGCCCGGTACACCGACGCGGACCTGCCGGGAGCCCGGACGGACGGCACCAGCCTGCTCACCGAGGTGGCGCGCACCCGCCACACCGCCGCCCGGGTGTCCGCGCACCCGTGGCCGGCCGCCGCCGTACGGCGCGCGCCCGCCCACACCGTCCGCCTGGACGCGGTCCACGGCGTCGGGTGGATCGCCGCCGGCGACGCCGCCGCGGCCTTCGACCCGCTGTCGTCACAGGGCATCCTCACCGCCCTGTACACCGGCATGCGGGCCGGCCAGGCGGTCCACGACCATCTCGGCGGCGACCGCACCGCCCTCACCCGCTACGCCACCGAACTCGACACGATCACCGCCGCCCACCTGCGCAACCGGCGCACCTTCTACGGCCTCGAACACCGATGGCCCCGGCACGCCTTCTGGCGCCGGCGCCACACCACCGGCGCGCCGGATCACGCCGACGCCCGACCGAACACCCGACCCGACCCGATCCCCTCCCCAGGAGTGCCCGCATGACCACCACCGACGTCCTCTCCATGTCCGACGCCGACGCCCCTCGCCACGGCCACCGGTTCCTGCTCATCGGCACCGAGACGATCTTCGCCTACCACCTCGGGCTCTACCACGTCCCCGTCCACGCCTTCCAGATGATCAACAAGTTCGGCCTGGACGGGAGCCTGCGGAAGAAGTACCTCAACGACCTCGCGAACCACGAGGACCAGCAGGTGTACTACTCCCTCTTTTCCGAGGGCCACTGGCCCCTCCAGGAGATCGTCGACGGCACCCGCCACTCGCTGCCCGTGGAACTCGAGCGGGTGACCGTCGACAGCACCGGCAAGCGCACCTTCACCAAGATCCTCGACGAGACCACCGCCACCTGCCGCAAGCAGGACGTCGTCCACTACAGGCCACTCGACGCCACCGAGTACCCCGACCACCTCACCTACCTCGCCTTCGGCCAGGGCTCCGAGGTCCACCTCGCCCACCAGCTCGCCGCCCCGCCGAACTGGGACGAGGTCATCACCACCACCCAGCCCGCCGGCTTCCAGCAGAGCGACCTCGACCACGCCACCCCCGTCACCATCCCTGCCGTCAAGGACCCGAAAGGCGTCGTCAAGACGAGCCCCCTGGTGAAGGGCAAGCCCTACGACGGCCTGATCGGAACCCGCGAGGTCACCTTCACCGCCGGCCGCCAAGGCTGGTGGAACCACACCAGCCTCAACACCAAGTAACCACGACCACCGGGCGCCGCACCGCACCACACCGTCCGTCCCGCTCGTAGCCGCGCATGGCGGGCGCCCCGGCCTCGGCGCCTGGTGGCGGCTCGCCATGCCGTCACCGTAGAACCACCGACCAAGGACGCGGCCCCGCCACTTCGTTCTGAGGGCCGGGGTCAGCGGGAGTGCCGAGGGCCCCGAGCCGGGGCGGGAGCCGTGCGTCAGCCCTGCTGCCGTCCAGTTACCGGGTCAGCCCGACTTCGGCGGCTTCTGCGCGTCGAAAGCGAAGAGAGTGTTCCTGGCCGCGGCCACGATCACCGCACGCCCTGCAAGAGTCACACGTGGGCTTGAGCCCTGCTGGCCCGTCAACCCATCGGCCTGCGGATCTGTTGTCCACAGGGGTTTGCCATCGTGCGGCGACAGCGCGACCACCCGGCCGGTGGCCGAGCTGAAATACAGTGCGTCGGCTCCCGCGACAGGGCCCGACGCGCCCTCCACGCCAGTCTGCCGTGACCACTTCTTCCGGCCGGTCGCGGGGTCGAGTGCGGTGACGAGACCGGTCTGCCCGCTCACGTAGACGGTGCTGTCCGCCATGCCGGGCGTCCCCACGTATGTCTTGGCCAGTCGGGAGTACGTGACCCTCCGCGAGGCCGGGTCGACCCGTGCCACCCTGTTGTAGCGGTCCAGATCCGTTCCCCCCATATGGATCTGCAGGAATACGAGCCTGCCGTTGGCGACACCCATCGGCACGGCGGGGCCGTTGACCGCGATGGGCCTGCCCAGCGTCCCCGAGGCGCGGTCGACCCGGTACAGGGTGGGGTGGCGCACCGCCAAGGCATCCACCTCCGCATCCGTCGCGCACATCGCGACGAGCTGTGTGCCCATCGGGACGGGAGCGCACTGCGTACCCGCAGGGAATGGCGTCGTCCATGTGACCTGACCGCTGTGCGCGTTGCGGGCCTCGAAGCGGGAGTTGGAGGCGTCGACCGTCACGACGTCGGAACCGACCACGACGGCGTCCTGGGTCCGGCCTGTGACGGCCGTCGACTGGGCGCCGGACGGCGCGGACCACAGCTCCCGTCCGTTGTCGGCGTCGATGGCCACCACCTCGCTGGGAGGGTCCTGAGGGGCGTCCTGGGCGGCGAAGCGGTAACCGAGCACCGTGTTGTCGGTGGCGCCCACCAGGTGCATGCCGTTGACGGGGACGCCGGGGCTCTTCGCCGTCCACACCCGCGAGCCGTCCCTGGCCCTGATACGGGTCGCGACAACGCTGCCGCCCCCGCAGAACAGCGCGTCGCCGTGCGCGATGCAACGCAGCTCGTCGGGGATGTCCGGGCGACCGCCGGGCACGGCCTTGTGCCACGGCTTGAAGCCGTCCGGAAGTGCGGCACCCGGCACGGCACGGCTGTTGCCCTTGCCGCCGTCGGTGTTCCCCTCGAAGCCGCCCGCTGTCAGTGCGGCGACTCCTCCACCGATCGCTGCCACCGTGACCGCGACCGCGGCGGCGAACACGGGACTCCATCGGGGACGCAATCGGCGGCCGGTGGAGGCGTCGGCGCTCCCCGTATCGGGACCGGCCGGGGTGGTGGTCGGGGCGGCCGGCGCCGGGGTGGCGGGCGCCGAGGTGGCCGGCGGGGGAGTGGCCGGCGGGGGAGTGGCCGGCGTCGCGAAGTGATGCTCGGTGACCGTGTCGCGGGTGCGGCCCGGGCCGACTCCACTCGCCTCGATCTCGCTGAGGTCGGCCGGCAGGTCCCGTAGCAGTACGAGGAGTTCGTCCGCGGAGGGGCGCCCGTTGGGCTCCTTGGCCAGGCATGACTCGACGACCGTGCGCAAGGCCACCGGCACGTCCTCCAGGGACGGCTCCCTGTGCACCACCTGGTACGCAACGATGTATGGGCTCTCCGCGTCGAAGGGCCCTTGGCCCGTCGCCGAGTAGGCCAGCAGCGCCCCCAGCGAGAAGACATCGGACCGCGGCCCCACATCGCGCGGCGCCTGCAACTGCTCCGGCGACATGAAGGGCGGCGTACCGATGACCCGCCCTGTCATCGTCAGCGTCTGCTGGTCCACGGCGCGGGAAATGCCGAAGTCGATGACGCGTGGGCCCTCGGGCGAGAGCACGACGTTCGAGGGCTTCAGGTCACGGTGGACGACCCCCACCCGGTGAATGTCCCGCAGCGCCTCGGCCAGCCCGATGGCGAGCCTCCTCAGCTCGGCTCCGCTCAGCGGGCCTTTCATGGCGATGCGCCGGGCAAGCGTGGGCCCCTGGATGTAGGTCGTCGCCATCCACGGCTGCTCGGCCTCAGGGGCAGCGTCGACCACGGCGGCGGTGAACGCGCCACTCACCTGCCTCGCCGCCGCCACCTCCTGCCGGAAGCGGATGCGGAACTCGTCGTCCGCCGCGAACTGCTGGTGGATCAGTTTGATGGCGACAGGACGGCCCGAACTCGTACGGGCCAGAAAGACCGTGCCCATGCCGCCCGAGCCGAGTCGCGCCTCCAGCGGATAACCGCCGATTTCGGCTGGATCACCTGCGCGCAGCGACACTCTTCCCGACCTCCAGTTCCCCGTGCACCTCTGCCACCCTGAACCCGCGTACCTGTCCTGCACACAAATTAGCCGCAGGGCAGTACAGCAGAGCACAGCGGGCGACGAACAGGACGCGTTCCGGATGGCGTCGACTCCGCGCAGGGCCAAGTGGGCTCCGCCTCCGCGGAGATGCGCCGCCAAGGAGCGAGGCACGCTGCGCGAGCCCGCCTTCACCTGTGCCGACACGACCGTGGACTACGAGAAGGCTCAGCCCTCTCGTCGAGAATGGCGGTTGCTGTGGACGTGGCGGTGCGCCGCAGGCTGGACCGGTGAGTGACGGCCTGGCCCACCGGCCCGGATTCGCGCCGGCGCCTGAAGGAACTTCTCCCTTGTTCTCACTACGCGCTTCGGTAACGCCGTGGCCGTGAACACGTGGAACACCTACACAGGGAAGCCCGCGCCGGCCGAGGCCGGCTTTATCCGCCGCGCCTCAAGGGGGCGAAGCCGTGGCAATGGGAGGCGGCGCCGAAGGACGGATTCCACGTTCTGCGGCACATCTACGCCTCGATGAGGCTGGAGGGGGTTGAGTCCGTGGTGACTGCGGCGCGGTGGCTCGGGCACTCCTCGCCGCCTGTCACGCTCGGTTGGTGTGCTCACTTCATGCCGGAAGCTGGAAGCAAGGGCCGCTCCGCTCTCGACGGACTGCTCGAGAGGAAAGAGGATCCACCGTGCCAGGAGAAAATCCCCCCTTCTCCCCAGGGCTGATCGCGGCGGATTCGCCGGCTGTGCGGGGCCGGAGTTAATTATGGATTGTTAGGCCACTGGGTCGGATAGCCTGGGAAAATGCTGACCGAAGTCACAGCGACCCGCTACGTCACGCCCCTGCGTGAGGGTGGATCGCTCCCGGGAATCGTCGAGGCCGACGACCTGGGTACCTACATCATGAAGTTCACCGGCGCGGGACAGGGACGCAAGACTCTGGTCGCGGAGATCATCTGCGGGCAGTTGGGGCGCCGGCTCGGTCTGCGGGTGCCCGATCTGGTCCAGATGCAGCTGGATCCGGTCATCGGGCTCAGCGAGCCCGACCAGGAGGTCCAGGAGCTCCTCAAGGCCAGTGGTGGCCTGAATCTGGGGATGGACTACCTTCCTGGATCGCTCGGTTTCGACCCGCTGGCCTTCGAGGTCGGGGCACAGGAGGCGGGCCGTGTGGTGTGGTTCGACGCGCTGATCAACAACGTCGACCGGTCCTGGCGCAATCCCAACCTGCTGGTCTGGCACGGCGAACTGTGGCTGATCGACCACGGTGCCGCGATGATCTGGCACCACAACTGGCCGGGTGCCGAGAAGTCAGCGGCCAAGCCGTACGACGCCTCCGACCATGTGCTCGCCACCTTCGGTCCGGATGTCGCGGCGGCGGCCGCCGAGCTGGCGCCGCGCGTCACCGAGGAACTGCTGACCGAGATCGCGGCCGACGTCCCGGACGAATGGCTGGCCGCGGAGCCCGGTTTCGACTCGCCGGACGAGCTGCGCCGCCGGTATGTGACCACGCTGCTGGCCCGCGCCGGGACGATCAGCGACCACATCACCATCGGGGCGCCGAGCAGGGACCAGCCCTCGCAGGCGCCCGAGTGGCTGGCGGGCAAGATGCCGCGGAGGGCAGTGAAGTGAGCGGTCTGCACAACGGTCGCGATGTTTTCGAGTACGCCCTGCTGAAGGTCGTCCCGCGGGTCGAGCGCGGCGAGATGATCAATGCCGGTGTGGTCGTGTACTGCCATGCCAGGCGCTTCGTGGAAGCGCGTACGCATTTGGACGAGGCGCGGCTGCTGGCCCTGGACCCGTCCGTCGACGTGGCCGGGGTACGCGCCGCGCTCGGCGCCGTCGAGGGCATCTGCGAGGGCGGTGCGCGGGCCGGGCAGGCGGCCGGGGACGACGTGGGGCGCCGTTTCCGCTGGCTGATCGCGCCGCGCAGCACGATCGTCCAGCCGGGGCCGGTGCACTCCGGCCTGACCGCCGACCCCGCGGGCGAGGCGGAGCGGCTGCTGGAGCTGCTCGTGCGCTGAGAGGGGAAGGTGTGCGGGGTTCCGGGGCGGGTCGGCGTGGGTGCCGGTCCGCCCCGGCGCGTTGTGGAGCCACGCGCCGGTGGCGGGTTCGCGGGGTGTCGCGGTTCGCCTCGCAGGTGAGGTGGGCGATGGCGCGCCGGTGGGGCGTTGACAGCGGGTGGCCGGGCTTCTAGCGTCAGCCCTGCTGAAGCTACTAAGCGGTTGCTCACCTTCGGAATCGGTGCGGCGGACCGCTTGTCGAGGTTTCGAGGGTGAGGAGAACCCGCATGTCCACCACCGAGCAGCGCGTCGCCATCGTCACGGGCGGAGCCCGCGGTATCGGCGCGGCCACCGCCGTCCGCCTGGCCGCCGAGGGCCGCGCCGTCGCAGTGATCGACCTCGACGAGGCGGCCTGCAAGGACACCGTTGAGAAGATCACGTCGGCCGGCGGCAAGGCCATCGCCGTAGGCGCCGACGTCTCCGACGCGGCGCAGGTGGAGGCGGCGGTCGCGCGGGTCGCCGCCGAGCTGGGCGCGCCGACCGTCCTCGTCAACAACGCGGGCGTGCTCCGCGACAACCTGCTGTTCAAGATGAGCGAGACCGACTGGGACACGGTCATGAACGTGCACCTGCGCGGCGCGTTCCTGATGTCGAAGGCCTGCCAGAAGCACATGGTGGACGCCAAGTTCGGCCGGATCGTCAACCTCTCCTCCAGCTCGGCGCTCGGCAACCGCGGCCAGGTCAACTACTCGGCGGCGAAGGCCGGTCTGCAGGGCTTCACCAAGACCCTGGCCATCGAGCTCGGCAAGTTCGGCGTCACCGCCAACGCCGTCGCCCCCGGTTTCATCGTCACCGACATGACGGCCGCCACCGCCGAGCGCGTCGGCATGGGCTTCGAGGACTTCCAGGCCGCAGCCGCCACCCAGATCCCCGTGCAGCGCGTCGGCCGGCCCGACGACATCGCCAACGCCATCGCCTTCTTCACCGGCGAGGCGGCCGGCTTCGTGTCCGGCCAGGTCATGTACGTCGCCGGCGGCCCGCTCAACTGACCGCCCCACCGACTTCAGGAGTACAGGACATGACCCAGCAGGACAGCCCGCTCCCCGAGCTCTCGGGCAAGGCGGCACTCGTCACCGGCGCAAGCCGGGGCATCGGCTACGGCATCGCCCAGGCGCTGGTCGCCCGCGGCGACCGGGTCGTCATCACCGGCCGCAACGAGGACGCCCTCAAGGAGGCCGTCGAGAAGCTCGGCGCCGACCGGGTGATCGGCGTCGCCGGCAAGGCGCACGACGAGGCACACCAGGCCGTCGCCGTCGAGCGCGCGATGGAGACCTTCGGCCGCGTCGACTACCTGGTCAACAATGCCGGTACGAACCCGGTGTTCGGCCCCATCGCCGACCTCGATCTCAATGTCGCGCGCAAGGTCTTCGAGACCAACGTCGTCTCGGCTCTCGGCTTCGCGCAGCGCACCTGGCACGCATGGCAGAAGGACAACGGCGGCGCGATCGTCAACATCGCCTCCATCGCCGGTATCAACGCCTCGCCCTTCATCGGTGCCTACGGCATGAGCAAGGCGGCGATGGTGAACCTTTCGCTGCAGCTCGCCCACGAGTTCGCGCCGGTGGTACGGGTCAACTCCATCGCGCCCGCCGTCGTGAAGACGAAGTTCGCGGCGGCGCTGTACGAGAACCGCGAGGAGGAGGCGGCGGCCGGCTACCCGATGGCACGGCTCGGCGTCCCGGAGGACATCGGCGGGGCCGCGGCCTTCCTGCTGTCCGACGCCTCGGGCTGGGTCACCGGTCAGACGCTGGTCGTCGACGGCGGTCTGTTCCTCAACGCCGGCGTCTGACGCCCGCCCGGCCCCGGCACGCTGCGGGGGAGTGGTGCCGGTCCGGCGGGACCGGCACCCAGGGCGCGGCCGGGCCGTTCCGCCTCCCCGGTTCGCCCGACCGTCCCGCGGGCCGCGTTGTCAGTGGTCGCCGGTAGGTTCTGTGAGTGAGAACGGAACGTACACCGGAGGTTGTTGACGTGGTGACCGACATGCTGCCCGCATCGTGGCGCGGGGTCCTCGGCGAGGAGCTGGAGAAGCCCTATTTCAAGGAGCTCACCGACTTCGTCGAGCAGGAGCGGGCCCGGGGCCCGGTCTACCCGCCCCGCGAGGAGGTCTTCGCGGCGCTGGAGGCGACGCCCTACGACCAGGTGAAGGTGCTGATCCTCGGGCAGGACCCGTATCACGGCGCCGGACAGGGCCACGGCCTGTGCTTCTCCGTGCGGCCCGGCGTCAAGACACCGCCGTCGCTGCGGAACATCTACAAGGAAATGCAGGAAGAGCTGGGCCACCCGGTTCCGGACAACGGCTATCTGATGCCATGGGCCCGGCAGGGCGTGCTGTTGCTGAACGCCGTTCTCACCGTCCGCGAGGGCGAGGCCAATTCACACAAGGCCAAGGGCTGGGAGAAGGTCACCGACGCCGTGATCCGCGCCGTCGCCGCCCGGCCCGACCCGGCGGTCTTCGTGCTGTGGGGGAATTACGCCAAGAAGAAGCTGCCGCTGATCGACGAGGAGCGGCATGCCGTGGTGCAGGGCGCCCACCCCTCCCCGCTGTCGGCGAAGAAGTTCTTCGGCTCCCACCCCTTCACCCAGATCAACGAGGCGGTCGCCGCCCAGGGCCACACCCCGATCGACTGGCGCATCCCTGACCTGGGCTGAGCCCCGCCCCCGGGCGCGTCGCGCATACCGCGCGCAGGTTCCCGTCGGCGGTTAGCGTCGGGGGGACGGCAGTGGCGGCGGCGGTGAGCGAAGGCGGGAAGTGCGCGGTGGCGGAAGAGCAGCGGGAGCAGGCGCCCGAGGACCGTGTGCTGACCCGGATCGGGCAGGCGATCATGTTGCATCGCGCCGGAGACCGGGAAGAGGCCCGGAACCGTCTCTCGCAGCTGTGGCACGAGATCGGGCCGCAGGGGGACGCCTTCCACCGCTGCACCCTCGCCCACTACATGGCCGACACCCAGGACGACCCCAAGGATGAACTCGACTGGGACCTGAGGGCTCTGGAGGCGGCCGAGGGCTTCGTCACCGAGCGCACCGACGACACCGGTGCGGCTCCCGGCGCGACGAGCGTCGCCGACGGCCCCGGCCCCCGCCACCCCCTCGTCGCCCTGCGGGCCTTCTTCCCCTCACTTCACCTCAACCTCGCGACGGACTACGCCGGCCTCGACCGGAGGGCCGAGGCGCGGGCCCAGCTGGTGCGGGCCCGCGCCTCGGCCAACGCCCTCGCGGACGGGGAATACCGCCAGGGGCTCAGAGAAGCCATCGACCGCCTGGAGCTGCGCCTCGAAGGCTCGGCCGGCCCCTTGCCGTAGAGCCCGGGGGCGGAAGCGGGTCAGTTGCCGTAGGAAGCGCCACAGACCTGCTGTGCCGCGTCATCGCGCTGCCAGTGCCCGTAGGCCCGGCCCAGCGCACAGATATCGGTACCGCTCGGGACGGCGGGCATCCCTCCGATACGCGGCACCCGAGGGGTTTTGGCCCGGTCCTGGCCCGCGGGCCGGTCGGTCCGCCGGTCGTTGGCGTCGGCCCCCTGGCGGCCGGCAGGCGCGGGCCGTGGTCCCGCCGCCCCACCACCTCGCTCGCCTTGTGCCGGGACCTGGCTCGTCCGCCGGCTTCCTGTCCCGTCCGCCCGTTTGTGGTGCGGGTCCTTATGGGCGCGGTCCGCCGGTGGTGGGGACGCGACCGACGAGCGGGTGTCGCGTGGTGGGGTCTGCGGGCCCGGTGGCTCCGCGGACGGGGCGGGGCGGACGGGGCGGGGCGGGCCTGCGGGGGCCGGGCGGGTGTTGACGGTCATACAGCCGGTGGCGGTCGTCGCGACCACCACCGCCAGGACCGCTGCTGTGGGCATTCGGTGCACGTGCGTAACTCTCCTGGCCACACGGGCGCTTGGGAAGGCTCCACAGGAGTGATCGGTGTGCGGGATCCGGCAGGGGCCAGGGGCCAGGGGCGCGGAGGTGATGCGCGGACCGGTGGGGCGGGCGGCGCGGTGGGTCCGGAGCATGGGGGCGCTACCGGCCCAGGACGCCGCGGAGAACTTCCGTGCACGAGGTGCGCAGCGCGTCGAGGGAGGGCGCGGCGGCGTGGAACTGCCCCGCGGTGCAGGAGAACAGCATGCCGTCGCACCACGCGACCATGGTGAGCGTGTGCCGCTCGGGTTCGGTCGAGCCGGCCGCCGCCAGCATCGCGGCCATCGGCTCGCGGAAGGCCCGGCCCGCCCGGTCGTAGACGGCCCGCAGCTCGGGCCTGCGGGTCGCCTCCAGGGCCAATTCGTAGCGGGCGACGACCAGTTGGCGGTGCCGGGAGAGGTAGCGGTGCAGCGCGAGCGAGAGCGCGTCGGCAACCGCGTCCGCGCCGTCGCCCCCGCGGGTGTCGGGTGTGGCCGGCAGCTCGTTCGGGGTGAGCACCGCGGCCTCCCGCTCGGCCAGTCGCCAGGCCGCGGTCTCCAGCAGGGCGGAGCGGGTGCGGGCGAGATTGGAGGTGGAGCCCTGCGGCAGCCCGGCCGCCTCGTCGACGGCGCGGTGGGTCAGCCCGCGCATTCCCCGCTCGGCGAGTAGAGCCAGGGCGGCATCGGCGATCAGCTCATGACGGGAGGTGCTGCGGGCGTTCATGGCAGCCGAGCCTACCTCGTCGACTACACCTGTAGTACCGTGGGGACTACAGGTGTAGTGAGGCGTCGGGAGTGGGCCGCGCAAGCACCGAGGGTGAGCCATCGAGCGGCTATGGAGGCAGCATGCGGCAGCGCACCGCGATCGTCATCGGCGGCGGGATCGGCGGGCTCACCGCCGCGGTGGCACTGGAGCGCCGCGGCTGGTCGGTCACCGTCCTGGAGCGCGCCGCCGCTCTGGAACCGGTCGGCGCAGGCATCGGGCTCGCGCCGAACGCCCAGCGCGCCCTCGACACCCTCGGCGCGGGCGACGCGGTACGCGCCATGGCCGCCTGGCAGGCCGCCGGGGAGATGCGCCTCCCGAGCGGCCGTCGGCTGGCCCGTACGGACAATGCCGCGGCCGTCCGGCGCTTCGGCGACCCGGTCGTCGTGGCCCACCGCGCCGACCTCGTCGCCTTGCTCGCGGACCGGCTGCCCGAAGGAGCCGTACGCACCGGAGTGACCGCCGCGCTCGTGGAGGCGGGCGACCCGGCTCGGGACGACCGCCCGGCGCGCGTGCGCGTCACGGGCGACACGGGTGCCTCGGGTGACGGCCTCCGGGGCGGCAGGGGAGGAGAGGGCGACTCCCTGAGAGCCGCCGACCGGACAGCCGACCGGCCCGCCGACCGGCCCGCCGGCCGGGCCTCCGCCCCGGCTGCCGCCCGGACACCCGAACTCACCGCCGCCCGGACCTCCGAACTCACCGCGGACCTCGTCGTGGCCGCCGACGGGATCCACTCCGCAGTCCGCCGGGCCGTCTTCCCCGGTCACCCCGAGCCCCGCTACGCCGGGTGCACCGCATGGCGCTTCGTCGTGCCCGCGCCCGCCCGCCCGTATACGGCGCACGAAACCTGGGGCCCCGGTGGCCTGTGGGGCTCCTTCCCGCTGCACGACGGTCGGGTCTACGCCTACGCCACCGCCACCGTTCCCCCCGGCGGACGGGCACCCGACGACGAACGCGCCGAACTGCTGCGCCGCTTCGGTCACTGGCACCACCCCGTGCCCGCACTGCTGGCCGCCGTCGACCCGGCCGCCGTGCTGCGCAACGACGTGGCGACCGCCGCCGCACCGCCACCCGCCTTTCATCACGGACGGGTCGCCCTCCTCGGCGACGCCGTCCACCCCATGGCGCCCCACCTCGGCCAGGGCGGCTGCCAGGCCATCGAGGACGCCGTCGTGCTGGCGTACGAGGCGGCGCCGGACGCCGATCTCGGCGCCGCGCTCGCCGCCTACACCCGCCGCCGGCTGCCGCGCACCATGGACGTGGTGCGCCGGTCCGAGCGGATCGCCCGGCTCTCCGCCGTGCGGTCCCGGCCGGCCTGCGCGCTGCGCGCCGCCGCGATGGCCCTGACGGCGCGTTGCGCACCGGATCTCGCGCTGCGGAGCCTCGACGGCATCGCCGACTGGCGGCCGCCCGCCGCCACGTATGCTTCCGGTGCTTCCGGCACGCGGGGCGCCAGGGCCGCGGTACTACCCAAGGAGAACGAGTGAAGGTCGGCTGCATCGGACTCGGAGATATCGCCCAGAAGGCGTATCTGCCCGTACTGGGCGCCCAGCCCGGCGTCGAACTGCATCTGCAGACCCGCACCCCGGCCACCCTCCAACGGGTCGGCGACACCCACCGGCTGACCGGCGGCCGGCTCCACACCGACCTGGACTCGCTGCTGTCCCAAGGCCTGGACGCCGCCTTCGTGCACGCGCCGACCGCCGTGCACCCCGAGATCGTGACCCGGCTCATCGAGGCAGGCGTACCGACGTATGTCGACAAGCCGATCTCCTACGAACTGGCCGAATCCGCGCGCATCGTGCGGCTCGCCGAGGACCGCGGGGTGGGCCTCACCGTCGGTTTCAACCGCCGTTTCGCGCCCGGATACAGCCAGTGCCGCGAGCACCCCCGTGAGCTGATCCTGATGCAGAAGAACCGCATCGGCCTGCCCGAGGACCCGCGCACCCTGGTGCTGGACGACTTCATCCACGTCGTCGACACCCTGCGCTACCTCGTCCCCGGCGACATCGAGCATGTCGATGTGCGCGCCCGGATCCGCGAGGGGCTGATGCAGCATGTCGTGCTGCAGCTGTCCGGCGACGGTTTCACCGCGATCGGCACCATGAACCGCCTGAGCGGCTCCACGGAGGAGATCCTCGACGTCTCCGGGCAGGACACCAGGCGTCAGGTCGTCAACCTCGCCGAGGTCATCGACCACAAGGGGCAGCCGAGCGTGCGGCGCCGCGGCGACTGGGTGCCGGTCGCCCGCCAGCGCGGCATCGAGCAGATCGTCCTCGCCTTCCTCGACGATGTCCGGGCCGGCCGCCGGCCGTCCGCGGAGGACGCGCTGCGCACCCACGAACTGTGTGAACGCGTGGTCACCGAAGCGCTCGCGCAGGCCGCCTGAGCGCCCGCACCCCGACGAGGACGCCGGCCACCACGAGCGTGGCCATCGCGCCGTGCAGCGCCCAGTCGCCGTAGCGGGTGTACGGGCTGGTGCCCTCGGCCAGCGGCAGGTCGTAGACGGCCGCCGCGCTGCGGTCGGTGCCCAGCCGCTCGCCGACCGGCTCGCCGCGCGGCCCGTACACCGTGCTGACGCCGGTGAGCGTGGCGTGCACCATCGGCCGCCAGGTCTCCGCGGCGCGCAGCGCGGCCAGTGAGGCGTGCTGGTCCGGCGCCCAGCTGTTCTGGAACGTCGAGGTCGAGGACTGGGCGACCAGCACCCGGGCGCCGTCCCGCGCCAGCCGGCGGCTCATGTCGGGAAACGCCGTCTCGAAACAGACCAGTGGCCCGATGGGCAGTCCGCCCGCCGTCGTGACCGGCATCAGCACCTGGTGGGTGCCGCGCTTCCGGTCGGTGGTGGCGGCCTTGCCCACCCGTGTCGCCCAGCCGAGCACGGATCTCGCCGGTATGTACTCGCCGAAGGGCACCAGCCGCATCTTGGCGTAGCGGTCGCCGGTCGGCCCGTGCGGCCCGATCAGCACCGCGCTCTTGTAGATCCCCGGCCGTCCGGCGCGTGTCGCGTCGGTGTTGACCAGGAGGTCGGCGCCGGTTTGCCGGGACAGCGCGGCGAGCCGGGCGGCGAGCTCGGGGTGGTCGGCCGGGTCCTGATAGAGGCTGCTCTCGCCCCAGACCACCAGCCGCACCCCGCGGCCCGCCAGGGTGCGGGTCAGCGCCTCGCTGCGCGCCAGCCGCCCCTCGGGGCCGCCGTCGAGACCGGGCTGGACGACGGCGATCCGGACCGTTCCGGCGGGCCGCGGCGCCGGCGCCCAGTACCAGGCGACGGTGCCGGCGAGTGCGCACACCAGGAGTCCGGCGACGGCCGGGAGCCGGACCGGCGGGCGGGCGATCAGCTGGGCCAGCGCGGTGTTCACCGCCACGATCAGCAGGGTCAGCAGCCATACCCCGCCGATCGAGGCGAGCCGCAGGGCGGGCGGCAGCTGCCACTGGCTGGCGCCCAGCAGCCCCCAGGGGCCGCCCAAGTATTCCCAGGAGCGGGCCAGTTCGACCATCAACCAGCCCGATGGCAACACCACCAGCGAGGCGGCACACCGCCCCGCGCCCGGCGACCCGCGCAGCATCGCGCGCACCAGCAGCCCCCACGGTGCCCACAGCGCGCCGAGCAGCAGGGCCAGCACGAGGATGAAGACGTGCAGGCTCGGCAGCAGCCAGTGGTGGACGGCCAGCATGAAGCCGGCGCCGCCCAGCCAGCCGTCCAGCGCCGCCCGCCCGTTGGTCGTCGCCGACCGCACCAGCAGCAGCCAGGGCACGAGGGCGACGTAGGCCAGCCACCACCAGGACGGTGCGGGAAAGGCGAGCGCCGGCAGGGCCCCGGCGAGCGCCGCGGCCGCTCCCCGCGCCCAGGCGGAGCGGAGCCACCGTGCCCGGTGGTCGGGCGGTCTGTGCATACGGTCTCCCTCGGGCCGGGCCTTGCCGTGGGCTGCGGGTTCCGGTCGGTTCGACCGGCCGGAGGGTCAGTGTGCGCGGCCGGGCCGATCAAGGACAGGGTGCATCAGGGTGTCCGGGATATACGGCCGATTCCGGTCCTGCGCGCCGGGTCGCGGAGCGGTCGTATCGGGAAGACCCTCCGCCTTGCGGGGGCACCCGCCGGACGCCGCGGGTCCCGCCTTCCGGGTGGACGAAGGGACTCTTCGGACGCGTCCTAGTCCGTCGCGGGCAGCACTTCGCGCCACTTCTCGTGGACCACGACACCGGTCAGCCGCCAGCCGTCGGTGGTGCGGCGGGCGGCGAAGTCGTAGCGGCCGGCGCAGGTGTAGTCGGGGGCCGTCGGGCCGTGTCCGGTATCCGTTCCGGGGCGGGCGAGTCGCATCGGGTTGAGGTAGTCGGCCTGGATCGCGGCCGTGTCGCCGGGGGCGCCGTCGCGCGCGCCGACGGTGATGCGGCGGTTGACGACGAGGTGCTGGCGTACGGAGAAGTGGCTGAGCATGTCGGCAAGCCAGACGGCGATCTCCTCCGTGCTGCCCTCGATCCCGCCGGCGGAGCGGTAGTCGGCCCGGCCGTCCTCGGTGAACAGGGCCCGGTAGCCGGGCCAGTCGCCGTCGTCCACGGCGATGGCGTAGCCGGTGATCAGATCGTCGATCGCGAGGCGGTCCATGACAGTCGAGTGTTCCGCGCGCTGCGTCATCGCCTCAGTTTTCGGCATACGGAGGTCCCCGCCAAGAGGCGGGGACCTCCGGGCGCGGCGTTACCGCACCAGAGCGGTCTCCCCGGCGAACTCCGGGCCCGTGTCCGGGTCCTGGACCGGGGGCGCGTCCGGGCCGGCGTCCGGGTGGCCGTGCGGGGTGGCGAACTGCGTCCGGTACAGCTCGGCGTAGCGGCCGTCCGCCGCCAGCAGCGTCTCGTGCGTACCGCGCTCGACGATCCGCCCGGCCTCGACGACGAGGATCAGGTCGGCGGCCCGTACGGTCGACAGCCGGTGCGCGATCACCACCGCGGTCCTGCCCACCAGCGCCTCGGCCAGGGCCTCCTGCACGGCGGCCTCGGAAGTGTTGTCCAGGTGGGCGGTGGCCTCGTCCAGGATCACCACGCGGGGGTGGGCGAGCAGCAGCCGCGCGATGGTCAGGCGCTGCCGTTCGCCGCCGGAGAGACGGTAGCCGCGCTCGCCGACGACGGTGTCCAGCCCGTCGGGGAGGGAGGCGATCAGCTGCTCGAGCCTGGCCCGGCGCAGTGCGCTCCACAGCTCGTCCTCGGTCGCCTCCGGCTTGGCCAGCAGCAGGTTCTCGCGGATGGAGTCGTGGAAGAGGTGCCCGTCCTGGGTGACCATGCCGAGCACCTCGCGGAGCGAGGCGGCGGTCAGCTCACGGACATCCGTGCCACCCAGCCGGACCGCGCCTGCGTCCGTGTCGTACAGCCGCGGCAGGAGTTGCGCGATGGTCGACTTGCCGGCGCCCGAGGAGCCGACGAGGGCGACCATCTGGCCCGGCTCGGCGCGGAAGGAGATGTCGTGCAGGACCTCTTCGCCGCCCCGGGTGTCGAGTGTGGCGACCTCCTCCAGGGAGGCGAGCGAGACCTTGTCGGCGGACGGGTAGCCGAAGCGTACGGAGTCGAATTCGACCGAGACCGGCCCCTCGGGCACCGCTCGGGCATCCGGCTTCTCGGTGATCAGCGGCTTGAGGTCCAGCACCTCGAAGACCCGCTCGAAGCTGACCAGCGCACTCATGACCTCGATGTGTGCGCCGGACAGCGCGGTCAGCGGGGCGTAGAGCCGGGTGAGCAGCAGTGCCAGCGAGACGATCGCGCCGGCCTCCAGCTGTCCGCGCAGGGCCAGGAAGCCGCCCAGTCCGTAGACCACCGCCAGTGCCAGGGCCGAGACCAGGGTGAGGGCGGTGACGAAGTACGTCTGCACCATCGCCGAGCGGACGCCGATGTCCCGCACCCGGCCGGCCCGGGCGGCGAATTCGGCGGACTCGTGCTGCGGGCGGCCCATCAGCTTGACCAGGGTGGCGCCCGGAGCGGAGAACCGCTCCGTCATCTGCGTCCCCATCGTGGCGTTGTGGTCGGCGCCCTCGCGGCGCAGATCCGCCAGCCGCCGGCCGACGCGGCGGGCGGGCAGGACGAACACCGGCAGCAGCACCAGCGCGATCAGGGTGATCTGCCACGACAGGCTCAGCATCACCACGAGGGTGAGCAGCAGCGTCACGATATTGCTGACGACCCCTGACAGGGTGTCGCTGAACGCCCGCTGGGCGCCGATCACATCGTTGTTGAGGCGGCTCACCAGCGCACCCGTACGGGTTCTGGTGAAGAAGGCGACGGGCATCCGCTGCACGTGGTCGTACACGGTCGTCCGCAGATCCAGGATCAGCCCTTCACCGATGCTCGCCGACAGCCAGCGGGTCAGGAGACCGAACCCCGCCTCGGCGACGGCGATGCCCGCGATCAGCCCGGACAGTCCGAGCACGATGCCCGATGAATCGCCCTTGACGATGGCGTCGACGACCCGCCCGGCGAGCAGGGGGGTGGCCACCGCCATCATGGCGGTGACGGTGCTCAGCACCAGGAACCACACGAGGTGGCGGCGGTGCGGGCGGGCAAAGGCCGCGATGCGGCGCAGGGTCGCGCGGGAGAAGGAACGCCGGCCCTGCTGCGCGGTGATGGTGCTGTGCAGCGAATGCCAGGCGGTGACTTCCATGTCCATTTGCGGCCTCCTGAGTATCGGGTCGTGACGGGATCGCCGTGGCTGACCGGCGACATGAAAGGAACCTAGGACCTAAACCAAACTTGAGGTCAAGCGATTCCTCGCCGCTCACCCTCCCGTGGCCCGCCGAACGCGGACGAATCGGGCGGGCGGCCCCTCGGCCTTCCGACCCGCCGGGCCGGGAGCGTCGAGCTGACCTGTAGTTTTCGGCTGTGAGCACCGCCGTGGCCGAGACCTTGTCCCTCTTCCTGCTGTTGGGAGTGCTGGGCTTCGCCGTACGCCGTCCGCGCGGTGCCAGTGAGGCGGTGGCGGCCGTGCCCGCCGCGGCGATCGTGGTCCTGGCCGGCGCCGTACCGCTGTCCGACGCCTGGGCCCAGGTGCACAGCCTGCTGCCGGTCGTCGGGTTTCTCGCCGCGGTGCTGGCACTGGCGTATCTCTGCGCCCGGGAGGGCCTCTTCGAGGCGGCGGGCGCGGCGCTGGCCAGGATGTGCACGAACCGGCCGCGCCGCCTGCTGGCCGGGGTGTTCGTGCTGGCCGCGACGGTGACCGCGGTGCTGAGCCTGGACGCCACCGTGGTGCTGCTGACACCGGTGATCCTCGCCACCGCGGTCCGGGCCCGTGCCCGCGCCCGCCCGCACCTCTACGCCTGCGCCCACCTGGCGAACTCCGCCTCGCTGCTGCTCCCGGTCTCCAACCTCACCAACCTGCTGGCCCTGTCCGCCGCCGGGCTCTCCTTCACCCGGTTCGCGGCGCTGATGGCGCTGCCCTGGGTGGTGGCCGTCGTCGTCGAATATCTGGTCTTCCGGCGCTTCTTCGCCCGGGACCTGACACCGGCCGCCGGACCCGACGAGCACGCCCGGAACCCGGACTCCGGGGCTGCGCCCCCACCGGTCCCGGTCTTCGCGCTCGTGGTGCTCTCCCTGACCCTCGCCGGATTCGTGGTGACCTCGTTCGCCGGTCTGAACCCGGCGTGGGCGGCGCTGGCGGGGGCCCTGGTGCTCGCCGTCCGCGCGCTGAGCCGCCGGGAGACGACGCCGGCGCAGCTCGTCAAGGCGACGAACCCGCTGTTCTGCGTCTTCGTCCTCGCCCTCGGCGTCGTGGTCCAGGCAGTCGTCGACAACGGCCTGGGCGACGCCGTGGACCGGCTGCTCCCCGACGGCTCCTCGCTGCCCGCGCTGCTCGGCATGGCCGCGTTCGCCGCGCTGCTCGCCAACCTGATCAACAACCTGCCCGCGGTGCTCGCGCTGCTCCCCGTCGCGGCCCAGTCCGGGACCGGCCCGGTCCTGGCAGTGCTGATCGGGGTGAACATCGGCCCGAACCTGACCTACGTCGGTTCCCTGGCCACCCTCCTGTGGCGGCGCATCCTGCACGACCACGGAACCGCGCCCGACCTGCCGACCTTCACCCGCCTCGGCCTGCTCACCGTCCCCGCCACCCTGGCGCTCTCGACGGTCGGCCTGTGGCTGGGGCTGCGCGTCATCGGCACCTGAGCGCGCCGGGGGTGGTTCGCGCCGGCGGTTCCCCGACGCCCGGGGGCGTCCTACGCGTCAGGTGAGGGGCAGGTCCCGCACCAGCCGGACGTCCGCGCGCCCTTCCCCGTCCGTACCGCCTTCGCAGGTCACCGTCAGCCGTACCCCTGCCCGGCCATCAGGCAGGGTGCGGGTCGTATCGACCACCACCTCGGTACGCGACGAGGGCGGCGGCGTGGACGTGGCCACCTCCGCCAGCGCGCTGCCCAGCGCCGCCACCAGCTCCCGTCCGCACCCGTCGCCGACCCGCGCGTCCACCGGGCCCACGAACCGCACCGACGGACGGCGGCCGAGTGCCGCGGCCGCCGCGCCCGCCTCGCGCAGGAGCCGGGTGCGGAGACCGGGCTGCGCTTCGGACGGTGTCTGCTGCAGCGCGATGATCGTGGTCCTGATCTCCTGAATCGTCGCGTCCAGTTCGTCCACGGCCCGGCCGACCCCCTCCCGGACCTCCGGTACGACGGCCTTGCGCTGCGCGCTCTGCAGCATCATTCCGGTGGCGAACAGCCGCTGGATGACGAGGTCGTGCAGATCGCGGGCGATCCGGTCGCGGTCTTCGAGGACGGCGAGACGTTCGCGGTCGCGGTGCGAATCGGCGAGCATCAGGGCCAGCGCGGCCTGCGAGGCGAACTGCGTCGCCAGGGTCCGTTCGCTGTGGCTGAAGGTGCGGTCCCCGGACAGCCGGCAGAGCGCGAGCGCGCCCAGCACCCGCCCGTTGCTGCGCAGCGGCAGCAGCATCGTCGGGCCGTAGTAGCGGGCCATCGGGGAGATCGAGCGAGGGTCCGCGGCGAAGTCGTCGGTGAAGACGGCGAGTCCGGCGCGTATCTGGTGCACCACCGGGCTCTCCGGAGGGATCCTTCCGCGGTAGGCCTCGCTCCGTACGGCGTCGGACAGTTCGGTGGAGATCGCCACGACGTCCATGCCGCCCTCCGCGTGGGGCAGCAGGACCGCGCCGGTCGCCGCCTCGGCGAGTTCGCGGCCCTTCTCCGCGACGACGGTGAGGGCGAGCTCGGTGGTGGACCGGGTGTCCGGGCCGGCGAGCAGCGCGGTGGTGACGGACGCGGCGCCGTCGATCCAGCGCCGCCGCTGCCGGGCCGCGGAGTGCATCCGGGCGTTGCCCATGGCGATACCCGCCTCCGTGGCCAGCACCCGCACCAGATGGAGGTCCTCGGCGCTGAACTCGCCGCCGTCGGCCTTCTCCGCGAGGTACAGGCTCCCGAAGATCTCGCCCTGCACCCGGATGGGCACCCCGAGGAAGGAACGGAGGGGCGGATGCCCGTCGGGGAGCCGGCCGAGGGTGCGCGGATCGGTCGTCACATCGGCGATCCGGATCCCCTCGGCGCCGCGCAGCAGGGCGCCGAGGACGCCGCTGTGGCCGTCCGGCAGCCGCCCGATCCGCCGCTCGTCCTCGGGGGAGACGCCGAAGGTGATGAGGTCGGACAGCCCCTCGCCGTCCTCGCCGCGGATCCCCACGGCGGCGTACCGCGCGCCGGTCAGGGATGCGGCGGTCTCGGCGATGCGGTCCAGCGCGTTGTGCAGATCCAGGTCGGATCCGACGAGGACCATCGCCTCCAGCAGTTGCGGAAGCCGCGAGATCGGCCCGCCGGCCAGGTCGCACAGGCTCTGCGTGGTCCGTTCGGCCAGCTCGGCCGCGGTGTCGGAGGTGTCAGAGGTGTCGGAGGTGTTCGCGGTGTCGGCGGCGGGGGAGGCGGCGGACGGGTCAGGGGCGTACGGGTACTGCGGCATCGGTCCGGCTTCTCCTCGGCGGCGAAGCGGCCACGGGGGTGGTGCGGGACGTGGCCGTGCTCACCGTGCGGTTTCAGGACGCACCTCACGCTTTTGGGTGGTTTCGACAGTCTAGTTCGACCGGAAGAGTGGCATTCGCGCCGGATCGCCACCGGCTCGGCCCGGCGGTGAGCGGCGACCCGCCTCCGCCGCGGAGAGGCGCCCGAGACCCGTCCCGGGGCCCGCGAGGACTTGAATCCGGACCGCCTGCTGTGGCACCGTCAACTATAGTTTAGGGAAAACGGGAGGGGGCAGCGCAGCGTGATCCAGGAAGACGTGCCGCCGGGCGCCGGGATGCCGGAGAAGCCCCTCGCGGCCGTGCCCGTGCCGGGGCCGGGAGCCTCCTTCGCCGACCGCTTGAACTACCTCTTCGACCGCGTACGGCCGCCGGGCGCGAAGGAGTTCAGCAACGCCCACGTCGCCCGGACCATCTCCTCCTACGGCGACGACAGCTACACCGGCGCCTACCTCGGCATGCTGCGCAACGGCCAGCGGACCCCGACCATCACCCTGGTGCCGCTCCTGGCCCGCTTCTTCGGCGTCGAAGCCGGCTACTTCGTCGAGGACGAGATCACCCGCAAGGTCACCGCGCAGTTCGAGCTGCTGCGGAAGCTGAGCCGGGCCGGCGTCAAGCAGGTCGCCCTGCGCGCGATCGGGCTGTCCGACGAGAGCCTGGGTGAAGTGCTGAAGGCCATCGACGCCGTACGTCAGCAGGAAGGCCTGCCGGCCGAGCCCGAACAGAACCTGCCGTGATCCGGGTGCCGTGTCCGTTCCAGTCCAGCCGATCGTGAGAGGGGTCCGCATGTGGGGCCGACGCCGTGACCACGGAGTCGCCGACGAGGTAGAGCGGCGCAGCCGGGAGTTCGTCCACGAACTGGACCTTCCCCCCGCCGACAGCGTCCAGGACCTGGTGCCGTTCGTGGAGCGGCGGCTCGACCGCTCGATCCGCCTCATGCCCGCCGCCCCCGACCCCGCGGACCCGGACGCGCTCGACTCCTCCGCGCCCTGCGGCCTGTGGCTGGCCACGGAGACCACGGACTACGTCTTCTACGACCCGAGCATCAGCCGGGCCCACGCGGACGCCATCATCGGGCACGAACTCGCCCACATGCTCAAGCGCCACCCCGGCGGAGCCCAGCTGCCGGCCGGGAACCTGGGCGGGCTGATCACGGACATCGACCCCGCCACCGTCCAGCTGGTGCTCGGCCGCACCCGCTACTCCGACCCGGACGAGCTGGAAGCGGAGATGCTCGGATCACTTCTGCAGGAACACGTTGACCTCTCCGGCTCCGCCGCCTCCCGCAGTCACCGGGGCGCCGACCCGATAGCCCGCACCCTGCTGCGCTGACCGGATAAGGCCCTCGTGAAAGACATCCTGCACCCCCTGTGTCTGGCGATTGCCGGGTCCGGGCTCCTCTTCCTGCTGCGTGACCTGCGCCGGGACCGCCGCGACCCCGCGCTGGTCGCGCTGGCATTCACCTACTTCTTCTCCGCGCTCAGCTACGCCGTGTCCCTCACCTGGGTGTGGGTGCGCATCGACAGCACCCTCGGCGTCACCAACATCGCCGTACCGCTGGCCCAGAGCAGCGTGATCCTCGTCTTCGCCCTGCAGGCCATCGTCCTCGCCCACTGGTCGCGGACGCCCGCCGTGGCCCGGCGCCGCAGGCGCGCACTGCTCACCGCGGCGGCCGTCGTCATCGCCGTCATGGTCGTGCTGTTCGCGCTCCTCACACCGGCCACCCAACGGCCCGCCGACTTCTCCCTCTACTACGCCCACGACCCGTTCTTCCAGGCGTACATGACGCTCTACATCGGCACATACACCGTCGCGGAGCTCTACCTCGCCCGCTCGTGCTGGAAGTACGCCCGGAACGCCGCGGGTTCGTCGATCGCCTGGGGGCTGCGGCTCATCAGCGTCGGCGCCCTCGTCACCCTCGGCTACAGCGCCATCCGGATCGGCGCCGTCCTCGGAGCCGTCTTCGGCTTCAGCGTGAAGAGCCTCGACCCGTACGCATGGCTGTGCGGGGACGTGGGCTCCACCCTCACCCAGATCGGATACTTCCTCCCCACCCTGACCGCCGGTACCCGGTCCGCCCGCGACTGGACCACCGCGCATCTGCGCTACCGGCGCCTGCGCCACCTGTGGCGCGCGATGGACCGGGCGGATTCCGGCATCGTGCTGCGCCGCCCCGCCCGCCATCGCGACGACATCCTGCACCGCCGCAGCGCCCACTTCCCGCTGCTGCGCCGCCGGGTCGAGATCCGGGACGGCCAGAAACTGCTGCGCCGCTACCTCGACCCCGCCGCACGGTCGGCGGCCGAGAACCGGCGCCGTACGGAAGGGCTGACCGGAGCGAGGCTCGCCGCGGCCGTCACCGCCGACCAGATCCACGACGCCCTGATCCGCCACCACCGCAACGACCCCGTCGACGCCCCGGCCGAATACGCCGACGCGGAAGCCGAACTGCCCCTCGCCACCACCGAAGAGGAGCTGCTGCACCTCCAGCGCGTCGCCGCGTACTTCAGCCCGCCCCGGCTGGAGACCGGTGCCGCTTCCGACTCCGCCAGCCCCACCTCAGGAGCCCGCACGTGATCGTCCGCCGCACCCTGCTCGTCGCCGCCACGGCCGTTGTCGCAGCGGTCACCATGACGTCCCCCGCCGGTGCGCGCCCGCGCGGCGCAGCCGCCGGGTCCACCCGGCGCAAGGCGCTCCACCTGGCGCCCGCCCGCGAACAGGTCGCCGCGCTGCGCCGGGGCGCGGTGTCCAGCCGTGACCTCGTCGAGGAGTACCTGGAGCACCACTCGCGGGTCAACCCGGGCCTGAACGCCGTGGTGACGCTCGACGCCGAGGGCGCCCGCGCGGCCGCGGACAAGGCCGACCGGCACCTGGCCGAGACCGGCAAGACCTTGGGGCCGCTGCACGGTCTGCCCCTCACCGTGAAGGACGCCCTGGAGACGCGCGGGATGCGCACGACGTGCGGCTCTCCCGGTCTCGCCGACCACGTCCCCGATCGGGACGCCGACGCGGTCGCCCGGCTCCGCGCGGCCGGGGCCGTCATCATCGGCAAGACGAACGTGCCGACGATGTGCCAGGACATCCAGACCAGCAACCCGCTCTTCGGCACGACGAAGAACCCGTACGCGGCGGACCGCACCGCCGGCGGCTCCTCCGGCGGCCCGGCCGCCGCGGTGGCGGCGGGCCTCACCAGCCTCGAAGTCGGCAGCGACCTCGCGGGATCGCTGCGGCTGCCCGCCGCCTACTGCGGTGTGTACGCCCTGCGGACGAGCTTCGGCATCGTCCCCACCCGCGGCCACATCCCGCGCCCGCCGGACTGGCTCACCAGCTCCGACATGCTCACCCTCGGCCCGCTCGCCAGGACGCCCGAGGACCTCGAACTCCTGCTGGACGTGCTCGTGGGCCCGGCGCCCGACGAGGCCGCCGCCTGGCAGATCAACCTCCCGGCGCCGAGGCACAGCCGGCTGGGCGACTACCGGATCGGCCTCTGGCAGGACGATCCGTACTGCCACGTCGACAAGGACACCCGGGCCCTCCTCGACACCGTCGCCGATCTGGTCCGCTCGGCCGGCGCGACGATCGACGACGCCACCCGCCCGGTGGACCTGGCCGACAGCGACACCCTGTTCCAGCGCCTGATGTACGCCACCGCGAGCGCCACCGCGGACGACGCCGGCTTCGCGGCCGACGTCGAGGCTGCCGCCAAGATCCCGGCCGACGACCCGAGCGGCCTCTTCCTCCACTCGCGGACCATGCGTCACCGGGACTGGATGCTCGCGAACGAGGAGCGCGAGAAGCTGCGCGGCCACTGGGCCCGCTACTTCGAGACGCACGACGTGCTCATCACCCCGGCCGCGCCGACGGCCGCCGTCGCCGACCAGACGTCCACCCCGGTCCCGAAGCGCCACATCACGGTGGACGGTGAGAAGCGCCCCTACTTCGCCCAGACGACCTGGCTGAACATGACCAGCCACGTCAAGCTCCCCGCCGTGGTGCTTCCTGCCGGGAAGACCGCTGACGGCCTGCCGCTGGGCATCCAGATCGTCGGCCCGTACCTCGCCGACCGCACGGTCATCGACGTGGCGAAGCACCTCGCGCGGCTCCTGCCGGAGCCTGTGCGGCCGCCCGCCCACCCGGCGCGATGAGCCGCCCCTGACCCGGGCCCGTCCGGCCTCCACGGGGGTGGGGCGGGGCGGGCCCGCACCGGCACAACAGTGATGCCTGACCAGCAACTGACAAGATGACAACGGGAGTTGGCTACCCGTAAGGGGGAAGAGGATGACCTACCGCGAAGGTGCCTGGGTGTGGGACAAGGAGCGCTGCCAGGTGGGGCAGGTGATGGAGGACGCCGAACGCTTCGGCGAGGTGTATCTGCGGCCGCCCGACGGCGGCCGGGAGTGGTCCGCCAAGCCTCTCGCCCTGCGGCTGGCCTCCCGGGCGGAGCGTGCGGCTGCCGGAGTGGCCGCGGCCGTATGACGGCAGGCGGCTTGACGCGGCCTCGGGCGAGGGCCGCATGACGGGCAATCAGCGGCCGTCCTCGCCCACCACGCCCGCCCCCGGCCGGCCCTTCGCGGGATCGTCGACCGGCCAGGACACGACTGGCCGGAGTGCGCCGGCCCGCCACTCCCGCAGCAGCTGATCGAAGATCGGCGTCGGCTCCTCCACGTGCCGCAATGGGTGCGGGGTGGCCGGCGGCGGGGGCTGGTGCGGGAGGGTGAGCCGCTGGAAGGGGTGAGCGGCGGTCTGCTTGGCGTCCATGCGGACTCAACCGGGAGACCAGCCCCCGGGTTGCGGGGCACGGCGGCGACGACTGCCAGAAGCCCCTGCGCCGGTGACGGGCAGAAGATACGTTCCCGCCCGTGGTGCGCGGCGCCGTCGACGAGGCGCGGACGGCCGGACCGGGCCTCCCGTCACGCCCCTGCGGATGGCCTTCTTCCGGCGTGCGGGGAGGGCGTGCGGTCGGTGTTCGGACGTGTGCGGCGCCGCGCTCTTGCGCGGTGGCTGCGGTGGCAGTGGCCGATGGGGTGGATGCGCTGCGACGGGTCAGCGGTTCTTCCGCACGGTCGTCTCGATCCCGTCCAGGAGGACGGCGAGGCCGACCTCGAAGGTCGTCTTCGCCTCCCGCTCCATGTAGGGGACCGAACCGTCCGCGTCCGGTGAGGCGCCCTCGGTCTCCAGGCGGACCAACAGCGGGAAACGATGCGGGAAGTCGGGGACGACCTCGCCGAGCACCGTGGAACGGGACTGCCACCACTCCTCGTCGGTCACGCCCGTCATCGCCGCGGCCAGCCGCGATTCCGTGACGGTCCGCGCCGCGCCCCGGACGAAGTGGAAGAGCGCCCCGACGATGCGCCGCAGCACGGCGGAGTGCAACTCCGTGGCGTACAGCAGGCGTACCAGCGTCTCCAGGGAGCGGTATTCGTTGGGGCCGAGCACCGGCCGCGCCTGGGACACCTGCAGGACCCAGGGGTGGCGCAGGTAGAACTCCCAGGTGTCCTCGGCCCAGGAGGTCACGGCGGCCCGCCAGCCCGGAGTGAGGTCGTAGTCGGTGGGCAGCTCGGCCAGCGCCCGGTCGTACATCAGATCCACCAGCTCGCTCTTGCTGGGGACGTAGGTGTAGAGCGCCATCGCCGTGCGGCCCAGGCTCTCGCCGACCGCCCGCATCGACAGGGCCGCCATGCCGTCGGCGTCGGCCACCGCGATCCCGGCGTCGACGATCGCATCCACGCTCAGTGCGGGCTTGGGCCCACGCGTCGGGCGCGGCTCGGCCGAGGCCTCGGCCCGCCACAGCAACGACATCGAACGGCGGGCGTCGCCCTGCCCCGCGAACAGAACCACTTGCGACTCCTTACGGCATAAAGTAACGTCGTCACTGAACTCTTTACGGCATAAGGATATCAGGAGGGGTGGGATGACTCCGCGAATGGACCGCCGACCCCTCTCGCCCTGTGTCCGGCTCTGCTTCGCGCCCCGCTTCCCAGGAGGATCCGATGACGGACGTGCCCGTCGCGCTCATCACAGTCACCGGCGTCCGGCGGATCACTCCGCAGATGACGCGCATGACGTTCGCCGGGGAGGGGCTGGAGGACTTCCCCACCTGGCCCGACCAGCAGCTCAAACTCTGCTTCCCCAGGCCCGGCCAGTCGGCGCCCCGCCTCCCGGCAGTGGAGGCGGACGGCGATGTGATGCGCTGGTACCAGGCATTCCTCGCCATTCCCGAGGAGGAGCGCCCGTGGATGCGCAGCTACACGGTGCGGTCCTATGACCCCGAGCGGCATCGGATCACCATCGATTTCGTCCTGCACGGCGCCTCCTCGTCGGCGGCCGACGAAGAGACCGGCCCGGCGACCCGATGGGCGTCCACCGCGACGGTGGGGGACACCCTCGCCCGCTACGGGCCGGCGGCGATATACGCCAAGCCCCTGCCGCTCGACTCCGCCGACTGGCTGCTGCTCGCCGGGGACGAGACGGCTCTGCCGGCCATCGGCTCCCTCGTCGAGTCACTTCCCCGGGGCAGCCGGGCAGTTGCCTGCATAGAGGTGGCGAACGCCGCTGAGGAGCAGCCGCTCACCAGCCCGGCCGACCTCACCGTTCACTGGGTGCACCGCGACGACACCACGGCGGCCAGGGGTGGCGGCGCGCTCCTGAACGCCGTACGCGAAGCTTCGTTCCCCTCCGGCTCGGTGTTCGCGTGGCTCGCGGGCGAGGCAGGCGCGGTGCGCGAGCTGCGCCGGCATCTGGTCGAGGAGCGTGGCATCGGCAAACGACAGATCGACTTCAGCGGCTATTGGCGCCGCCGGCTCACCCAGGACGATGCCCCGACGGAGGAAGACCTGGCCGAGGCGCAGGAGCGGGTGGCGGCCGCGGAAGAGGAGGCGCGAGCACGGTCGCCCCAGCGGCCCGGCTGAGGCGACCGCGGGAACTGCCGTCGCCACGGCCGAATTCCGAGCAGGGGCGGGGCGCCGTGGCCTACGCGGTGGACGGGCCGGCGCGGTGCGCAGCACCGCTGCACGATGCGCCATGCGCGGTGCGCCATGTGCGGTGCGCCATGCGCGATGCTGCGTCGCGCGCGGGCGCCGGCCCGGAGCCGACAGTCTTGACCGGGGATCGGGGATCGGGGATCGGGGGCGTCGCCCTCCCGGTGCTTGGCTGCGCCGGGCCACGCTGCGCCGGGCCACGCTGCGCCGGGCCACGCTGGGCTGAGCACGCCGGGCCACGCTGGGCTGCGCGGTCGGGGGCTGTCCGCTCGCCCATCGGACAGCCGGGGCTCTGCGTTCGCTCGTGAGCTCCGCCATCCCTGCGGAAACTCCGCAAGTCCGCCGGACTTCACGGACAACGCCTGGGCCCGGGTAAGTGACGGGGGGTGGGGGTGGGGGGTGGGGGGGCGTCCTCACCTCGGTTGCCGCAGCCGCCCTGCTGTCCGCCCTGCCGCTGCCCGTCGCGACCGCCGTGTCCGTCGCGCTTACTGCGCTCCCTACGCCGCCTCGCCCACGGCCCTCTGCCTCGCCCGCGCGATCCCAGTGAGCCGGGCCAGCCGGGCCAGCCGGGCCAGCCGGGCCAGCCGGGCGAGCGGGGCGAGCGGGGCCAGCGCGGCGAGCGGGCCAGCCGGGCGAGCCCGGCCAGCCGGCCAACCAGGTGGGCCGCGCGAGTTGGGTGGGCCGGGGGCATCCGGGTGAGCCGGGCAGGCGGGGAACACGCCACGGTCGACCCCGCGTTGAAGGGATGGCCGCTGCCGCTGCCGCCGCTGCCGTCCGTCGCCTGCCTCAGCCAGGTCCTGGCCTGCCCTGATCGCCCGGACAGACCTTAAGCCGCCGCCCCTCCCCGCAGTTCCAGCACCCGTACGCCGAAGGGGGCGAGGGTCACCGCGTCCACCCGGGCGCCGCTGTCCAGGTCGTGGAAGGTTTCGCCGGTGGCGCCGGCCGGGTGCACGGTCGCCTCCTCCTCGCTCTGGCTGACCAGCCAGGTGAAGCGTCGGCCGTCCTCGTGCGCGACGGTGTCGGCGCCGACGTACGGGGAGTCCACGACGACCGGGCGGCGCACCCCGGCGACCTCGGCGAGCGCGGAGTACAGGCGGTGGGTGTCGTCGGGGTTGACCTTGCGGGTGCGGGCCGCCATGTACTCCAGCGGATAGGTGCACAGCACGGATTCCCCCGCGCCGAGGCGGTGGCGCAGCAGGGCCGGCCGGCCGTGGCCGTCGACCGCGACGACCCGGGCGCCGTCCGGCACCACCGGCAGGTAGGCGCGGGCGTCATCGCTGCCCGATGCGCGTACCCGCAGCACCTCACCGGCCGCCAGGGTGCCGAAGTCCTCGGTGAAGGTCAGCTCGACGACGTCGTCCTCGATGGTTTCGGCCAGGCCGTACGACAACTGGAGCCGTACGCCGAAGAGTTCGTCCAGGCCCTGGAACCAGGGGCCGCGGGTGGTCCCGGTCTCGCCCGAGCAGTACGAGAGGTAGACCGTCGCGCCGTCGCGGGCCAGCTCCTCCAGGTCGCGGCGGGTGGGCGCGAGGAGCTGGCGGGTGGAGGGCAGGAGATAGAGCTTGCCGGAGCGGTCCAGGCCGTCCTGTTCACGGGTGACGGCCACCGGGAGGTCGGCGAGGCGGGCGGTGGTGTAGCCCTGGCGCAGCGATGCGAAGACGACCGGGCGGTCGGCCGCGTAGCCGACGGGGTAGCCGCGCTCCAGGAAGGCGGGCACGACCAGCGCGGCATCGGTGTCCTCGCGGTGGCAGCGGTCGAAGTCGACCTGCCGCAACACCTTTGAGAACGCGGCCAGTTCAATGAGCGGCGCCTTGGGGCGTCCGGTGCTGTCGGTGATGCCGAAATGCATCTCGAAGGCGTGGTGGTCGTAGGGGGACTGGTCGGCGAGGGCGTCGTAGTCGGTGTTGTTCCAGGCGATCCAGCCGGTGGACCCGGCGAGCAGGGAATTGTGCAGCGACTGGCGGTAGTAGTGGCCGGCGTTCTCCGACGAGACGAAGTCGGTGGAGAGCCCGAACTCCTCCAGGACCACCGGCTTCCCGGCGACCGAGGCCAGTTCGCATTCGAAGGCGGCGCGGTGGTGCTGGCGGATCCGGTCGGTCTCCATGCGGTAGACGTGCGGCCCGACGAAGTCCACCTCCTTGCCGGTCTCGCGCACAGAGAAGCCGTTGTCGCGCCCCGTGACCTCGATGCCCCAGGCGCCGTCGCCCAACGACACCGGCTGCCGGGCACCGGTGGACCTGACGGCCTGCACCATCAACTGCGACCAGGTGGTGACCAGTTCCGCGGGCGGCGGCGCCTCGCCCTGGACACGGCCGTAGCCGGGCATCTCGTTGCTGATCAGCCAGCCGGTGACGGCGGGGTGGTGGCGGTGGCGGGCGGTCATCTCCCGTACGAACCAGGCCTGCCGGCCGACCATCCAGACGTCCGCGTACAGGTCCCGGCCCGCGCGCCACGCCGGGTCCCAGTTCTCGCCCGACATATGGCCGACGATGAAGGTCGGCACGGTCTTCATCCCGGCCTCGGTGTGTGCGTCGAGGAAGTCCAGGAAGCGGTCGGAGAGTTCCTCGTCGATCCGGTCGGGCGCGGGCATGAAGTCCGGCCAGTAGTAGAACGAGCGGGTCATGTTCAGGCCGTGGTCGGCCAGCACGGCCAGCTCCTCGCGGACGACCTTCGGGTCGTAGGAGCGCCACATCAGGGGGCCGCCGGTACGGGACCAGAAGTTGGCGCCCAGCCAGGGGGACACGGACGCGTCGTGGGTCAGGCGGGCGGTGGTGCGCTGCATGGTGCGGTGATCTCCTGGGGTGAGGGGCCGGTGGATTCGCGGATGACGAGTTGGGGCGGGCGGCCGAGCGGCGGGGTGTCGATCCGCTCGCCGCACAGGGCGAGCAGCGCACGGGCCGCGGCCGCCCCCGCCTGGGAGACGTGCTGGTCAACGGTGGTGAGCCGGGGATGCACCCACCGGCACACCGGCAAGTCGTCATAGCCGATGACGGACACGTCCGCGGGCACCGAGAGGCCCAGCCGCTGCGCGGTGCCCATGCCGCACACCGCCATCGAGTCGTTGGCGTAGACGATCGCGGTGGGCGGGGCGTGCCGTCGCAGCAGTTCCTCGGTGGCGCGGACCGCACCGCGCTCGGTGAAGTCGGTGGTCAGCGTCTCGGCGGGCGGCAGCCCGGCCTCGGCCACCGCGTCCTGGAACACCCGGCGCCGGAACACCGTGTGCACCCGGTCGTCGGGGCCCGCGACGTAGGCGATCCGGCGGTGCCCGAGCCCGGCCAGATGGTGCACCGCGGCCCGCACCCCCGCCTCCGGCTGCGGCAGCGCGGCATGCGGAATCGGGTCCTCGTCGTACGGCGTGCCGAGCAGCACCGCGGGCATTGCGAGGCGGCGTGTCAGCGCGTAGCGGGGATCGCCGATCCGGCTCTCGGTGAGCACGAAACCGTCGGCGCGGCGCTCGCGCGCCAGCCGCTCGTAGGTCGCGCTCTCCGCGGCGCGGTCCGCGACCAGATGCAGCAGCAGACCGTAGCCGCGCGGTGAGAGTTCGCTCTCCAGGCCGCCGATCAGCTCGGTGAAGTGCGGGTCGGTGCCCAGCAGATCGGGGGAGCGGAACGCCACCAGGGCGACGGTGCGGGTACGGGAATTCTTCAGGGCGCTGGCGGTGGCGCTGGGCTGCCAGCCCAGTGCGGCGGCGGCGTCGAGGATGCGCTCACGGGTCGGCGCGGAGATCCGCCCGGTGTCGTTGAAGACCTTGGAGACGGCGGTCGTCGACACACCGGCGCGGGCGGCGACGTCACGGATGGTGGGGCGGCTGGACGGTGTCATGGTCACATCTTCACCGCACCGCTGATCAGTGCCTGCTGCATCCGCTTCTGCAGCACGGTGTAGACGACGTAGACGGGGATGAGGGTGAGGACCGTGCCCGCCGTCAGTACGCCGTACTGCGTGCCGGTCACCGACTTCAGGGTGGGCAGGGCGACTTGGATGGTCCGCTGTGCCGGGTCGGGTCCGATGATGATGAGCGAGTAGAGGTATTCGTTCCAGAAGCTGAGGAAGTTGAGCAGCACGACGGTGGCGATGCCGGGGCCGCACATCGGCGCGTAGACGTGCCGCAGTACGGCGAAGGTGCCGGCGCCGTCCATCCGCGCCGCCTCCTCCATCTCCCGCGGGATGGTGCGCATGAACTGCGTGAGGATGACGATCGACAGCGGCATCGCGGTGGCGGGCAGCAGCAGGACGATGAAGGCCCGTGTCTGGTAGAGCCCGGTGACGGCGGCCAGCAGGAAGGTAGGGAAGAGCGCGGCGAAGGTGGGGATCAGGAAGCCGAGCGAGAAGATCCGCTCCATGACGGCCGCCGCCCGGCCGGTCGAGCGGGCCAGCGCGAAGGCGGCGGGGACCGCCAGCCCCAGCGTCAGTACCAGCGCGAACGCCGTGACCAGCGCGGAGTTGGCGATCGCCAGGCCCAGGTCGGCGTTGCCGAACGCGTCGGTGAAGTTGTCCAGGGAGAGGCCGGACGGCAGACCGAGCGGGTCGGCGAAGATCGCGTCGTTGTCCTTGAACGCCGAGACGAGGAAGTAGTACAGCGGTACGGCGAGCAGGGCGGTGTAGCCCCAGGCGAGGAGGTGCGCGGGCAGCCAGGACCGGCCACGCCGGCGGCGGGTGGCGGCGGGCCGGGCGGCCGGACCGAGGAGACGGCGGCGCGGCGGTGCGGTGGCCTTCATGACAAGTGCTCCCGGTCAGTAGTTCTGCTTCAGCGAGCGGCGGATCAGCAGCATCCCGGCGAGGCCGAAAAGGAACAGCAGCACGCCCACGGCCTGGCTGTAGCCGAGGTCGGCCTCGATGAAGGCTTTCTGATAGACGAGGAAGGACAGGGTGGTGGACGAGGTGCCGGGCCCGCCCTGGGTGAGCAGCAGCACCATCTGCGCCGATCCGAACAGCGTCCACAGGAACTGCAGCATCGTGACGACCCCGACGTAGTCCCGGATCACCGGGAAGTGGATGCGCCACATCGTCCGCCAGTGCCCGGCACCGTCCAGCTGCGCCGCCTCGCCCATCTCCTCCGGCACACTGCCGAGCCGCGCCGCGAACAGCACGGCCGTGAAGCCCACTCCGCTCCAGATGTCCACGGCGATCAGGCAGTACAGCGCGGTGCCCGGATCGGCCAGCCAGGTCGTGGCGAGCGAGCCGAGCCCGGTGGCGTGCAGGCCGGTGTTGACCAGCCCGTCGGGGGAGAGGGCCGCGTAGAACACCATGGCCTTGGCCGGTGTCGAGATCAGCCCCGGGACGAAGAGCAGATATCGCAGCACCCGGTGTCCGCGCGGGCGTTGGGCGACGTAGTAGCCCAGCATGTACGCGCAGAGGATCATCACGGGCAGTGCGATGGCCAGTTGGACCAGGCTGTTGCGGGTCGCGTCCCAGAAGACCGGATCGGCCAGCACCGTACGGTAGTTGGCGGTTTCGGCGAAGCTGCGCGGTTGCAGCATGCCGGGCCAGCGCAGTGCCGCGATCACGAACATCGCGACCAGCGGGCCGATCATGAACAGCAGGTACCAGACGAGCGCGGGGACCGCGAGCAGGGTACTGCGCGGTCCGCGCCCCGCGGACTTCTCGGGCGGGCGCGGGCCCTGCCCGGACCGGGCGGCGGGCGCCGCCGGCCGGGACTGCCGCGATGCGGTGCCGGTCGCGGTCGTCATCGGCTCTCTCCTTCTGCGGGCAAGGGACGGGCATACGGGGGATGCGGGCGTTCCGGTCAGCGGCCGCGGTAGGCGCTCTGCAGCGCACGGCTGATCGCCCGTGCGCCGGTGCCGGGCCGGAAGGCGGTGCTGGTGGCCTGGATGAGAGCGGTGGTGGCCGTCGCCGGTACGTAGAGATCAGGCAGCAGCACCTGGCTGACATCGTTGTCAGACAGTCGTTGCGCCTTGGCGACCAGCGGGAAGTCGGTGCTGAGGGTCTTCGTCCGTACGGACATGTCCCGGCCCGCCTCCGTCACGAAGCGGGAGATCACCTCGGGCCGGTAGAGGAACCGTACGAACTTCTCGACCAGCGGCAGCTTCCTGCGGCCGTTCGGGCTCACCCACAGCCCGCAGACGGTGTGGGCGCGCAGCACGGTCGGCCGGTCGTGGGCCGCGTCGCCGGGCACCGGCCAGCCGCCCACCCGGGTGACCGCCGCCGTCCGCTTCGGCACCTTGGCCAGCGCCGATGACATCGCCGACTCCGCCGCCGCCCGCCCGGAGTTGTACTGCGTGGTCATGGAGTCGGAGGTCAGCCCCTGTGCGTTGTCGGCGAAGACGCCGGCGTCCCGCAGCTGGGTGAAGAGCTCGATGCCGCGCATCGCGCCCGCCTCGCCGAAGTCGCCCGAGGTGAAGAGCCGTGCGGCGTCCGCGCGCGGCAGATACGTCTGGATGATCTGGGCCAGCAGCTTCTGCCCGGTCCAGTCGTTGCCGCCGATCGCGACCGGCGTGCGGCCTTGTCCGCGCAGCGCGTCGGCGGCGTCGATCAGCCCGTCGACCGAGGTCGGCGGCTCCTCGATGCCTGCCTCGCGCAGCAGGTCGAGGTTGAACGCCACCGGCCAGTTCGTGCCGAAGTAGGGGAAGGCGCGCAACCGCCCGTCGCCGTCCGTCCACTCCTGGAGCGCCGCCGGCAGTACCCGCTCGCTCAGCCCCCAGTCGTCGAGATATCCGCCGACCGGCACGGTGGCCTGCACGTCCGTCCAGGCCAGGGTCTTGTCGTAGAGGTTGACCATGGCGATGTCGGCTTCCTTGCCGGCGAGCCTGGCCGTCTCGTAGACCTGCGAGAGGTCGTCGCCATTGGTGACGTGCCGGACGGTGACCCCGCGGTGGCTGCGCTCGAATTCCCGGATGACGGACCGGAAGGTCGGTGCGCCGGGGGCGATGCCGGCGAGCTGGCTGTGCACCACCAGGGTGTGGGGGTCGTCGGCCGCGGCACCCCAGGCGCCGCAGCCGGCAAGGGCCGGAGCCAGCGCGGCAGTTGTCCCTGCCAGGAACCGGCGGCGACTCAACGCAGGGCTCACCCGGGACCTCCAGATGGGGGTTGGTGTATCGGTACACCGGAAAGCTATGCAGGGGCCTGTCCCGCGTCAATACCCCTGCTGCCCTTGCTGCCGGCCGGCGGACGGGAGGCGCCCGGGGGAGGGGGAGCGGCGGGCGGCCCGCCGCCGCGCCGAAGGCCTGGGGCGTCCGGCCGCGGGGCTGAAAACTCGTCCGTCACACCCGTTCAAGCGACCCGCCCCCGTCGTCTACAGTTGCAGAAGTACGCAATTCAACAGGTGACGCGATAGCCGGTCGTTCGGAACGCGGAGGGTATGCGTGGGCGGTTTCGCCGAATCGGTACAGGAACGGGTGCGCGACGCCCGCGCGGCCCTCGCCGCGGCGCGGGCGGCGGACGACGCCTACGCGACCGCCGTGGCGGAGGACGAACTGGACGACGCGGTGCGGGTGGCCCGCAATGTCGGCGTCGACCCGGATGCGGGGCCCGCTGCGGAGCCCGGAAACGGAGCGTCGGCGTGAACGGCGCGTGGGTCCCGCTCTATCAGGCGAAGGCCGAATTCTTCCGGATGCTGGGCCATCCGGTCCGTATCCGTGTGCTGGAGCTCCTCCAGGACGGCCCCCTTCCGGTGCGCAGCCTGCTCACCGCCATCGAGGTCGAACCGGCCGCGCTCTCCCAACAGCTCGCGATCCTGCGCCGATCGGGCATTGTGACCGCGACCCGCACCGGCTCCACCGTCGTCTACGAACTCGCCGGCGGCGACGTCACCGAGCTGCTGCGCGCCGCCCGCCGGGTCCTGGCCGATGTGCTCACCGGACAGCACGCGCTGCTCGCCGAGCTGCGGGACGCCGAGGCGTGCGGGTCCGCGGACCGCGGCGTGGCGGATCGCGGTGTGCCGGCGGCCGGCGGTGTGGGAGCGGTGTCGTGAGGTACGTCCGCCCGTCCGCCGCCTCACCGCGGTCCGCCACCGGTCACCCTCGTGTCCGCACGGAGCACTGCCACGGCCGGCGTCGGCCGTCCGGTGCGGGGGCCGGGTGATCGCGGATGGCCGGCGCATCGAGGCGTAAGGGACCGCCGCCGTGGCGGGCGGTCCGCTCACGCACCTGCATACCGGCGGCCTCGGGGCGGCCCTGCCGCGGACGCCACCACGGACGAGGACCGTTGGGCACCGCACCCGGACGCGGCCGCACCTGCCCGGAGATCGTGGCCCGGCCTCGCAGCTCCCCGCGCTGCGGTGTCCGGAGGAACGGCACGAACGTGACCCCCGCCGTCCGCCCCGGCACGCAGCTGGCCCGACTGCCCGGCGCGGTACGGCCGCTCTCCCTACCCGTCCGCCGCAGCCTGTGGCGACGGATACTGCTCTACATCGTCGTCACCCAACTGCTGCTCGTCTTCCTGGTCCTGGTCGTCTACCTGGGCCGGCACGCGGGCACGTAACGGAGAGGCGGACGACGGAGGAGGCGCGAGAGGCGCTGGTGGGCCGGGTACTCGCGCACCCGGCCCGCGCCCCTGCCATTCCGGCCCTCATACCGCCGTGGCCCCGGCCCCGCGGGCCGCCGCCTCGCGGCACCTGCTCCGCCACAGCCACCCCGTGTCGCGGCCGAACGACCAGGTCAGCAGCGCCAGGGCGGCGGCCACGAGGGCGAAGGCGGCCGCCCGGGGCACGATTCCGGCGCCCGCCACGACCAGCACGATTCCCTGCAGCGCCGCGACGGTCTTGCGGGCCGGGCTGGGGGGCAGCGGGCCGCGCATCCAGGGCAGCAGCCAGGACGCCGCGACGAAGACGTACCGCATGGCGCCGATGCACAGCACCCATGGGCCCAGGGGTGTCGCCACGTACACGCACAGCACCAGGATGAGGAAGGCGTCGACCTCCATGTCGAAGCGTGCGCCCAGTGGTGTCGCCGTTTCGGTGCGGCGTGCCACGTGCCCGTCGACGGCGTCCAGGATCAGGGCGACGGTGGCCAGGCCGATCAGTGCCTCGACCGGGGCCTGTCCGCCGAAGGAGTCGGCCACCAGCGCGGCCACCCCGCCGACGAGCGTCGCACGGGCCAGCGTGACGCGGTTGGCGGGCCCGAACGAACGGGTCCACGAGCGGCGCAGGGCGTGGGTGAGAGCGGCCCAGGTCGCGACGGCGAACGCCGAACCCGTCAGCCATCCGGCGGGCCCCAGCCCGACCGCCCGGCAGATCACCTCCAGCAGCACCATCTGCACGCCCACGCCCGCAGTGGTGTCCGGCCCGAACGGCCGTGTTCCATAGCGCTCTTGCAGGGCCACCGCGCCTCCCGGGACTTGTGGCGGAGTCGAAGAGTGCCGCGTATCGTGACGGCGGCACAATGATCTCCAGCATTCATGAACGATCGCGATAGCGTCCAGGAGGGCCCCGATGCCGCGCGTCGCCCGTGCCTTCTGGCTCAACGCACCAGGTCAGGGCGAGATCCGGAGCGTGGCGCTGCCGGACCCCGGCGCCGGCGAGGTGACGGTGCGCACACTCTGCTCGGGTGTCAGCCGCGGGACCGAGACCCTGGTATTCCGCGGCGGTGTCCCCGAGAGCCAGCACACCGCGATGCGGGCACCGTTCCAGGACGGTGACTTCCCGGCACCCGTCAAGTACGGCTACCTCAACGTCGGCGTCGTCGAGGACGGCCCGCGGGCGCTCCTGGGCCGTACGGTCTTCTGCCTCTATCCGCACCAGACGCGCTATGTCGTCCCGGCGGGCGCCGTCACCCCGGTGCCCGACTCCGTCCCCGCCTCCCGCGCCATCCTGGCCGGCACGGTCGAGACCGCGGTGAACGCCCTGTGGGACGCCGCGCCGCTGATCGGTGACCGGATCGCCGTGGTCGGCGCCGGGATGGTCGGCAGCGGGGTCGCCGCGATCCTCGCCAAGTATCCGGCGGTCCGGGTGCAGCTGGTCGACGCGAATCCGGAACGGGCCGCGGTGGCCGAAGCGCTGGGTGTGGACTTCGCGCTCCCCGGTGACGCACTGGGCGACTGCGACCTCGTGGTGCACGCCAGTGCCACGGAGGAAGGGCTCGCCCGGTCCCTCGAACTCCTCGCCCCGGAAGGCACCGTCATCGAGCTCAGCTGGTACGGCGACCGGAAGGTCAGCCTGCCGCTGGGCGAGGCCTTCCACTCCCGCCGGCTCGTGGTCCGCAGCAGCCAGGTCGGCGCGGTCTCCCCGGCCCGCCGCGGCAGCCGCAGCTACGCCGACCGGCTGGCGCTCGCCCTCGACCTGCTCGCCGACCCCGCCTTCGACGCGCTGATCACCGGCGAGTCCGCTTTCGACGACCTGCCGGCGCTGCTGCCCCGGCTCGCCGCGGGGGAGCTGCCGGCGCTGTGCCACCGCATCCGCTACGACGCCGCCGCCGAGTAGCCTCCGAGGCCGCCGTGCCCGACCGCTGACCGCAGCCGCACCGCCCAGCACATCCGCTACCCCGTGGAGGAACCCTTGTTCAGCATCACCGTCCGCGATCACCTGATGGTCGCGCACAGCTTCCGCGGTGCGGTCTTCGGGCCGGCGCAGCGCCTGCACGGCGCGACCTTCATCGTGGACGCCACCTTCCGGCGCGCCGAACTCGACGCGGACAACATCGTGGTCGACATCGGCCTGGCGACCCAGGAACTCGGCGGTGTGGTCGGCGAACTCAACTACCGCAACCTCGATGACGAACCGGCCTTCACCGGCATCAACACCTCGACGGAGGCGCTGGCCAAGGTCATCGCCGACCGGCTCGCGGACCGGGTGCAGGCCGGGAACCTCGGCGAGGGTGCGCGCGAGCTGTCCGGCATCTCGGTCACGCTGCATGAATCGCATATCGCGTGGGCGACGTACGAGCGCACCCTGTGACCCGGTCCGGCGGGCCCCCTCCGGCGGCGGAACGCACGGTGCACTTCGTGCTGCCCGGCGACGTCGACGACCCGGCCGCGCCCAGCGGCGGCAACACCTACGACAACCGCGTCTGCCGCGAACTCCCCGCGGCGGGCTGGCAGGTGCGCCGCCACACGGTGCGAAAGAGCCGCTCACGCGCGGCCGACGCGGACGCCGAACCGGCGCGAATACTGCGCGAGTTGCCGGACGGCGCGGTGGTCCTGCTGGACGGCATCCTCGCCTGCGGCGCCCCCGGCGCGCTCCTCCCCGAGGCCGACCGGCTCACGCTCGCCGTCCTCGTCCATCTCCCGCTGGCCGACGAGACCGGGCTCGCCCCCGGACGGGCGGCCGAGCTGGACGCCCTGGAGCGCCGCACCCTGCACGCCGTACGGGCGGTGATCGTCACGAGTGAATGGGCCGCCCGCCGCCTCGTCGCCCACCACGGGCTCGATCCGGCCCGGGTGCATGTCGCCGCGCCGGGCGTGGACGCCGCCCCGCGCGCCCCCGGCAGCGACGGGGCCACCCGGTTGCTGTGTGTCGCGTCCGTCACCCCGCGCAAGGGGCAGCGCCGACTGGTGCGGGCCCTTGCGCCGCTCGCCGACCGGCCCTGGACCTGCGATCTCGTCGGAGGGCTGGACCGCGATCCCGGCTACGTCGCCCAACTGCGGCGCGAAATCGCCCGGTTCGGCCTCGCGGAGCGGATCCGGCTCACGGGCCCCCGGACGGGCGCGGAGCTGGACGCGCGCTATGCCGCCGCCGACCTCCTGGTGCTCGCGTCGTACGCCGAGACCTACGGCATGGTGGTCACCGAGGCGCTGGCGCGGGGCATTCCGGTGCTGGCGACGGCGGTGGACGGGGTCCCGGAAGCCGTCGGCCGGGCCGCCGACGGCAGCGTGCCGGGGCTCCTCGTACCCTCGCAGGACCAGGCGGCGCTCACCGCCGCGCTGCAGCGCTGGCTGACCGACCCGGAGTTGCGCCGCGGGCTGCAGGCCTCGGCCCGAGGGCGTCGTGCAATGCTGGAGGGGTGGGAGATGACGTCGCGCAATCTGGCCAGGGTGCTGGAACGACTTCGGCACGAACCCAGGAGAGCCGCGTGAACACGGCAGAACGACCCCGATTCGCCCCGGAATGGCTGGAGTTGAGGGAGCGTGCCGATGCCGCCGCCCGCGCTCCCGAGCTGCTGCGCCCGCTGCGTGAGCGGCTGACACCCCTGCCGCCACCGACGGGCCGGCCGGGCAGCCCCCGGAGACTGGTGATCCGCGACCTCGGCTGCGGCACCGGCTCCATGGGACGCTGGCTCGCGGTCCGCCTGCCCGGCCCGCAGCACTGGATCCTGCACGACCACGACCCACTGCTGCTGGAGCACGCCGGCCGCCGGATGCCCGCAACCGCCGCCGACGGCTCCCCTGTTACGGCCGCCACCGAGCGCGGCGACCTCGCCCGCCTCACCGCGGAGCACCTGGCCGGCACCTCGCTGGTCACCGCCTCCGCACTGCTCGACCTGCTCACGCACGCCGAGGTGGAGGACCTCGCCGAGGCCTGCACCGACGCCGGTTGCCCGGTGCTGCTGGCCCTCTCGGTGGCCGGACACGTCGAGCTCTCCCCGTCCGACCCGCTCGACGCCGAACTCGCCGCCGCCTTCGACGACCACCAGCGCCGCACGGACCGGGGCCGCCGGCTGCTCGGTCCGGACGCGATCGCCGTGGCGACCGAGGCGTTCGAGCGGCGCGGCGCGACGGTCCGGGTGCAGGCCAGCCCCTGGCGGCTGGGCAGCCCCGAGGCGGCCCTGACCGCGGCCTGGCTGCGGGGCTGGGTCGGTGCCGCCCGCGAGGCCCGGCCTGAACTCGGGCCCCGCGCCGACGCCTATCTGCGCCGCCGCCTGGAGACCTGCGCGGCCGGTGAGTTGAACGTCGCGGTGCACCACACCGATCTGCTGGCGCTGCCCCGCATACCCTCGGGGGCCGTGTGACGAAGCGATCCGCCTGGGCGTGGCTCAAGATGCTCGCCGGTGCGGGCATCCTCACCGCTCTGCTGTGGCACATGGGAACGGGCGCCTTCCTCGACGGACTGCGCACCATCGACGCCGGCACACTGCTGGCCGCCCTCGCCCTCGGCCTGCTGACCACGGTGTTCAGCGCCTGGCGCTGGTGCCTGGTGGCCCGTGGCCTCGGTCTGCGACTGCCCCTGGGGCAAGCCGTCGCCGACTACTACCGCGCGCTGTTCCTGAACGCCGCACTGCCCGGCGGCGTCCTCGGCGACGTCCACCGCGCCGTGGGGCACGGCCGGGACGAAGGGGACGTCGCACGAGGCATACGCGCGGTGGTCCTGGAACGCGCCGCCGGCCAGCTCGTCCTCCTCGTCGCGGGCGTGGTGGTCCTGCTCGCCGACCCGTCCCCGGTGCTGGCACGGGTCGGCCACGCGCTGACCACGCCCGGCGCCGAGCTGCTCGCCGCCCTGGTGTGCGGGCTGCTGATCGCGACCGCGGGCTGGCTGAGCTGGAGCGGTGGTACATCACGGGCCGGGCGCATGGTGCGCGGCACGCTGGCCGAGGCGCGCCGGGCCCTGCTCACCCGCGCCGCCTTCCCCGGCATCGCCCTCTCGTCCCTGGTCGTTCTCGCCGGCTACCTCGGGATGTTCCTGCTCGCCGCCAGGGTCGCCGGAGCGACCGCGCCGGCCGCCGAGTTGGTGCCGTTGATGGTGCTGGCGCTCCTCGCGATGGCGCTGCCGCTGAACATCGGCGGCTGGGGCCCCCGCGAGGGCGTCGCCGCCTGGGCGTTCGGCACCGCCGGGCTGGGCGCGCCGCAGGGGCTGGCCACCTCAGTGGTCTACGGCGTGCTCGCCTTCGTCGCGGGTCTGCCGGGCGCCGCGGTGCTGCTCGTCCGGTGGGCCGCCGGGCTGCGGGCCGACCGCGCCGGCCGTCCGCAGGTCGAGTTCGAAGAGCGTGTCCTCGCCGAGGGCGTCGCGGCGCAGCGGCGGACGTAGCGCCTCCCGCATCACGGGCGTACCGGGAAACCGCAGGCCGGGGACGCCGTCGCCGAGCAGCACCGGCGCGACCGTGACATACAGCCGATCCAGCGCCCGCTCCTGGAAGAAACGGGAGACGGTGACCCCGCCGCCCTCGACGAGCACCCGCCCCAGGCCGCGCCGGGCGAGGCTCTCCAGCAGGCGCCGCGGGCCGAAGTCCCCGGCATCGGGCAGCGCCAGTACGTCCACGCCCGGCCCGGCTCCCTGCCGTGCCGCCGCGGTGTCGGCGCCCACCACCCACAGCGTCGGCGCGGCACCGTCGGTGAACACCCGGCGCCGCAGCGGCACCCGGCCCCGCGGATCGAGCACCACCCGCACCGGATGGTCCCCCGCGCAGGCGCGCACCGTCAGCTGCGGATCGTCCGCCACGGCCGTGCCCGCCCCGACGATCACGGCATCGGACAGCGCCCGCAGCCGGTGCAGATGGCAGCGGTCCGCGGCCCCGGTGACATAGTCGGCGTCGCCCGTACGCGTCGCGATGAAACCGTCCAGGCTCTGCCCGAGCTGGGCGACCGCCGTCCGCGGCCCGGCCAGGCACAACGGCAGATAGCGCGCGGCCAGCCCCGCCGCGCCGGGCGAGGCGTCCGGCTCCCACCGCAGCCCGCCGTCCCCGTCCGGCACCAGCCCTGCCGCCTCGGCGTCGTGGGCGGTACGGACCCGGCGCAGCCGCTCCCAGGCCGCCGCGGTGTCGAGTACCTCCGGCGAGTGCCCGGTCATGACAGCAGCTCCGCATACGCGTCGAACGCCTCGGCGAGCCCGGCCAGCAGCTCGCGGCCCTTCGCGGCGGTGGCCAGCGAAGGGCGGCCGATGACACCGGATTCGGTGTACGGCGCCATGCCGAGGGTCAGCAGATGTCGGCGGTCATCGGCGAGGTGGTCGGCCGATTCGTGGCCGGGCCCGACCAGTTCGGGATGGGCGTGCAGCAGGAGGGAGGTCTCGATCTCGCCCGCGTGCATATCGCTGTGGAGTGTGGTGCGCACCCCGGCCCTGGCGCGCGCCGCGTCCCAGTCGGCGGAGCCCGGGAAGAGCGCCATCCGGGTGCCGCTGCCGGCGGATTCCTGCACCACGTTGCGCAGCACGTAGTTCCCGCCGTGCCCGTTGACGAGGATCAGGGTGCTCACACCGGAGCGGCGGAGTGACGCGGCGATGTCCGTCACCACGGCGTGCAGGGTCCGGGCCGAAATGCTGACGGTGCCCGGCCACGCGGCGTGTTCGTGCGAGCAGGAGATCGTCAGCGGTGGCAGCAGCTGGACGGGCCGGCGGGCCGCGATCTCCGCCGCGATGGTGCAGGCGATGACCGTGTCGGTCGTCAACGGGAGGTGGGCGCCGTGCTGTTCGAGGCTCCCGATGGGGAGCACGGCGAGTGGCGCCTGCCGCGCCCGGACGTCCTGAGTGGTGTCCGTCGGCAGCAGGCCGGAGGCCGAAGTCCGTTGTCCCGGAACGGTCATGGTGGGGTGCGGCCCTTTCGTCGCTGACTTGCGGATACGTCGTGCGCGGGCTCGCGCGCGGGCCCGGGTGTCATCGTGCACGCGTCATGATGCCCGCGTCACCCGGTCGGTGTCCCGGGCGGGTCGGTCCGTCACTGCCATGACGCGTTGGGCCGCACGAATGTGACAGGGGTCGGGCACCGAGGCGCGTGTTTCGGAATATGCGGCCGGAACGCCACCGATACCCGGCGGAATCGGATACCGGCTTCAACCCGGGCGTCCCGTGCGCCAGTTGCTTCCGATTCCAGGAGTTGTAGCGATGTGCGCGAATTCCGCCGTTCGAATCCCGGCCTGGGTACGATCGCCGCATGACGGACCCCGATGCCGATGTCGCGTTCGATGATGCCGCTCTTGCGCCGCGCGTGGTGCGACCGTCCCCGGCCGGCGTACGCGTTCCCGCGGATCCCGCCCGTATCGCCTACGTGGAACGGGTGGTGGAGGTCCGGCTGCCCACGGCCCACGGTGTGTTTCTCGCCGTCGGTTATCTGGACCGCCGCAACGGAATCGAGCAAGTGGCCCTGGTCCATGGCGAGGTGGCGGGGCAGGCGGCGCTGACCCGGGTGCATTCGGAATGCCTGACCGGCGATGCCTTTGCCTCCACGCATTGCGAATGCGGTGGCCAATTGTCCGCGGCGCTGGAAGCGATTGTGGCCGAGGGCAGCGGAATTCTCGTCTACCTCCAGGGCCACGAGGGCCGGGGAATCGGACTGCTGGCCAAGCTTCGCGCGATGAAACTGCAGGAGGACGGGCTGGACACGGTCGACGCGAACCTCGCACTCGGTCTGCCGGTGGACGCCCGCGAGTACGGTGCCGCGGCCGGCATTCTCCAGGACCTCGGGGTCCGGTCGGTGCGGCTGCTGTCCAACAACCCGCGCAAGCGCGAGGCGTTGACGCGGCACGGCGTCACCGTCACCGAGCAGGTCCCGCTGCTGATGCCGCCCGGCACCGAGAACATCCGCTATCTGCGGACAAAGCGGGAACGGCTCGACCACGACCTGCCCCACCTGGAGGGCATTCCCGGCCTGTCCTGAAGGAGGCGCGGCAGATCCGCACCCCGGACGAGCGGCAGGGCCCGCGACGATGGTCACGGGCCCTGCACCGGTGCGTGCGCAGCGGGTTCCGCGTCAGGAAGCGGCGGTCGCCGCCTCGGCAGTGGTCACCTCGTCCGGCTCGCCGGCCCGGGCGGCTTCCCGGGGCTGGACGACGCGCTCCGCGAGGTGGCCGAAGAGCAGCCCGAAGGCGGTCCACAGCACCAGTTGGATGGCGATCGCCGACAGCCGGAACTGCCACAGCAGCCCACCGGAGAAGCCGTGCGGCACCTCGTTGAAGGACGGCAGGAAGGCGTACGCGAGCCCGATGGCCACGACGAACGCGGCGCCGCCCGCCACCGTGGCGTACCAGTTGCCCAGCTTGGGAGCGAGCCGCCGGCCGAGGAGTGTCGCGGCGACGGCCAGCAGGATGCTGAGCAGCATCATCAGGAAATACAGCGCCGTGCGGGTGCCGATGGTGTCGGGGTCACCCACGGACGGCGGGTTGGCCGGGTACTTCAGGAACGGTACGAGGTAGCCGGCGACCAGCGCCGCGCCGGCCAGCAGCACGGCCGTGGGCCGGGCGCCGAAGCGGCCGATGCGGCCCAGCGCGAAACAGAAGGCCAGGGCGGCGATCCCGCCCAGCGCCACGCCGTAGACCAGCACGCCGGTCGCCAGCCCCGCCGTGGACTGCAGACCGCGGCTGACGACCTCCATCCCGTGCTCGTGTTCGTGGCTGTGCGACTCCTCGAAGGCGATGGCGGCATTGACCCGTGGTTCGCCCAGGAAGTAGGCGACGACGAGTGCGGCCACACCGGCGGCCAGACCGGCGAGCATGCCGCGCATCAGGAGATTTCTGATGGTGACGGAGTTCATGGGTGCGGCGTCCGATCAGTGGCAGGGGAAGCCGAGGAGGTGGCGTCCGTCATGGACCCACTCGTGAACGTCCGTACCGGAGAGCAGCGAGGTGGCGCCCTGCTCCGCGCCGATGAAGTAGAGCAGGACCAGCATCAGGACGCCGAAAAACAGCGCCCATGGGGCGATCGCCTTGAGCGGGAGCGTGGCCGGGGTGACGGCGCCGGTGGCCGGGGGTGCGATGGTCGAAGCCATGGCGGGGGACCTCCTGATGGGGGGAACTCGCGTCCCTGTGGATGGAGTGCGTAACGACATGCCGGGTCTGGCTCGCCCGGCCCCGGCCCCCGTTGGGGCTGGTCAGAACCGGACATACAGTGGCGCGACCGCGCCGGGATCCCACCGGCTTCCGTCATGTCGTCGTCAATATCATCGGGAAGGTACCGCGAACCGACGGCCGGGCCAAGGCCACGCAGGGGGCGGAAGGGTGCAGGACCGGGCGCGCGATTCGGCCAACTCGGCGCTGTGCCGAGCCTGTTGCCGCCACCGAGGCAGTGAAAGTAGGGGTCATGACAACCCGGGTGATGCTGATCTCACCGGCTGCGGGCGACGCCCGGCGTGAGGTGCGATTCGACGACGACGGCCCGCTCGGTGCGGCGGGCCTGCGCCGTGCCCGCGCCGCTGCCGCCACGCTGCCGGCCGCCGCCCGCACCTTTGTCTCGCCGTCGCTGCGGTGCCGGATGACGGCCGACGAGCTGGGCCTGACCCCGGCGCCCGAGCCCGCGCCGGCCGGGTGCACGATGGGCCGCTGGCGGGGCCGGACGCTGGCGGAAGTGGCGGACGCCGATCCGGCGGACGTGGCCGCCTGGCTGTCGGACCCGGGTTTCACCGGGCACGGCGGGGAATCGCTGCGGCAGCTCTGCGACCGGGTCGAGGGCTGGCTGACCGGGCTGGCCGCCGACCCGGGGCGGGTGACCGCCGTCGTCGAACCGGACGTCGTACGGGCCGCGGCGGTGTGCGCGCTGGGGGCGCGGGTGGAGGCGTTCTGGCGGCTGGATGTGCGTCCGCTGACCTCGACCGAGCTGAGCGGCCGGAGCGGTCGCTGGAATCTGGGCCTGGGGTGCGCGCTGGGCGCTGCCTGAGGGGTCGGCGGTGGCTCCGGAAACTTTTCCGCCCGAAAACTACACATAAAGGCGACATAAGCGCAGAATGGGGTGTGCGCGGTCCCATACCACGCGAAACGGCCGGACTTGCGAATGAAGGAGGCGAGTCGCATGGCCGACGTCTCACACAGCAGGGGAGACCTCGCAGGTCACCCCGACGTTACCGAGATGCAGGCTCGATACGATCGCGTTCTCGGCGGACGTGATGTCGTACTCGTGGACGGGCCGGTGTTCCTCGTCGGCCTGTACTGCGCCGCTTCACCATGGATCGTCCATTACACGAGTTCGCAGCCCGCGCTGGTGGTCCACAATCTCATCTTCGGCATCGCGATCGCCCTCCTGGCGCTCGGGTTCACCGTCACACCGGACCGTATGTACGGCCTGAGCGGGGCGATGTGCGCGATGGGCGTCTGGATGATCGTGTCGCCCTGGATCGTCGGCACCGGCCCGGACAAGGGCGTCATCTGGAACAGCATCGTCATCGGTGCTCTCACCTTCCTGCTGGGCGCGATGTGCGTCGGTGTGGCAGCGAGGAGCCGCCGCTCCACGTAAGCCACTCCAGGTAGCGCGGCGATCCCGCGCGCACGTGGGACAACCGCCGGTGTGCCGACCGTCCACGGACGGTGAGCGCGTCGGCGGTCTGCTGTCGCCGTGCACCTGTGCACCTGTGCACCCGTGCGCGTTCCGGCGAGTGCCGCATCTTGCGGTGCAGGCCTCGGCCGTTGGCGTAGCCGGGACAAGTAACCGCCGCGGCCTCCGGGGCGGCCCTGCGTCAGCCGTGCGCGGTCGCGGTCCCGGTGCTGTCCGGAGCCGGTTCGGGTGCGGGCGCCGATTCGGGCGGAGAAGCCGGGGCCGGGGCCGGGTCCGAAGCCGTAGTCGCCGTCGCCTTCGCCGTCGCCTTCACGGTCCTGCGGAGGGCGCGGCGGGCCAGCGGCTCGGTCCATCGGGCGGCGAGCGGGCCGAGGATGACGAGAATGAGGACGTAGGCGGTGGCCAGCGGGCCGATCCGCGGCTCGACGCCGACGGCCAGCCCGGCGATGACGATGGAGAATTCGCCACGCGCCACCAGCGTGCCGCCGGTCCTCCAGCGGCCCGCGGACTTCACCCCGGCGCGCCGGGCCGCGTACCAACCGGTGGCCACCTTCGTCCCGGTGGTGACCACGGCCAGGATCAGCGCCGGGACGAGCACGGGCGGGATGGCGGCCGGATCGGTGTTGAGCCCGAAGAAGACGAAGAAGACCGCGGCGAACAGATCCCGCATCGGCGTCAGCAGGTGGTGGGCGCCCTCGGCGACCTCACCGGACAGCGCGATGCCCACGAGGAACGCACCGACGGCGGCGGAGACCTGGAGCTGCTGGGCGACGCCCGCGACCAGCACCGTCAGACCCAGGACGACCAGCAGCAGCATCTCGGGGTTGTCGGAGGAGACCGCCCGGCTGATCAGCCGGCCGTGGCGGAGCGCGAGATAGAGGACGGCGCCGACGGTGCCGAGCGAGATGAGCAGGGTGAGGCTGCCGCCGGCCAGGCTCATTCCCGCGAGGAGGGCGGTGAGCAGCGGGAGATAGACCGCCATGGCGAGGTCCTCGATGACCAGGACGCCGAGGATGACCGGGGTTTCGCGGTTGCCGAGCCTGCCGAGGTCGCCCAGGACCTTGGCGATCACTCCGGAGGACGAGATCCAGGTGACGCCGGCCAGCGCCACCGCCGCCACCGGGCCCCAGCCCAGGACGAGTGCGGCGACCGCGCCGGGCACCGCGTTGAGGGTGAAGTCGACGATGCCGGAGGGGTATTGGGTCTTGAGGTTGGTGACCAGCTCCGAGGCGCTGTATTCCAGTCCCAGCAGGAGCAGCAGCAGGATGACGCCGATCTCGGCCCCGGTGGAGACGAATTCCTCGCTGGCGTTCAGCGGGATCATTCCGCCATGGCCGAAGGCGAGGCCGGCGAGGAGGTAGAGGGGTATCGGGGAGAAGCCGACCCGTCCTGCGAGCCGGCCGAGTATGCCCAGGCCGAGGATGATGGCCCCGAGTTCGATGAGCAGCGCGGTGGTGTCGTGCACGGGCGTCTATCCTCCGGTGATCAAAGCGGCGACGGCGTCCACGCCTTCCCGGGTGCCGACGACGACAAGGGTGTCGCCGAGCGCGAAGCGGAAGTCCGGAGTGGGCGAGGGGAAGGCGTCGGTACGGCGCAGTACGGCGACGATGGAGGCCCCGGTGCGGGTGCGGGCCTGGGTGGCGCCCAGCGTCCGGCCTGCGTACGGAGAGCGCTTGGTGACCGGTATGTGCTCGGTGACCAGGTCGATTTCCAGGTGCTGGCGCAGATGGGCGACGGGGTCGGGGACGAGGAGTTTGGACAGCGCGATCGCCTCCTGCGGGGCGAGCGTCGCGGCGTCCTTGCAGCTGTCCTCGTCCTCCGGGTCGTGGAAGGCGAGGATGCGCCGGCCGTCCTGGTGGACGACCACCGACAGCTTGCGGCCGCCTTCGGTGGTGAGGTCGTAGCGGGTTCCGACCCCCGGGAGGGAGGTCTTGGCGACGTGGGCCGATGGTTCCATTGATGCGCTCCATGCGGGCGTGCTGGACGGCGTGCGGGCGGTGAACCGCCCCTGGACGGGCGGCCTCCGCGACGCGGGCGGCGGCCACCGGTCAGGCATTGTGCATCACGGCGCCGGGCGGCCGGAGGGTACGGCGTCCCGCGTCACGAACACGCGATGCCGGGCCGTGGTGCGACGGATGGGCGCCGGCCCGGACAGGACAGCCCCGGTCAGCCGGCGCTGCCGGTATCGGGAATGCCGCTGCGGGCGCAGGGGGCGATACGGCAGGCGCGCGGGGCGCGGGAGGCACAGTGGGCGCGGCGTACGACGGCGGTGCGGGCCGTGTCGAAGACGGGAACGGCCGGCGCCTCGATGCCCGCCTGCATGTCCCGTCCTCCCGCCACAACTGCTGCGCCACGACCACGGCGCCGCCCACGGCAACCGCCCGCCGTCTGCGGGGCCTGTCGCTCCATGCGGCGCGTTGACCACTGGGTGTGCAGTTTAACGTAGGATGAATTGGCCGGTTTGGGGGTGCCCGGGGACGAACGGCGCCTCAGGGCGCGGCAACCGGCGTCACTTCACCGCAGGCTTCAGCGTCCCGCCGCGCGTCCACCCCTTCGGGGCGTGCCAAGGCCCGCCGTTCGTCAACGTCACCCCTGGCGGGGAGCGGGCGGCACCCGTCGTCGGGGCCCGCTGCGGACGGGGTCGGCGCCGGGGTCGAAGAGATGGCCGGAGAGCCCGGCGAGGATCAGGCCGCCGGCGATCAGCAGGCCCTGTGCGAGGACGATCCCGGTGGCCAGGCTGCCGGCTGCCGCGGCCAGCACCAGCCAGGCGGCCGGCCGCCGGGCACCCCACGGCCGGCGGCCATACCCCGCCGTTCCGGGGAGGCCGGCCGCCGGGCCCCGGGCCGGTGCCCGGGAGGTGCGGGCAGCCTCCTCGTGCCGGAACTGCTCGGCGAAGCGGCCGAGTTGGTGTTCGTCATCGGGGGACACGGGGCGTCCCTCCTCTCCCGGATCGTGCGGTCGTGGCAGGCGGTCACGTCACGAAGGGCACCGTCGCAGGGGCGGCGGCACTTCGCGGTCCCTCGGTGTGCGACTCCACCGCCATCGGGGGTGTCACCCCTTTCCGGGGCGGTGAACCTGTAGGCGGGACGGTGGCCGAAGCGGCGCCCGCTGCGGGGCCGTACGGCGGCCGCAACGTCACAGGCGTTGTGCCCTGCCGGGGGCGGCCGCTAACGCCCGTGGCGCCGTCGGCCGGGGAGGAACCGCGTCCTGACGCACGCAATCCGGTCACTCGGCACCCGCGGCACATCCGCCCGCCACGACCGTCCCGTCACAGCCGTCCCCTCCGTCTGGTGGAGTAGGGGGAAGAACCGCCCGCGCCCGTGGGCGCAGCAGAGCCGGAAAGGGACCGACGAGATCCGATGAGTGACGACGACTCCGTACTCCTGCACACCGAAGGCCGCGCCGGATACCTCACCCTCAACCGGCCGCGCGCCCTCAACGCCCTCAACCACGCCATGGTGCGACGGATCGACGAGGCGCTCACCGCGTGGGAGCACGACCCCGCCGTGGCGACCGTGGTGATCGGCGGTGCCGGTACGCGCGGACTGTGCGCCGGCGGCGACATCCGCTCCATCCACGACGATGCCCGCGCCGGCGGCGGGGAGGCGTCGCGGGCCTTCTGGCGTGACGAGTACCGCCTCAACGCGCGGATCGCCCGCTACACCAAGCCCACGGTCGCGCTGATGGACGGCATCGTGATGGGCGGCGGCGTCGGGGTCTCGGCGCACGGCGACGTACGGGTCGTCACCGACCGTTCCCGTATCGCCATGCCGGAGACCGGTATCGGCTTCGTCCCCGACGTCGGTGGGACCTACCTGCTGTCCCGCGCACCGGGCGAGGTGGGCACCCACCTCGCGCTCACCGGCGACGCGGTCGGCGCGGCCGACGCGTTGCTGTGCGGGCTCGCGGACCACTTCCTGCCGTCCGAGCGGCTGCCGGAATTCGGCGCCGCGCTCGCCGGCAGCGAACTGCCGGACGCTCTCCGGCGGTTCGCCGCCCCCGCCCCGGACGGTGAACTGGCCGCACACCGCGGGTGGATCGACGCCTGCTACGCCGCCGGGACCGTCGAGGAGATCGTCGACCGGCTGGAGCGGGCCGGCGAACAGGGCGCCAAGGAGGCCGCCGCGACCCTGCTGAGCAGGTCGCCCACGGCCCTCAAGGTCACCCTCGCGGCGCTCCGCAGGGCCCGTGGGCTGGGCACTCTGGAGGAGGTCCTGGATCAGGAGTACCGGGTCTCGTGCACCGCGCTGGGCTCGCCCGATCTGGTGGAGGGCGTACGCGCCCAGATCATCGACAAGGACCGCAACCCGCGCTGGTCGCCGTCCCGCCTCCAGGACGTGCCGGCGGCGGAGGTCGACCGCCACTTCCGCCCGTTGGGCGCTGCCGAGTTGGGGCTCGCGCAGAGCCGCCCCACCGCCCTCTGACCGGCAACGACGGCCGACGGGAAGAGCGGCAGGTCCGGCCCGCCCCATCGCGGCGGGCCGGACCGGCCGGCCGCACAGTCTGACGTACCGTCGGCGCCCCCCGGCGCGGCAGCCCGGCCTGCGGCCGGCACCCGGCAGGTGCGAGCGGCGGGCCCGCGCGGTGATCGGTGGCGAGGCGGCGGTGCCCTGCGGGGGCTTTCCGCAGGGCACCGGGGAACGGAAGGTCCGGAGTGCTCCGTCAGCCGGATTCTGCCGGGTGTGGTCCGGCGTCGTACGCGGCCCGGTCCGCCGCCTCACCGGCCAGGGTGTACAGCAGGTCGTAGGCCGTGCCGATCATGTGGCAGGTGCGGCCGCGCCGGGTGGCGACGGCGACGATGCCCGTGCCGGACGCCGGGTGGTAGCCGAGGAAGGCCTGCTGGCCGAAGGTGGCGCCCACATGGAAGAGCAGCGGGCCGCCCGGTGCGGGGTGCTGATACCAGGTCAGCGTGTGGGTGTTGCGGTGCCGCCAGCCCCGGCGCAGCAGCGGCACCTGCACCGCGCGCAGCGCCCGGTCCAGCGGGGTGCGATCGGGGAAGAGGTGCGCCTCCAGGTAGGAGAGAAGGTCCCCGGGGGTGGCGCGGACGGCTCCGGCGGAGAGGAATCCGCCCATGTCGGCGCCGGCGACCGGAGTGCTGCCGTTGGTCCGGTGGCCGACCGCGTCGGTGCCGGTGGCGCCGGGGCCGAGGGTGACGCCGGTCAGCCCGAGCGGCTCCAGCACCCGTTCGGCGAGGAGCGTGGCGTAGTCGGCGCCCGCGGCCCGCGCCATCGCGGGGCCGAGCAGCGCGAGCCCGAAGTTGGAGTAGTGCCAGTGGGCGCCGGGCGGGTGCCGTGGCCGGGTGCGGGCGAAGGTGTCCAGCAGCCGCGCGGTGTCGTAGCGGGCATAGCCGTTGGCGTACGGGTGCAGCAGGGCGCCGGCCACCAGGTCGGTGGGGATGCGGGGCAGCCCGGCGGTGTGGGTGGCCAGATGCCGCAGGGTGATCTGCCGGGAGCGGGCGTACCGCAGCGGCAGGTCCGGCAGATGTCCGGTGAGCGGGTCGTCGAGGGCGAGCACACCGGACACCGCCAGGTCGGCGAGCAGCAGCACGGTGAACGTCTTGGAGAGCGATCCGAGTTCGTAGCGCAACGCGTCGCGCGGCATGGGCGGCGCGAGCGCGCTGCCGCCGGTGACGACGGTGCGCCGGCCGTGCCGGGTGACGCCGAGCACGAGGTCCGGGGCGTCCATCAGGGTGAGCGCTTCGGTGAGGCGGTCGGCGAGAGCGGTGTCGGTGTCCGCGGTGTTCATCGGGCGGTGTCGGCGGACAGGGCGCGGGAGGTGGCCATGGCGGACGCGAACGCGGCGACCAGGGTGGGGTGGTGGACGAGGTCGAAGACCTCCGCCGGGTCGCCGTGCGGCATCCCGCGCTGTACGGGCATCGCCCCGTCGGGGGACTGCGCCGCCGCGTACCGTTCCCACATCCGCGCGTCCAGGGTGGGGCGCGGCAGACAGGCGTCGACGACGAGGAGTTCGCCGAGCAGGTCCCAGTGTTCGAGGTCGGCCCATTCCGCTGTCCAGGCGGGCAGGTACAGCGCGAGGTAGTCGGCGAGGGCCGGTGGGATCCGGTCCGGATGCTCGCCCCAGTTGGTGAGGTGGAAGACGGTGTGCGTGAGGTCGTAGGCGATGTGCAGCTGTACGGTCCACGGTTCCGGCAGCCGGCCGAGCCAGGTGCGCTCCACGGCCTGCCCGAAGTCGGCGCTGGGTGTCAGGCCGAGTTTGCGCTCGGCGTTGAGCACACCGAGCCGCCGGTTGGGCACCATCTCCAGTGCCGTCCAGGTGGTGGTGAGCCGGCAGACCTCCAGGGCCGACTCCAGGCCGGGGTGGCGGTGGCCCAGTTCGTGGAAGGTGCCGTACACCTCCAGGGGCACGGGCGAGAGCGGTTCGTCGTGCTGGAGGGCGGCCAGGACGTTCCCGCCGTCCAGCAGGTCGCGCCAGGCGAATTCCAGCAGCTGTCCGGCGCTGCGGTGCTGGCGGGAACCGGCCACGCCCTCCCGGAACAGCACCTGCATATTGATCGCCAACTCACCGATGGGCTTGAGGCGTTCGATGACACCGCCGCTGGTGGCCCGGTCCTGCGGGGTCAGCCGGAAGTGTTCACGTTGCGCGTCGAGCCAGCTCAGGGCGCGGTCGCCGACGGCGTGCAGCAGTGCGGGGGGTGCGGCCGTCACGGTCACGGTGCGCTCTCTCTTTCTCAGGGGGTCCGTCCGGCCACCGCCACGGCGCCCTCGGGGGCGCGGTCGGCCCCTTCCATGGCGGTACGGGCGAGGGTGCCGGCGAAGGCGGTCACCAGGGTGGAGTGGTAGCAGGCGGTGAAGGCCGCATCGGGGTCCTCGGGGCCGGGCGCGACGCCGGTCTCCGGCACGCTGCCGTCGGCGGCCTGCGCGCCGGCCAGCCGCTGCCAGACCACGGGGTCGTACGGGGCCTTCGGCAGGCAGGCCGTGACGGCCAGCAACTCGCCGACGAGGTCCCACAGTTCTTCCTCCAGCCAGGTGTCCAGCCAGGAGGGAAGCCAGAGCCGCAGATAGGCGGCGAGTTCGGCGGGCAGCTGCCGCCGGGCGCGGCCCCAGTCGGTGAGGTGGAAGACGTCGTGGGTGATGCCGTAGGCCGATCTGCGGTCCAGCGCCCAGGGCTCGGGCATCCGGCCGAGTCCGGTCTGCGCCAGGACGGCGTCGAAATCGGCGTGCCGGGTGAGCCCGATGCGCCGTTCGGCGTTGAGCACCCCGAGCGTGCGGGTGTGGTCCTCGCGCGCCACCCGCCAGCTGCGCAGCCCCGTCGTCGCCGCCACCAGCGCGTCCACGGCGGGGTGCCGCAGTCCGGCCTGGGCGAAGACGCCGTAGAGCTCCACCGGGTAGGTCGCGTGCGGTTCGCGGCGGATCAGCTCCGCGAAGAGCTCCCCCTCGCGGGTCTCGCGCCAGGCGAAGTCGAAGAGGCCGTCCGCGGTGTCGCGGATGCCGGTCAGGGGGTGCGAGGTGCCGATGAGGCGGGTGAGTTCGGCGAGTTCGCCGAGGGGCTTGAGGGTGAGGTTGGGGTCGGCGTCGGTGGTCACGTTCGCGGGCAGCCGGAAGCGGTCGCGGGCGCCCGCCAGCCACCCCAGGCTGTCGCCGACCATCCGGTCGAGCAGCCCGGGGTCTCCCCGGCGGCCGGTCACCGACCCCGTCCGTAGAAGCTCCGGGCGGCCGCGACGTGCAGCGTGACCCGGGCGTCGCCGCCGCTCATCTGCCGGACGAACGCGAGCCCGGCGTCGAGGCCGAGGGTCGGCGGCACCTGCGGCAGCCGGGCCAGCCACCGGCCCAGGCCGGCCGCCTGCAGCCAGTCACGGCGGCGTACGGCGCGGACGAAGCCGCGGGCGAGGTCGTCGGTGCGGGCCGCCAGTGCGTCGGCGAGCCCCGGCGCCAGCCCGGGGAGGGCGAGGGCGGCCAGTTGTGACGCCCTGTGAGCAAGTTTTGGCCATGGATCGTTGTCGATCCAGACGGCCCCGGCCTCGGGCGGCCGTGGCCAACGGCCCGCGCCACCGGGAAGAAACGCATGCGAGGCCTCGACCAGACCCCGGTAACTCCACACCGACACCTCGGAGGCGTCGGCGCCTGGGGGATAGGCCGCGAGGGCCTCCCTGACCACCGTCTCATCGTCCTCGCCACCGGGGGCCGCCCGGTGGTCGAGCGCGTACGGTGCGAGCGCGTCGGCGCCCAGCACCCGGATCGCGGCAAGCGACAGGGCGTCACCCTGCCGCAGGATGCGGGACAGCGCATAAGGGTCGCCCTCACCCCGTAGGGCGAGGGCGACCCCGGTTGCGGCATCAGCGACCACAGCGCTCAGCGGGACTGCTCCCTGCGCCTGCTCAGCCAACGCATGCCCCTTATCGGACGTCCGTCTTCGGGCGGGGTGTGGGGGGCGAGATGAGCAGCAGCGCGGCGAGCAGCAGCCCCGCTCCGCACTCGCGGGTGTCGGTGAAGACGGCGTCGGGCTCGGCGCAGTCCAGCAGTCCCTCGACCTCGGTGGCCAGCGCGGCCGTTTCGACCGAGGCTGTGCGATCCGTAACCATGCGATCAACTCCTTCTCTGGCTGGGGTCCCAGCGTTACATCAGCCTTTATCGGTCGCAAACGGTAGAAACCGGACCAGCGGTATGTCCCGTGACGGTCATTGAGCGTGCGACAGGCCGCCGGAGCGCTCAACTCGACTGCGCCGAACGGCCGTTGGCGCTCGACCGACGCGCCGTCCGCGGGGGGAGGGGGCCGCGGGGCCAAGGAGCGGCCGTGTCACCCCGTTGCGGGCGATCGGCCCGGCCCCCGTGCAGGCACCGCCCGGCCCCCGGCGACATCCCGGCCGGACCCGGCGCCAGGGGGACCTCGTAACCCGGTTGGCCCACGTGCCGCCCCGCCCGGCCCTCGCCCGACCGGGACTCGGCGCCGCCGGCCGGGCCGTTGCGGGCCGGGTTCACGGGGAGGCCTCCGCGACCCCGGAGAGCCGTGCGAGGATCCAGGGATCGTGCACGACCCCTGAGGAGGACGAGAGTGTTCGCGAAGTCGCTGGGTGACGGAGCCGAGCTGCGCCCGCTGGAGCCCTGGCAGGCGGAGGAGTTCCTCGCCCACATGGACCGCGGCCGCGACTACATCGGCCGCTACGTCGGGCTGCCCGACGCCGCGGCCGACCTCGACTCCGCGCGCGGCTGGCTCCAGTCGTACGCCGACAAGACGGCCACCGACACCGGCCGCCTGTACGGCATCTGGCTCGACGGGCTCCTCGTCGGCGGCGTCCTCTTCAGGGTCTTCGACGCGCGTGACGGCAACTGCGAGGCCGGATGCTGGCTGGAGCCGGCCGCCGCCGGACGCGGTCTCGTCACCCGCGCGGCGCGCGTCATCATCGACTGGGCGATCGAGGAGCGCGGCATGCACCGCGTGGAGTGGCTGGTCTCCTCCGAGAACACCCCGAGCATCAACGTCGCCAAGCGGCTCGGCATGAGCCGGGACGGAGTCCAGCGGCAGAGCACCCCCTACCGGGGAGTCCGCCAGGACACCGAGATCTGGTCGGTGCTCGCACCCGAGTGGCGGGCCGCCCCGGCGCCCGGCCCACTCGTCTAGAGTGCCGGGGTGCCGTCGTACAGCATTGGCCAGGCAGCGGGGCTGCTGGGTGTGAGTTCGGAGACCGTCCGCCGCTGGGCCGACGGAGGGCAGCTGCGGATGGACCGGGACGGCTCGGGCAACCGGTTGATCGACGGCCGGAGCCTGGCCGCGTTCGCCAAGGACCGGGCCGAGGGGCTGCATCCGGTGCCGGGCGAGGTCCGCACCTCCGTCCGGAACTCGTTCGCCGGGATCGTCACCGCGGTGATCCTCGACGATGTGGTGGCCCAGGTCGAGATCCAGTCCGGGCCGCACCGGCTGGTGTCGCTGGTCAGCCGGGAGGCGGTCGAAGAACTGGGCATCCGGGTCGGGGTCACCGCGACGGCCCGGGTGAAGTCGACCAATGTGCACATCGACCGCTTCGAGGACCGCAGTTGAGCCGCCCCGGCCGCGGCGCCGCGCCCTGGGCGGGCCGCCTCAGCGGCACACCAGCGCGGCGTGCAGGTCGAGCTTGTGGTCGAGCCGGGACAGATCGCGGCCGGTGAGTGCCTCGATCCGCTGGATGCGGTAGTGCACGGTGTTCACGTGCAGGTGCAGGCTCTCGGCCGTACGCGCCCAGGAGCCGTGCCGGTCGAGGAAGACCTCCAGCGTTTCGAGGAGCATGCGGTGCGAGGCGCTGCCGCCGCGCGCGAGCGGGCCGAGCACCCGGGTGCTGAAGGCCCGGCGGACATCGGCAGGCACCCCGGCGAGCAGTGAGCCGAGGGTGGTGAGCTCCTCGACATCGGTCACCCGGGCACCCTTCGGGGACTGGGCACGGGCCGCGGCGAGCGCGTAACGCGCCTGGACCAGCGCGGCGTTGAGCCCGCCGGCGGTGGGTGCGAGGGCGCTGGCCCCGGCGTGCAGCGGTACCTCGGGACGGCAGCCGTGCAGGGCGGGCCACAGCTCGTCGAGCGGGCACCCCTCGGCGGCGGGATCCGCACGGACGACGGCCACCGCCTCGCCGCCGGGGAGCCGCCCGGCCGCGAACGGCTCGCCGGGGGAGTGCCGCAGCGCCTCCACCAGCGCCGCCACCGCCCGGTCGCCCTCCTCGCCGTCGCCGCCGCCGGCCGTGGCGACCACCACGCGGTACGGCCCGGTGGCGGGCAGCCCGCAGGAATGCAGCGCCGCCTCCAGCGCGGTGCCGTCGGCCGGCGTGGCGTCGGTCAGGGCCATCAGCGCGTCGGCCGCCCGGCGCCGGGCGGCCTGGCTGCGGTCGGTGAGATGGCGGTACTGGGCGATCACATCCGCGATTTCGTGCAGCACGCGGGGCGGGGCGTCGGCCGCACCCCGCAGATGCAGATGCCAGCTGTCGTACGGGTCGGAGTCCCCGTCGATCCGCAGCGTCGAACCGATCCCGGACTTCAGGTCCTCGGCGGCCCGGTGGGCCGGCAGCGGCGGAGCGGACGAGGTCCGGGCGATGGTCCGCCCGGTCGCGGTCAGCACATAACAGGCGGGGCCGCCGAGATGCGCGGACGCCCGGTCCAGCAGGGCATCCGGCGGGGCGCCCCCGGCGAGCAGACCGGCCAGCTCCGTACGGACGTTCTCCGGCAGTGCGTAATGGTCGGTGGGGCGCCGGCTCAGGTCTCCCCACTGGCGCAGATACACCGCCTCCGTGATGGCCCGGAAGGTGGTGTGGGCGGGCACCGCGACCAGCACGATGCCGTGCTCCCGGCAGGAGTCCACCAGCACGGCGGGCACCTCGCCATGGGTCTCCTCGCCGGCCAGCAGCGCCGTCGCCCCGGCGGCGCGCAGCGCCGCCACGAAGTGGTCGGCCTTCGCGCGGCCGTCCCCTGCGGCCCACCACACCAGGCCGCTGAGCACCAGCTCGCCCGGCTGCAGGAACCGGGCCGGGTCCTCCAGGTCGGTGGCGGTGACCCCGCTGACCTCTTGGGTGAGCAGCGGGCGGTCGCCCCACAGCAGGGTCAGATCGAGCGAATCGAGCTGGAGAAGATCTTCGACGTGCATGGGCTGGCTCCTTGGGCGGCTGCCGGACGCGGAGCCCGGCATCTCACATTCACGAGGCTAATGCGAGTACGGGCATCGTAAATGCCAGGAGATCCGACCGAGAACCCCTTCGGTTGATCCTCCAGTTCCGGGGGCCGGCGCTGGTGTTTTCCGGGTGGCGCACCAGTCGTGCGGCCGCCGCGCGAGCGTGATGAACGCGATGCAGGGCGTGGCAGGTGGAGGGCGCCGACGCCCAGGCGCCCGGCGCCACCCGCTTCGAAGCGGCGCGGCTCGACGAGCGCGGCGAGGGGCCGGGCGCCGCCTGACCCCGGCATCCGTCACTCGCCGCCGGCCGGCGTCCCGTACTTGCCGGTAGACCGTACATGCTGGCCATGTGGCCCATATCTCCTCACGCAAGCGAGGTAAAGATGCGAAAGGGGCTTGCATTTGTGATTCATCCGACGACCGGTCGGGCATCACAGAGAGGCAGCCGCCGCGCGGACCGTCTTGAGGGGGACACCGATGAGCCGAATCGGCACGCCGACCCGCACCGCCGCCGTAGACCCCGCGTCGCCCGACCGGCCCGACGGCCCGTGCCGCCTGCTGATCAGCGGTCGGCTGCTCCGCCCGGCGGCGCTGACCGTCGCCGATCTCCGCGACCGCTGGGAACAGCACCACGCGGAGGTGATCTTCGACTGCGCCACGAACGGACCCCAGCACCACACCTTCGACGGCCCGTTGCTGCGGGACGTCATGGAGGACGCGGGTCCGGCGTTCGATGCCCGGCGACGCAAGGACCGGGCCCGTTTCCTGCTGACCGTCACGGGCGGGGACGGGCATCACGCGGTGCTGTCCTGGGCGGAGATCGACGCCGACTTCGGCAATGCGCCGATGCTGCTGGCCACGGCCATGGACGGCCGGCCGCTGGACGCCGAGGGCAGCCAGCTGGTGGTTCCCTCGGACCGCTGCGGGGCGCGCTACATCAGCGCCATCCGCGGCATCCGGGTGGGGAGTTGCGAGGAACCCGACGGCCGGTGACAGGCCTCCCGCCCGGCTCCGGCCGCCCCGCTCAGACGGTCGCCAGTGAGATCTCCGTCGACTTGATCAGCGCGGTGACCGTGGCGCCCGGGGCGAGGCCCAGGTCGGCGACCGCGTCCTTGGTGATGGCGGCGGTCAGCTCGCCCCCGGCGACGGTGACCTTCACCCCGGCCATCGCGCCGCCGGTGGTGACCTCGGTGACGGTCCCGGGGATCTGGTTGCGGATGCTCAGCCCCGTGGTCGCGGCGGTCGCGAGGGCGACCTCGGTGGACTTGACCAGTGCGCGCACCGCCGAACCCGCCTCGATACCCAGCTCCTTGACCGCTTCGAGGGTGATCGCGGCGGTGATCTCCTGACCGCCCTCCAGGCGGACCTTGACGGTCGCCATCACTTCGCCGGGGGTGACGGAGATGACGGTTCCGGCGATCTGATTACGGATGCTCAGGCTCATGGCGGGCGCCTCAAGTATGAAGAGAGTGGGGGAATGCGGGCTATTTCCGTGCTTATTCCGCACCTTAGCCAACCTTGCCGTCGTCGTCCGGGCGCGCAATGCGGACGCGGGGGAGACGGGTGAATTCGCCCGGCGGAAGAGCGGCGGCGGAAGAAAGATGGCGCATTCCGGGAGTGAGGGGGCCGATTGCTGCACCAGGTCCGCCGGTCCGGCCATTGGTCATTCGTCCCATATCCCTGGCGTCTGCTATGGAGATTCGCCATATGAATTGCAAATGCCAGCCCCACGCGCATATCTTGTCGCACATGCAGTCCTACACGATTGGCCAGGCGGCGCGTCTGCTGGGTGTCAGCCCCGACACCGCCCGCCGCTGGGCGGACGCCGGCAAGGTCGCGACCCACCGCGACGACAGCGGCCGTCGCCTGATCGACGGGCGTGATCTGGCCGCGTTCTCCATCGAGGTCGGCCAGCACGGCGGCGAGGATGACGCCTCGTACACCTCCGCCCGCAATGCCTTCCCGGGCATCGTCACCGCCGTGAAGCTCGGCGATGTGGCGGCCCAGGTCGAGATCCAGGCCGGCCCCCACCGCCTGGTCTCCCTGCTGACCAGGGAAGCGGTCGAGGAACTCGGCCTGGAGGTCGGCATGCAGGCGACCGCCCGCGTGAAATCCACCAGCGTGCACATCGACCGCACCTGAGCGGACCGGCTGCGGAACCGCCCGACCGGCACCCCCGCACCCGTAGCTCGCCCTCGCCCCCCGTTGTCCCGTCCAGCGGCGTCGCCGTCCCCGGCGCGGCTTGTCCCCATCCGCTGGGGCGACATCCGTCGTCCCGCGCTTCAAGGAGTTCCGCCTCATGCCGATGTCGCTCCCTCTCACCCAGCGCCGCACCGCCGCCGCGCTCGTCACCGCCGCCCTCCTGGTCCCGCTCGCTGCCTGCGGCAGCAACGACGACGCCAAGAAGGACGGTGCCGCCGCCCCCAAGGTCAATCTCACCGTGCTGGCGGCCTCGTCGCTGACCGACGTGTTCAAGAAGGCCGGCGCCGCCTACGAGAAGGAACACCCGGGCACCCAGGTGCACTTCTCCTTCGCCGGCTCGCAGGAACTCGCCGCACAGGTCAAGCAGGGCGCCCCCGCCGACGCGCTGGTCACCGCCGACACCAAGACCATGGACGGGCTCAAGGCGGACACCGGCACACCGACCGTCATCGCCAAGAACCGGCTGGTCATCGCCACCGGCGAGGGCAACCCCAAGAAGATCGACAACCTCAAGGCGCTCACCGGCAGCAAGCTGAAGGTGGTGCTCGCCGCCGCCGAGGTGCCCGTCGGCCGCTACAGCAAGCTGGTCCTGGACGCCCAGAAGCTCGCCGTCAAGCCGGTCTCGCAGGAGCCCAACGTCCGCGCCGTCCTCAGCAAGGTCGAGCTGGGCGAGGCCGACGCGGGCATCGTCTACAAGACCGATGCCGCCACCGCCCCGGACAAGGTCGACGCGGTCGACATTCCCGACGCCCAGAATGCCGTCGCCTCCTACCCTGCGGCGACCCTCAAGACGTCGAAGAACAGCAAGGCGTCGGCCGCCTTCGTGAAGTGGCTGAGCACGCCCGAGGCGCAGAAGCTCCTTCAGCAGGCGGGCTTCCAGAAGCCGTAATCCTCCAGGTGAGACGCACGGGACCGTCCGGCTCGGGGGAGCGGACGGCCTCGTGCGCCGGCATCCGGCCGGCCCGACCGCTCCGATCCCGGGAACCCCGATGAGACGCCTCCGCACCCGTGCGCCCGGCACCCGCACCCCCGTCGCGCTGGCCCTGCCCGCGCTGCTCGCCATCGCGTTCCTGCTGATGCCCCTGCTCGGCATCCTGGCCCGCACCAGCTGGAGCGAACTGGGCACCCATCTGACGGCCCCGGAGGTCACCGAGGCGCTCAAGCTCTCGCTGCTGGTGTCCTTCTGGGCGCTGGGCCTCTCGCTGCTCCTGGGCGTGCCGCTGGCCTGGCTGCTCGCCCGGGTCAGCTTCCCCGGCAAGACGCTGGTCCGCTCGCTGGTCCTGCTGCCGATGGTGCTGCCGCCGACCGTCGGCGGTGTCGCCCTGCTTCTCGGCTTCGGCCGCCGCGGCCTGCTCGGCCCGTGGCTGGAAGACACCTTCGGCCTGACGCTGCCCTTCCACACCTCGGGCGCGGTGGTCGCGGCCACCTTCGTCGCCATGCCGTTCCTCGTCATCAGCCTGGAGGGCACCCTCGCCGGACTGCGCCCCAGTTACGAGGAGACGGCGGCATCTCTGGGGGCCTCGCCCGTACGCGTCTTCTTCACCGTCACCCTGCCCATGGTCGCGCCCGGCCTCGCCGCCGGCGCCGCCCTGACCTGGGCCCGTGCGCTCGGCGAATTCGGCGCCACCATCACCTTCGCCGGCAATCTCCCCGGCGCCACCCAGACCCTGCCGCTCCAGGTCTACCTGCTGCTCCAGGACTCCCCGGAAGCCGCCACCTCCGTCTCGCTGCTGCTGCTCGCGATCGCCATGGCCGTCCTCGTGGCCCTGCGCGGTCGCTGGACCGGCGCCGCCGCCGGGCGCACCGACCGCCCCGCCCGCTCCTCCGACGACGGTACGGACCTCTCGCCCCCGGACGCCCCCGGCGACACCGTGCCCGAGCGCGCCGCCGCTTCCCAGGAACGCTGGCCGCTGCACGCCGACGTCACCGGCTTCAACCAGCTGACGCTGGACGCCGATCCGGGCACCACCATCGCCGTCGTCGGTCCCAACGGCGCCGGCAAGACGACCCTGCTGCGCGCCCTCCTCGGCCTCACCCCGCGCGCCCGCGCGGAACTGCGCCTCGGCGACACCGACGTCACCGCGCTGCCCCCGCACCGCCGCGGCGTCGCCTGGGTCCCGCAGGACGGAGCGCTCTTCCCGCATCTCAGCGCGCTGGCCAACACCGCCTACGGGCTGCGCGCCCACGGGGTGGCGCGCGGCGAGGCGCGCCGCGCGGCGCAGCAGTGGCTCAACAGGCTCGGCGTCGGGGCGCTCGCGGGCCGCAAGCCGGCCCAGCTCTCCGGTGGTCAGGCCCAACGTGTCGCGCTGGCACGGGCGTTGGCGGCCCGGCCGCGGCTGCTGCTCCTCGACGAACCACTGGCCGCCCTCGACCAGACCACCCGCGCCCATGTCCGGCACACCCTGCGCGGCCATCTCGCGGGCTTCGGCGGCGTCTGCCTCATCGTCACCCATGACCCCGTCGAGGCGGTCTCCCTCGCCGACCGGGTGCTGGTCCTCGACGGCGGCCGTACGCTCCAGGACGCCCCGCCGGCCGAGGTCACCCGCCATCCCCGCTCACCGTGGGTGGCCCGGATGCTCGGGCGCAACGCCTGGCCCGGCACCGCCACCGGCGACGGTCTCGACCTCACCGACGGCGGCCGGCTCGTGGTGGCCGACCGGCTCCCGGACGGCGAGCGGGCGCTGGCGATCATCGCGCCCGAGGCCGTGTCCGTACACATCGAGCGGCCCGCGGGCAGCCCGCGCAACGTCTGGCCGGGCACCGTCCGGGAGATCACCTCGGCCGGCAGCCGGCTGCGCATCCTGATCACCTCGGACGAGGCCCCCGACCTCGTCGCGGAGGTCACCCCGCAGGCCGCCCTCGAACTCGGCCTCGCCGACGGGGTGTCCGTCTGGACCAGCGTCAAGGCCACCGAGGTCTCTCTCGTGACCCTCTGACGTCGCCGTCTGAAGTCACCCCGGCCGGCCGGTCAGGAACCGGCCGGCGGTCCGGTCCGGGCTCCCGGTCAGCGGGTCCGCCGGCCGTCTTGTCAGTGCGGTGTCGTCGCCGGCTCCAGCACGAAGACCGGGATCTGACGGTCCGTCTTCGCCTGGTAGTCGGCGTAGTCGGGGTAGGCCGCGACCGCGCGGTCCCACCACACGGCCTTCTCCTCGCCGGTGACCTCGCGGGCCGTCATGTCCTGCCGCACCGGGCCGTCCTGGAGCTCCACCCGGGGGTCGGCGACGATGTTGTGATACCAGACCGGATGCTGCGGTGCGCCGCCCAGGGAGGCGACCGCGGCATAGCTGCCCTCGTGCTCCACCCGCATCAGCGGGCTCTTGCGGATCTTCCCGCTCCGCGCGCCTCTGGTCGTGAGGACGATGACCGGCATATCGCGCATCGTCGTCCCCTCCTTGCCCCCGGAGCCTTCGTACAGCTCGACCTGATCGCGTACCCACTGCGTCGGGCTCGGCTCGTACTCACCCTGAAGAGGCATGCTGCGCGTCCCATCGTCGAAGTGTCGTGTCGCATCAAGGCCGTGGCCGGTCGCGCCGCCCATGGCCTTCCTGACCTTCGCTCAATAACCGGAGCCGGCGCAATCATCCCGGCCCCGGCGCGCCTCGGTCGTGTCGGAGCCGGGCCACGGGGCGGCCGGCATCGTCGGCGTCCGGCGCATACCGGATGCACCCGCACCGCCGCCGCCCCCACCGCCGACGACGCCCGGCCCCGTGGCCAGGACGAACCTGTCCACGGGGCCGGGCGCGCGCGTCGTCAGGACACCAGCTCCGCCGATGGCCGGCTGCGGCGGTGCTGCTCGGCCCAGTTCGTCAGAGCCGCGCCGCACGCGTGGTCGAGATGGCGCAGACCGCTGAGGTCGAGATCGACGTCCCGGTCGGCGGGCAGCGCCTCCAGCTGGTCGAGCAGTTTCGGCAGCCGCAGGAACGTGGCGTTGCCGACGGCACGTACCTTCACCGGACCGTCGCCGTCCGGGAACTCCACGTCGAGGTGCACATGGGAGATCTCCCAGGCGGTCTTGGCGACCGCCATCAGGAGGCCGATGAGCACACCCTCGAACATGCTGATCGCCACGATGGACAGCGCGGTGACAATCAACACCACGGCCTCGCCCCGGTGTTCGCGCCACAGCGGCGGCAGCTCACGCAGCGGGATCAGCTTCCAGCCCGCATGCACCAATACGCCCGCCAGCGCGGCCACCGGCACCACACCGAGCGCCGCCGGGAACGCCGCGGCGAAGAGCAGCAGCCAACCACCGTGCAGGACCCGCGAGACCTTGGTCCTGGCGCCCGCCTGCACATTGGCGGCGCTGCGCACGATGACCGCGGTCATCGGCAGCGCACCGAGCAGCCCGCAGACCGTGTTGCCCGCGCCCTGCGCCATCAGCTCCTTGTCGTAGTCGGTACGGGGTCCGTCGTGCAGGCGGTCGACCGCTGCGGCGCTGAAGAGCGACTCGGCGGAGGCGATCAGCGCGAAGGCGAGGACCGTGCCGAGCACACCTATCTCGGTGAGCCGGCCCACATCGGCGAGGCCGGGTGGCTGGATCGCGTCGAGCAGACCGCTGACCTGGACCCGTGCGACCGGCATGTCCAGCGCCCACACCGCGATGGTGGCGAGGGCGACGGCGGCCAGCGGCGCGGGCAGCACCCGGGCGGCCCGCTTCCAGCGGGGCCAGAGCGTCAGGACGGCGATGGTGCCGGCACCGATGGCGAACGCGGCCAGCGCGGGCCCCGACCGGACGGTGCCGGCGACCAGTTGGGGCAGCCCCGCGAGGTTGGCGAGACCGCTGCCCGGGGCTTTCGCATCGGCGAGGGAGAAGAGCTGTCCGGCGATCAGCACCAGGCCGATACCGGCGAGCATGCCCTGCACCACGGCCACCGAGATGGCCCGGAACCAGCGTCCGAGCTTGAGGGCGCCCATGGCCAGTTGGAGCAGCCCGGCCGCCAGCACCAGCGCGCCCAGCGCGCCGAGCCCGTACTCCTTCACGGCTTCGTAGACGAGCACGGTCAGACCGGCGGCGGGGCCGCTGACCTGGAGGCTGCTGCCGGGCAGCAGTCCGGTGAGCAGGCCGCCGACGATGCCGGTGACCAGACCCAGCTCGGCCGGCACCCCGGAGGCCACCGCGACGCCCACACACAGCGGGACGGCGACCAGAAAGACGACGATGGAGGCGGTGAAGTCCGCCCGGACGGGGGCGAGTCGCTTCAAGAGCTGCATGCCGGCCCTCACAGGGGGAGGAACAGGTCGGAGGCGGGCTGGTGCGCGGCCACCAGGCCGGTGTGCACCTCGTAGAACCAGCCGTGCAGGTTCACCTTGCCGGTGTCCAGGCGGTCGCGTACGCAGGGGTATCCGCGCAGCCGCTCCAGCTGTTCGCGCACATGCTGCTGGACCGCGGCGGCGACCGTCGGCTCCTCGTCGTTGGGCAGTTCGTCGGACAGCTGCTGGGCGAGCCAGTCGCGTACGGCGGGCGCGCCGCCCAGGTCCTCGCCACGGCACTTCGCGCCGACGGCCCCGCAGTGCGAGTGCCCGCACACGACGATGTCGGCCACCTCCAGCACCCGCATCGCGTACTCGATGGTGGCGGCTTCCGCGCTGGCGGCCATCGTGTCGCTGTGGACGGGCACGGCGTTGCCCGCCGTCCGCAGCTCGAAGAGTTCGCCGGGCCGCGCCCCGGTGATCAGGGACGGCACGACCCGGGAGTCGGAACAGGTGATGAACAGGGCGAGCGGCGACTGACCTGCGGCGAAGCGGCCGTAGGTCTCCCGTTCTTCACGGCGCTCGGCGATGCGGGCCGTCAGGCCCCGGGCATGCTGGATGAAGGTCTCCATGAGGAGGTCTCCTGCTGATGTGGTGCCACAGCGGTCGTGGCAGGAACGTGCGAGGTGCGGTCGGGTGGGCAGGCCACACGGCCTCCCTCAGCAGCGGAAGACGCAGTGCAGCAGGGGAATGCGTTCCGGTCTGGCCACGGACGTGGTGGACTCACCCGCCGAGTACGCGCCCGGGAGGGCGGCCGGCATGGGGGTGGTCACATCGCTCCGGCACGGCGGCAGCAGTCGGCCCGGATGCTGCGGTACGCCCACGGTGGTCCGTGACGTACGGCGGTGCTGGCCGCGCTCGGCCTCGCGCTCGGAGGTGTCCTTGGTCTTCTTGTAGGTGGCGTTGACGGCTGGAGAGGGGCCGACGGGCCGGAGTGCGGCGCTGCCGGGGGACGACTGGGCCGCGGAAGCCGCGGCATCGGGAAGGGCCGACGCGCCGCCCAGCAGGAACGCGAGGATCACGGCGAGGGCGGTCAGCGGCACGCGGAACAGGCGGATGAGCGATATGCCCGGTGCGCCGTCGTCCTTCCGCATCATCGCCCTCCGAATCGGCCTGCCGGCAGGGTGGCCGCCTCCAGGGTGATCCCGGGGGGCCGGCCCAGCGGTGTGGATGCTCCACACCGGTCAACATCTCCCCACAGTGCAGCATCCAGGTTTCCGGCGTGATAACGAGAAATGACGCCATCTTGATTTGGTGGGTGCATTCGTCCCCGGCAGGGGTGAACAGCGCTCCGGCGCCGTGCGCGCGGGAGTGCGTGCCCGGTGCCGGTGGCCGCGTTCACACCTGCTCCACGGGCTCGGCCGAACCGGGCGGGACCGTGCGCCCGCGGCGGGCGGCGAGCGCGACCACGGGCACGATCGCCAGTGCGAGCACCCCGCCGGCCGCTGCCAGCGCCGGATAGCCGGCCAGGGTCACGACGGCGCCCGAGGACATCCCGCCGGCGGCGCCGGCGAGCGCGATCCCGACGTCCACCAGGCCCTGTGCCGAGGCGCGGTTGCCGGGCGGCAGCGCGTCCGTGACGAGGGCGGTGCCGCTGACCAGGCCGAAGTTCCAGCCGATGCCCAGCAGGAGCAGCGCCACGACGAGAGCGGGCAGCGAGTGCGGCGGGGCCACGGCGGCGAGCACCCCGGCGGCGAGCAGGGTCAGCCCGGATGCCGCGGCCACCCACAGCCGGCCGACGCGGTCGACCAGGGCGCCGGTGAGCGGGGACGGCAGGAACATCGCGCCCACGTGCAGGGCGATGACGAGCCCCGCCGCCTGGGTGTCATGGCCGTGTGCCCGCATGTGCACCGGCGTCATCGTCATGACCGCGATCATCACGAGCTGGGTGACGACCATGACCGTCGTGCCGGTGACGACACCTCGCCGGACGGTGCGTGCGCACCGGCGGTCGGCGTCGTGCGGGTGGCCGTCCGTCCGGGCATCGTCCGTCCCGCCGCCGTCCGTGTCGTCGCCGGTCTCCGGGCCGTTGGCCACGGCCGGTTCGCGGGCCGGCCGCAGCGGGTCCGGGCGCAGCAGACAGGCGAGGACGACCGCGGCCGCCCCGAAGGCGACGACGGCCAGCAGGAACGGCCCGGCGAGGCGGGGGATGCCCCAGCCGTGCGCCACGTCACCCGTGACGGTCACCAGGTTGGGTCCGACGACCGCGCCGAGCGTGGTCGCGAACAGCACCGTGCTCACCGCGCGGCCGCGCCGCTCCGGCGCGGCCAGATCGGCCCCCGCGTACCGCGCCATGAGGTTGGTCGAGGTGCCCGCCCCATAGATGAGCAGCGCCAGGAACAACAGGGGCACGCTGCCGAGGGCAGCGGCCAGCACCACACCGAGGCTGCCGAGGGCGCCGGCGCCGTAGCCGAGCGTGAGTCCCGGACGGCGGCCCCGGCGCTCGCAGACGCGGCCGATGCCGACGGCGCCGAGCGCGGCGCCCGCGGTGAACAGGGCGCTGGGCACACCGGCCAGCCCGGTCGAACCGAGCATCTCTTCGGCGAGCAGGGCGCCGACGGTGATCCCGGCGGCGAGTCCCGCACCGCTCAGGACCTGGGACAGCACGAGGACGGCCAGAATGCGCCGCTGCTCGGGCCGTTCGGGAGTTCCCGCGGACCCGGCGGGACCGGCGGATATCCCGTCGGTCCGGGGTGCCTTGGGTATCCCGGGTGGTGCGTGCGTGGGCGGGGCGCCGTTCCTGGCCCTCATGGTTCCTTTCCCTGCGGTATCGGTGAACTTCTGCGGTCTCTACGTCGCCGTGGGCAGCGCTTCCAGCGCTCCGATGTCCGCGAGGGACAGCCCCATCTGTGTGTGCAGGAAGCGCACGATCGTCCAGTGCGGCAGCGCGCCTTCGTCGAACGGGCCGAACTCCCTGCAGTACAACGGAATCCAGCGCAGCGCCTCTTCCAGGGCCTGTTCGCGGCCGGGCTCCTGCTGGTACGCCTCGTAGCCGATGCTGCGGTGCTCGATGAAGAAGCGCCCCGGCAGCCGTTCCTCGCACCAGGCCCGGTATTCACGGGTCTGCAGAATGAGGTAGTGCCAGATCTCGTCGATGTCCTGCTCGACCGGCAGGAAGAGGCCGCTGAGCTGGTCGCGGTGGCGGGAGACGAGATAGAGATACCGCAGACATTCGGTGACCTGGCGCTCCACGGACTCCCGCGGCGCCGCTGTCCGGCCGACGAAATACTCCACCACTTCGGCGTGCAGGGGCGCGCCGAGCAGTTCCTTGAGATCGTCGGCGGATGTCAGGGGCGCGGTGCTTTGACTGGTCACAACTCTCCTGTCCGCAACTGCGGTTCCGGGCGGCTTCATGCGTCGTTGGCGAGCCAGGCGTACTTCCCCGACTTCCCGATGGGGAGGTGCGTACGGTGATCGAGGCGGCAGCGCCGGCCGGTGAGTTCACCGACGGTGCGTTCGAGAGCGGTGGCCTGTTCGGCGGTGACGGGGCCGCCACTGAAGGTGGTGTAGGCGAGCCGCGCCTCGCCGTCACCGGCCGTCCGCAATTGATGGACGAAGACCTGCGGGGAGGCGGCGCCGACGCAGTGGTCGAGGTCGCCCTGGGAGACCGGGCCCCGAGGGGTGCTCAGCAACTCCTTTTCACGCCCGCAGAATTGGGAGATCCTGCCGGGATCGGGGGTGCCGTCCAGCGTGCGTACACAGTCTCCCGAGCGGTACCGGATCAGCGGCATGTACGGATTCCGCACGCTGGAGACGACGAGGTGGTAAATCGTGCTTCCGTCGGCGACGGGAAGCAACTCGACGCTCATCTTGTCGAGATGGGGGTGGTAGTGGCCCCGCCGGTCGCTGAAGTAGAGGTAGCCGAGTTCGGTACTGCCGAAGAGGTCGATGATCGGGCAGGTGAAGTGCTGCTGCAGAAAGCGCCGTACGTTCACCGGCGTGTATTCGTAGGCGTGGATGATGCTGGCGGGGGGCGGGAAATCGTCCCACAGCCCCCATTCGCCGACCTTGCGCAGCAGATGCGCCAGGTGGTAGCCGGAGCAGTCGAGGTGGTAGCGGCCTTGCGGGTGCGCCTGACGGGCCGTACGGATCTCGTCGAGCATCCGCACGACATCGTCCCGCTCCCACAGCGCCGGGTCGAGGCGCAGATTCAGATAGCAGGTCCGCTCGTCCAGCCACCGGTCGTCGAGTGCGGGCACAGCCTCCGGTGATGCGCCGCGCTTCTTGGCATTCACCCTGGCCACATGCTCCGTGGCCAGCACCGTGGTCAGGGACACGCGCCGGCAGCCGGCTTCCCAGGTGTCACGGATATCGGGGTGCTCGCTCCACAGCTGGTAGTAGGAATTCAGCAGGAAGTACGGGGGCCGGATGATCTGCATGCGGGCGTGGTTCGTGCCGGTGGAGAGCACGAATTCCGCCTCGCCCGCCTCCAGCGCCGCCGTCAGCCGGGGCGTCATCCAGTTGTCCGGGAAGCCGCGGGCGATCTCCGGTTTGTCGAGTACGGGGAAATGACCCCGCTCCAGCGACTCGCGGTACAGGGGAATGTCGCGTATCTGCTCGATGACCTCGGCGGTCGGCTGACCATCCATGGAAACCCTCATAGGTGCTCGGGCACTCGGGCAGGCGAATGCTCGGGGAAATGGCGCCCGCAGGCGGAAAGGGGGGCGCGGAGCCCGGGGGCGGGCCGACGGCGGATGCAATCGCCGCCGGGCCGCCCCCGGGCCGTCCGGCGGACGGTCAGGAGATACAGCCGGTCTTGGCCACGCTGATGCAGCCGGACTTGGGCGCCGCGCTGATGCAGCCTTCCTTCGTCGCCTGCTGCGCGGAGTTGGCGGCCATCCAGCCCTGCCAGACGTCGTCCTGCGCCATCTTCTTGATGAGCTGCTCCATGAGAGACCTCCGTGAATGTGGGGATGGGCGGTCATGCGGCGTTGACCTGCGGTGATGCCGCATGACCCGAAGGTAAAAGAATCCCCAAGCGAATGTCAACGAAGGGCAATGCCGCTCCGTCCGGAAACGCCCCCGGCGCGCCAACTTTGGCGGGAACCTGTCGACATGATCACAGCGGGAACCAAGTGATGAGCAGTCAGAAACGTGCGGGGATTACGCCGCCCGGCGGACTTCGAAGGAGTGGCCTGCCCGACGGCCCGTTGCCGGCGCCGGGCCGCACGGAAGTCTCACCACGAGTGCAAGTTCCTCGTTTCCGGCTACACGGGAGTCCGTTGTGCGCATTCTGCTCATCACCGGCGCGTTCAACAGCCTGACGCAGCGCGTATATGCCGAACTCACCGACAACGGCCACCACACCACCGTCGAAGTCGTCACCCGTGAGACACCGCTCCTGGCGACCGTCCGCCGGCATTCCCCCGACCTGATCGTGGCCCCCCTGCTCAAGACGGCCATTCCCCAGGAGGTGTGGTCCGCGTACACCTGCCTGATCGTGCACCCCGGCCCCCTGGGCGACCGCGGGCCCTCCTCGGTGGACTGGGCGATCCACCTCGGCGAGCCCCACTGGGGCGTGACGGTGCTCCAGGCCAACGACGAGATGGACGCCGGAGACGTCTGGGCCACCGCCGCCTGCACCGTCCCCGCGGTCGGCAAGAGCGACCTCTACCGCAACGAGATCGCGGACGCGGCGAGCGCCGCCGTCCTGCAGGCCGTCGGCCGCTTCGCCGCCGGCATCCACCGGCCGCAGCCGCAGCACACCCTGTCCGACGCCGAGAAGCCCGGCCGCCCCAGGCCGCCGCTCCGCCAGGAACAGCGGCGCATCGACTGGGCCGCGGACACCACCGGCACCGTCGTCCGCAAGCTCCGTGCCGCCGACTCCCAGCCCGGCGTACGCGACGAACTGCTCGGCGGGACATGGTTCCTGCACGGCGGCCACCCCGAGGACACGCTCACCGGCACCCCGGGCGAGCTGATCGCCACCCGCTGCGGCGCCGTCTGCCGCGCCACGGCCGACGGCGCGGTATGGATCCCCGAACTGCGGCCGCCGCGCCGGCCGGGGGAGCCCGGCACCTTCAAGCTCCCCGCGGCCCTCGCCCTGGGCGGCCTGCTGCCGCCCCTGCCCGAGGTCCCCGCCCCGCTGGACGCGGCCGCCGACGGCCCCCGCACCTGGACCGACATCCGCTACCACGAGGAGGGCCCCGCCGGATTCCTGCGCTTCTCCTTCCCCGGAGGCGCGATGAGTACGGACCACTGCCGGCGCCTGCTCACCGCATACCGGCACGCCTGCTCCCGGCCGACGTCGGTCCTGGTGCTCGGCGGCAGCCGCGACTTCTTCTCCAACGGCATCCATCTGAACGTCATCGAGGCGGCCGCCGACCCCGCCGAGGAATCCTGGGCCAACATCAACGCGATGGACGACCTGGTGCACGCCGTCCTGACGACCACCGACCGGCTGGTGGTCTCGGCACTCGCCGGCAACGCCGCGGCCGGCGGGGTGATGCTGGCCCTGGCCGCCGACGAGGTCTGGTGCCGCGCGTCCGTGGTGCTCAACCCCCACTACCGGCTGATGGGGCTGTACGGCTCGGAGTACTGGACGTACTCGCTGCCCGCCCGGACCGGCCCCGAGGTGGCCGAACAGCTCACCCGACGGGCGCTGCCCGTCACCGCGGCCACCGCCCGGCGCCTGGGGATCTGCGACCGGCTCATCGACTGCGCACCGCAGGACTTCGCCGCACGCACCGCCCTTCTCGCCGGCCGGCTCGCGTCGGCGTCCGCGAGCGGCGCCCGGATCGCCGCGAAGAAGGCCCACCGCGAACGCGCCGAGGCGCAGCGCCCGTTGGCCTCCTACCGGGAGCACGAACTCGCCCGGATGCACCAGAACTTCTTCGGCCCCGACGAGCCCTACCACGCCCTGCGGCGTGCGTTCGTCCGCAAGGAACCCCGGCAGGCCGCCTCGGCGGGCTCCCCGCCCAGCGGCCGGGCGTCGCACGGTTCGGCGCCCGCCGCGACCTGAGGCGGCGGGCCCGCGGCCGGCCCGCCGGCTCAGCCGACCGGCGCGCCCCGGCTCAGCAGCAGCGCGACATCCACCGCCGCGACGACGACCGCCGCCACGAACGGCACCTTGGGCCGGGTACGGCCGAGCAGCGCGCCGCCCACCGCCACGGCCGGTGCCGCGACGGCGGCGAGGGCCCCGGCCACCCCGGCCGGGCCCGGCCCGCCGAACGCGAGCAACCCGGTCGCCGTCACCAGCGGCACCGGCAGCAGCAGACCCGACCGCCGTGCGCCCAGCCGCTGCGGCCAGCCGCGCACCCCCGTGGCCAGGTCATCGGCGATATCCGGCAGCACATTGGCCAGATGCGCGCCGATCCCGAGCAGACCCGCGGCGGTGACGACCCACCAGGCGGGCCACGGGCGTCCCGGCGCCCCCAGCGCGACAAAGGCCGGCAGGGACGCGAACCCGACCGCGTACGGCAGCCAGGACAGCACCGTGGACTTCAGCCCGAGGTTGTACACCCAGCCCGCGGCGACACCCAGCAGATGCACCGCACCCGCCGCCGGCCCGCAGGCGAGCGACAGCGGCAGACAGAGCGTCAGGGCGCCGACGGCCGCGGTGCGTACGGATTCCGCGGTCACCGCTCCGTCCACCACCGCCTTGGTACGCCGGCCCACCGCGCGGTCGCGTGCGGCATCGACGGCGTCATTGCTCCAGCCGATCGACAACTGCCCCGCCAGTACGGCCCCCACCGTCAGCACGGTCCGCAGCGCGCTCTGCCCGGCGGCCACCGCCAGCCCGCCGACCAAAAGGGTCACCGCGGCGGTCGGCCCCGGGTGACACGCCCTCAACAGCGAGCCCGCGCCACGCAGTACGCCGCATCGCGGGCTCCGCCCCCGGACCCGGGCGCCCGGCGGTTCCGCCGCGGCCCGCCGTATCCCGGCATCCGGGCCCGGCCGCCGCTCCACGGCCTCCACATCGGGACCCTCCGGGGCATTCACGCGGCAATGGTAGGCGCCGCCCCCGCCCTCGTGACGGTGCGGGAAACGCCCCGCGTGCCACCCGCCCGACCGGGTGTGGCGCCACCGCCGGACGGGCGACTTCGGAGCCGGCACGGTGTCGCGGCGCGGCGCCCGGGGGCATCTGTTGCAAGGTCACCCGTCACTTCCGTCCCGGATGCCCCGCCCGTCTCCCGTCTTCCGACCCTCGGACGCAGATGACCCGTATCGCAGCTGTGCATGGAGTCCTCGCCCCGCACCGCCATGCCCAGCACGAGATCACGGACATGGTCGCGGACACCTGCCTGCCGGTCGGATCCGACCGCCGTGTCCTCGACCGGCTGCACCACAGCGCGAAGGTCGGCACCCGGCACACGGTGCTGCCCTTGGACCGGTATGCGGCACTGGACGGCTTCGGCGCGGTCAACGACGCGTTCATCGACGGGGCGGTGCGCCTGGGCGCGGACGCGGTCAGCGGGGCGCTGGAGGAAGCGGGGCTCTCCCCACGCGATGTCGACCTGCTGATGTTCACCACGGTGACCGGCATCGCCGCGCCGTCCGTGGACGCGCGGCTCGCCGGGCGGCTGGGAATGCGGCCGGATGTCAAGCGCCTGCCCGTCTTCGGCCTGGGCTGTGTGGCCGGCGCCGCGGGCCTCGCCCGGATCCACGACTACCTCCTGGGCCGGCCCGACGATGTGGCCGTCCTGCTGTCCGTGGAACTGTGCACGCTCACCTTCCAGCGGGACGACACCTCGACGGCCAACCTGATCGCGACCGCGCTGTTCGGCGACGGCGCGGCTGCCGTCGTCGCGTGCGGCGCCCGGCGGGCGCCGGCCCGGGAGGCGTCGGGACAGGGCGCGGGGGCCAGGGCGGTGACGGCGGGGCCGCAGGTCGTCGACACCCGCAGTCATCTCTATCCGGATACGGAGGAGGTGATGGGCTGGCACATCACCTCCGCCGGCTTCCGGGTCGTCCTGGACGCCAGCGTTCCGGACGTCGTACGCAAGAACCTCGCCGCTGACGTCGACGGATTCCTCGCCGACCACGGCCTGCACCGTGCGGACATCACCGCCTGGGTGTGCCACCCCGGCGGGCCCAAAGTGCTCGAAGCGGTGGCGGAGTCCCTCGATCTGCCCGAGGGCGCACTCGACGTCACCTGGCGCTCGCTCGCCTCGGTGGGCAACCTCTCCTCGGCGTCCGTGCTGCACGTCCTGCGCGACACCCTCGCCGAGCGCCGCCCGCCCGCGGGGACGCCGGGGCTGCTGCTCGCGATGGGGCCCGGGTTCTGCTCCGAACTGGTTCTGCTGCGCTGGTAGGGACGGGGATTCATGATCTGGTACACCGTGCTGGTGCTCGCGGTCGGCGCGGAGCGCCTCGCCGAATTGGCCGTCGCGCGGCGCAACGCCCGCTGGAGCCGGGCCCGGGGCGCCGTCGAGTCGGGGCGTCGGCACTATCCGGTCATGGTCGTGCTGCACACCGGGCTGCTGGCGGGCTGCCTCACCGAGGCCTGGGCGGCGGGGCGGCCGTTCGACCCGGCCCTGGGGTGGACCATGACCGCCGTCGCGGCGGCCGCCCAGGCGCTGCGCTGGTGGTGCATCCGCAGCCTGGGCCCCCTCTGGAACACCCGGGTTCTCGTCGTCCCCGGCGTTCCCCTGGTGACCGACGGCCCCTACCGGTGGATGAGTCACCCCAACTACGTGGCCGTGGTGGCGGAAGGCCTCGCCCTGCCCCTCATCCGCGGCTGCTGGCGGACGGCGCTGCTGTTCGGCGTGCTCAACGCCGCGCTGCTCGTGGTGCGGGTCCGCTGCGAGAACCGGGCACTGGCACCCCGCCCGGCCACCGGCTCCGCCCCGCTCGCCGGACCGGCGGGCGCGGGACGGTGATCGACCTGCTGGTGGCGGGCGGCGGACCGGCCGGGCTCGCCACCGCCGTGCACGCGGCGCTGGCCGGATGGGAAGCGGTGGTGGTCGAACCGCGCACGACCCCGGTGGACAAGGCGTGCGGCGAGGGCATCATGCCCGGCGGAGTGGCCGCCCTGACCGCTCTCGGCGTCGATCTGGCCGAGGGCCGTCCGCTGCGCGGCATCCGCTACCTCGACGGGCGCAGGAGCGCCGAGGCCTCCTTCACCGCCGGCCCCGGACTCGGGATGCGCCGCACGGCCCTGCACACCGCGCTGGCCCGGCGGGCCGCCGAAGTCGGTGTCAAGGTCCTGGACGGGCGGGTCGGCGAGGTCCGCCAGAGCGAGGACTCGGTGACCGCGGCGGGCCTGCGGGCACGCTGGCTGGTCGCGGCGGACGGCCTGCACTCGCCCGTACGGCACGCGCTGGGTCTGGACGCCGCGTCCCCACGTCCCCGCCCGCGGCGCTACGGACTGCGGCGGCACTACCGGGTGGCACCGTGGACCGACTTCGTCGAGGTCTACTGGCCGGGGAAGCGGGCGGGGACGGACGGCGCCACGGGAGCTTCCCCGGGATCTCGGCAGGGTGCGGCCGACGCGGCGGGTGAGGTGTATGTGACGCCGGTCGGCGAGGAGTTGGTGGGGGTGGCGGTGCTCAGCACGGCACGGCGCGGTTTCGCCGCACATCTGGCCGGTTTTCCGCAACTGGCCCCTCTGCTGGACGGCGGCCCGGCCGGCGCGGTGCGCGGAGCCGGCCCCCTCCAGCAGCGGGTCACCCGCCGCACCGCCGGGCGGGTACTGCTCGTCGGCGATGCGGCGGGCTATGTCGACGCGCTCACGGGCGAGGGGATCGCCCTCGCGCTGGCGTCGGCGGCAGCGGCCGTCCGCTGTCTGGCGGCCGGCCGGCCGGATGCGTACGAAGGGGAGTGGCGCCGGCTGTCGCGCAGGCACCGGCTGCTGACGGAGGGACTGGTAAGGATGAGCGGCAGCCCGGCCGCCGCCCGGCTGATCGTCCCTGCGGCGGCCGGCCTGCCGTCGGTGTTCGGCGCTGCGGTCCGCGCCCTCCAATGACCGGCGCTCCTCCGGTTCCGCTTCCGCAGGCTGTCGGCGTGACGGCGGAAGAGAAGGGGAGGGCGGGGCCGCGAGGGGCGGGAGCGGGCTACGCCGGTCCGAGGCTCAGGGGGCGGGCAGGTACTTGTAGCCGATACCGAAAACGGTGCTGATGGAATCCCGGAGCCCCGGGCCCAGCCGTCGCCGCAGGCGGGCGATGTGGACATCGACGGTACGGGTGCTGGACTGGCAGGTGGGCCAGACCGCGGCCATCAACTGCTCCCGGGTGAAGGCACGTTGCGGGTGCGTCACCAGATGGGCGAGCAAATCGAATTCCAGCCGGGGGAGGCAGATGTGGCGTCCCTCGATCGCCACGGTCCTGGCGTCGACATCGACCCGGATCGGGTCCGGCGCCAAGGGGGCGGGCACGGGTGCGGTGGCCGTCCCTGGGGGCGACGGCTCGTCGCGCGGTGCCAGAATGATGTGGACCTCGGCCGAGGGGAGCCGTTCGACGGATACCGGCTCAAGGTGGTGCAGAGTGAGTTGCCAATTGCCGTCGGGGAGCCGGTCGACCGCCAGGGGCGGTCCTTCGCCGGGCCCGCCGTCAGCGGGCCGGCCGAATTCGGCCGCCGGTCGCAGCATGAGGGTCGTCGAGGAGTTCATGAACATGATCTGGGCCCATTCCTCTTGCAAAGCAGGCGTGTACGGACAGACATGGCGGTGCTCGACGTACGGAGTGCGGAACCGCTGCGGGGGTGTTCGCAGTGTGATCCGGTGCAGAGCCGGGGCCGGTGGACCGGCACTGGGGAACGGCGTGCCCTGGCGGGCGCTTCGCTCCGTTCGTGCCGTCCGGACGCTTGCGTCCAGGCCCGTACTCAGCCATGACGTGGTGTGAGGCCACGGCTCCGGTCCGAACGAACGCTACATGTGATCGCGCAGTTCCGGAAAGTAGCATCCGCTAATCAGAGTTGCTGCTACGTCGGTTCTCCGCCGCCTTCCCGGGCGGTCGTACGCACCATGGATGGGGCGGCGGTGCCGTCACCGCCGAGGACCGCGGAATGACACCCCCGCCCCCATGGCCGGATTCCATCCTCGAACTGGCCGATACCGAGGAGTTGGTGCGCGCGGAGCGGGCCCAGGCCGCCTCGCGCACACCCTCCGGTCGGTTCCGTGCCCCCTCCGCCCGGGTGCCCGCGCGGGCCGTCAGGGTGCGGACAGCTGCCGTGCGAAGAAGGAACGCACCGCCCTGCGCACCAGGGGGATCGACCTGTCCGGGCCGCTCGCGCCGACCAACTTGATCCGTTCCTCGGCGGTCATCAGCCCGGCGGCCTGCAACTGCGGTGCGAACGCGGCGTAATCGGTGAACACGCCGTGTGCCGTGGCGCCGAACTGCCCGCGCCGGGTGCGGCCGTGCGGGTGGGCGAGGACGGCCGCCCAGGAACGCTCCAACTCCGCCCGGTGCGGGAAGCCGTCGGTCTGCAGCATGAGCATCGGCCGGTCCACCCCGTACCGGGCGACCGGGAACAGTTCCCCTTCGCCGCCGGGCCGCTCCGGCGGGTGGTCCAGATAGCCCTCCAGATTGACCGCCGCGCGAAGACGACGGTCTTCGTACAGGGCCTGGGCCGCCGTGGTGCCACCGGCCGAGTGCCCGTACACGCCGATCCGCCGCAGATCCAGCGCCCGCCCCAGACCCGCCGGCAGCGGTCTCCCGGACGCGTCCGGGTTCCGCCCCGCTGCCGTCAACTCCAGCTGGTCCAACACGTATCGGACATCCGCGACCCGGGTGTCGATCGCCGTGCGGAACTGCTGCGGATTCATCCTCGGGTCGCCCCGGAAGACCGTCTCGCGGACCTTGTCCCGGCCCGTCGCCGCCTCGGGAAAGTCGACCTCACTGGCGTCGCCGGGGTGGTCGATGGTCACCACCACACAGCCGTGTCCGGCCAGTTCCTCCGCGAGACCGGTGCCGAGGGTGCGCGGGTCACCGCCGCCCGGGGTGTACAGCAGCACCGGTCGCCGTACGGTCTGCGCGGCCGCGCCCCTCTGCGCATGGGTCAGGGTGGCGGCCCAGTTGACCCCCGTCCCCGGCAACTCCGGGTGCATGACGGCGTCGATGAGCGGGAAGCGCGCGGCGGCCTCCCGGGTCATCTGCGGTGCGGGCGGAGCATCACCGGCGGCACCGGCCGGGTAGAGGATCGTGACCATCAGCTCCCGGACGGGGATCTCCGGCTGCCACGGGTCGCGCCGGGAGCGGTCGACGAGGTGCAGCGTGGTGTTCCCGATCCGGTGCGGTCCGGTCGGCGCCGGCAGCCGGAGGGTGAGGTCCCCGCCGGCCGCCGGCTTCGCGTCCGGGCGCCGCGCGGGCCGCGCCTGCGCGATGCCGCCGCCCGCGAGCAGCAGGGCGGCGGTCAGCGCGGCCGACTTCGCGACACTCCGCCGGCCCACCCCGCGGCCCGGCCCCTCCTCGCGAGCAGCAACCGGCGCCTGCTCGCCCTCGGTTGGCTCCATCGGCCCCTCGCGCCCGGTTGTTCCACGCACCATGACTCCCCCTCATATCTCTCATGCCTCTGTGGTTCACGCCGCTGTGGTCGGATGTGCGCCGTACGGCGGCCCCTGGGTGCGGGGCGGGGCATGATCTGCATGCTGGCCTCCGACGGGGAGCGGGGGCGAGGGTTTCGGCGTTGCCCGAAACCATGGCGCGGAGCCACCAGGGAGAGTAGTGATCCGGATCCGTTTCACGTCCGCCGACTTCGCCGGGGTCCGCTTCGCGGCCCGGCCGGCCCCGTTGCAGGAACTGAACGTGGCCCTGATGCGGATGTGCCTGCCCCACGACGAACTGCTCTTCGGGCGCTGGCGGCGCCGGCTGCTGCACGCGCTGCCGCCCGCCGCCGGAGCGTTGCGGGACCTGGTCCCCGGGGCCCGCGCCCCGGCGTTCCTCGATGTCGTCAGCGACACCTTGCAGGACGGTCTGGACACCGTCCGGGCCGCCCGTCCGGAGCTGGTCCGCGCCGAGATCGAGCGGGTGCACGCCCCGCCCGCGTCCCCGCCCCCGCCGTGGATCCGTGCGCTGCACGGGGGCGACGCCGAGGCCTGGCACGTCCTGCGCCGCGCACAGCGCGCGGCCTTCGACACGGTGCTGCGCCCCGTGTGGCCCCTGGTGCAGGACCTGCACCAGGCGGAGTTCACCCGCCATGCGCTGACCGCGGCCGAGCACGGCACCGGCGCCGCCCTCACCGCGCTCTTCCCCGGCAGCCGGCTGCGTGAGGACACCTGGGAGATCGGGGCGCCCCGGGCCGCGACGGAAGAAGAGGCGGCGCCCCCTGCCGACACCATCGAACTGGGCGGCCGCGGCCTGCTGTTGATGCCCACCTTCCACTGGACCGGCCGCCCGCTCGTCGCCGACCTGCCCGGCGGCCCCCTGGCCCTGACCTACCCGGCCGGTGCGGGCCTGCCGCTCACACCGGAGGCGGGCGGCAGCGAGGATCCGCTGGCCGCGGTGCTCGGCGCCACCCGCGCCGAGATCCTGTTCCTGCTCGCGGAGGACCACACCACCAGCGGGCTCGCGCGGCGGCTCGGCGTCAGCAACGCCACCGCCTCCGCGCACACCGCGGCGCTGCGCGGCGCGGGCCTGATCGCCACGACCCGCGCCGGACGCGCGGTGCTGCACCGCCGCACCGCGATGGGGAGCCTGCTGCTGCGACGGCGCGGCGGGACGCGGAGCGTGGTCGGTTGACGCCGGGCGAGCCGTCCCGGGTCAGGCCCCGACGGTCCCGTCGATGCCTTCCCGCAGGAAGTCCGCATGGCCGTTGTGCCGGGCGTACTCGTGGATCATGTGCAGCATCACCAGACGCAGCGACACCTCCGCGTCCCACCTGGCCTGGTGGCCGGTGACGTCGAGCGACTCGGCCGCCTGCTCGATCCGGCGGGCGTGCTCCACCTCCGTCTGCCAGGCGCCGAACGCCTCCGAGCGGGTGGACCCGCTCGCGTCGTAGGCCGCCTGGTAGTCCCCCTCGTCCGACCAGACGAGCGGCAGCTCCTCACCGTTGATCACCCGGCGGAACCAGACGCGCTCCACCTCGGCCATGTGGCGCACCAGACCCAGCAGGGTCAGGGTGGACGGCGGCATGGACCGGCTGCGCAGCTCCTCGTCGGAGAGGCCGTCGGTCTTCATGGCCAGCGTCGCGCGGTGGAAGTCGAGAAAGGCCCGGAGCGTCTCCCGTTCGCCGGCGAGCAGCGGTGGGCCGATGCGTTCGGTGGGCACAGGTATCCCCTTCAACTGCGGGCCCCCCTCGTCCGGCCGCGGTGGCTGGGCCCCGCGGCGGACCGGCCCGGTGAGGGGCCAGCGTACTGACCCTGCGCACGGCCGCGCGGCCGGCCGTGTCCGGCCGGCCGCGCGGGTGGAATCGGAGGACAGCGCTCCGCCCTCAGGACGTCACGGCAGATACCGTTCGATGGCCGCGGCACCGTCCTGCTCGATCATGCGCCGGGCCCATTCCAGGCTCGACGGGGTGGGCTCACGCCCCGACGCCTTCACCAGATCCTCCGCGTCGAACGGCCGCTCGCCACCTGTGTACAGCTCCCTCGGCCGGTTGTCGGCCGCACTCTGACTGCCATTGCTCGTCACAGGTCCTCCTTCTGCCGGCGCCGCGTCGCCAGGGACGGCGCTTGGTTCCATCATGAGGCTGCCTCCGAACGCCCGCACGATGTGCGCCGCGCGGGTCGTGCCACCACCGCTTCGCCCGGGTCAGCCCACCGGGCGCGGGGCACCCGGATAGCGCGGCGGGAAGGCCTGCTCCGTCCAGATCGTCTTGCCGTACGGCGTGTAGCGCGTCCCCCAGCGCTGCACCAGCTGCGCGACGATGAACAGCCCCCGCCCGCCCTCGTCGTCGCCTGCGCTGTGCCGCAGGTGCGGTGAGGTGTGGCCGGTGTCGGAGACCTCGGTCAGCAGCGTCAGATCCCGCAGCAGACGCAGATGCAGCGGCCCGGACGCGTGCCGCACGGCGTTGGTGACCAGCTCGCTCACCGCGAGTTCCGTCGCGTACGACAGCTCCTCCAGGCCCCACTCCGCCAGCTGCCCGGTGGCCAGCTCCCGCGCCCGCGCCACCGCGGCGGGCTCCGCCGGCAGCTCCCAGGCCGCGACCTGCCCGGTGTCCAGCTCGCGGGTGCGCACCAGCAGCAGCGCCGTGTCGTCGGCCGCCGTCCCGTCGGGCAGCAGCTCGGCGAGCGCCCGGTCGCACAGTTCGTCCAGCGGGGCGTGGTGGCCGGCGGTGAGCACCCGGCCCAGTGACGCGAGTCCCACATCGATGTCCCGGTCCCGGGCCTCGACCAGCCCGTCGGTGAACAGCGCGATCAGGCTGCCCACGGGCAGTTCGATCTCCAGGGACTCGAAGGGCAGACCGCCCAGGCCCAGCGGTGGCCCGGCCGGCAGATCCGGGAAGGTCAGGCCGCCGTCCGGGTCGACGATGGCCGGCGGCAGATGCCCGGCGCGGGCCATCGTGCAGCGCCGGGAGACGGGGTCGTAAACGGCGTAGAGGCAGGTCACGCCGGTGGCGACGTCGTCGTGGCGGCCCGTGTCCGCGCCCAGCGCCGTCGCCAGGCCCTCCGGTGTCTGCCCCACCAGGTCGTCCAGCCGGCTCAGCAGTTCGTCGGGGGAGAGGTCCAGGGTGGCGAGCGCGCGCACGGTCGTGCGCAGCCGGCCCATGGTGGCCGCCGCCTGCAGCCCGTGGCCGACCACGTCCCCGACGACCAGACCCACCCGGGTCCCGGACAGCGAGATCACGTCGAACCAGTCGCCACCGACCCCGGCCCGGTCGTCGGACGGCAGGTAGCGGTACGCCAGATCGACGGCCGACTGGGCCGGAAGATGCTGCGGCAGCAGATTGCGCTGCAGGGCCAGGGCTGCGGTCCGCTCGCGAGTGAAGCGGCGGGCGTTGTCGAGACACACCGCGGTACGGGTCACCAGTTCGTCGGCGAGGCCGATCTCGCCCCTGTCGAAGACCGACGGATGCGCGCCCCGGACGAAGGTGACCAGCCCCAACGGCGTACCGCCGATGCGCAACGGCACGACCATCGTGCTCTCGACCAGCACCATGCCGCCGGACGAGAGAGCGCGGTACTGCGGCGACCCCGGCGGGTGGTCCACGCGGTAGGGGGCCCGTGGCGGCTCGTCGTCCGGCGCGTCCGCGGACCGGGACGCGACCCGGACGAGGGCGGGGAGGCTGCCGTCGCCGTGGTCCGGTTCGCCACCCTCCAGCACGGCCTGCACCAGGTCGACGGTGACCGCCGCGGCGAAGGCCGGGACACACACCTCGGCGATCTCCCGGGCGGTGGCGGTCATGTCGAGCGTGGTGCCGATCCGGCCGCCCGCCTCCACCAGCAGATTCAGCCGGCGCTGGGCCTGATAGCGGTCGGTGATGTCGAAGGCGTCCTCGCAGACGCCCAGCACCAGGCCGTCCGCGTCCTGCAGCCGGTAGTAGGAGCAGGACCAGACGTGGTCGGTGCCCGGGTCGGTGGGCGGCTGGCCGACGAAATGCAGGTCGAGGATGGATTCGCCGGTGTCGAGGACGTACCGCATCACCGCCTGGAGGGTGGTGGGATACCCCTCGCTCACGAACTCGCCGTGCGGGTAGAGCTCATCGGGCCGCTGGCCCAGAAACTCCCGGAGCGGCAGTCCCACTTCCCGCCCGTACGCGCCGTTGAACCAGGTCAGGCGCAGATCCGTGTCATAGGTGGCGAGGCCGACCGGGGACTGGGTGGCCAGCCCGTGCAGCAGCGCCTGGCGGGACTCCCACACCCGCAGCCCTTCCAGCTCCGCCGCCACGAGGACGCGCGCAGGCTCCGCCCCCGCTCCCCGGGCGCCGCCGACGGCCACCGGGCAGGTCGTGGTCGCCACCCGCAGCAGCCGGCCGTCCCGGTGCCGGGCGGTGCGGGCCTCGCTGCCGCTCAGCACCGGCGACGGAGGGCCGTCCGCTCTCTCACCCGCCGGCAGGAAGGTCTCGACCGGGCGTCCGATGATGTCGTCCGGCGTATAGCCGAGCAGTGCCTCGGCGGCGGGGCTCCACCCGATGACCAGGCCCTGGGCATCCAGAACCGCCGTGGCCGCCCTGGTGACATCGAGGGGACCACGGAAATCGGCGTCCTCTGCCGCGTTCCCTGCGTTCATGGCATCAACCCAGCCCCGATCAGTACCTACCAGCATCGAGCCTGATCATGACCGGCACAACCGCGCTGCCCGTCGCCGCCCGCCGCGCCCACTGGTGCGGCCCCGCCCCGTCGCTGGCAGAGTGGGAAGGGGCCCTGAGTACAGGAGGCACATGTCCATGTCGGCCCAAGGCCTCACCCGTCCCGTGCGTGGCGCCCCCTGCTGGGTCAGTCTGCTGGCCCGCGACCTGAAGACCGCCCAGGATTTCTACGGCGAGGTACTGGGCTGGACCTTCCGGCGGGCCGGCCTCGGCGACGAGTTCTCCGTCGCGCTGTCCGACGGGCGGCCGGTCGCCGGCATCGGCGCGCTCGCACAGAGCTTCCAGGTCGCCGTGGCCTGGACGGTGTATTTCGCCGTCGAGGACGCCGATGCCACCGCCGCCCGGATCCGGGAACGCAGCGCCACGGTCGCCGTCGGACCGCTCAAGGTCGGTCCCGGACGGGCCGCCCTCGCCGCCGACCAGCAAGGCGCCACCTTCGGCTTCTGGGAGGGGCGCACCATGGCCTGGTCGGTCGGACAGGGCAATGCGCCGGCCTCGTTGGAACTGCGTACCCGGGATGCCTTCGCCGCCACCATCTTCTACGCCGAGGTGTTCGACTGGGCGTCGGAGGAGCCGGGCGGCTGCGAGGTGGCGTACGAGCACGACGAGGTGATCGTGCGCGCCGACGGGCACACGGTCGCGGCCCTGCGCGGCGGAGGTGTCGAGGCCGCGCCGGACCCGCGGGTGCGCCCGCGCTGGCACGTCCACTTCCCCGTTCACGACATCGAGGCGGTGACGGCGGCGGCGCTCGCCGCGGGGGGGACCGTCACGCCCATCACCCCGAACCAGAGCGGCAAGGGCTCGCAGGCCGTCGTCCGGGACCCCGACGGCGGTCTCTTCACCATCACCACTCCCTGAGGCCGGTTTCGGCGACCGGATGAGCCTGACCTGCTGAGCGTGAGCCTGAGGGTCGCTGTCGGACCGTCGCGCCCCACTGCGCCCGGTGCGCCGCGGGATGGAGCCGAACGGATGTGGCAGGGGCCCGGCGGTGGGTCCGGGTGTCCTGTCCGGCGGCGGACCGCGACGGCCGCAACCCGCCTGGCGCGTGCCGGTGCCCCGGCCGTCGGCCCCGCGCCGCTCCCGCGGGGCCGACGGCCCGGTTCCCGGCCGGGGCCGGTCAGTTCATGGAGTCGCTGCCGTCGCCGCTTGCGCTGCCGCCGACGGCGGCGGGGTCCTCGGTGCCGGTTCCCGGGTCCTCGGTGCCCGTCCCGGGCTCACCGGCTCCGGCGTCGCCGCCCGCCGCGCTACCCGCGTCCCCGCCGCCGGCGGCCGCGCCGCCCGCACCGGCATCACCGGCGCCGCCCGCAGCTTCGTCGCCGCCCGCGCCGCCCGCACCGGCGGCGCCGCCACCGCCACCGCCGCCTGCGCCGATCTCGGCGCCGGTGGCCTCAAGGGCGTCGGTGACCGGCTGGAAGAAGGTCTCGCCGCCCTGGGTGCAGTCGCCGCTGCCGCCGGAGGTCAGGCCCACCGCCGAGTCCTCGGAGAACATCGAGCCACCGCTGTCGCCGGGCTCCGCGCACACATCCGTCTGTATGAGGCCGTTGACGATGTCGCCGTTGCCGTAGTTCACCGTGGCGTCGAGCCCGGTGACGGTGCCGTCGGTCAGCCCGGTGGTGCTGCCCGAGCGCTGTACCTTCATGCCCACCGCGGCCTCGGCGGCCTTGGTGATCTCCTGGGTGCTGCCGTTCCCGAGGTCGACCGCACTCTCCGGCTGCGCGCTCGCGTCGTCGTAGGTGACCAGCGCGAAGTCGGTCTCGGGGAACTTGGAGTCCGTCACGGTCCCCAACGGCTGGCTGCCGGCCTGATCGGCCGTCCAGGTCTTGGAGTCGTTGCCGCAGTGGCCCGCGGTGAGGAACGCCGGTGCGCCCTTGACCGTGACGTTGAACCCGAGGGAGCAGCGCGCGTTGCCGCCGAAGATGGCGCTGCCGCCCACCGGCGCCGCGGCCTGCCCGCCGCCCCCTCCGGCTCCGCCGTCACCGCCCGCGCCACCGGCCGCCTGCCCGCCGTCACCGGCTCCACCGGCTCCACCGGCGTCCCCGGCTCCGCCGTCACCCCCGGCGCCACCGGCCGCCTGCCCGCCGTCCGCGGCTCCGCCGACCTCGCCGGCGCCACCGGCCGCCTGTTCGCCGGCCCCGGCGTCGCCCGCTCCGGCCGCGCCGCCCGCGTTCGCCGCGTCCCCGCCGTCGTAGCGCTTGAACTCGCCCTGGGACCGCTTGACGCTCACCAGGCCGCCCATACCGCCGGTGGCCTTGCTGAGGGTGGCCATCTTGGCGCCGGTCACCGTCTTGTCGGCGATGACCACGATCTTGTTCGTCTTCGGGTCGATGGACCATGCGGTGCCCGGAACGGCGGCCGTGTCACTGAGGGTCCGTGCGCCCGCCTTGAGCGCGGTCATGCTGTTGCTCACGACCTTGGCCACGGCCCCCTTGGCCCGGACGTTCTTGGCGTCCTCCTCCGCCAGCACGTTCATCACCAGATGGCCGCTCTTGCCGTCCAGATACCAACCGGCCGTCCGATCGGGGAGGGCCGCCTTCAGCGCCGTCGCCGTCTGCGTGGCGGACTGCGCGCTGAACGTCCGGAGGGACACCGGCTGATCGGTGCTCGCGTTGGCGTCGGGAAGCAGGATCGCCGCTGCCGCGATGGCGGCCGCGGCGGCGCCCGCGATGGCGCCGGTCCGCTTGTTCACGTGTCGGTGGCTCAATTTGCTGACCTCCAGCTGGGACCCACAGGAAGCGCACGGACGGGGCGTTGGGGACGCCGGAACCCGTGCACGGTTGCCACCCAGTCCTACGTAGCCCGGTGGGCCGCGGTCTCATGGCCACTCAAGGTGTGATGAATTCCGACGCGACCGACCGGATCCCCTTACACTCCCGGCCGCGTCCCGCCGCCGCGGCCGGGCCCGTGGTTCCGGTGAATCCCGCCGCCCGCTGAGTGCCGCGGGCCTGCGCGCACGTATCTCTCTGCGTCCGGGACGACCGGCCAGGGCGGGCGGGTGACCACACCGACTGCCGCCGGTCTCCCGAGCCATGGCCCTTCCGGGCCCCGGCCCCCAACCGTGAGGAGACGTTCCGAGTGGCAGAAATCGGTGACGGTGGCGGTCCGCTGAAGTGCACGTTCTGCGGGAAGACCCACAAGCAGGTCAGGAAGCTCATCGCGGGCCCGGGTCCGGTCTGCATCTGCGACGGCTGTGTCGGACTCTGCAATGAACTCATGGTCCAGGAGCGGGCGGAGTCCGGCGGGGGCGGGCCGCGCGAGCTGCCCACCCCGCGCGAGATCCACGATTTTCTCGCGCAGTACGTCATCGGGCAGGAGAGTGCGAAGAAGGCACTCGCGGTGGCGGTCCACCAGCACTACAAGCGGATCAGGGCGGGTGCCGGCGGCGGCCCGCACGGCGGGCCGTGCTCCGGGCCGGGCGAGCACGTCGAGTTGGGCAAGTCCAACATCCTGCTGGTCGGTCCGACCGGGTGCGGGAAGACCCACCTCGTGCAGAGCCTCGCCCGGATGCTCGATGTCCCGTTCGCGATCGCCGACGCCACCGCGCTCACCGAGGCCGGCTATGTCGGGGAGGACGTGGAGAACATCCTGCTGAAGCTCATCCAGGCCGCGGACTTCGACATCAAGAAGGCCGAGACCGGCATTGTCTACATCGACGAGATCGACAAGATCGCCAGGACGGGCGAGGACCGGTCGGCCACCCGCGATGTCTCCGGCGAGGGCGTCCAGCAAGCACTGCTGAAGATCCTGGAGGGCACCGTCGCCTCCGTCCCGCCGCAGGGCGGGCGCAAGCATCCGCAGCAGGACTTCCTCCGGATCGACACCAGCGAGGTGCTGTTCATCTTCGGCGGCGCGTTCACCGGGCTGGAGCGGATCATCAAGGAGCGGACCGACAGCGGGAGCGTCGGGTTCGGCGCCGGGAAGGCCCGGGAGGGGGTGTCGTTGCGCGCCGAGGTGATGCCCCAGGACCTGTTGAAGTTCGGGCTGATCCCCGAATTCGTCGGCCGGATCCCGGTGGTCTCGGCCGTCCGCCCGCTGGACCGTACGGCACTGATGCGGATCCTCACCGAACCGCGCAACGCGCTCGTCAAGCAGTATCAGAAGCTCTTCGAACTCGACGGCGTGGAGCTGGAGTTCACCGACGGCGCGATCGCCGCCGTCGCCGAGCAGGCGCTGCTGCGCCGCACCGGCGCGCGGGCGGCCCGCGCGATCCTGGAAGAGGTCCTGCTGCATGTGATGTACGAGGTGCCGGGCCGGGACGACGTGGCGCGCGTCGTGGTCAGCCGCGACACGGTGCTCGATCACGTCAACCCGACCCTGGTGCCGCGCGCGCGGACCGCACCCGACCGGGAGCGCCACGACCGTTCCGCCTGAGACGTGCCGGGGCCCCGGGGGCACCGTGACGGACGGGGCGTAAAGGGAAGCTGTGACCGCGCTTAAGAAAACCTCGATGGACCGAACGGCCCGGGTAGGGAAGATTTCCTGTCGGAGATCGGACGGTCCCGGGGGATTCCTCCCGTGCCGTCACCGCACTGATGTACGGGAGCCGTAGCGTTGAAGGCACTGGTCAAGCAGAAGGCGGAGCCGGGACTGTGGCTCACGGACGTGCCGGAGCCGGCCGTCGGCACGGGCGACGTACTGATCAAGGTGCTGCGCACCGGTATCTGCGGCACGGACCTGCACATCCGCTCGTGGGACGGCTGGGCACAGCAGACCATCGCCACCCCGCTCACCCTCGGGCACGAGTTCGTCGGCGAGGTCGTGGAGACCGGCCGCGAGGTGGCCGACATCAAGGCCGGTGACCTGGTCAGCGGCGAGGGCCACCTCGTCTGCGGGAAGTGCCGCAACTGCCTGGCGGGCCGCCGCCACCTCTGCCGCGCCACCGTGGGCCTCGGCGTGGGCAGGGACGGCGCCTTCGCCGAGTACGTGGCGCTGCCTGCCGAGAACGTGTGGGTGCACCGGGTCCCCGTGGACCTCGACATCGCCGCCGTCTTCGACCCCTTCGGCAACGCCGTGCACACCGCGCTGTCGTTCCCGCTGGTCGGCGAGGACGTCCTGATCACCGGCGCCGGACCGATCGGGATCATGGCCGCGGCCGTCGCCCGGCACGCCGGCGCCCGCAATGTCGTGATCACGGACGTCAGCGAGCCCCGTCTGGAACTGGCCCGCAAGGTCGGCGTCAGCCTGGCCCTCAACGTCGCCGAAACCCCGATCGCCGAGGGCCAGCGCGAACTCGGCCTGCGCGAGGGCTTCGACATCGGGCTGGAGATGTCCGGCCGCCCCGAGGCGATGCGGGACATGATCGGCAACATGACGCACGGCGGCCGGATCGCCGTACTCGGCCTTCCCGCCGAGGAGTTCGCCGTCGACTGGGCCCGGATCGTCACGTCGATGATCACCATCAAGGGGATCTACGGCCGGGAGATGTTCGAGACCTGGTACGCGATGTCCGTGCTCCTCGAAGGCGGTCTCGATCTCGCCCCCGTGATCACCGGCCGCTATCCGTACCAGGAATTCGAGACCGCCTTCGACGAGGCGGCGGCCGGCCTCGGCGGCAAGGTCATCCTCGACTGGACCGCCTGACCGCCCGCTCCCCCGTCCGCCCCCGCCACCCCCAACTCCTGGAGAAATTCCCCATGTTCGACTCCGTACGCGACGAGCTGCGCGGCACCCTCGACGAGATCCGGGCCGCCGGTCTGCACAAGCCCGAGCGCGTCATCGGCACCCCGCAGTCCGCCACCGTCGCCGTCACCGAGGGCGGCCGGCCCGGCGAGGTCCTCAACTTCTGCGCCAACAACTACCTCGGCCTCGCCGACCACCCCGAGGTCGTCGCCGCCGCCCACGAGGCGCTGGACCGCTGGGGCTACGGACTCGCCTCGGTCCGCTTCATCTGCGGCACCCAGGAGGTCCACAAGGAACTGGAGCGACGGATCTCCGGCTTCCTCGGCCAGGAGGACACGATCCTCTACTCCTCCTGCTTCGACGCCAACGGCGGCGTCTTCGAGACGCTGCTCGGCCCGGACGACGCGGTCATCTCCGACGCCCTCAACCACGCCTCCATCATCGACGGCATCCGGCTCTCCAAGGCCCGCCGCTTCCGCTACGCCAACCGCGACATGGCGGACCTGGAACAGCAGCTGAAGGAGGCCGGCAGCGCCGGCCGCACGCTGATCGTCACCGACGGCGTCTTCTCCATGGACGGCTACCTCGCCCCGCTGCGCGAGATCTGCGACCTCGCCGACCGCTACGGCGCCATGGTCATGGTCGACGACTCGCACGCCGTCGGCTTCGTCGGCGCCGGCGGCCGCGGCACCCCCGAACTCCACGACGTGATGGACCGCGTCGACATCATCACCGGCACCCTCGGCAAGGCGCTGGGCGGCGCCTCCGGCGGCTATGTGGCGGCCCGCGCCGAGATCGTCGCCCTGCTGCGCCAGCGCTCCCGCCCCTACCTCTTCTCCAACTCCCTCGCGCCGGTGATCGCGGCCGCCTCGCTCAAGGTCCTCGACCTCCTGGAGTCGGCCGGTGACCTGCGCGATCGCCTCAACGCCAACACCGCGCTGTTCCGCTCCCGGATGACCGAGGAGGGCTTCGACGTGCTGCCCGGCGAGCACGCCATCGCGCCGGTCATGATCGGTGACGCGGCCGAAGCGGCCCGGATGGCGGAGCTGCTGCTGGAGCGCGGCGTGTACGTCATCGGCTTCTCCTACCCGGTCGTCCCGCAGGGCCGGGCCAGGATCCGCGTACAGCTCTCCGCGGCGCACTCCACCGAGGACGTCAACCGAGCGGTGGACGCGTTCGTGGCGGCCAGGGCCGCCATGGACGCCGACGCACCCGCCGCCCTGGAGAACTGACGGCGTCCACCCTGCGAGACTGGGCACATGATCGAAGCACGGCGGCTGCACATCCTCCGCGCGGTGGCCGACCACCGCACGGTCACCGCGGCAGCCGCCGCGCTCTATCTCACGCCCTCGGCGGTCTCCCAGCAGCTCGCCGCCCTGGAGCAGGAGACCGGTCACCGCCTGGTGGAGCGCAGCGCCCGCGGCGTCCGGCTGACCGCGGCCGGCGAGATCCTGCTCACCCACGCCAACGCCGTCCTGGCGCAGCTGGAGCGCGCCGAGTCGGAGCTGGCCGCATACGGCTCCGGCGAGGCGGGCGTGGTGACGGTCGCGGCCTTCGCCACCGGCATCGGCCTCGTCGTCGCCCCCGCGATCACCGAACTGGCGGCCTCCTCGCCCGGCATCCGGGTCCGCGTCCAGGACGCCGAGGGTGACGCCAGCCTGCTGATGGTCCTCGACCGGCAGGTCGATGTGGCAGTGGCCGTCGAATACCGGGGCGCCCCGCGCGAGGACGACCCCCGGCTGACCCGGGTCCCGCTCTACGCCGAACCGTTCGACGCCGTGCTGCCGGTCGGCCACCGGCTCGCGACGGCACCCCGGGTGGCCGTGGCCGACCTGGCGAAGGACCCGTGGATCGGCCCGTACCCCGGCAATCCCTGTCATGACGTGGTGGTGCTGGCCTGCGAGTACGCCGGCTTCGAACCCCGCCTGGAGCACTCGTCCGACGACTTCCGCGCCGTCGTCTCCCTCGCCTCGGCCGCCGCGGGCGTCGCCCTCGTCCCCCGCACGGCGCTGAGCGGGATGGACCTCACGGGTGTTGTGGTCCGCCCGGTCGACGGCTCGGCCCCCACCCGCAGGGTCTTCGCCGCGGTGCGCCGCGGCGCGGCCGAACACCCTCTGCTGCGCCCGGTCCTGGAGGCCCTGCGCGCCGCTGCGGCACCACAGGGGTGACGGCCCGGCCCCGGCCGGCGCGGGCGGTCCCGGCCGTCCCCTGACCGGCCGCGTCCCACGTGCCGCGCCGGTCCGGCCGTGCCAGGCTCGGCACCGGCGGCGGCCCGGTCGGGCGCCGACGCGGTCGCGGTACCGGGGAGGCGGTGCGGATGTCTGTCGGCCCGGCAGGACCGGTCGGCGGAGCGCCGGCGACGGCGCCCCAGGACCCGTACGCGCTGCTGCGCACCCGCGGCTATCTCCAACTGCTCGCGGTGGCCGCGGTCATCGGCGCGCCGGTGTGCGCCGCGGCATTCGGCTTCCTGGCGCTGGTCGGCGAACTCGAACCGCTCCTCTACAAGGACCTGCCACGGGCCCTGGGATTCGCCGGTACGCCGTTGTGGTGGCCGCTGCCGCTGCTCGCGGTCGGCGGTCTGCTGGCCGGGCTGGCGGTCCGCCACCTCCCGGGCAACGGCGGGCACGAGCCCGCCGACGGACTCGCGGTCGGCGGGGCTCCCGTGGTGTCCGCGCTCCCCGGCGTCGTGCTCGCCGCGCTGGCCTCGCTGAGCTTCGGCGCGGTCCTCGGCCCCGAGGCGCCGCTGATCGCGCTCGGCGGCGGGATGGCGGTCGGCGCGGTGCGTCTGCTGCACAAGAGCATGCCCGAGCAGGCCGCCGCCGCGGTCGGCGCGGCGGGCAGCTTCGCGGCGGTCAGTGCCCTGCTCGGCTCGCCGCTGATGGGCGCGTTCCTGCTGATGGAGGCATCCGGGCTGGGCGGTGCGATGCTCGGGATGGTGCTGGTGCCCGGCCTGCTGGCCGCGGGGATCGGCGCGCTCATCTTCATCGGCCTGGGCTCCTGGACCGGCCTGGGCACCTATTCGCTCACCCTGCACCACATCCCGGACGCCGCCCTGCCGACCGTCGCCGAATTCGGCTGGGCGCTGGTCGTCGGGCTGCTCGCCGCCTTCGCCGCCACGGGCATCAAACGGCTGGCCCACGTCCTCAAGGACCGGGTCGTCCGCCACCGGGTTCCGGCCACGGTGCTGCTCGGCCTCGTCGTGGGCGCGCTGGCCGTCGCCTTCGCCGCGGCCACCGGCAAGCCCTCATCCGAGATGCTGTATTCGGGGCAGTCGGCGCTGGGTTCACTGTTCAGCGAAAGCGCCGGCTATTCGGTGGGCGCGCTGCTCCTGCTGATCCTCTGCAAGGGCCTGGCGTACTGCGCCTCGCTGAGCTGCTTCCGGGGCGGGCCGATCTTCCCGGCGCTGTTCCTCGGCGCGGCCGGCGGCATCGTGCTGTCCCACCTCCCCGGCCTGCCGCTCACCTCCGCCTTCGCGATGGGTGTCGGTGCGATGTGTGTGGCGATGCTCCGGCTGCCGATGACGTCGGTCCTGTTGGCCACGCTGCTGTTGGGCCGCCCCGGTCTCACCGTGATGCCGCTGGTGATCGTCGCCGTGGTCGTCGCCTACGTCACGACCCTCCGGCTCGCCCCGCCGCCCGTCACCGGGGGCGACGCGTCCGGCCCGGCCTCCCCGCACGGGCCGCCGAAGTCGCCCTGACGGGCGTTCCGGTAGGAGGGGCGCGCGGTGGTTCGGGCGGGACCGTGCTGCCGCCCTCGCCCGTGAGGGGGCGCTGTCCTGCGCGTGGCTGCCGCCGACCGCGCCGTGCGTGTCGACCGCCGGGGTCCGGGTCACCCGGGGCACGGCCGCCAGGCAGGAGGAGGCCCTCCTCCCGCGTCAGCTCCCCGGCGTCTCGCCCGTCCCGGTCCAGGTGGCCAACTGGCCGGCGGTCCAGGTGTTGATGATCCGGTCCGCCGGTACGCCGCACTCCTCGGCGCGGGCGCATCCGTAGATCTGCCAGTCCAGCTGGCCCGGCGCATGCGCGTCGCTGTCGACGGCGAACAGCGTCCCGGCCTCCAGCGCCTGCCGCAGCAGGCGGCGTGGCGGGTCGAACCTGTCGGGGCGGCAGTTGATCTCCACCGCCGTACGGTGCTCCGCACACGCGGCGAAGACCTCCCCGGCGTCGAACTGCGACTCCGGCCGCAGCTTGCCGGTGATCTGCCGCCCGGTGCAGTGGCCGAACACGTCGACGAGCGGATTGCTGACCGCCGCCAGAAGCCGGCGCGTCATCGGCCCGCTCTCCATCCGCAGTTTGGAGTGCACGGACGCCACCACCACGTCGAGTTGCTCCAGCAGCTCCGGCTCCTGGTCCAGCGTGCCGTCGTCGAGGATGTCGCACTCGATGCCGGTCAGCAGCCGGAACGGGGCGAGACGCTCGTTGACCTCCGCCACCAGCTTCACCTGCTTCCGCAGCCGTTCGGGTGTCAGCCCGTGGGCGACGGTGAGCCGGGGGGAGTGGTCGGTCAGCACACACCACTCGTGACCGAGGTCGCGGGCCGCCCGCGCCATCGCCTCGACGGGGCTGCCGCCGTCCGACCAGTCGGAGTGCAGATGGCAGTCGCCGCGCAGCGCCCGCAGCAGCCGCTGCCCCCGCTCGCCGTCCACCAGCGGCCCGCCGGCCTCGTCCTCCATCCGCGACAGATAGGCCGGCACCTGCCCCGCGAGCACCTGTTCGACGACCCGTGCGGTCTTGGGGCCCACGCCCTTGACCCGGGCCAGCGAACCCTGCGCCGCGCGTCGTCGCAGCTCGTCGCCGGACAGCTCGCCGAGCACCGCCGACGCCGTACGGAACGCCTGCACGCGGTAGGTGACCGCCCCCTGCCGCTCCAGCAGGAAGGCGATCCGCTCCAGTGCCTCGACCGGTTCCACCTGCCGCTCCTTCCCGGCGTGCGGGGCCGCCTCCTCCCACCGTGCACCGGTCCGTGACCGGCTGCCACCGGCGGACAGCCGCGAGGACGGGTCGCCACGTCCCTCCGGGCGGACGAAGCGACGTTGCGGACACGACCTAGCAGATCCCGTCCCCCGCCCTGGGGTTGGCCAGCCCGAAGACCGGGCGCAGTTTGAGGCCCGCCCAGGTGCCGAGCAGCGCCGTCGCGCCCCAGATCCAGCCGTGCAGGCTGCCCGAGGCGATCCCGGCGAGGTAGGCGCCGATGTTGCAGCCGCCGGCCAGCCGCGCACCGATGCCCATCAGGATGCCGCCCGCGACGGCCGCGACCGCGGTGCGCCAGGGAATGCCGCGGTGCAGCGCCCAGGTGCCGCCGAGCGCCGCGGCGACCGCGGCGCCGATCATGATGCCGATGTCGGTGAGGCTGGTCTTGTCGGCCAGCACGGGGCCGGCCAGCGCCGCCGCGTTGTCCGGCTGCTGCCAGAAGGACCAGGTCTCCGGGTGCCCGCCCAGCACCCGCACCAGCTCCGTACCCCACAGGCTGAAGGCGCTGGTCACCCCCCAGGCGCCGCCGGAGACGAGCAGCACGCCCGCGCCGAGCAGGCCCAGCACCAGGGCACCGGCCGCCGGCGGCCAGCTGCCGCGCAGCACCCGGGCCGCCGCGTGCCGCGCCGACGGCACCGGGCCGGTCGGCGGGGGATTGCGGCGCGCCTGGACGGCCCGGCTGACGACGACGATGACGGCCAGCGCCAGGATCGTGACGGCCCAGGAGCCGAACCAGCCGATGTGGTCGGCGAGGACGACGGGGCCGAAGGCCGGCAGGTCCTTCCACAGGTCGAACTGCCAGGCCGCCAGCGTCGAGCCGGCCACGAAGCCGCCCAGCGTGAGCACGATCGAGGTCTGCCCCGAGCCCACCGCGAAAAGGGTGCCCGACGCACAGGCGCCACCGAGCTGCATGCCGACGGCGAAGACGAACGAGCCGATCAGCAGCCCGATTCCCAGCGGGCCGGCCGAGGGCGCGGGCACCGCGCCGAAGAGTCCGGTGCCGGTGCCGATGACCAGCGCGAACAGTGTCGCGGTGGTGCCGAGCAACAGGGCGTGCGCGCGCAGCCCGGTGCCGTTGCCGACGGCGACCAGCTGCCGCCAGGCGGAGGTGAATCCGAAGCGCGAGTGGAAGAGGGCCATGCCCAGACCGAGCCCGAGGAGCAGCAGGACGCCCGGCTTGGTGCCGTACGAGCCCCACACGAAGCCGGTCAGCGCCACGGCGAGCAGCAGGCCGACGGCGAGCGGCAGCCGGCGGACCGGCGGCGCGGTGGGCGCCTGGGGGCGGGGGACGGAGGTGGGGGAGGGGGCGAGCAGGGCGGCGCGCGCACGGGTCGTGCGCACCGTGGGATCCGGGGGTGCGGTGGTCACAGCGGGCTCCGGGGAGTGGGGGCGGGACAGGGTGAGCGGGACGGGGTGAGCCGTGCGGGGGCAACGGCGAGGCGGGGCAAGGGGATCCGTGCCGGTCGTGCTCCATGGGGGAGGGGCATGACGTCGGGGCGAAGGCCGTGGTCAGCCGGTACAGAGTCCGTCGTCGACACACCACGCCGAGGTCGCGAAGAGCGCGAGACCGAGCAGACGGGCGGGTGCGGACATGGCGGCAGAGTAGTACGTGGGATGTACACACGGTGTGGGGGTTTCGCGATGTGGACGGGAGCGGGGAGATCGCGAGGAAATTGCCGCCGGGCGGTGCAGGTCCGCTCATCACCTGCCCTACCGGCGGTGTCGGCAGGAAATCGCCCATTTCTCCCGCGTCGGGCGTCGCGGCGTTATGTGGTTATGTCCGTTCTCCTGGCCGCGGATCCGTTTCCGCCGGAATTTCGTGCGGAGAGTGCTGCGCATTCTGGGCAATAACGTCCCTGCGGTGTCCGGGAATCACGTTTCTGCAATGTGTGCGCAACATCCCCGGGGGGACACCGGAAACACTCACCGCAGTCCTGTGTACGCGCAGCGCTGAGATGCCCGAAAAGTTTCGTGTCTTCAGCGAATCTGCACACCGAATGCGCAGGCGGTGCACTGGTCCCTCCGTCGCCACACGGCTCTGACCTGCGCTTCAGTGGATTGGTGAGGGAATGTCCCGTTCACAGCGGCAAGTGCGCCGACCCTCCGGAATTAAAACCGTAGATCTTGTGAAGAAGCTGCTACCAACCGATGGACACGCGTGCACGTCAAGTAATTCGGCGGAGGTGTGAAGTCCGGATCGGCGGGTGTCCGATTAGCTGCGCAGCGCGCCTGCATGCTTTGATCCATCGCACTGCGGAAGTCACGGTTCCTGATTCGGGCACCCGGCTACCGCTGCCGCGGTCGGACCGACCTGCCGGACGGATCGGCCGCAGCTTTTTCTCGTTATTCACCCCGAAGGGAATCATCATGAACCAGGTTCACACCCAGGAAATCGCCGACAGTGAGCTCGACAACATCGCCGGTGGCCTCGTCGGCACCGTGACCGACACCGTTGACTCCATCGCCCCGGTCTCGGGTGTCGTGGGCACGGCCACCGGCCTGGTCGAGCAGACCACCGGCGTCAACACCGGTGCCGTCACGGGCCTGGTCGCCGGTCTCTGAGCCCGTCTGTGTCGCTGAGCGGCACAGTCAGCCATGAGCGGTGAAGACGGCATGTCGGCGTCCCCTCCTTGCCGACCTGCCGGGCCGCGTGCCCCGGATCCGCCCGGCCTCGGCCGGGCCCCGGGGCACACGGCCGCCGCGCCCCCGACACGCCACCGACCGCCCGGAACGGCAGCAACGGCCGTGCCGGGCCGCACGCGTTGTCCAGAAGAGTCCATTGCAGTTGAGGGAAGAGTGTCGTGCAGTTCCGCCAACAGGCCCTTTCCAAGCTGCAGTCGCCCGAGCAACTCGACCTGCCGGTGCGCTTCGCCCGGCCGCAGGGCTGGCTCGTCCTGATCGTCACGGTCGCCGTCATGATCGGCGCCGCGTTCTGGGCGGTGACCGGCACCCTGTCCTCCACGGTCGACGCCCCCGGGGTCCTCACCCACGGCCAGGGCAGCTACATCCTGCAGAGCCCCGTCTCCGGCCAGGTCACCGCCGTACTCGCCCAGGAGGGCAAGCGGGTCCGGGCCAACACGCCGGTGCTCAAGGTCCGTACCCCGCAGGGCACCACCGTCGTCCGCACGCTCGCCGCCGGACGGCTGACGGCCATGGTCGCCACCATCGGATCCGTGGTCACCACCGGCTCCGATGTCGCGTCCGTCGAACGGATCCGCAAGGCCGACGACCCCCTGACGGCCACCTTGTACGTGCCCGCCCAGAGCGGCGCTTCGGTGCCCGTGGGCGCCTCCGTCGACCTCACCGTGCAGTCCGTGCCGACCCAGCAATACGGTGTGCTGCGCGGCCGCGTGAAGGCCGTCGGCAGGACCGCCCAGACCCGCCAGCGGATCTCCGGGTTCCTGGGCAGCAGCCAGCTCGGCGAGCAGTTCTCGAAGGACGGCCAGCCCGTGGCGGTCCTCGTGCAGCTCGACCGCGCACCCGGGACGAAGTCCGGTTACCGCTGGTCGTCCGCGGACGGCCCGCCGTACCCCGTCGAATCCATGACCCTGGCCTCCGGCGCCGTCCACCTGGCCGAGCAGCATCCGATCGATTGGCTGCTTCCGTGAGCGCACCGAACGAATCCCCGGCGGCGAAGCAGCGGCAACTGCCGCCCCCCGGCCGCCGCCGGCACCGCCCCGAGCCCGCCGCGAACAACCGCCGCCGGCCGCGCCGCGCCCCCGAGCCCGCGCCCAAGGCCAAGAAGCGCCGGTCCGTCCGCACCCCCACCGTCCTCCAGATGGAGGCCCTGGAGTGCGGCGCCGCCTCCCTGGCCATGGTGCTCGCCCACTACGGACGGCACGTGCCGCTCGAAGAGCTGCGCATCGCCTGCGGCGTCTCCCGCGACGGTTCGCGCGCCAGCAACCTGCTCAAGGCCGCCCGCAGTTACGGCCTGCAGGCCAAGGGCATGCAGATGGAACCGGCCGCGCTCGCCGAGGTGCAGGCACCGGCCATCCTGTTCTGGGAGTTCAACCACTACGTCGTCTACGACGGCACCGGCCGCCGCTTCGGCCGCCGCGGCGTCCACATCAACGACCCCGACAAGGGCCGCCGCTTCGTGCCCGCCGAGGACTTCGACACCAGCTTCACCGGTGTCGCCCTGGTCTTCGAACCGTCCGAATCGTTCCGCAAGGGCGGCCGCAAACCGGGCATCATGGGCGCGCTGCCCGCCCGGATGCGCGGCACCAAGGGCACCCTGCTCGCCGCGCTGCTCGCCAGCCTGCTGCTCGTCGCGGTCGGCGCCGCGGTGCCCGCGCTCAGCCGCACGTACATCGACATGTTCCTGATCGGCAACCAGACCTCGCTGCTGGGGCCGCTCTTCGCCTCCATGGCCGCGATGGTGGCGCTCACCGCCGTACTGACCGGGCTGCAACAGGCGAACCTGCTGCGCGGGCGGATCATCTCCTCCACCCTCAGCAGCGCCCGGTTCCTGCGGCATCTGCTCAGACTCCCGGTCACCTTCTTCTCGCAGCGAAGTCCCGCCGACCTGGTCCAGCGCCTGCAGTCCAACGACGCGGTCGCCGAAACCCTGGCACGCGACCTCGCCGCGGCCGGCGTCGACGGCATCGTGGTGATCCTCTACGCCCTGCTGCTGTGGACCTACGACCCGCAACTGACGGTCGTCGGGGTGCTGATCGCGCTGCTCAACGTCGTCGCGATGCGGATCGTGATCCGGCTGCGGGCCACCCACACCCAGAAGCTGCGCGCCGACACCGCCCGGCTGACCAACACCTCCTACACCGGCCTCCAGCTCATCGAGACGATGAAGGCCACCGGCGGCGAGAACGGCTACTTCCGGCGCTGGGCCGGCCAGCACGCCACCACCCTGGAGGAACAGCAGCGGCTGGGGGTGCCCAGCGCCGTCCTGGCCGTCGTCGCCCCCACCCTGGCCACGCTCAACAGCGCGCTGATCCTCTGGATCGGTGGCCTGCGGGCGGTCGACGGGCACATCTCCATCGGTCTGCTGGTCGCCTTCCAGGCACTGGTGACCCGCTTCACCGCGCCGATCACCCGGCTGAACGGAGTGGCGGGCCGCATCCAGGACTTCGCCGCCGACGTCGCCCGGCTCAAGGACGTCGAGTCCTTCCCCGTCGACAGCCTCTACTCGCGCCGCGAGCCCGACGCCAGCACCCGCCGCCTCAAGGGTCATGTGACGCTGGAGGACATCACCTTCGGCTACAGCCCGCTGGACAAGCCGCTGCTGACCGGCTTCTCGCTGTCCGTCGGCCCCGGCCGGCAGGTCGCGCTCGTCGGCGGCTCGGGCAGTGGCAAATCCACCGTGTCCCGGCTGATCTCCGGCCTCTACAGCCCCTGGGAAGGCACCATCCGCATCGACGGACAGCGCCTGGAGGACATCTCCCGCAGCGCGCTGGCCGCCTCGGTGTCCTTCGTCGACCAGGACGTCTTCCTCTTCGAGGGCACCGTCCGGGACAACGTCGCGCTGTGGGACCCCTCCATCCCCGACGACGCCGTCATCGCCGCGCTCCAGGACGCCGCCCTCTACGACGACGTGATCGCCCGCCGCCCGGACGGCATCCACAGCCGCGTCGAGCAGGACGGCCGCAACTTCTCCGGCGGCCAGCGCCAGCGCCTGGAGATCGCCCGCGCACTCGTGCGGCGGCCCAGCATCCTCGTCCTCGACGAGGTCACCAGCGCCCTGGACGCACAGACCGAACAGATCATCATCGACAACCTGCGGCGGCGCGGCTGCGCCTGCGTCGTGATCGCCCACCGCCTCAGCACGGTGCGCGACAGCGACGAGATCGTCGTCCTCGATCACGGAGTGGTCGTCGAACGCGGCCGGCACGAGGACCTGGCCGCCGCCGGCGGCCCGTACGCCGAGCTGGTCAAGGAGCACTGACGTGTCATCCGTACACCCGACCGCGACCGTGGGACCGGGCGAACTCGACGCGGTGACGCAGGCGTTGGGCGGCCTCGGCACGCCCGTCGACTGCGCCGGACTGCGCAGCGTCCCGCTGGAGGGCCCGCACGTCCTCTGGCTCGTCACCGGCGGCGCCCTCGACCTGTTCGCCGTCGACGTGGCCCAGCAGGGCCACTGGCACTTCCTCGGCCGCCTCGAAGCCGGAACTCTGCTGCTGGGCCCCGTCGAGGGCCCGCAGCACACTCTGCTCGGCCGCCCCTCCCAGGACTGCGTGCTGCGCCGAATCCCGCTGCGGGAGCTGCCCCGGCCCGAATACGGGGCGTACGGCGGCTACGACGGATATGGCGATGCCACCGATACCGGCGGCTACCAGTACGGGATGGCGTACGACGACACCTACGGCGGCCAGGGCGCCGGCCCCACCGCGCTGGAGCACGCCTTCGCGCTGGGGACCGGGCGCAGCCTGGGCGTCCTGTTCGAGGCGCCGCTGGACGGCCGGCCGGCCGACGACGCGGTCGCCGACGACGACATCCTGTGGATGCCGGTCCCTCCCGGCAGCGTCCAGTACGGCGCCTCGTACAGCGCGGAGGCGGCCGGCGATCTGCTGGTCGACAGCGGGCTGTGGCAGCGGATGGTCAACCAGCAGTACCGGCTGCTGTCCGCCGTGGACCGCTGGATCGAGCAGCTGGAGCGTGCGCACGAGGACCGTACGGCCGCCGGTATCAAGGCGGGCGAGGCGGTCCGCGAGCGGGCCGACCAGGCGCTGCTCGCCTCCATCGGGCGCCAGGACCGGTCCTCACGCAGCACCGGCCGCGACCGGGAGGCCGACGACACCACCTTCGCCGTCTGCCGCTCGGTCGCCGAGGCGGCCGGGATCACCCTGACCGAGCCTCCCAAGGGCGCGGCCGTCAACGACCGGATCAGCCCGGTCGAACGCGTCGCGGTCGCCTCCCGCATCCGCACCCGCGGGATCCGGCTCGACGGCCGCTGGTGGCGGACGAACGCCGGCCCCTTGGTGGGCCACCGCGCCAAGTCCGGCGCCCCGGTGGCGCTGCTCTGGCGGCGCGGCAGGTACGAGGCGGTGAACCCGGCGTCGGGCCTGCGGATGGGCATCGGCAAGGACAACGCCGACGACTTCGAACCACGCGCCGTGATGTTCTACCGGCCGCTCCCGGAGCGGCCCATGACGCTGTGGGCACTGATGCGCTTCAGCCTCCGCGGGACGCGGATGGACCTGCGCAACCTGGCGCTCAGCGGGCTGGTCACGGTCGGTCTCGGTGCGCTGGTGCCGATCGCGACCGGCAAGGTCCTCGGCGAGTTCGTGCCGACCGCGGAGAAGGGCCTGATCGTCCAGGTCTCGCTGGCCGTGATGGTCGCCGGCATCGTCACCGCGGCCTTCATGCTGCTGCAGAACCTCACCGTGCTGCGGATGGAGGGCCGGATCGAGAGCAGTCTCCAGCCGGCCGTGTGGGACCGGCTGCTGAGACTGCCGACGAAGTTCTTCACCGAGCGGTCCACCGGCGAGCTGGCGAGCGCGGCGATGGGCATCAGTGCCATCCGCCGGGTGCTGTCCGGCGTCGGTCCGGTGGCCGTGCAGGCGGGCACCGTCGGCGCGATGAACCTCGTGCTGCTGCTCTTCTTCAGCGTGCCGCTGGCGCTGGCGGCGATCGGGATGCTGATCGTCATCGGCGCGGTCTTCCTCACCATGGGGATGTGGGAACTGCGCTGGCAGCGGCGGCTGGTCAAGCTCGGCAACAAGCTCAACAACCAGGCCTTCCAGACCCTGCGCGGCCTGCCCAAGCTCCGCGTCGCGGCGGCGGAGAGCTTCGCGTACGCGGCCTGGGCGCGGGAGTTCGCGCGCTCGCGCGAGCTGCAGCAGCGGGCCGGCCGGATCAAGAACGCCACCACCGTCCTCAACGCGGTGTATCTGCCGCTCTGTTCGCTCACCATGTTCATGCTGCTGGCCGGACCGGCCCGCGGCAGCATGTCGCCCGCCTCGTTCCTGACGTTCAACACCGCGATGACCATGCTGCTGACGTCGGTCACGCAGATCACCGGCGCGTTCGTCTCGGCCGCCGCGGCGCTGCCCATGTTCGAGCAGATCAAGCCGGTCCTGGACGAAGCGCCGGAGGTCCGCGGGGCCGCCGCGCAGCCCGGGGCGCTGGCCGGCGGCATCGAGGCCCGGAAGCTGTCCTTCCGCTACACCGACGACGGCCCCCTGGTCCTCGACGACGTCTCCCTCCAGGTGCAGCCGGGCGAGTTCGTCGCCATCGTCGGCCCCAGCGGCTGCGGCAAGTCCACGCTGCTGCGGCTCCTGATCGGCTTCGACAAGCCGGCCGCCGGCAACGTGCTCTACGACGGCCAGGACCTGTCCGCCCTCGACCAGGCCGCGGTACGCCGCCAGTGCGGCGTCGTGCTGCAGAACGCCCAGCCCCTGTCCGGCTCGATCCAGGACTGCATCTGCGGCACCGAGGCCTTCAGCCAGGAAGAGGCCTGGGCGGCGGCCGAAATGGCGGGCCTGGCCGAGGACATCAAGCGCATGCCGATGGGGCTGCACACGATGATCTCCGGCGGCGGCGCGATCTCCGGAGGCCAGCGGCAGCGCCTGATGATCGCCCAGGCGCTGGTCCGCCGCCCGCGTATCCTGTTCTTCGACGAGGCCACCAGCGCCCTGGACAACGAGACCCAGCGCATCGTCATCGAGAGCACCCGCGCCCTGAGCGCCAGCCGGGTCGTCATCGCCCACCGGCTCACCACCGTCATGGACGCCGACCGGGTGATCGTCATGTCGGAGGGCCGGGTCGTCGAGCAGGGCCGCCCGGCCGATCTGCTCGCCGACACGAGCGGTCACCTGCACGAGCTGGTGCGCCGCCAGCTGACCTGAGGCACCCGCCGGGACCGCCGCGGCGTCAGGCGGTGTCCTGGGGCCCCGCCTCGGCCGCGTTCGCGGTCGCCTGGAGCCCGTCGAGCACCCGCTGCGGATCGCCGTCCGCGGCGACCGCGGAGCCGATCCGCTGCCGCAGCGCGTCGCGGACGGTGGGCCAGGAGCTTCTGCCCACGGGGTGGAATTCGGCCTTCGGCATCTGGTCGATGAAGGGGCGCAGCGGCCGCTGGGACGTCTGCGCCCGCAGGGCCTCGGAGGCGGACACCGTGACCGGGAGGGTCCCCTGGCCGGCGGCGAAGCCGGAGGCGCGGGTGGTGTCGTAGAGGAAGCCGAGGAAGGCGCCGCACTCCTTGCGGTGCCCGTTGCGCCGGAACGCCATCAGCCAGTCGCTGAGTCCCACCGGTGGGGCCGCGCCGCCGTGCCGCATCGGGAAGGCGGCGTGCCCGTACGGGATCCGGGCCTGCCGCGCCGCCTTGATCAGCACCGGGTGGGCGGCCATCATCCCGACCTCGCCCTTGAGGAAGGCCGCGTAGGCGGGAGTGCGGCTGAACCCCGCCGGATCGCCCCCGGCCGGCCCCGCCGTCACGAGGTGGTCCTTCACCCAGGTCAGGGCCTCGACGTTCTCGGTTCTGGCGAAGTCGTAGCCGGACGGGCTCGCGTAGCCCCCGCCGGCCGCGAGCATCCACGCCAGCGCCTCGTCCTCGGCCGCCTCGGGACCGAACTGCAGCCCGTACGGACGCCGCACGCCGGACGATTCGAGTGCGAGGACGGCGTCCCGGAGCCCGGACCAGGAGGTGGGCGGCCCGTCGAGGCCGGCCCGTTCGAAGAGGCCCTTGTGGTAGAAGAGCCGCGGCGTGCTGGCGAGGAAGGGTATCCCGTACTGGGTGTAGCCGACCTCCCCCGCCCGCGCGAAGGACGTGATGAAGTCGGCCTGCGCGGGGATGCCGAAGAGCTGGTCCGCGCGGTAGAGCTGCCCGGCCTCGGCGTAGTCCGCGAAGACGTACGACTGGGCGATGTCGGGTGCCCGGCCGTCCTTCACCCGCTGCGCGAGGGTCTTGTCGATCTTCCCGAGGGGGACGAGTTCGAGGTCGATGGTGATCTGCGGGTGGCGCTTCTCGAAAAGGGCGATGGAGGCGTGGCACCGGTCGACGAGGGAGGAACCCACGCTCCGGCCGTAACTCGCCGCCAGCACCTTGAGGGTGACGCTCCCGCCCGTCTCCTCTCCGGAGCCGCAGCCGCTCAGTCCGAACGCCGCCGCACCGGCCATGCCTGCCGTGCGGGAGAGAAAGTGCCGTCGACGCACTGCTGTTGCCACCTCTTGCCTGGACCGACCGTGAAGGAACGCCAACCGTACGCGGTGAGTGGCAGTTCGTGCCATGCAGGCATGTAGTGCACCTCGCTGGGGGCCGGGCTCAGGTCGCGCTGTGCGGATGCGTCGCGGTGGCCGACCGCGGCGGCCACGCCTGCGGCGCCAGGATCCCCAGGACGTAGGCGCGGGCGACGAGTTCGGGCCTGGTCGCCGCGCCCAACTGGTCCCGCAGCCGGCTGAGGTGGTAGTCGACGGTCTGCCGGGACAGCCGCAGCGATGCGGCGATCTCGCCGTTGCTGCGCCCGCCCGCCAGCAGTGACAGGATCCGGACCTGGCTGGCGGTGAGCGGCGGATGGGCCGGGTGGGCGAGCCCCTGGTGCGTGATGACCGCCCAGACGCTCGCCGCGCGGGCCGAACTGCGGCCCATCGTCGTCAGATGCAGCCGGACGCGGCGCTGCCGGCCCAGGGTGTCGACGAAGACGGTGGACGTCTCGACGCGCCGTCTGCGGCGGGCTATCAGATCGCCCCACCCGCGCTGCAGGGCGTCGAGTTCGGGGGCGGGTGCGAGGACCGTGTGCGCGCGGCGGCCGACGAGATCCGAGAGCCGGGTGTGCAGCAGCTCGGCGGCGGCGCTGCTCGCCTGCTGGATCCGGCCGCCCGCCGAGATCAGGGCGCAGGGCAGCCCGCTGTGGTCGCGGAGCGCGTACAGGCTCTCCTCGGCCTCCCGCCGCTGGCTCAGCGCGCGGGTGTAGTCGGTGATGTCGACGTAGATGCCGGCCACGCAGGTCTGGTCGCCCTCGCGGACGGGGAACCGGTGGCCGGCGGCATGCCCGACGCCGCCGTCCGGACGGTGGTAGGTCAGGGTGTGCCGCACCGGCTTGCCGCGGGAGAGGATGTCCCGGTCCAGCGCGAGGAACTGCGCGGTGTCGGCCGGGGAGTTGAACTCCCGCACATTGCGCCCGATGACGTGCTCGGGCGTGGTGCCGTAGAGGTGCGCGTAGGCGTGGTTCATCCAGCGGTAGCACCCGTCCCGGTCCCGGATGAAGGCCGCCGCGGGGGCGAAGTCGGCGAAGGCGTCGTAGCGGCGGGCGGCCGCGGTCGGTGAGCCGACCTCCACGGCCACGCCGCGTGCCCTGCCGTGGCGCGGGACGCCGCCGAGCAGCCGGCTCACATCGAAGAGCCGGCCGTCGAACTGCGCCTGCCCGTGGCTGATTTCGGGGGACGGTTCCGGGACGGAATCCTGGCACAGGGTGTCGAGGAAGCGCTGTGCCGTTCGCGCGTCATCGAAGGCGCCGCCGCCGCTGTCCACGACGCGCTCCCCCTCGGTCTCCCACCAGGACACGGGGAGGTGTTCGAGCAGTGCTTTGAAACTGGCCTCGTCCACGAACGGCCTTTCTGCCATGAGGTATGCACCGGCTCACCCGGCGTGACATGGCCATGCGTATCCCATGCGGTTCCGGTGCACGCACGCATCTCGGCCGAATCGGGTGGCTTTCCGGCGCGATGTCCCTCAGAACGGCGGGCCCAAGGCCTCCTGCCGGTATACGCGCCATACGCCATCACAGAACCTTCACGAGAGATCGACGACTCCTACAACTCAGGCATTTGCCTGACCGGTCACCCCCGGAAGGGGGGTTGTGTAAGTCCCGCAGCTGATTGGCTTGAGGGGATGGCGCGCGGCCGAGTAGCCGCCGCCCGTCCCCGCTGTTCCGACGCACCGTCCCACAGCGAACCACCGCGAGCCCCGTCACGAACCCCGCCACGCACCCTCGTGGCGACCCCGTTCGACGAACGCCGCACCACCACGCGCTACGCGCGTCAACTGCTGCACCACCCCCGCTACGAACCCGCAACGAGCCCCGTACGAGAAGGAGTCGGATTTCTGTGAGCAAGGTGCTGTTTGTGCATGCCAAGGGCGGCCCGCCCCTGGGTTATGCCCTGTCACGGGTCGCCGCGAGGTCGGCAGTGCACCTGCTGGCGCTCAGCGCGCTTCCGCCCACCGTCGCCGCGTCCGCCGAGCGCCGGTGCGCCTCGGTCCTGATCCCCACCGAACAGGAGCGCCACGACCTGGTCGCCCTGATCGTCGGCCACGCCCAGGCCATCGGCGCCGACGCGGTCGTGACCTTCTCCGAATACGCCGTCGTGGCGGTGGCCGAGGCCTGCGAGAAGCTCGGCCTGGCCGGCGCCGGCAACTCCTGCGTCGCAGCCCGCGACAAGCGGATGATGCGCCGCACCTGGCACGAACGGGGCATCGCCCAGCCCCGGTTCCGCCCCGTCGCCACCGAGCGGGATCTGCACGACGCGGCGGCGACGCTCACCTTCCCGCTGCTGCTCAAGGCCGCCTGGAGCGCGGGCTCCACCGCACACCGCATCCTCCGCACACCGCAGGAGGCCCCGGCGGCCTGGGAGCAGGCCCGGCACGTCATGGCCGAATCCGCCCAACTGGGCTACGCCGAACTCCATGTGGCCGACGCCGGTGCGGACTTCCTCGTCGAGGAGATCGTGCAGGGCAGCGCGGGGGAGTGGTTCGAGGAGCCCGGCTGGGGCGACTACGTCAGCGTCGAAGGTGTCGTCATCGACGGCACCTTCCACCCCGTCTGCCTCAGTGGTCGCATGCCGACCGTCGCACCGTTCACCGAACGCGCCGGCATCACGCCCGCCCCGCTGCCGCCCGCCGCCCAGGAGCGCGTCATCGCCCTCGCGCGCGACGCCGTCGACGCACTGGAACTCGGCAACTGCGGTATCCACACCGAGATCAAGCTCGGCGCCGACGGCCGGATGTGGGTCATCGAGACCGCCGCCCGGTTCGGCGGCGCGATGACCGTCCCGCAGATCGAGGAGGTCTTCGGCCTGGACCTCATCGGCATGCTCGTCGACCACCTCCTGGGGAAGCCGGTGTCCTGGCCCGCGCGGGCCCGCACCCCCGAGGAGGCGCGCGGCGCCGCCGGTTCGCTGGTCGTGCTCGCCGTCGACGGCGCCGGCGACGCCTGGCAGGACCGGCGGGTCTGGGACTTCCCCGCGGTCACCGCAGCCGTACCGCTCAGCGACGGCAGCAGCCTGACCGTGGTGGGCGAGAACTCACTCCCCGACGGCACCCCCGTCCCGGTCTACGACCCGGCCGCCGGCGCCAACACCATGGCCGCGCTCTGCCTGCTCTCCGCCACCGACCCGCAGACCGTCCTGCACGACTTCCGGACGCTGGTGGACGCCCTTCCGCGGATCCTTCCGGCCCTCGGCGCCGAGGAGGCGCGGTCATGACCACCGCAGTGCTGCCCGCCGGCACCCCCGGCCCCGCCACCCCCGCCGCCGACCGCACCGTCATCGGCGAGAACCTCTCCCTCCCGCTCTTCCGCACCCTCTCCGGCGTCCTCGCCGGCCACCCCTACCTCAAGGTCGTCGTGGACCGGGCCGAGGACACCTGGCACCTCCTCGACACCGAAGCCCACCCCTTCCACGTCAACTACATCGCCACCCGCATCCTCGGCATCAGCCTGGAGACGCTGGACGCCTGTCTCGACGCCTTCAACGCCTCCGTCTACATGGACCCGGAGCGCCGCTTCCTGCTCGGCGTGCTCTCCCTGCACACCGACGAGGACGCCGAAGGACGTGAGCGGCCCTTCCTCGTCCTGGAGACGACCGAGGCCGACACCATGCACGGCGCGCTGCTCGACGAGTTCTACACATTCGCCCGGCACCGCGTCGACGGCCGGCTGCCGCTGCTGCTCAAACCGGCCAACCACGGCCAGGAACACGAACTGATCGCCATCAGCGACCTGCGCGTGCCGCGGATCCTCAGCCACGAACTCTTCGGCAACCGCACCCGCACCCCGCTGAACCCCGGCGAGGCCGTCGGGCGGCTGCGCCACTTCCGCACCTCCGAGGAGTACGCGGCCGCCGCCGGCACACTCGGCTGGTCGGACATCGTGGCCATGCCCTGCCTGCCGGACGATGTGCCGCGGGTGGCCGGGTTCCTCAACACCGCACCCATCACTCCGCTCTCGCACACCAACGTCCTCGCCTCCGGCTGGGGCATCCCCAACGCGATCGTCCGCGACCTGGACCGGATCGTCGAACGCCACGGCCTCGACGGCCGGTGGATCCGCTACCGCGTCCAGGACGACGAGATCTCCCTCGTGCCGCTCGCCGACACGCCCACCCTGCAGGCGCCCCTCTGGCACCAGCAGCGGATACGGCTGGAGCAGCCCCTCCTGGAGGACGTACCGGCACAGTCCCTGCACCTGCTGCGCCGCGCCGACCAGGACCGCTACGGCACCAAGGCCGCCAACCTGGGCGAACTGCACCACGTACTCGCCGGCCGTACCGCCGACCTCACCGCCTACTACGGGCAGCCGCGGCCACCGCGCCAGGACCTGTACGGGCACCTCGCCGCGCGCCTCGGCATCCCGGACGCGAACGCCGGTGAACTGCGCCGGGCGGCAGCCGCATTCGCGGCCCGCACGGTCTCCGCCCCCGAGGGCATCGCCCTGCCGTTCGCGCTCCAGCACCGCTTCCTGACCTCCTCGCCCGCCCTCCAGCAGGGTATCGGCAAGCTGAAGATGGCCCTCGAACTCGATGCCGTCGACGTCCTGGACCCGCTCTGCCTGCACCTCCAGCAGCTCGTCCGCAACACCCCGCTGCCCGACGACGTGACCCGGCAGATCACCCAGGCGCTCCCGCCCGGCCTCGCCTCCGGCATGCGCCTGGTCGTGCGCTCGTCCTCCAACGCCGAGGACCTGCCCGGCTTCTCCGCCGCCGGGGTCTACGACTCCGTCACCACCGTCCACGGCGCCGCCGAACTCCTCGACGCGGTACGGCAGGTGTGGGCCTCCCTGCTGTCGCCGCGCAGCGTGCGGCTGCGCCACCAGGCCGGCATCTCCCTCGACGACACCTACATGGGCGTGATCATCCAGCGCTACGCGCCGGCCGGCCTCGGCGGCGTCCTGGTGACCTGCGACCCCACCCGGCGCGCCGACTTCCGCAACGTCTACCTCAACTGCTCGCCGGGATCCCCGGAAAGCGTCGTCGACGGTACGACCCTGCCGCTGCAGTACCTCTACAACACCGTCGAGGGCGGCGGCCGGACCGTGGCCCTCGGCTCGTGCGGCGAGGACCTGCCCGACGCGACCCGCAACCGGCTCGCCGACCTCGCGCTCACCGGCCGGCTGCTGCAGTCGCACTTCGGTGGCGCGGACGCGGCCGACCCGCTCGACATCGAGTGGCTGATGACCGATCAGGGGGACTTCCGCCTGGTCCAGATCCGCCCCTACGCGCTGTGATCCGCCGCCACCCCGGCCCGCGCCCCGCCACCGGCTCACCCATGACGGCGCCGGCCCGCCGCATCATCCGGCTGAACAACGGCTTCCAGCTGCTGTTCAACCTGCTGTGGTGGATGCCGGTGTTCTACGCCTACCAGCGGCAGGCGGGGCTGTCCGACGGCGAGATCTTCGGCATCCAGAGCATCTACTACGTCGCGTTCTGCCTGTTCGAGATCCCGACCGGCATCGTGGCCGACCGCATCGGTGCCCGTAACTGCCTGCGGGCCGGGGCCGTCGTGATGACCGCGGCGAACCTGGCCCCGGTCCTCGCGCCCTCCTACACCGGCTTCCTCGTCCACTTCCTGGCCATCGCCGCCGGCCGCTCCCTGACGTCCGGCGCCGCCAGCGCCTACCTCTACGACGGCCTGCGGGCCGAGGGCGCCGACGAGCACTATCTGAAGGCCGAGGGCCAGGCACGCGCCCTCGGGCTCGCCGCGAAGGTCCTCTGCTGGCCGCTGGTCGGCCCCCTCATGGCCGTCGCCCATGCCGCTCCGTACGTCCTCAGCGCCGCCGCCGCGGCCGGCTCCCTGGCCTGCGCCGTGGCCCTGCCCAGGCTCGCGCCGCACGACCCGGACACCGGTCGGGCGCCGGACAAGGGCGGCGGGAAGGGCGGCGGGAAGGGCCGGGCCCGCGGTGTCCTGCTGCGCGATGCCGGCGCCGCCCTGCACTGCGTACGGGCCTCACCCTGGCTCGCCCTGGTGATGGTGCAGGGCGTGGCGGTCTTCACGCTCTCCCGCATCTGCCAGGTGAACCTCTTCCAGCCCGTACTGCTCGATCACGGCATCGCCGAGAACTCGCACGGCGGGGTGCTGGCCGCCATGACCGTGGCGGAGGCGGTGGCATCGGCCCGTCCCCAGTGGCTCGGCCGGCGCCTGTCGCCGGTCACCTGGGTGTCCCTGCTCAGCCTCGCGCTGGCGGGCACCCTCGCCGGCATCACCCTCGGTGGCCCCTGGACCGTCGTGGCACTGCTGTGCGTGTTCGCCGCCATCACCGGCTTCGCCTATCCCCTCCAGCGCAAGCTGATGAACGACGCCATCCCCGCGCACGCCCCGCGCGCCACCCTGCTGTCCGTCGAGAGCATCATCGACCGCGCGGTGTGCGCACTGGCGGCCGTGGCAGCCGGCGCGTACCTGTCCGCCGGCCGGCTCGACGCGCTGCTGTGGCACAGCGCGCTGGTGACGCTCGCGGTGATGATCGCCCTCCAACTCGTCCTGCGCAAGGGCTCATCGGGACCTAGACACCGGCCGGACGGGCCCCCGGAGTCCGCCCTCCCCGAGGCCGGCGACCAGTTGGCGGGCGTGCCCGGGAGCGGCGTGCCCGCACGCCGGCCCCTCAAGGATCGGGCCTCCGGGGGCGGGCAGTGACCCGTCCCCTCCGGCGGTGAATCCGCTGGCCCCCGGCCGCATGTGCCGGGGGTCAGCCCTGCCGGAGCGCGGTGAGGCGCTCGGTGAGCGTGCCGAGGGACTGGAACGTGGCGCCGAACAGCGCGACATGCTTCCAGCTCAGGGTGCCGTCGGGGCCGACGAGGAACACCGACCTGCGCAGCCCGATGCCGGGCGCGGCGATGCCCAGGGCGCGGGCGACCTGCCGGTCGGTGTCCGCGAGCAGCGGCATCCGCAGCCCGTGCTTGCGGGCGAACTGCTCATGACTGTCGACGTCCTGCGGGCTGATCCCCCATACCTCGGCATCCTGGTCCTGGAACTGCTCCAGCCCGGACGAGTAGGAACACAGCTGCTTGGTGCACACACTCGTGTCGTCGCCGGGGTAGAACGCCAACACCAGTGGCGTGCCGCGCCGTTCGGACAGCGTGTACGCGCCGCGCTCGAACCCGTCGTCCTTCAGCACCCCACCGGGGAGCGTGAAGTCGGGCACGGGCATTCCGGTCTGAAGTCCTGAGGCCATCTCGTCATCCCTTGATCCGGGGGCGGGGGAGGGGCGGCGCGGCGCCGTCCGTACTGCCGGCCCATCCTCCTCCCCGCGCGTGCGGGGCCGTCGGCGGGGGGCGCGGGGCCGGCAGTACGGAGGAGCGGGCGGGCACCCTGCCCGTGCGGCCCTCCCGACCTGCCGGGTCCCGGCCGGAGACCCTCGTACGCTGGAAGGATGAGACGGACATCCTTTGCGGCCTGGCCGTGCTCCATCGCCCGCACGATGGACCTGCTCGGGGACTGGTGGACGCCGCTCGTGCTGCGCGAGGCGTTCTACGGCATCACCCGCTTCGACGAGTTCCAGAAGGAGCTGGGCGTCGCACGGAACACCCTGACCGACCGGCTGCGGCGACTGGTGGACGAAGGGCTCCTGGAGAAGCGGCCCTACCAGCAGGACCCGGTGCGCCACGACTACGTGCTCACCGAGAAGGGCCGTGACTTCTTCGGCGTGCTGGCGGCGATGAACACCTGGGGCAATCGCTGGCTGAGCGGCGAGGAGGGGCCCCCGGTCGTCTTCCATCACGACCCCTGCGGTCACGACGGCGACGCCGAGGTGGTCTGCGCCGACTGCAAGGAGCCGATGACCGCCGCGGACACCCACGCCCGGATGGGGCCGGGCTATCCGGACCGTCTCGCCGCCCGTCCGGAGGTGCGCCGCCGCTTCCGGTCCTGAACGGCGCCCGGGTACCGGCCGGGCTCCTTCCCTTCCCCTCCCTTTCCTTGACAGGTGAGTTCATCTAAGCAACTCTCAAGGTCAGGGCACCTTTCTGGCGCAGGGAACGGAGACCGGCACATGGAGTGGACGGGCGCACGCTACGCGGACAACCCGACGGCCGAGGCGCGGACCTGGATCGCCGCCCCACCGGAACGCGTCTGGGAACTGGTCTCCGACATCGAGCTGATGCCGAAGCTGAGCGCCGAACTGCGGTCGGTGCGATGGCTCGACGGGGCGACGGGGCCGGCCCTCGGCGCCCGCTTCACCGGCCGCAGCGAGCACCCGGAGCTGGGGGAGTGGGAGACCACCTCCCAGGTCGTCGCCCACGAACCGCCGCGGGCCTTCGCCTGGGCGGTCGGCGACCCCGAACACCCCGCCGCACTCTGGCGGTTCACCCTCGCGGCGCGGGACGGCGGCACCGAGCTGTGCCAGTGGATGCGGCTGGGCCCCGGCAGCTCGGGCCTGTCCTTCGCCATCGACCGGATGCCGGACAAGGAGCAGAAGATCGTGTTCGTCCGGATGCGGGAGTTCGAGCGGAACATGACCGCCACCCTCGACGCCGTCAGGCGGCTGGCCGAGGCCCCGGCACCGGCAGGTGCGTGAGCCGATGCGTACGTCCACCACCATCGAGGCGTCCGGCGGGGACTGGCGCGAGACCGTCGACTTCGTCACCGAGGCGGAGAGGCTCGGGATGGACATCTGCTGGGTGGCCGAGGCGTGGGGATCGGAGGCCCCGTCGCCGCTGGGCTATCTCGCGGCGCGCACCGACCGGATGCTCCTCGGGTCCGGGATCATCCAGCTCGCCACCCGCACCCCGATGGCCATCGCACGGGCCGCGGTCACCCTCTCCCAGATCTCCGACGGACGCTTCCTGCTCGGCCTCGGCCCGTCCGGGCCGCAGGTCATCGAAGGGCTGCACGGCGTGCCGTTCGCACGACCGCTCGGCCGGATGCGGGAGACCGTACAGATCGTCCGGCAGGCGGCCGCCGGCGAGAAGATCACGCACTCCGGGCAGGAGTTCCGCATCCCGCTGCCGGGTGGCGGGGCAAAGCCGATGCGGCTGTCGATGCGCGCGGAACACGACATCCCCGTCTATCTGGCCACCCTGTCACCGAAGATGCTGCACCTGACCGGCGAGATCGCCGACGGCTGGCTGGGCACCAGCTTCGTCCCCGAAGGTGCGCAGGAGGCGTACTTCGACCACCTCGACGCGGGGCTGGCCGCGGCCGGCCGCACCCGCGCCGACCTCGACATCTGCCAGGGCGCCGAAGTGGCGTTCGCGGCCGACGAGGACGCGCTGCGGACGATGGTGGCCGGACGCAGGAAGGAACTGGCCTTCAGCCTGGGGGGCATGGGCTCCGCCACCACGAACTTCTACAACAACGCCTACAGCAGGCAGGGTTGGGCCGACACCGCGGCCGAGGTGCACGCACGCTGGCAGAGCGGCGACCGGGACGGCGCGGCCGCTCTGGTCACCGACGACATGGTGCTCGCCACCACACTGATCGGCACCGAGGACATGGTGCGGCAGCGACTGCGCGTGTGGCGCGACGCCGGTGTGCGGACGGTCCGCTTCTATCCCGCGGGCGACACCCTGGACGCCCGGCTCACCACCCTGGGCAGGGCGCTGGACCTGGTGCGCGAGGTGGACCGGGAAACCGGCGGCTGAGCGCCTCAGGGCGCGGGGTCGGTGGACGGCGTACCGTCCGCCGGTCCCGCGGCCCGCCCGGATGCTCCGGCCGCCGGGCCGCCGGACAGCTGCGCCGAGCCCCCGGCGGCGGCCGCCGATCGCGCCGCGGGGCGCAGCCGGCGCAGCGTCACCGCGCTGACCAGGGCGAGGGCCATCAGGCAGGCGCAGTACACCGTCACGCCCTGCCACGCGCCGGCGGAGTAGGCGAGGCCGCCGAGCGAGCCGCCGATGGCGCTGCCGATGTAGTAGAAGAACAGATAGACCGCGGCGCCCTGGGCGCCGAGCGCGGTGGCCCGGCCGCCGACCCAGCCACTGGCGACCGCGTGCGCCGCGAAGAACCCCACGGTGAAGATCACCAGTCCCGGGACGACGGCGCCCAACCGCGGTACCAGCATGACCGCGAGGCCGACGAGCGTGATGACGAGCGAGGGCGCCAGCACCCGGGGACGTCCGTACCGGTCGACCAGGCGCCCCGCGGCGGCCGACGAGAACGACCCGGCGACATAGGCGATGAAGAGCAGCCCGGCCGCCGTCTGCGACAGGCCGAACGGCGCTGCGATCAGCCGGAATCCGAGGTAGTTGTAGACGGTGACGAACGCGGCCATCGCCACGAAGCCGATCAGGTAGAGCCGCAGCAGCCCGCTGTCCGGCAGCGCCCGCGCGATGCCGGAGGCCATGGCGCGCGGCCTGGGTTCGCGGCGGACGAAGCGCACGGACGCGGGGATGGACACCCGGAAGAGCACCGCGCACACCGCGGCGACCAGCCCGACCGCGCCCAGCGCCCACCGCCAGCTGCCGGTCACCTCCAGCACACCGTCGGCGATGAGCCGCCCCACCATGCCGCCGATGCCGTTGCCGGCGACGTACAGGCCCATCGCCCGGCCGAGCGAGGCGCGGTGGACCTCCTCGGACAGATACGACATCGCCGTGGCCTGCAGACCGGCGAGGGAGAGGCCCTGCAGGACGCGGATGGCCAGCAGCGTCCCGAAGTCGGGCGCGAAGGCCGCGCCGATGCCGAGCAGCGCGGCGGCCGTGAGGGACAGCGTCATCATCCCCGTCCGGCTCCAGGCGTCCGACACGGCGGTCAGCGGGACCACGGCCACGGCCATGGCGGCGGTGGAGACCGAGATCGTCAGCGACGAGGTGGCGGGGGAGAGGTGCAGGTCGGTGGAGAAGGCCGGAAGCAGCGCCTGGACGCAGTACAGCGTCATGAAGGTGGTCATTCCCGCGGCGAACAGGGCGCCGGTGGCCCGCCGGAAGAGCGGCGTTCCGTGGGTGTGGGCGGGAGGCGTTATGGCGCTGTCGGTCACTCCGGCGACGCTAGGTCCGCCCCGGATGATGCGTCCAATGCATAAAACGCCACGGTACATTCCATATATGGAACGAAGCGCCGACGGCGGACCCCTGACCTCGATGTCCCAGGCCGCCCTGGTGGGCATGTGCCCGGACCTCGTCAGATTCGCCGCCGTCGCCCGGCTGGAACACCTCTCCGGGGCGGCGGACGAACTGGGGGTCCCGCAGTCGACGGTCAGCCGCAGCGTCGCCCGGCTGGAAGCGGCCGTCGGCACACCGCTGTTCGGCCGGGAGGGCCGCGGACTGCGCCTGACCCGCCAGGGCCGCACCTTCCTGGCCCGGGTGCAGCGCGGGCTGGAGGAGATCGCCACCGGCTGCGAGGAGCTGCGCCAGGCCACCGACCTCCCCGGCACGGTCGCCCTCGGCTTCCTGCCCGCGCTCGGCACGGCCCCCGTCCCGCTGCTCGTCCGCTGGTTCCGCGCCCGCCACCCCCACGTCCGCTTCCAGTTCGTCCAGGACCATGCCGAGGCGCTGCGGGAGCGGCTGCGGGCCGGCGAGGTGGACCTCTGCCTGACCTCGCCCCTGACCGACGCACACGGCATCACCAACCTGCCGGTCGCACGCGAACCGCTGCGGCTGGTCGTCCCGGCCGGCCACCGCCTCGCCGACCGCCGCCAGGTGCGGCTGGCGGAGGCCGCGGCCGACGACTTCGTGATGGCGACCTCCGGCTACGGCCTCCGCCGCCTGGTCAACGACCTGTGCGCGGCGGCGGGGTTCACCCCGCGGGTGGCCTTCGAGGGCGCCGAGATCGCCACCATCCGCGGATTCGTCGAAGCCGGCCTCGGGGTCGCCGTCCTGCCGCCCTCCCCGGTGGCGATGTCCGGACTCGTCGACCTGCCGCTGCGCGAGCCGGACGCCTACCGCACCGTCGGCATCACCCGCATCACCGCCCGCACCCCCACCCCGATCGTGTCCGACTTCGTGGACCTGGTCATGAGCCGCGCCCAGGACTGCTTCGGCGAACGGGCCCGGAGCTGACCGCCACCCGCGGACGGGCTCACCACGCGGCGTCGTCCCACTGGTCGAGCAACGCGTCGCCGTCGGTGTCATCGCCCGCCGACGCCCCGTTCTCCAGGGCCTGTTCGGTCCAGATGACCTTGCCGTTCGCCGCGTACCGGGTCCCCCACCGCTGGGAGAACTGCGCGGCGAGATACAGCCCGCGGCCGCCCTCGTCCGTGGTCGCCGCCCGCCGCAGATGCGGGGCCGTGCTACTGCCGTCGGACACCTCGCACACCAGACTCCGGGTGTGCAGCAGCCGCACCCGGACGGGCTCCGCGCCGTAACGGATGGCGTTGGTGACCAGTTCGCTCAGGATCAGCTCGGTGGCGAAGCTCAGGTCCGAGAGGCCCCAGCTGTCGAGCCGGCCGGCGACATCCGCGCGCACCGGCGCGACGGCCGCCGGATCGCTCGGCACGTCCCACTCGGCGATCTGCGAACGGTCCAGCAGCCGCGTACGCGCCACCAGCAGCGCGATGTCATCGCTCGGCCGGGACGGCGCGACGGCGTCGAAGACGCGCCGGCAGGTCTCGTCGGGCCCGGCGTCCGGCAGCTGCTCCAGCGTCCGGTGGAGCAGGTCCAGGCCGGTGGCGTAATCCCGGTCGCGGTCCGTCACCAGTCCGTTCGTGAACAGCACCAGCCGGCTGTCCGGCGGCAGCTGCACCTCCAGGGTCTCGTAGGGCTCGCCACCGAGGCCCAGCGGCGGCGACACCGGGACCTCGGGGAAGCTCACGCCCCCGTCCGGCAGCACCAGCGCGGGCCCCGGGTGGCCGTTCGTCGCCATCGTGCAGAGGCCCGAGGCGGGGTCGTAGATGGCGTACAGGCAGGTGGCGCCCGCGGTCTGCGCGCTCTTGTCCTCCGCGGTGCGGTCCTGGTCGATCCGGGTGACCAGCTCGTCCAGACAGCCCAGCAGCTCGCCGGGCGGCAGGTCGAGCGCGGAGAAATTGTGCACGGCCGTGCGCAGCCGGCCCATCGTGGCGGCGGCGTGCAGACCGTGGCCGACGACGTCCCCGACGACCAGGGCGACCCGCGCGCCGGGCAGCGGGATCACATCGAACCAGTCGCCGCCCACCCCCGCCTTCTCCGCCTGCGCCGGCAGATAGCGGTACGCCACCTCCACCGCGTCCTGCTCGGGCAGCGCCCCCGGCAGGAGGCTGCGCTGCAGGGTGACGGCGGTGGTGTGCTCCCGGGTGTAGCGGCGGGCGTTGTCGATGCACACCGCCGCCCGGCTGCCCAGCTCCGCCGCCACCGCCCGGTCCTCCTCGTCGAACGGTGCGGAGCTGCCCGCCCGCCAGAAGTTGGCCAGCCCCAGCACCACGCCCCGGTGCAGCAGCGGCACCGTGACGAGCGAATGGATCCCGGCCGCCCGGAGCCGCCCCACCCCGTCCGGATCCTGCCGCTCCCAGCCGGGCACGGCCAGGAGTCCGGGCACGAGGGACGGCTCGGCGGCGTCCAGCGCCCGGCACTGCGGGGCGGCGCCGCCGTAGGTGATCCGCTCGTCCAGTGGGAACAACGTGCCGTCCCGCAAGGCCGCACTGCCACCCGACGGCCGCGCGCCGACGGCCGCCCGGCGCAGCCCCGCCCCGCCGCCCGCGTCCGGCTCCTCACCGTTCAGCACCGGCTCCACCAGCTCGACGGTGACGAGGTCGGCGAAGCGCGGGACGGCGACCTCCGCCAGCTCCTCGGCCGTCCGGCGCACGTCCAGCGTCGAACCGATCCGCGCACCGGCGTCGTGCAGCAGCCGCAGCCGCTCCCGCGCGGCCTCCGCCCGCCCCGACAGCGCCTGCAGTTCCGTGGTGTCCCGCAGCGTCGCTACCCTGCCCTGCGGGCCGCCCTTCGCCTCGGTGGGCCGGATATTGACCGCCAGCAGCCGGTCCCCGGCCGGGCACACCTCGTCGGTCGCGACCCGGCGCGACGTCAGCAGCTCCAGCGTCTGCTCGTCCAGGCCCAGGTCCGCCACCTGCTGCCCCTGGGCGTCGGGGCCCAGCTCCAGCAGCCGCTGTGCCTCGTCGTTCGCCAGCAGCAGCCGGCCGTCCTCGTCCAGGATCACCACCCCCTCACGGACCGAGTGCAGGACCGCGTCGTGGTGCTCGTACATCCGGGTCATCTCGACGGGCCCGAGGCCATGGGTCTGGCGCCGCAGCCGGCGGCCCAGGAGCAGCGTGCCGCCGGCGGACAGCGCGAGCGCCCCCGCCGCGCCGCCCAGCAGGAGCGGCAGCTGCCCGGCCGCCGCGCTCTCGACCTGCTGGACCGTGATCCCGACCGAGACCAGACCGGCGATCGAACCGTTACCCCTGGTCACCGGCGCGATCGAGGTCACCGTGGTGCCCGTGCTGGAGTCGATGGTCCGGGTGAAGGGCCGGCCCGTGAGGGCGTCCTTGTAGGGGCCGATGACGTGCTTGCCGATCAGGGACGGGTCGGGATGGGTGTACCGGATCCCCCGCAGGTTGAACACCACCACGCTGTCGACCCCGGTGTTCCTACGGGTCTGCTCGGCGAACGGCTGCAGCACGGCGGACGGATCCGGACCGTCCAGCGCCCGCGCCATCCCCGGCCCGTTGGCGAAGGCCACGGCAACGGCCTGCGAGCGCTGGCGCGCCGCGCCGGTGAGATCGGAACGGGACTGGAGCACCAGGGCAGCCGTGGCGGCCGCCACCAGAAGCACGGTGAAGACCAGCTGAAGGAGCATCAGCTGGCCCGCCAGGGTGCGCACACTCAGCACCGACCGCAGGGGAATCCCTGAGGAGGCGTGCGAGCCGTTGCGCCCGTTTCCCGGCGGAGGGTTCCCGTTGTGCGTCGCGGCGCCCCGCCGCCGGTCCCGCTGTGACCGGCCGCGGAACAGCGGGAATCGAGATCGACGCAAATGTTCGATCATATCCCCTTTTATAGCACTGGACTGTGCTGCGCCGCCCTCGCGCTCGGCGGGAGCGCGGACAGGCGGACGCGCCGCGCAACAGCGTTCCGGGAGGCCCGGTTGGGTGAGTGAGGGGCCTGCCGAGGGGCACCCGGCGGCTCCGGGGGTGAGTTTGGAGGCACCTCGGCACGCGCCGACGACGGCCGGTGGTCCGAAGAAGGCCGCAAGGAGAGAACCGACAGCTTGCCCTGGGGGCCGCCAGGGCGCATTCCTGATCCGACCGGAGGCGTCAAGCGTGCAGCTCACGGTAAGGGGGACGGCCGTGCGGGCCGGCCTGTGGTGGCGCCGGGCATGGGGATCGGACGGCCACGAACGCCATACCGCGCTGCTGATCGGCAAGAGCACCCTGGCCGCGACGCTCGCCTGGGTGATCGCCCACCTCCTCCTGAACGCCGCCTCGCCCGCGTTCGCGCCGTTCTCGGCGGTGCTGATCATACAGGTCACCATCTACCAGTCGCTGGTGCAGGCACTGCGCTATGTCGGCGCGGTGGCGGCCGGGGTGGCGGTCCAGGCCGCTCTGGGCTTCCTCGTCGGGACCGAGGTGCTGACGTTCGCGCTGGTGGCGCTGGTCGCCCTGGTGATCGGGCGATGGCCGGTCCTGGGCGCGCAGCGCACCCAGGTGGCCACGGCGGCGTTCTTCGCCTTCTCCACCTATGCATCCCTGACGGGAAGCGTCGAAAAGATCAGCGCGCTCGGGCAGATCGTGCTGCTGGTCGTCATCGGATGCGTGGTGGCGCTCGCCGTGAATTTCGCGGTCCTGCCGCCGATGCGCTACCGCAGCGCCGAGCACAGCATCCGGACCCTCGCCCAAGCCCTGTGGGAACTGCTCGACGACATCCACCCGGCCCTGTCGGCGGGTGACTTGGACGAGGAGCGCACCGGACGGTGGCGCATCCGGGCCGCGCAGACCGAGGATTTGATCGCCCAGGCCAGGGCCGGTATGAGCACGGCGCGGGAGAGCCTCTACTACAACCCGCGCCGGCTCCTGCGCCGGCACCGCGGGCGCACCGGCTTCGAGAACTACGGCGCGGTGCTGGAGGCGCTGGAGCGGACGCTCTACCAAACCGGTTCCCTCATCCGCAGTCTCGATCAGTGGCGTGACAGCGAGATGAGCTACAGCTTCCGGCCCTTCCTGGGGAGCTACGGCGCGTTCCTCGGCGCCATCGCCGAGAACGCCCGCCTCCTGGGCAACCTGGACGAGGACCATCTGGCCGACCAGGCCGTTGAACTGTGCCAACTGGCGGAGCGGGCCCAGAACTACCGGAGCCAGGTGATCGCGCAGGCCGAGCACGCCGGCCTGCCCCTCACCGATCCGGCCCGCCCCTACGGGGTGTTGGTGGTGGAGGCCACTCGTCTGATGGAAGAGTTCCAGCACACCAGCGATGTCCTGCGGCGCTATCACGACACGTGACCCGGCCGGGCCGGGCGCAAGCATCGGCCACGGCCGTCGGCGCCGATCAGCCGGGCCCGGTGGACGGCTGCCCGTCCACCCCGCGCCATTCGATCAGCAGGATGGTCGCGTCGTCGTTCAGCGCGTCCTCGTGGTGCTCGAGGATCGAATGCATCAGCCGGCGTAGCGCCTCGGCGGTGAGTTCGCCCGCGGCGGTGGCCCGGATGATGTAGTCACTGAACTGCTCCAGGCCGAACTGCGGGCCGTTCGCCAGGCGCGCCTCGGTCACCCCGTCGGTGTAGAGCAGGACCCGGTCGCCGGGCTCCAACGCCATCCGATGCACTTCCCGCGGTGTACCGGCAAGCTTGGCCGGCATGCCCATCGGAGGTTCCCCGGGGCGTTCCAGGGCGCGGTCGAGCACCTTGTGGTCACGGATCAGGAGCGGCGGCGGGTGCCCGCCGTTGCACCACTTCAGCACTCCCGCGGTCAGATCGAGCTCCGCCACGATCCCCGTGCAGAACTGATCGGGGAGCCATTCGGCGAGTACGTCGTCGACGGTGGTCACGAGTTCGCGCAGTCCGCCGCCCATCCGGCGGGTGCTCCGGCAGCCAGCCATCGCGATGGCCGTGGTCAGTCCCGAGGCGAGGTCGTGGCCCATCGCGTCGAGGATGACCACGTGCAGCGTGGACTCCGTCAGGGCGTGGTCGAAGGCGTCCCCGCCCAGTTCGTAGGCGGGTTCCAGCACCGCGGTCGACACGACACGGTCGCCCCCGATGGTGCGGGGCGGCAGCAGGGCCCGCACCATTTCCGCCGGCAGCGACATGGTCTCGGTACGGGACTGCTCCACGAACCGGTCGCTGAACGCCCGCTTGGAGGTGATCGCCATGGCAAGGACGGACGCCAGGGTCCGCAGCCGCCGCAGCCGTGCGGTGTCCAGTGACCGCGTGTAGCAGGCGATGACGCCCAGCCGCTCCTCCCCGTCGACGAGCGGAAGCCAGACGATCATCCCTTCCGTACGGGTCTCCTCCACGCGGAGCGCGAGGGCCCGGTACGCCCAGCCGGCCATCGAGGAGTCGACCAGCAGCTTGTCCTCCCCCGACAGTGCGGTCAGCCAGCGCTGCTGGAGGTCGACGAGGTAGATGACGACCCGCTCCACCCCGATGCGCGCGGCATAGCGGTCGACGAGCGACGGCAGCCCCATCGGTGCTGTCCGGTGCACGTCTGCCAGCAAGCCCTGCAACAGTTCCTCGCCGCCGCCGGCCGCGAGGCTCTCCTCCGGCACCCGGCACCTCCAGCCCGGTTGGTGGTGATCCGACTCCCCTCCAGGATCACGGGGGACCGGTGCGTCGGCATCCGGGCCGATCCGCGCGCAGGGCGGCCGCGCGGCGGCGTCCGTGCACCCGGCCGTTGCCGCGCGGCCCGCGGGGCATCCATGGCGTCGGGTGGGCCCTGTGGTGGACTCCGGGCATGGCGACAAAGGCTCTCATCGTGGTCGATATGCTCAGCCTGTACGACCACCCGGATGCGGAACTCCTCCGTCGGTCGGTCAGGGACGTGCTCCCGAATGTCCGCAGGATGATCGAGCGGGCGCGGGCCTCCGATGTCGTGGTGATTTACGTCAATGACAATTTCGGCCTGTGGCGCTCGCATCATGACGAACTGCTGGACATCGTCCTGAGCGGTCCGCACGCCGAGTTGGTCGAGCCGGTCCGCCCCGAACCCGACTCGCTCTTCGTCGTGAAGACCCGGCACTCGATCTTCTACGACACCCCCTTGGAATACCTGCTCGGCCGGCACGGTATCGATTCCGTTCTCCTGTGCGGTCAGGTGACCGAGCAGTGCATTCTCTATTCGGCGCTCGACGCCCACATCAGGCATCTGGACGTGATCGTCGCAGAGGATGCCTGCGCGAGCATCCACCGTGACCTTGCCGCCGCCGCATTGCAGATGATGGAACGAAACATGCAGGCCCGCGTGGTGCGTTCCACGGACGACGGGTTGTTCTGAGGGGCGGCGCGGGCCGGTGCGTCCCGGCCGATCGGCTGTCGCGCGGCCGATGTCCCAGCGGCGTACCGTGGACGCAAGCGCTCTTCACAAGGGTGGCCAGGGACGGTACGGGCCTCGCGTGCATAACGCTCTGGACAGCGGGAACGGGCTCCGTAAGAGCGGTGCCGCGGGCAAAAGCGATCCGCCGTACCGCCGGCCGAATGTCCGGGTGAATCCTCCGGATCCGTACGAGGAGGCAGCGCCATGCAACTCTCGCTCCTGCAACCCGTTATCGATCGGCCCGGTCCGTGGGCTTCGGTTTATGCCGACGCCTCGCACCACACGGAAGACGCGGCCAAACAGCAGGAGTTGGCGGCGCGGGCCGCCGCCGACCGCCTTTTCGCACTCGGGGCGGACGAGGCCACCTGCGGTGCCGTGCACGAGGCGCTCACCGCTTCGCCGCGCGCCGGCGAGTCCGCAGCGAACATCGGCCGCGCGGTGTTCGCCACCGCGGGCGAGGTGGTCCTTGACGAGTCGCTTCCCGGGCGGCCCACCGCACCCTTCACCACGTGGGGGCAGTTGCCCCGCCTGACGCCGCTGATCGAGGCCCTCGGCAGTGACCCCGTCTGCCTCGTCGTCTACGTGGACCGCACCGGCGCCACCTTCGTGCTGCGTACCGACCGGGGGAGCGACGCCGCCGGGGAGGTCGCGGGCGATGACTGGCCGGTCCACCGCACGGCGACTTCGGAATGGTCCGAGTCGCGCTTCCAGGCGAAGGTCGAGAACACCTGGGAGCACAACGCCGAAGAGATCGCCGGAGCGGCGCGCGGGGTGTTCGACACCTGCGACGCCGATGTCGTGCTGCTGGTCGGCGACCCGCGCGAGCGCCGCTCCGTGTTCCACAAGCTCCCCGAACCGGTCCGCGCCGTGACCTACGAAAGTGAGCACGGCGGACGCGCGCACGGAGCGCAGAGCGAGCTTCTCGAGCGGGACATCGCCCAGGTGCGGGCGGCCCACGAACGGGAGCACGTGGACGACGTGGTGGGACGCTTCCGTACGGGTGCCGGACCGGGCGGCAGCGACGCGCCGTACGCGGTGGCGGGCGTGCCGTCCCTGCTCGACGCGGCGCGCGAGCACCGCATCGACACCCTGCTGATCGGTCCGGACGGCTCCGACGTCGCCCGGGAGGTCTGGGTGGGGCCGGGCGCCGACCAACTCGCCGTCCGCGGCTCCGAATTGCAGTACCTGGGCGAGGTGCACCCGACCCCCGCACGTGCGGATGACGCCCTGGTCCGCTCGGCGATGGCGAACGGCGCCGAGACGGTGGTCGTCCGCGACCCGGCACAGGCACCGTCCGGCGGACTCGGTGCCCTGCTGCGCTGGGCCGAGCCCGGCCATGAGCACGGGCCTGGCCAGGCCTGAGCGGTCGGCCCGCTCCGCCCCTCGTGTCGCGCGCGCTGCCGTTTCGGCGTGAAGTGGTAGATGCCGACCCGAGGGAGTGCGGGGCGGCGTCCCCCCATCCGTCCAGCCGCGGAAACAGGAGCGAACCATGCCGGCAGGAGCCAGCCGCAAGCGTGAGCGGCAGTACGAGCACATCAAGGAAGGCGCAGAAAAACGCGGCACCTCGGAGAGCCGCGCCGAGGAGATCGCCGCGCGGACCGTCAACAAGGAACGCGCCCGCTCCGGCGAGGCGAAGTCCCCCGGCAAGGTGTCCACCCGTGATCCGAAATCGGCCTCGCAGCGTGGCGGAGAGCGCTCGCACCGCGGCCCCGGCGGGCCCACCAGGGACCAGCTGTACGAAGAGGCGAAGAAGAAGAACGTCGAGGGACGCTCGCACATGAACAAGGATGAACTCCGCAAGGCAGTCGGACGCTGACCCGCGCGCGGTCGGCTCACGCCCAGGTGGCCGTCCGGGCCGAATGAGGACATAAGGAGAGACCCGGTCATGCCTGTTTCCGCCGCGCACGTCGAGCCGGTACGCGGGGCCCCGTGCTGGGTGAACCTGCTGACCCATGACCTGCGGGCCGCCAAGGCCTTCTACAGCGAGGTCCTGGGCTGGAGCTTTCGCCGCGGGAGCCTGGGCGAGGAGTTCGCCGTCGCCCTGCTGGACGGGCAGCCGGTCGCCGGAATCAGCGCCCTCGCCCCCGGCCTGCGGACAGCGGTCGCCTGGACCCCGTACTTCGCCGTGGACGACGCGGACGACACCGCGGACCGGGTCCGGGAGCGCGGGGCAACCGTCGCCGTCGGGCCGCTGAAGTTCGGCTGGGGGCGCGCCGCGCTCGCCGCGGACCGTGACGGCGCGGTGTTCGGTTTCTGGGAGGGCCTGGCCCTGCCCTGGTCGATCGGCGAGGGCAGGGCACCGGGCTTCCTGGAGCTGCGGACGCGGGACGCGTTCGACGCCGCCATCTTCTACGGCGGCGTCTTCGACTGGAGCAAGCCCGGCGGGTGCGAGGTCAACTACGCACACGACCGGGTCCAGGTCAGCGACCGCACCCACACCGTCGCCACCCTCTACGGCGGGGCCGTCGAGGCAGCACCCGATCCGCAGGTCAGGCCCCGCTGGAGAATGCATCTGCGGGTCGACGACGTGGCGGCGGTCACGGCCGCCGCGCTCGCCGCCGGCGGCACGGTCCTCCCGATGACACCGGTCGAGGGGCGGCCCGGGAATCACGCGGTGGTCCGTGACCCGGACGGCGCCTTCTTCGCCGTCACCGATTCCCCGTAGCTCCGTGCGCCGGTAGCCCCCATACCCGCCCCTCCGCCGTGCCCCGGCGTGCCATCCGGCCCTCCGGTGCACGGCGCCGCTGTGTGCGGGAAGCCGTGCGTACGGGGGGCGCCGACATGATTGGACCCGCTCAGGATGCGCGTGGCACCAGGGAGCTGACACTGGGTACATGGCAGAGCACTCCCGGACACGGTCTCGTTCCACGTCGACGGCAGCCCGAAAGAGCAAACAGTCCCAGAACGGGCCGGGCGCCGCCGCACGCGGCGCGGCCGAAATGCTGCAGAGCCTGATCAGCCACCGCACGGAGGGCGTTTCGGCAGTGCGGCGCACCGAAGACGGATGGTGCGTCGAGGTCGAGGTCCTCGAATTGCCGCGCATTCCGGATACCACGAGCCTGCTGGCGACGTACGAAGTGCGGCTCGACCAAGACGGTGAACTGCTCGAATACTTCCGCACCCGTCGCTATCGCAGGGGCGCGGCCGACGAGTGAGCAAGCTGCTGTGACCAGCTGAAAGGAATCGCACGATGACCACCACCTATTCCGGCGAGGTCGTACCGTGCCCGCCGAGGGCAGGCACGTTGTACGACGTGCTGGAGCTCATCCTGGACCGGGGAATGGTCATCGACATCTTCATCCGGGTGTCGCTGGTCGGTATCGAGATCATCAAGATCGACGCACGCATCGTCGTCGCCAGCGTCGATACCTACCTGCGCTTCGCGGAGGCGTGCAACCGGCTGGACCTGGAGCGGGATTCGGGCAGTGTCACCGTCCCCGAGTTGTTCAGCGGCCAGGCTGCCAAGAGCATCGGGAAGAAGAAGGCCAAAAAGGCCGTCAAATCCGTTGGCGACACCGTCCGGGAAGTGGTGGGCGGCGGCGATTCCGACGAGGAATCGGAGAAGGAGGAGCGGCCGCAGCAACGCCGGAGCGCACCCGCCCGGTCCGGGGCCGCTTCGCGTCGCCGCCGCGCCGAGGAGGACTGATCGGTGGCGGACCACGGCACGTATGTCTACGGCATCGTCCGGGCAGGTCACCGGGTGCCCCCGGGCCTGCGCGGGGTCGGCAGCCCGCCGGGGGAGGTCGCCGCGCTCGTCGAGGGGCGGGTAGCGGCCGTCGTCAGCCCGGCGCCCTCGGACCTGCGCGCCCGGCGCCGGGATCTCCTGGCGCATCAGGAACTGCTGCTGGGCCTGGACGCGGACGGGCCGGTACTGCCCATGCGGTTCGGCATGGCCGCGGCGGACGAGGCAGCGGTCCGCCGCCTGTTGGCCGACGCGGAGGAGCAGCATCTGGCGGTGCTGGAGCGGGTGGACGGCCGGGTCGAGATCAACGTCAAGGCGATGTCTGCCGATGACTCCCTCGCCGCGCTCGTGAAGGAGGAGCCCACGATCCGCCGGCTGCGCGAGGCGGTGCGCAAGCGGCCGACGTACGAGGCGAATGTGCGCCTGGGGGAGGCCGTGGCCACCGCGCTGTCGCGCCGGGCGGCCGAAGCGGGGCAGGGAATCGTGCGCGATCTGGAGCCCTTGGCGCGGACGCTGTCCCCCGGCCCGGAAGTCCCGGGGTGCCTGGTGAACATGTCGTTCCTGGTCGACCGCGGCGGCGCCGCCGCCTTCACCGCGGAAGCGGAACGCCTCGCGCAACGGCATCGCGACCGCGTCGTCCTGCGGGTGGCCGGCCCGCTGCCCTGCTACAGCTTCCTGGAGCCCGCAACCGCACCCGTCGGAGCGTGACATGGGGCTGTTCAGCGCGTTGCTGACCCTGCCGCTGGCTCCGGTGCGGGGCGTGACCTGGGTGGCCGATCAGATCGCCCAGGCGGCCGACCGCGAGCTGCACGATCCCGCGCTGATCCGTGCCCAGCTCGCCGCCCTGAACCAGGAATTCGAGAACGGGCACCTCGGCACCGAGGCGTTCGAACGGGAAGAGGACAGGCTGCTCGACCTGCTGCACCCCCGCGCGGTACGGCCCTGGGGGCCGGCGCACCCGCACGCGACGACGACGAAGATTGGGAATGAGTGACAGCCAAGTGACCGACGTCGATTTCCGGCAGGGCGTCGATGCCGCCCGCGCCAACGGTCCCGGTACCACCAACCTCGCCGACATCCTCGAACGCGTCCTCGACAAGGGCATCGTCATCGCCGGCGACATCAAGATCGACCTCCTCGACATCGAGCTTCTGACCATCCGGCTGCGGCTGTTCGTCTCGTCCGTCGAGACGGCCAAGAAGGCCGGGATCGACTGGTGGGAGACGGATCCGGCGCTCAGCTCGAAGGCGGCCCGCAGCGAACTGCAGGACGAGAACCGCCGCTTGCGCGAGCGTCTGGAGGCCCTGGAGTCCGGCGACGACGACGCGTCGAGCTCCTCGCTCACCGAGGGCGAGGCGGGAGCATGACCGGCCCGGACGACACGACGGCCACCTATGTCTTCGCCGTCTGCCGGCGGCTCGGTCCGGCGGCGCTCTCCGCACTCTCCGGGCTCCCCGGGCTGGCCGGGGGCGCCCCGGTGCGCGGCCTGGCTTTCGGTCCTCTCACGGCCGTGGTCCAGCAGGTGCCCGCCGCCGAGTTCACGGAGGAGGCATGGCAGCAGCGGCTGACCGACCGTCAGGATCTGGAGCGGTGTGCGCGGGCGCACCATGAGGTGGTGACCGCGGCAGCCGCCTGTGGGCCGACGGTGCCGCTGGCGCTGGCCACTCTCTACCGCGGAGACGACCGCGCGCGAGAGGCGCTCACCGAGGACGCGGAGCGATTCGCCGCGGCACTGGTCCGCGTCGAGGGCCACGCCGAATGGGGCGTCAAGGTCTACTTGCCGGCCACCGCCCCCGAACTTTCCGGCGTCGGCGCCGCTGCCACCGCGTCGCCGGTCGGCGGCGGATCCGGCAGCGGGGCGGGCCGTGCCTACCTGGAGCGCAAGCGCGGCCTGCACCAGGCGCGGGAGCGCCACCATGACCGCACGATGCGGACGGCCGAGGACGTGGACGCCGAGCTGACGCAGCTCGCGGCGGCATCCCGTCGCCTCCGCACGCACAGCCAGGAGGTGACGGGCGAGAAGCATCGCCTTCAGGTCCTCAACGCCGCGTACCTGGTCGCCGCCGAGCGCGAAGGTGAACTGGCGGACGCGGTGGAGGGCCTGCGCATCCGGACCGGAGCGCAAATCGAGGTGTCCGGCCCGTGGGTGCCGTACTCCTTCGCCGGGGAGGTGTGAGCCGTGACCGTGCGCGAGCCCGTTCCCTGGGAGACACCGGGCCCCCTCTCCGGGCCCATCGGCGTCCCGCTGGTGGACCTCCTCGACCGCCTGCTGGCCACCGGAGTCGTCGTCAGCGGCGACCTGGTCATCGCCATCGCGGACGTCCCCCTCGTACGCCTTTCGCTGCATGCGCTGCTGTCATCGGTCAGCGAGCGGATGCCGGCGCCGTGGGCGGACGGAGGCCCGCTGTGACGCGGGGAGAGACGAGGCCCGAGCGGCGGCCCGAGAGCCGCTTCGACATCGACCGCGATCAAATGGGCAAGGACCTGGTCGCGTTGGTGCTGACGATCGTGGAACTCCTCCGCCAGCTGATGGAGCGGCAGGCGATCCGACGGGTGGAGCAGGGGGATCTGAGTGAGGAGCAGGTGGACCGGATCGGCGATACCCTCATGCACCTTGACGAGCGGATGACCGAGCTGTGTGACCAGCACGGCCTGAGTCTGGAAGACCTGAACCTCGACCTGGGACCGCTGGGTTCGCTGCTGCCCCGCGCCTGACCGGTGGAGTGCCGGCCAGGCCGGCAGGCCTTACTCCTCCTCCTCGTCTTCCTCTTCCCCTTCCTCCTCCTCGTCGTACTCGCCGTCCTCCTCCTCTTCCTCCTCGTCCGGCTCGTCTTCCTCGTCCTGCCCTTCCCCTTCTTCCCCTTCTTCCTCTTCGTCCTCGTCCCGGCCTTCGTCGCCCTGGTCGTCGTCCTCCAGGCCCTCTTCGTGGGTGCGGACGACTTCCCCGTCGCGGATCTCGCCGCGCCAGCCCTCGATGTCCTCGTCCTCGGTGAGGGTGACGTACCGCTGGAAGTGCTTGAGGTCCAGGCGGAGCCGGCGGCCCTGCGCGCGCCAGATGTTTCCGGTCTTCTCGAAGAACCCGGAGGGGTAGTACTCGACCACCACGACGATGCGGGTGAGGTCCGGAGTCAGCTCATGGAAGCTGACGGCGCCGCGGGTGGAGCCCTTTGAGCCCTCGGAGGTCCACACGATGCGTTCATCGGGGACCTGCTCCTGGACGGTCGCCTTCCAACTGCGGTTGGAGAACGCGACCTTGAGCTTCCAGTCGCTCTCGATCTCGTCCGACTGCGAGACGCTCGTCACGCCCTTGGTGAAACTGCTGAACTCTTCCAGCTCGCACCACCGGTCATAGACCGTGCGCAGCGGCATGCCGATGTCGAGAACTTCGATGATATTGGTGACCTTCGTGTTACCGGCTTTCCCGCCACCGCCGCCGAAGGCGCTCTTGACGGAGTCAACGGCCTTGTCCTTGAGGCTGCCTGCCTTTTCGCTGAGGAAGGCCTTGACCGGATTCTCGCCGCCGAGGGCGCGCTTGCCGGCGGAGAGCAGGTCTCCGCCTCCGTCGCCCACGTCGTTGAGGCCTTGCGTCACGTCGCTCAGTTTGCCGCCCAGTTTGTCCACGAGCTGCTGACCCCTCGCTTCGGCGTATCCGGCGAGCTGCTGTTTGAGCTGGTCGAGGCCGGAGAGGTTTTCCGTTGCTGCGTCGTCCTCCTTCTCGGACATGAGCTACCTCCCCCGGCTGCGGGACGTCTTCTTGGCGGCGGCCTTCTTGGCGGGTTTCTTCGCGGCAGTCTTCTTTGCCGTGGACTTCTTCGCCGCGGTCTTCTTGGCAGGTGTTTTCTTGGCCGGCGTTTTCTTCGCAGATGTGGCGGGGGCCTTCTTGGCGGGGCGCTTCTTCGCGGGTCGTTTCTTGGCAGGGGCCCGCTCTTCCTCCGCCTCCTCGTCCTCTTCCGCCGCCTCGTCGTCCTCGTCCGGCTCTTCTTCTTCCTCTTCCTCCTCGGATTCGTCGTCCTCCGCGCCTTCGCCCTCTTCCTCGCCCTCTTCCTCGTCCTCGTCCGCGGGGAGGCCCTGCAGGGCACTGGTGCGCTGTTGGATGGTGCCGGCGAGTGAGCTGAGCCCGCGGTCCGCCGTCGCGGAGAGCGCGGCGCGGGCAGCTTCCATGAGCTCCCCTCGGACCTGCTCGATGAGCTGCTCGACCTGAGGGGTCTGGGACAGCTTGCGGGCGCCTTCGGTGGCCAACTCCTGTGGCCCAGGGAGACGTTGGCCGACGAGCAGTGAGGCGAGCCCTATCGCGAGCTTCCCCTTCTTCGTCCGGCCGAGGAGATAGCCGGCGGCTATGGCGCCGGTGAGAGCGACTTTCGTGCTGGTGTCCATATTCGGCCTCGCGGCATGGTCGTAGGGCCGGCTGCTCGGAGTCGCGCGCAGCTCTGTCCCACCGTCGCTGACTCCCCGGATGCGCGACCGCACGGTGCGTATCGAGTGGGCGGTGGCCTCCATTCCACCTTCACCCCACCCGCGCGGCAGCGCATCTCCGGTGGCGGAGAGGGCGGTCCGTGCCGGGATCCGTATCGGCCTCCACGGCCCGTATCGGGCTCGGTCGCCTGCCGTGCGGAACGCGTCGATGAAGGTGCCGCAGGACGCGGCAAGGTCGTCCGGCCTGAGAGTGCGGATGAGGGCGGCGCCGTGAAGCCCTTCACCTGTGCGTCGCCCCGCGTGCCGCCGCGATGGCGTCCGTCCCCGATATGGCTGCCGCGCCGCCCACCCCGCGCCGGAAGAGCGGCTGCTGTCTGTACGGGGGCGGTCGCGGCCGGCTGTCCGCACCCCGGGTGACCTGGGGGTGCGGACAGCCGGCCGGACGGATCGCGCGGGGAGGGGCGCTCTCGTCGCGAACGGTCAGAAGCCCTGGGCCAGGCGGTGATAGGCCTGGTTCCAGCGGATCTCCTTGGTGAACTGGCGCATCGTTGTGGCCGTGTCGATGGTCAGCAGTTCGGTGCCGGCCATCTCGGCGAAGTCCGTGAGCTCTTCCGTCCCGATCGCGCTGGAGAGCACCGTGTGATGCGGGGCGCCTGCCGTCAGCCAGGCCTCGGCGGAGGTCCGCAGATTCGGCAGTGGCCGCCAGACGGCGCGCGCGACGGGGAGCCGGGGGAGGGGCTCGACCGGCTCCACCACGTCGATCTCGTTGGCGACGAGCCGGAACCGGTCGCCCATGTCGGCCAGTCCGGCCACTACGGCGGGGCCCGGCCGGGCGTCGAAGACGAGCCGGACCGGGTCCTCGCGGCCGCCCATGCCGAGCGGATGGATCTCGCAGGACGGGGTGGCGGCCGCGACGGACGGACAGACCTCCAGCATATGGGCGCCCAGAATGAGTTCTTGACCGCGCGTCAGATCGTAGGTGTAGTCCTCCATGAAGGAGGTGCCGCCGGGCAGACCGGCCGCCATCACTTTCATCGCGCGCAGCAGGGCGGACGTCTTCCAGTCGCCCTCGCCGCCGAAGCCGTAGCCGTCGGCCATCAGCCGCTGGACCGCCAGACCGGGCAGCTGCCGCAGCCCGCCCAGGTCCTCGAAGTTCGTGGTGAAGGCGTGGAAGCCGCCCTCGGACAGGAAGGCGCGCAGCCCCAGTTCGATGCGCGCCGCATAGCGCAGCGCGTCGTGCCGGGCGGCGCCGGTACGCAGCTCGGGGGCGATGCGGTAGGTGTCCTCGTACTCCTTGACGAGGTCGGTCACCGCGGCGTCGGCTGTCGCGTCGACGACCTCGACCAGATCGTTGACGCCGTAGGTGTTGACGGCGACGCCGAACCGCAGCTGCGCCTCGACCTTGTCTCCCTCGGTGACCGCGACCTCGCGCATGTTGTCGCCGAACCGCGCCAGCCGCAGCTCGCGCAGCGCCGCGCTGCCGGCCGCGGCCCGTGCCCAGGAGCCGATGCGGGCGGTGACCTGCGGATCGCTCACATGGCCTGCGACGGTCTTGCGGGGCACCCCGAGCCGGGACTGGATGTATCCGAACTCGCGGTCCCCGTGCGCCGCTTGGTTGAGGTTCATGAAGTCCATGTCGAGGGACGACCAGGGCAGTTCCACATGGGCCTGGGTGTGCAGATGCAGCAGCGGACGGCGCAGCGCGTCCAGGCCGGAGATCCACATCTTGGCGGGCGAGAAGGTGTGCATCCAGGCGATGACGCCCACGCAGGAGTCGGTGGCGCTCGCGTCGAGGCAGACCCGCCGGATCGCCGCGGAGTCGGTGAGCACGGGCTTCCAGACGACCCGCACCGCGATGTCGGCGGAGTCCTCCAGGGCGCGGGCGATCTGCTGCGACTGCGCCGCGACCTGCCGCAGTGTGGCCTCGCCGTAGAGGCCCTGGCTGCCGGTGAGGAACCAGACCTCGCGGGCGTCGGGTGCGGTCATGCGCGTACTCCTTGCGACGGGGGCTGCTGCTGCCCGTAGACGTTCTGGTAGCGGTCGTGCAGTCGGTCGATGTCGGTGGGCAACAGGGGCTGTGGCTCGCCGAGTTGCCGGGAGATGTGCACGGTGCGGGCGACGTCCTCGCACATCACCGCGGCCTTCACGGCGGCCTTACCGTCCTTGCCGATGGTGAAGACCCCGTGGCCGGCCATCAGCACGGCCGGTGAGCGGTGGCCCCGGAGGGTCTCGACGATGCCCTGGCCGATGGAGTCGTCGCCGATCAGCGCGAACGGGCCGACCGGGATCTCGGCCCCGAACTCGTCGGCCATGGCGGTCAGGACGCACGGCACCGGCTCATGGCGGGCCGCCCAGGCGCATGCGTAGGTGGAGTGGGTGTGCACCACGCCGCCGACCTCGGGCAGCTGCCGGTAGACGTAGGCGTGCGCGGCGGTGTCGGAGGACGGCGAGAGCTCGCCCTCGACGACCGTCCCGTCCAGATCGCAGACGATCATGTTCTCCGGTGCCAGGTCCTCGTACGCGACCCCGCTCGGCTTGATGACGAAGAGATCGTGGCCGGGGACCCGGGCCGAGACGTTTCCGGCGGTCCACACCACGAGGTGGTAGCGGACGAGTTCCTGGTGCAGATCGCTGACCTGGCGGCGCAGGCCGGCGACGGCCTCGACGGCGGAGGCGGGAAGAGAGCTCACGAGTTCAGTCCTCGCTGGGGGTGACGGTGGCCAGGGCGTGGTTACGGATCCGGCGCAGGCGGTGCAGCAGCTTGTCCGCGCCGGTGCCGAAGTGGTCGTGCAGCGCGCGGTATTCGGCGTAGAGCGCGTCGTGGACGTCGGCGCGCGCCGGGTCGGGGCGGAACGCCGCGCGCTCCACCCGGCCCATCGCGTCGGCGGCGGCGCGGACATCGGGATACGCGCCGGCCGCGACGGCGGCGTGGATGGCCGAGCCGAGAGCGGGGCCCTGGTCGGACGCGGCCAGGGAGACGGGGCGGCGCAGCACATCGGCGTAGATCTGCATCAGCAGTGCGTTCTTCTTGAGGCCGCCGCTGACGATGAATTCGCTGACCGGTACGCCGCCGCCCTCCAACGCCTCGACGATGACGCGGGTGCCGTAGGCGGTCGCCTCCAGCAGGCAGCGGTAGATCTCCTCGGGGCGGGTGGCCAGGGTGAGCCCGGCGATCACGCCGGAGAGGGTGTGGTCGACGAGGACGGAGCGGTTGCCGTTCATCCAGTCGAGCGCGACGAGCCCGTGGCCGCCGACCGGCAGACCGGCGGCCTTGCGGGTGAGCAGTTGGTGCAGATCCTCGCCTCTCGCCGCTGCCTCGTCGGCATACCCGGCGGGCACTCCCTGGCCGGTCCACCAGGCGAAGATGTCGCCGACGGCGCTCTGCCCGGCCTCGTAGCCGTACGCGCCGGCCACGATGCCGCCGTCCACGACCCCGCAGATCCCCGGGATTTCGGGGGCGAGTGCGGCACCGTTGACGACATGGCAGGTGGAGGTGCCCATGATGGCGAGGAGCTGCCCGTTTTCGACGGCCTTCGCCGCGGGCGCCGCGACATGCGCGTCGACGTTCCCGGCGGCGACCGCGATGCCTTCGGGAAGCCCCGTCCAGCCGGCTGCCCGCGCGCTGAGCGAGCCGACCCGCGACCCGAGCGGGGACAGCGGGTGTTCCAGCCGGGTACGGGCGAAGTCGGCGAAGCCGGGGTGCAGCGCGGCCAGATAGTCCTCGTCCGGGTACTTCCCGTCCTGGTGAATGCCCTTGTACCCGGCCGTGCAGCTGTTGCGGGTCTCGCTGCCGCACAGTTCCCAGACGATCCAGTCCGCGGCCTCGATCCACCGCGCGCAGGCGGCGTACACCTCGGGTGCCTCCTCCAGGACCTGGAGTGCCTTGGCGAACTGCCACTCGGCGGAGATCCTGCCGCCGTACCGGGACAGCCACTTCTCGCCGCGCTCATGGGCCAGCGCGTTGATCCGGTCGGCCTGTGGCTGGGCCGCGTGGTGCTTCCACAACTTGGGCCAGGCGTGCGGGTGGTGGGCCCATTCGGCGGTCTCGGCCAGCGGGACGCCGTCCGCGCGGACCGGCAGCACCGTACAGGCGGTGAAGTCGGTGGCGATGCCGATGACGTCACCGGGATCGATGCCCGCGTCCGCCAGCGCGGCGGGGACGGCGGTGCGCAGCACCTCCCGCCAGTCCGCCGGATGCTGGAGCGCCCAGTCCGGTGGCAGCGGCTGTCCGGTGCCCGGCAGGGTCCGTTCGATCACGGCGTGCGGGTAGGGATGGACGGCGGAGCCGATGATCTCGCCGTCGCTCACCCGGACCACCACGGCACGTCCCGAGAGCGTGCCGTGGTCGACGCCGATGACGTAGCGGTGCTGAGGGCGCGGGTGCACGGTCACATCCGTTCTTGGGAGGGGGGACGGCACGGGCGGGCCGGCCGGGATCTGTGCAGCTGACCGCTACTGTGAGCGCTAACATTCAGTGGTGTCAAGGGACACGGAACGGGGCGTGGGGGCCTGGCCGGCCCGGGGCAGGAAGGGGCGCGATGCACCAACTACCCCTCATCCAGCAGCTGTTCCGTCCAGATGGCCTTGCCGGAGGTGGTGTACCGGCTGCCCCAGCGGTGGGTGAGCTGGGCGATCAGGAACAGACCGCGGCCGCCCTCGTCGGTGACCCGGGCCCGGCGCAGATGCGGCTGGGTCTGGCTCGGGTCGGCGACCTCGCAGATCAACCGCTGTTCCTTGATCAGCCGCAGGGTGATCGGTGCGCAGGCGTAGCGGACGGCGTTCGTGACCAGCTCGCTGACGATCAGCTCGGTGGCGAAGACCAGGTCATCAAGGCCCCACTCGACGAGCTGGGCGCCGATGACGGCCCGTGCCCGCGCCACCTCCCGCGGCTCGGCGTCCAGCTCCCATGCCGCGGTGCACGCGCGCGGCAACTCCCGGACGCGGGTCAGCAGCAGTGCCACATCGTCCTCCGGCGAGGTGGCGTGCAGCCGCTCCTGGACCCGCCGGCCGGCCTCGGCCATCGGCTGACCGGACCGGGCAGCGGCCTCCGCGGCCTCCCGCACCGTCGCGAGCCGGTCCTTCGCCTCCGGGGAGTCCCAGGCCAGGGCGCTGCTGTGGAACGCGAGCACATCTCCCGGCTTCAGCTGCAGCTCCGTCGGCTCGAACGGCTCACCGCCCGTTCCCAGCGTCGGCCCGCGCGCGATCCGCACCTCCTCGGCGCCCGCATCCCCCTGCCGTACCAGGATCGGTGCCGGGTGCCCGGCGGAGGCCACGAGGCAGCGGTGGGTGACCGGATCGTAGATCGCGTAGACGCAGGAGGCGCCGCACAGCGCGCCCGCGGCGCCGGGGCGGATGTTCTCGCGCTGTTCGGTGCCGCCGAAGCGCACGACGAGATCGTCGAGATGGCTGAGCAGTTCGTCCGGCGCCGGGTCCAGATCGGCCAGCGTCTCGACGGCGGACCGCAGCCGGCCCATGGCGGCCGCGGCACGGAGCCCCTGCCCCGGCACGCTGCCCACCACGAAACCCACCCGGGTCGAGGAGAGCTCGATGACGTCGTACCAGCTGCCACCGATGCCCGCCGGGGTGTCGGCCGGCACGTGGATACCAGCCGTCTCGGCCGCCGCGGAGTCCGCCACCGGCCGGGGGAGCAGGCTGCGCCGCAGGGCCTCGGCGGTGCGGCGCTCGTTCGTGTAGCGGCGGGCGTTGTCGATGCCCAGCGCCGCCCGCGCGCCGACCTCCTCGGCGAGGTCGGCGTCGGACCGGTCGAAGGGCCGGCGGTCACCGGTGCGCCACAGGGCGACGGAGCCCAGCACCAGCCCCCGCGCCCGTAGCGGGATGACCAGGAGGGACGTGGCACCCTGCGGCAGCTCCGGACGGGACGCCCCGCTTTCCTCCGTCGGCAGCTTCCGGACGTCGGCCAGGTCGGGCAGGAAGCCCACCGAATCGTGCCGCAGGTGCTCTCCCGCCACGTCCTTGACGTACAGCGTGGCGCCGAGCGGATGGCTCTCCCGCGGCCACCGGCCGTCGGCGGCGGCGACCGCCGTCCGGCGCATCGCCACCTCACCGGAGTACTCACCCGGCTCCTCGCCCAGCACCGCCCCGGTGAGGTCGACGGCGCCCAGGTCGGCGAAGGCCGGCACGAGCACCTCGATCAGTTCCTCGGCATTGCCGGCGATGTCGAGGGTGGTGCCGATCCGCGAGGCGGTGGCGTTCAGCAGATCCGTACGGGACGAAGCACCGGAGTCGGCCGGTAGGACACCCGGTCCCGCGTCCGGGGGGACGGCCCCGGGGGCGCCGTCCGCGGGGGTCAGCCGGACCAGCAGCCGCGCGCCGTTCCCGGAGCCCGTGACGAGCGTCGCGACGTCGAGGAACACGGCCCGTTTGCCGCCGTCCGCCCCCAGCAGCACGGCTTGCCCCGCCTGCCGCACACCCCCCAGGGCTCTCGGGACGAGCAGGGCCCACTGCGCCGGATCCTCGAAGTAGCTCGTGAAGTCATGCCCGCACAGCCGCTCGGGGCTGCTGCCCAGCAGATCCTGCGCGGACGGGGTGCAGCTCAGAACGGTGTGTCCCGCGTCCAGCACGAACTCGGCGGGCACCCCCGCGGCGGGGAGCCGCCGTGCTGACCGGTTGTCACTCATCCGTGACTCGATTCGTACGAGGCCGGTCGGGCATGCCTCCATTCAAACGCGTCACCGTCCCGGCCGCCTCTCGCCCCGGTTGCCCCGTCCCGGCCGGTCCGTCCTCGGCCGGGTCGGGGCCCAGGTCAGCGCCCCGACCCGCGCTCTGACCTGTGAACGTGAACAAATAGACTCGGATCAGCGCGCGACGAGACCGACCGGATCGACCGGATCCACCGGATCGACGAGACCGACGAGAGGCCCGCGAGTGGCAACACGACGTACAGACCCGGAGCCGCGTCAGCCCGCGATGACGGATGTGGCCCGCGTCGCCGGAGTGTCCCACCAGACGGTGTCCAGGGTCCTCAACGGCGCACCGCACGTCCGCCCCGACACCCGGGACCGGGTCCTCGCCGCCATCCGCGAGCTGGACTACCGCCCCAATTCCGCGGCCCGCGCCCTGGTCACCCGGCGGTCCCAGACCATCGGCGTGGTCAGCTTCGGCACCGCGCTCTACGGGCCCGCCTCCATGCTGGAGGGCATCGAGCAGGCCGCGCGCAGCGCCGGCTACTACGTCAGCGTGGCGAGCCTGCGCTCGCTCGACAGCCGCTCGGTGCTGGAGGCCGTCGACCGGCTCCGCGACCAAGGCGTCGAGGGCGTCGTCGTGATCGCGCCGCAGACCCCCGTGGTGAGCGCCGTAGGGCAGCTGTCGACCGCCGTGCCCGTCGTCGCCGTCGGCCCGGACAGCCGCTTCAGGCTGCCGACGGTGGCGATGGACAACGAGGCGGGCGCCCAGGAGGCCACCCGGCACCTGCTGGACCTCGGGCATGCCACCGTGCACCACATCGCGGGCCCGTCCGGCTGGCTGGAGACCGCGACCCGCATGGACGGCTGGCGCGCGGCCCTCGAAGCGGCCGGGGCGCCGGTGCCGCCGGTGCAGAGCGGGGACTGGAGCGCCCGCTCAGGACACCAGGCCGGGCGGCGCATCGCCGAGAACCCCGAGGTCACCGCGGTGTTCTGCGCCAACGACCACATGGCGCTCGGCCTGCTGCGCGCGCTCCACGAGGCGGGCCGGTCCATCCCGGACGACATCAGCGTGATCGGTTTCGACGACATCCCCGAGGCGGGTTACTTCGCCCCGCCGCTGACCACGGTGCGCCAGGACTTCGGCGAGCTGGGCCGCTGCGCCCTGGAGCTGCTGGTCGAGGAGCTGACCGGGGTGGAACACGCCCGCAGCCACGCCTTGGTCCCGCCGACGATGGTGCTGCGGCGGAGCACGGGGCCGGTGCGGCGCGCCTAAGGTCTGTCGTGTGGTCCGTCCGCGCGGTCCCTCTGGCGGGTGCCTCCCGTTCCGACCGGGCCGGTGATCCGGGCCGGTCCGGACGGAAGGCCTGTGCAGTGTGTCGCCGCGGCGCTCAGGAGCCGATCTTGCGCTTGTTGCTGACGTCGAAGCCGACCGCCGCCAGCAGCACCAGGCCCTTGATGACCTGCTGGTAGTCGGTGCCGATACCGACCAGCGACATGCCGTTGTTCAGCACGCCGAGCACCAGCCCGCCGATCAGCGCGCCGAGGACGGTGCCGACGCCGCCGGAGGCCGAGGCGCCGCCGATGAACGCCGCCGCGATCGCCTCCAGTTCGAAGTTGATACCGGCCTGCGGGGTGCCGGCGTTGAGCCGGGCCGCGAAGACCAGACCGGCGAGCGCGGCCAGCACACCCATGTTGACGAAGGCCAGGAAGACGATCCGTTTGCTCTTGACGCCGGAGAGCCGGGCGGCAGGCTCGTTCCCGCCGATCGCGTAGGTGTGGCGGCCGAGCACGGAGTTGCGCATCAGGTAGCCGAAGGCGACGAGCAGCACCCCGAGGATGAGCAGCACGATCGGGAACCCGTGGTAGCTGGCCAGCAGCAGGGTGAACGCCGTCACCGCGGCGGTGATGGCCGCCAGTTTGACGAGGAAGAAGCCCCTCGGCAGCAATTCGAGCCCGTATCCGGCGGTCTTGCGGCGGCCCCGGATCTCCTGGACGACGGCCAGCACCAGCACCGCGAGACCGAGCAGCAGCGTCGGATTGTGGTAGTCGGTGTACGGGCCCACCTCCGGCAGGAACCCGCTGCTGATCTTCTGGAAGCCCTTGGGGAAGGGCGCGACGGACCGGCCCTGCAACAGGATCTGGGTGCCGCCGCGGAACAGCAGCATGCCCGCCAGCGTCACGATGAAGGACGGGATGCCGACGTAGGCGATCCAGAAGCCCTGCCACGCGCCGGCGACCGCGCCGATCAGCAGCGCGGCGACGAGCGCGACCGGCCACGGCATCCCGTGCTTGACCATCATCACCGCCGAGGCGGCGCCGACGAAGGCGGCCAGCGAGCCGACCGACAGATCGATGTGCCCGGCGATGATCACGATCATCATGCCGACGGCCAGGATCAGGATGTAACTGTTCTGCTGGATCAGGTTGGTGACGTTGAGCGGCTTGAGCAGCGTCCCGTCGGTCCAGATCTGGAACAGCACCACGATCAGGGCCAGCGCGACGATCATGCCGTACTGCCGGACGTTGCCGCGTACGGCCTGGACGAGGAGCGCGCCCACGGCGCCGGACGCCGCCGCGGGCTGTTTCTTCGTCGGCGGCTGCGGCTCGACTTCGAGGGTCGGGGAAGGGGCCATCCGTCACACCTGCTCGTTCTGGTCTGCCGCGGTCGCGGTCATGAGGCGCATAAGGGATTCCTGGGTGGCGGCCGCGCGGTCCAGCTCGCCGGTGAGCCGGCCGGCGGCCATCGTGTAGATCCGGTCGCACATGCCGAGCAGCTCGGGCAGTTCCGAGGAGATGACCAGCACGGCCTTGCCCTGTGCCGCCAAGTCGGCGATCACGGAGTAGATCTCGGCCTTCGCCCCGACATCGATGCCGCGGGTGGGCTCGTCGAGGATCAGCACCTCCGGCTCGGAGAAGATCCACTTGCTGAGGACGATCTTCTGCTGATTGCCGCCGCTGAGCTTTCCGGCCGCCGCGAACACCGACGGCGCCTTGATGTTCATCGAGGTGCGAAAGCGTTCGGCGACCCGGGTCTCCGCGTGCTCGTCGACCCAGCCGCGCCGGGAGACCTTGCCGAGCGCGCTCAGCGAGATGTTGCGGCTGACGCCGTCGGCAAGGTTGAGCCCGAGGTGTTTGCGGTCCTCGGTGACGTACGCGATGCCGTGGCCGATCGCCTCGGGGACCGTGCGGGTCCGGATACGCTTGCCGTCCAGCCGGACCCGGCCGCCGGTGCAACGCCCGTAGGAGCGGCCGAAGACGCTCATCGCCAGCTCGGTGCGGCCCGCGCCCATCAGCCCCGCGATGCCGACGATCTCACCGCGCCGCACATGCAGCGAAACCCCGTCGACCACCTTGCGGTGCAGGTCGATCGGGTGCAGCACGGTCCAGTTCTCGATGGCGAGGGCTATCTCGCCGATCTGCGGGGTGCGTTCGGGGTAGCGGTGCTCCAGGTCGCGGCCGACCATGCCCCGGATGATCCGGTCCTCGGAGATGCCGTCGGCGCCGACCGTGAGCGACTCGATGGTCCGGCCGTCCCGCAGGATGGTGAGCGAGTCGGCGACCCGGGCGATCTCGTTGAGCTTGTGCGAGATGAGGATGCAGGCGATGCCCTGGGCCTTGAGCTCCAGGATGAGGTCGAGCAGCTGACGGCTGTCCTCGTCGTTGAGCGCGGCCGTCGGCTCGTCCAGGATCAGCAGCTTGACCTCCTTGGCGAGGGCCTTGGCGATCTCGACGAGCTGCTGTTTGCCGACGCCGATGTCCGCGACCCGGGTCAGCGGGTTCTCCCGCAGCCCGACGCGGGCCAGCAGCTTCTGCGCGGAGCCGAGCGTGCGGTGCCAGCTGATGATGCCGCGCGCGGCGTGTTCGTTGCCGAGGAAGAGGTTCTCCGCCAGGGAGAGATAGGGGACCAGGGCGAGTTCCTGATGAATGATCACAATGCCGTGCCGCTCGCTGGCCCGGATGTCCTTGAACGCGCAGGGTGCGCCCTCGAAGAGGATGTCGCCCTCGTAACTGCCGTGCGGATGAACGCCGCTGAGCACCTTCATCAGGGTGGACTTGCCGGCGCCGTTCTCGCCGCAGATGGCGTGGACCTCACCGGGCGCCACGGTCAGATTGACGTCGGACAGCGCCTTGACGCCGGGGAAGGACTTGCTGATCGAGCGCATTTCGAGGACGGGTGCGGCCACGATGCTGCTCCGTTCGGCTCGGGGCGGTGCGGACGGCAGGCCGGGGTGGGCCGCCCGCACGGCCGGTGGTGCGACCCGGGGCCCGGGTCCGTGTCGTGCGGGGGCTACTTGAGCTGGGCGGGCGTGTACTGCCCGGAATCCACCAGCACCTTGCGGTAGTTGTCCTTGTCCACGCTGACCGGCTGCAGCAGATAGGCGGGGACGACCTTGGTGCCGTTGTCGTACTGCTCGGTGTCGTTGACCTTGGGTTTGCCGCCGGTGAGCACCGCGTTGCCCATCTGGACCGCGACCTCGGCGAGCTTGCGGGTGTCCTTGTAGACGGTCTGGGTCTGTTCGCCCGCGATGATGGACTTCACCGAGGGGATCTCGGCGTCCTGGCCGGTGACGATCGGCAGCGGCCGGCCCGCGTCGCCGTAGCCGACGCTCTTGAGGGAGGACAGGACGCCGATCGAGATGCCGTCGTAGGGCGAGAGCACCGCGTCGACCCGGTGGGACGAATAGGCCTTGCTCAGGAGGTTGTCCATCCGGGACTGGGCGATCCCGCCGTCCCAGCGCAGGGTGGCCAGCTGGTTGAAGCGGGTCTGCCGGCTGCGGACGACGAGTTTTCCGGAGCTGAGGTACGGCTTGAGGACGCTCATCGCGCCCTTGAAGAAGTAGGCGGAGTTGTTGTCGTCCGGTGAGCCGCCGAACAGCTCGATGGTGAACGGGCCCTTGCCCTTCTTCAGGCCGAGCCTGTCGGCGATATAGGTGCCCTGCAACACGCCGACCTGCTCGTTGTCGAAGGTCGCGTAGTAGTCGACGTTCTCGGTGCCCAGCAGCAGCCGGTCGTAGGAGATCACCTTGATGTTCGCCTCCGCGGCCCGCTGCAGGACGTCGGAGAGTGAGGAGCCGTCGATCGCGGCGATCACCAGCAACCGGGCGCCCTTGGTGATCATGTTCTCGATCTGGGAGACCTGGTTCTCGACGACGTCGTCGCCGTACTGGAGGTCGGTCCGGTAGCCCTTGTCCCGGAACTGCTCGACCATGCTGCGGCCGTCGTCGATCCAGCGCTGCGAGGACTTCGTGGGCATCGCGATGCCGACCAGGCTGCCCTTGGCGTCCCCTCGATCCGCGTGCGGGCCCACGCCGTTGGCGCTCTGGCCGCAGGCCGCCAGCATCAGGGCGAGCGCCGCGGCCGCGAGGCCTGTCAAAACCTTCCGCACACATTCCTCCAGAGGTGGGCCGTGACCTGAATGACCTGAATGACCGGGTGGGGCGGCGCGGGGCGCCGGGGTGTCCGTACGCCGTGGTCCGGCGGTGCGGACGCCGTCACCGGTGGCACCGGGCGCGGCGCCGGGCCGTGCCCGGTGGGTGTACGGACACGGCCGCCGGAACGGGCCCGGCCGCCGTCCGGCCAGGCCCGTCATCCGGCCTGGTGCACCTGAGTGTTAACGCTAACAGTGGGGTCGTCAAGAGCCCCGTGGGTCACCGTTGCGTATCGCGGCCGCCCCACCGCCGGCGCCTGCCGGACGCCGTCCCGGCCCCCGGACCAGGGCGCCGCTCACCCCGTCGCGGGCCCCTGGCCTGCCAGTCCCGCGAGCCCCGCGGCACGGGAGAGCAGCGCGACGAGCATCGCAAAGGTGAGCCGGCCGGTGAACGTGTTGCGCCGGCTCGGGTGATAGCTGCCGAGCACGTGCAGCTCCTGCCGACTGCCGTTCGCGGGCAGCGTCAGCTGCGCGCCGTGGCCGAACGCGGGCCGGGGGCGGGGGAGTTGCCACCCCGCAGCGCCGAGGACCGGCAGCAGCGCCTGCCACCCGAACGCCCCCAGCGCGAGGACCGTACGCAGCCCGGGACCCAGGAGATCCAACTCCGCGGACAACCACGGCCGGCAGGTGTCGCGCTCGGTGGGGGTGGGCTTGTTCTCCGGCGGAGCGCAGTGGACGGGCGCGCTGACCCGCACCCCGTACAGCTCCAGCCCGTCCCCGCGGTGCGTCGCGGTGGGCTGCGACGCGAGGCCGACGGCATGCAGCGCCGCGAACAGGAAGTCGCCCGAGTCGTCGCCGGTGAACATCCGGCCGGTGCGGTTGCCGCCGTGCGCGGCGGGTGCCAGCCCGACGATCGCCAGGGCCGCGTCCGGTGCCCCGAATCCCGGCACCGGCTTTCCCCAGTACTCCTGGTCACGGAAGGCCGCGCGCCGCGTCCGGGCCACCTCCTCCCGCCACTCCACCAGCCGGGGACAGGCCCGGCAGCCGGCCACCCGCGCGTCCAGCTCGGCAAGGTCGCGGCAGCGCGGCGCGTGATACGCCGGGAACATGACGTCGCTGCGGGCCGGCGGCGGGCCCGCCGGTACGGACTCGGCCATCTACGAACCGTCGCGCGCGTCCGGCCGGATGAGGCGGTAGGGGCGGCGGGCCGGGTCGGCACGGAACCGGTGTGGGGCGACGCGGCCGGGGGCGTGCGGGAACGCGGGCCGCCAGGCGCCGTCCACCCGGAGACCGACCCGGCCGGCACACGCCTCGCCCGCGGCCTCGCCGCCCGGCAGCCGCCTGAAGAAGCCGGCGAATGCCCGCGGCTCGGGACAGCCCAGGGCGACGGTGCGGACCTGCGCGACGGGCATGCTGCCTCCCTGGGACGACCGGACGACGTCCTCATTGTGCTCCGTCATTGCGCTCCGGCGGCCGCACCACGGCACGAGAGCGACGTGGGGGCGCGGCGCCGGGCCGCCGCGGCGTGGACGCCGCGGCGGGCCTGCGCGCACTTCGGCCAAGGACCGGCACGTGAGCATGGCGCGAGCGGCGAGCGGCGGGCGGTGGATGCCGAACGCCGAAGGCCGGACGCCCCGCGCGCCTCGGCCGGTGGGGCGGTGATCGCCAGGCCCTGTGCCCGCATGCACCGGCAGAACCTCCCCCCACGTACCCGAATGCCGCCAAGTCCGTTGTGTGGCAACGGAGTTCCATGGTGTGACGGGGGCGACCGGATCCGGGCTCCAGCCGGTGGGCCGACGGCCGTGTGCGACCGTCCGGGCAGCACGCCGCCCTCGCGGCCGGACGCGGAGCCCGCACTGCGCCTCACCCCCCACCAGCAGGGCCGAGGAGGACGCCGTCCACCACAGCCGGTCATCCGGCAGCTCCCGGCAGCTCCCGGCAGTCCGGCCGGCGTGGCACCATCCCCGCCCTGACGCGCGAGGCGCCGGGCGGGGCGGGGACGCACGCGGGGGGCGCGCGGCAGGCGTCAGGGCACCTCCGGCAGGGCGTACTCGCTCATCGCGTCCATGAGCCAGTGCGCGAGGTGGTCGGCGAACGAGGAACGGGGCAGCAGCCGGTAGGCGTCGTCGCCGGTCTGCCACAGGATGACCGGCACCGGCCCGATCCGGGTGGCCAGAGCCTGTCCGCGGCCGAAGGCACGCGGATGGAGATCGAGCGCGCAGCCCTTCTCCAGCACCTCGCGGGCGGCCGGGCCGCGCAGCTCCAGCACGGTGCGGTTGGCGGAGACGTCCACCACCGATCCGGGCTCCCCGGCGAGCGCCTCCTGCAGCTCGTCGGTGACGGACGGCGCCCCGGGCGGCGAGACGACCAGCCATTCATCGGGGCCCAGCCACAGGGCGGTGCGGCCGCGGGCGGTCGCCGTGTCGCCGCACCGGGTGGGCAGCGGGCCGCCCAGGGTCTTGGCGAGCCGGCCCGCCGCCGGGGAGTCGGGGTCGGCGCGCAGTGCCGTCATCGAGGCGCAGGGCCACTCGGCGAGGGACACCGCCCGTGGCCCGGTGACGGTGGCGGCGCGCAGGGCGCCGGTGAGGTGTGCCAGCGGGCTGCGGCGCAGCGCGGCCGGTCCGGCGGCGGAGAGGTCAGCCATCTCGCTTGGTCCCTTCGGGGTCGTAGAGCACGGGGGAGCCCACCTCGACGGGCACCAGTTCGTCGCCGACCACGGCGCGCAGTGTCGCGCCGGCCCGGTCGCGGCCCGCGGACACCAAGGCCAGCGCGAACGGCCGGCCGAGCGCCGGGCTGTAGTAGCTGGAGGTGACGTGGCCCAGCATCGGCACGGGCCCGTCCGCGGGAGTGAGCGGGACCCCTTCGTCGATGATCTGGGTGCCCTCGGGCAGCCGGGTGCTGCGGTCGGTGGGCAGCAGCCCGACCAGGTGCCGGCGGTCGGTGCGGGCGGTGTCGGGGCGGGTGAAGGAGCGTTTGCCGACGAAGTCCTTCAGTCGGGAGACCACCCAGGACATTCCGGCGTCCTGCGGTGTGACGGTGCCGTCGGTGTCCTGGCCGACGATGATGAAGCCCTTTTCGGCGCGCAGCACATGCATCGTCTCGGTGCCGTAGGGCGTGCCGCCGAAGGGGCGGGCGGCCTCGTCGACCTGGTCCCATACGGCCCGGCCGTACCAGGCGGATACGTTGATCTCGTAGGCGAGTTCACCGGAGAAGGAGATCCGGCACACGCGGGCCGGGATGCCGGAGGCCAGGGTGGTCTCGCGCACCGCCATGAAGGGGAAGGCGTCGTTGCTGACGTCCAGGTCCGGGGCGAGCCGCGCGATCACGTCACGGGAGCGGGGCCCGACCACGGCGACGGTGGTCCACTGCTCGGTGACCGAGGTGCAGCTGACGTCGAGTCCGGGCCATTCGGTCTGCAGCCATTCCTCCAGCCAGTCCAGTACGGCCGCCGCGTTGCCGGTCGTGGTCGTCATGAAGTAGCGGTCCTCGGCGAGGCGGAGCGTGACCCCGTCGTCGAAGATCATGCCGTCCGGCTTGCACATCACTCCGTAACGGGCGAGGCCGGGCTTCAGCTTCTTGAAGCCGTTGGTGTAGATGCGGTTGAGGAATTCCCCGGCGTCCGCGCCCCAGATCTCGATCTTGCCGAGGGTGGAGGCGTCCATGAAGGCCACCCCCTCGCGGGCCGCCCGGCACTCGCGGATCACGGCGGTGTCCATGTCCTCGCCGGGCAGCGGGTAATACCGGGGCCGCTTCCACTGGCCGACGTCCTCGAACTCCGCGCCCCGCTCGACGTGCCGGTCGTGCAGCGCGGTCCGGCGCACCGGGTCGAAGAGCGCGCCGCGCTCTCGCCCGGCCAGCGCGGCGAAGGACACCGGCGTGTAGGGCGCGCGGTAGGTGGTGGTCCCGATCCCGCCGGGCGATTCCTCGCCGAGCAGTGCGGCGATGACCCCGATGGCGTTGACACCGGACGTCTTGCCCTGGTCGTTGGCGGTGCCGAGTGAGGTGTAGCGCTTGATGTGCTCGGCGCCGCGCATCCCGGCGCCGGTGGCGCGGTGCACATCGGCGACGGTGACATCGCGCTGCAGGTCGACGAAGTGCCGGTCCCAGTCGCCCGGATCGGCCCCGTCGCCCGCGACCAGCCACAACGGGCGTACGGGGGCGGGCGTGACGGCCCCGTACGCGGGCGGGGCGGGCAGCGGCGGCGTGTCCGCCTCCGAGTGCGGATGCCCGGCCGCTGCTGCCGCCCGCGCGCCGGCCCACGCCCCCTCCGCGAGGCAGCCGGCGACGTCGTAGGTGCCCGACACGGCACCGGCCAGATGCTGCCCGTCAACGGCCTCGGAGGGCAGGAAGGCCGCGCGCTCGGCGTCCCAGCGCAGGGTGCCCTGCCGCTGGCTGTGCAGATGCACCACCGGACTCCAGCCGCCCGATACGGCCAGCAGATCGCAGTCGACGTCCTGGCCCGGCCCGGTGGGCAGCCCCTCCTCGTCCAGGGCGCGGAGCGTGACACCGGTGAGCCGGGAGGCGCCCGCGGTGTCCGTCACGGCGCTCGCGCTGTCCACCCGCACACCGGTCGCGACGGCGAACTCCGCCGCACATGGCGACAGTTGGTGGCGGGCATCAACGACGGCGGCGACCGTGACACCGGCGGCGACCAGATCCTCCGCGGTGGCGTACGCGCTGTCGTTGGTGGTGGCGACCACGACCCGCGAACCGGGCGCCACCGCATAGCGGTTGAGGTAGGTCCGCACCGCGGACGCCAGCATCACGCCCGGCCGGTCGTTCCCCGCGAACACCATCGGCCGTTCATGGGCGCCGGTCGCCAGCACGACCTGGCGGGCCCGGATGTGCCACAGCCGCTGCCGTGAGACCCCCGCGGGGGCGTCGTCCCCGAGGTGGTCGGTGCGGCGCTGCACGGCCAGCACGTAGTTGCCGTCGTACGAGCCGAAGGCGCTGGTCCGGGTCAGCACCCGGGTCTCGGGGGCGGCCGCGAGCGCGGCGCGGGTCGCGGCCGCCCACGCACGGAGGTCCTCGCTCCCGGCCGCCCCCGCCCTCTCGGAGAGCAACGCACCGCCGGTTTCCGGCTGTTCGTCGAGGAGGATCACCCGGGCGCCGGTCGCGGTCGCCGCCGCGGCCGCCGCGAGGCCGGCCGGTCCGGCGCCGACGACCAGCACATCGGTGTGCACGTACTTCTTGTCGTACACGGCGGTGTCGGGCGTCGGGTCGAGCCGGCCACGGCCGGAGAGGGTGGTGGCGGCGAGCCCGTCGTGGAGCTCGACGGTCGTGGCCGGCAGCATGCTCTCCGCGCACGGCCCGGCGAGCCGGAGCAGGGCGTTGGGTTCCTCGGTGCCCGCGGCGAGGATGCCGCGCGGGCGGGCCCGGTAGAGGGACGGCGCCACCTCGATGACGCCGCACGCCAGCATCGCGGAGGCGACGGTGTCGCCCGGATGGCCGGTCAGCTCCCGCCCGTCGAGGGTGAAGCGCAGTGCGGTGGTGCGGTCGATCCGGCCACCGCGGGGCAGCCGGAAGTGCTGGTCGGTCATCGGGGTCCTCCGGCCTCTTCCGCCATCCGGCGGTCGTCGGTGCGCGGTGCGTCGGCTGACGGGCCGGTGGCCGGCGGATCTCCGTCGCCGGGGGTCACCGGGCTCGGGTCGCCGGGCCGGTAGGTGGCCAGCACGCGGTAACTCACGGTGTCCCGCACGGCGTTGAACCAGCGTCGGCAGCCGGTGCCGTGCATCCACCGCTCGGCGAACGGCCCCTTGGGGTTGTCGCGGTAGAAGACGTACTCGGCCCACTCCCGGTCGTCCAGCTCGGCAGGGGCCGCGGGGAAGGCGATATGGGCCTGGCCCCCGTAGTGGAATTCGGTCTCGTCGCGCGGACCGCACCAGGGGCAGTTCAGCAGAAGCACGATGACCTTCTCTCAGTGGGCCACGGCCGCTGCGCCGTGTTCGTCGATGAGGGCGCCCGTGGTGAAGCGGTCGAGGGCGAAGGGCTCGTTGAGGGGGTGCGGCGCGCCGGTGGCGAGCGTGTGGGCGAAGGTGAAGCCGGCCGCCGGGGTGGCCTTGAAACCGCCCGTTCCCCAGCCGCAGTTGACGAAGAGATTGCCGACGGGCGTGGCACCGATGACGGGGGAGGCGTCGGGGGTGACGTCGACGATGCCGCCCCAGGTGCGCAGCACATGCGCGCGGGCGAACACGGGGAACAGCTCCACGGCCGCCGCCATCTGCTCCTCGATGACGTGGAACGCACCGCGCTGCCCGTAGCCGTTGTAGGAGTCGACGCCGGCTCCCATCACCAGCTCGCCCTTGTGGGCCTGCGAGACATACACGTGCACGTGGTTGGACATCACGACGGTCGGGTGGACCGGTTCGTGCAGCTCGGAGACGAGGGCCTGGAGGGGGTGGGACTGCACGGGCAGCCGGAATCCGGCACGTTCGGCGAGCACACTGCTGTGCCCGGCGGCGGCGAGCCCGACCCGTCCGGCGTGGATCCGCCCGCGGTTGGTCTCGACCCCGGTGACCCGGTCGCCGTTCTTGACGAACCCCGTCACCTCGCAGCCCTGGATGAGGTCGACGCCCAGCTGGTCCGCGCGGCGGGCCAGCGCCCAGGCGACGTGGTCGTGCTTGGCGATCCCGGCCCGGGGCTGGTAGGTGCCGCCGAGCACCGGATAGCGGGTGTCGGGCGAGGTGTTGAGGATCGGGCAGACCTCGGCGACCTCGTCCGGGGTGAGCCATACGGAGCCCACGCCGTTGAGGCGGTTGGCGTTGGCCCGCCGGGTGCCCTCGCGGACGTCCTGGAGGGTGTGCGCGAGATTGAGCACGCCGCGCTGGCTGAAGAGGAAGTCGTAGTCCAGCTCCTCGGGCAGCCGTTCCCACAGCTTCAGCGCGTACTCGTACATCGCCGCGCTCTCGTCCCAGAGGTAGTTGGAGCGGATGATGGTGGTGTTGCGCGCCATGTTGCCGCCGGCCAGCCAGCCCTTCTCCAGGACGGCGACGTTGGTGATGCCGTGGACGGCGGCGAGGTAGTAGGCGGTGGCCAGGCCGTGTCCGCCGCCGCCGACGATGATGACGTCGTAGGAGGAGCGGGGCTCGGGGTTGCGCCAGAGGTGTTCCGGGTGTTCCGGCAGCGGTGCGGTGCTCATACGGCGGATCCCCCCAGGTGGTCGTAGAGCGGGAACGACTTCGCCAGCGCCGTCACGCGGTCGCGCAGCACTCCGGCCCGTACGTCGTTCAGCCCGTGGTTGCGGGTCGGCTCCCCGCTGTCGCCCGCGTCGCCCTTCAGCGCCTGCGCGATGATGTCGGCGACCTCCCGGAATTCCGCGGCGCCAAAGCCCCGGGTGGCCAGGGCAGGGGTGCCGATGCGCAGCCCCGAGGACACCATCGGGGGGCGCGGATCGAAGGGCACCGCGTTGCGGTTGACGGTGATCCCGATGCGGTGCAGCCGGTCCTCGGCCTGCCGTCCGTCCAGCGCCGAGTCCCGCAGGTCGACGAGGACGAGATGCACCTCGGTGCCGCCGGTCAGGACGGAGATGCCGGCCTCGGCGATATCGTCGGCCAGCAGCCGGCCGGCCAGGATCCGGGCGCCCGCCAGGGTCCGCTGCTGGCGCTCGCGGAAGCCGGCCGAGGCGGCGGCGTGGAAGGCGACGGCCTTCGCGGCGATCACATGCTCCAGGGGTCCGCCCTGCTGGCCGGGGAAGACCGCGCTGTTGATCTTCTTGGCGAGCGCCGCCCGGCTCAGGATCACCCCGCCGCGCGGCCCGCCCAGCGTCTTGTGCGTGGTCGTGGTGACGACATCGGCGTACGGCACCGGGCTGGGATGCAGTCCCGCGGCCACCAGCCCCGCGAAGTGCGCCATGTCGACCAGCAGAAAGGCGCCGACCTCGTCCGCGATCCGGCGGAAGGCCGCGAAGTCCAGCTGCCGCGGGTAGGCCGACCAGCCCGCGACGATCATCTTCGGCCGGTGCGCGTGGGCCAGCCGCGCCACCTCGTCCATGTCGACGCGGAGGTCGGACTCCCGTACGTGGTAGGGGACCACGTCGTAGAGGCGGCCGGAGAAGTTGAGCCGCATGCCGTGGGTGAGGTGGCCGCCGTGCGTGAGGTCGAGGCCGAGGAGGGTGTCCCCGGGCTCCAGCAGTGCGGCCATCGCGGCGGCGTTGGCCTGTGCTCCGGAGTGCGGCTGGACGTTGGCGGCCTCGGCGCCGAAGAGTTCCTTGACGCGCTCGACGGCGAGGCGCTCGATGACGTCGACATGCTCGCAGCCGCCGTAGTAGCGGCGGCCGGGATAGCCCTCGGCGTACTTGTTGGTGAGCACCGACCCCTGCGCCTGCATCACCGCGGCGGGCGCGAAATTCTCCGACGCGATCATTTCGAGGGTCGACTGCTGGCGGTCCAGTTCCGCGTCGATCGCCGCGGCGACCTCGGGGTCGAGAGTGCTGAGCGGGAGGTCGAGGGGTGAGCTGTCGGTGGTGACCGAGGGATTCTCCGGCATCTGCGCACCATCCTGAAAAGCGGTTGATGGGCAACTGATATATCAGCCCTTGCGGTAAGGTATGGGAGTCCGTTGAACAGGTCAAGGGGGGCCAGATGAAGCCTGCGGAGCCGGCCGCCGAGGACCTCTCGTACGCCGAACGCGCCTATCGGGACCTCCGCGACCGCCTCGTCATGCTCGACATCCGCCCCGGCGCGCCGATCAACGAGGACCAGCTCGCGCAGTCCCTCGGATTCGGCCGCACGCCCGTCCGCGAAGCCCTCAAGCGGCTGCAGTACGAGCGGCTGATCGCCAGCTACCCCCGGCGCGGCACCTTCGCCACCGAGGTCAACATCACGGACCTGGCCCATATCTCCGAGGTGCGCCGCCAGCTGGAGCCGATGGCCGCCGCGCAGGCCGCCCGGCGGGCGACGGACGACGACCGCGACCGGCTCACCGCCCTCCTCGAAGAGCTGGAGAGCGACCGCGCCCAGCGGCGCAGCGCCGATGCCCACCTGCGCCTGGACCTCCAGGTCCACCGCGCCATCTACGCCGCGACGCACAACCCGTACCTGGAAGACACCCTGGTGCGCTACGACAACCTCGCCACCCGCGTCTGGTGCCTGTTCGTCGACCGGCTGCCCGGCATGGCCGGACACGTCGGCGAACACGGCCCGCTGCTGCGCGCCGTCGTCGCCGGCGATCCGGACAAGGCAGGCGCACTCGCCGGCAGTCACGTCGACGGCTTCGAACAGGCCATCCGCGCCGCCATCTGAAGCTCACCGCGCGAGCCCAACAGCGGTTACCCGCGCGGGACATGACGAGCGGGCCCCCGGCGTACGACTCCGTGGGCGAGCCGTGCGCCGGGGGCCCGGACGTCCTTGGGGTGTCCGGTCAGTCGTTGCCGGGATGCCCGGCGGTCAGGCCCGGATCGCGCTCCACCACCGGATCCAGCGCGTCATCCACCGCCTTCAGCAGATCCGCGTCGAGCCGCACACCCGCTGCCTTGACGTTCTCCGCGACCTGCCCCGGGCGCGAGGCGCCCATGATGGCGGTGGCCACGTTGGGGTTCTGCAGCACCCACGCCACCGAGAGCTGGGCGAGCGTCAAGTCCGCCTGATCGGCGAGGGGTTGCAGCCTCTGGACCCGCTCCAGCACCTCGTCGCGCAGCCAGCCGGCGACGAAGGTGGCGCCGCCCTTCTCATCGGTGGCGCGGGAGCCCGCCGGAGGAGCGCCGCCCGGCGTGTACTTGCCCGTCAGAACGCCCTGGGCGAGCGGAGACCACACCACCTGGCTGATGCCCAGCTCCTGCGAAGCAGGCACCACATCGGCCTCGATGACCCTCCACAGCGCGGAGTACTGGGGCTGGTTGGAGATCAGCGGCACCCGCAACTCGCGGGCCAGCTCATGGCCGGCGCGCAACTGCTCGGCCGTCCACTCCGAGACGCCGATGTAGTGGGCCTTGCCGGAGCGGACCACGTCGGCGAAGGCCTCCATGGTCTCCTCCAGCGGGGTGGAGTGGTCGTAGCGGTGTGCCTGGTAGAGGTCGACGTAGTCGGTCCGCAGCCGGCGCAGGGAGTTGTCGATCGACTCCATGATGTGCTTGCGGCCCAGGCCGCGGTCGTTGCGGCCGGGGCCGGTCGGGAAGTAGACCTTGGTGAAGATCTCCAGTCCCTCCCGGCGCTCACCGTGCAACGCCCGGCCGAGCACGGCCTCGGCGCGGGTCTCGGCGTAGACGTCCGCGGTGTCGAAGGTGGTGATCCCGGCATCCAGGGCGGCGCGGATACAGGCGGCTGCCGTGTCCTCCTCCACCTGGGAACCGTGAGTGAGCCAGTTGCCGTACGCGATCTCGCTGATCGTCAGGCCGCTGCGGCCGAGTCGGCGGAATTCCATGGACGAACTCTCTTCGGCTGGTGACGGATGGGGGCGCGGCCCGGGATCCGGTGCGCGCCCGGCTCCCGCGCCGCGCTCCGGTCGATCCTGCCCGCGACGCCGGTTTCCAGTCGTCGGGGCCCGCTCGCGCCGCGGCCCTGATGCCGAACCGGCGCCGGTCGACGGCATGGTGGGAGTCGCCGTGGCCCCCGCGGTCGGCTGCTGCCGGTGCTCACCTGCACCGTCGAGGATGACAGGACCGCTCATTACGGCGTGAGCACCGCCGCGCCCCTCCGGCACATCGGCCTCGCGGTCCTCAACTGACAGTGTGGACACGGGCGATGACAGAGCCACCCGCCGTCCGAATCCGACCGCCGGCCCGGCCTGTTCGCCGCCCGGAGCAGCCGAGTTCCGCTACCGTCTCCAGATCCAGTCCCACCCGAACGCGGGAGGAGATCCCCGTGGATGACGTCACGACCCACGGTGCGTACGAGGACGCCTACAACGAACTGCTCGATGCCGCCGGCCGGCTCGACACGCTGCGGCGCCTGCAGGGCGATGGCGTCGAGCCGCACGCCACCGCCGCCCTGCACGCGGTCCGCTTCGCAGCCGCCCTCCTGTGCCCGACCGTGCCGGGCGCCGCGCGGCCGGGCTTTTCCACCGACACCGAGCGGCTGCTCAAACTCGCCGCCCATTGGCGCGAGGCGGCGCTCGCGCTCGGCGCCTTCGCCCCTCCGCCGCCCGCCCTGCGGCTCGTCACCGACGAGAACGCCTCCACGTAGCCCTTCGCCGCCGCGCCCCCGGGGCACCGGCTACCGCGCGGCGCACGCCGGCTCCTGCCGCGCCGCCGGTACTGGGGCCGGTCGGTCCCCGGCCGGCCCGGACGGCCCCTGTGAACGGGCGCCGCGGCGGCCGATGGTGGGAATCCGGGGCCGGGGAAGGCAGACGCGCGGCGTCGTCCTGGGCGGATGCCCGAGGCCCGCGGAGCCGGTGCGCTTCGGAAAGGGGCACGAGATGAAGCGCCGCAGGGTCGGAAGCGTGATGAGCGGCGATGTCGTGCGGGCGCGGGGCACCATGCCGGGCCCGGACATCGCACGGCTGCTGGCCGAGCACGACATCAGCGGGCTGCCGGTGGTGGACGCCGACGACAAGGTGCTCGGGGTCGTCTCCGCGACCGACCTCAAGCGCCCCGCACGGCCGGCCGGCAAGAGCACCGCGGCCACGGCCGCCGAGCTGATGTCCGTCCCGCCGCGCACCGTACGCGCCGATGACTCCCTCGTGCGGGCGGCCCGCCTCATGACCGAGCACCGTGTGGAGCGGCTGCCGGTCGTCGACGAGGAGGCCCGCCTCGTCGGGATGGTCACCCGCCGCGACCTGCTCCGGATCTTCCTGCGCACGGACACGGAGATCCGTGAGGAAGTGCTCGACGAGATCATGGTCCGCGCGCTGTGGCTGTCCCCGCACACCGTCACTGTCGCGGTCGACGCCGGCGTGGTGACGCTGACGGGCCGCCTGGAGAACAGCGGTGACGCGGCCATCGCCGTCCGGATGACCCGCCAGGTCGACGGTGTGATCGCGGTCGTCGACCGCCTCACCCACCGCCACGAGGCGGCGCACCACCAGCCGGCGTAGCCGGTACACGGCAATCAAGGGGGGCGGCTCCCGGTCACCGTGGGGCCGCGGCACGCTTGCGGGACCCGGGCCGAGGCCAGGGTCCCGCATCCCGCAAACATGCCCCGAGGTGTCAGGCCCGGATCCCGCACCGCGGGCCTCACGCCTCGCGGCGCCCCCACTGGGTGTCGACTTCCACCCACTCCCGCTCCCACTGAGTGGAGCGATGACGGGTGAGCAGAGCGCCGCCGGCCCGTTCGGCGCCTATCAGCAGCAGGCAGGTGCCGCTCGCGGCCACCGTGCCGAGCGCGATGCTCTGGCCCCGTACGTCCGTGGGCGTGACGGGATCCCGCAGCAGGGCGCCGCGCCCGTCGAGCCAGGCGGTGGTCCGGTCGCCGGCCCGCAGGTGCGGCGCCACCTCCGTCTCGCCCGTATGGACCGCACCGTTGGTCGCCGTCCACCGCACCGTGGCGTGGACCGGGCTGGTGACGCCGCTCATGGTGTCGACGCCGATGCGGTCCGGGGGGTTCTCGGTCAGCACCGCGGAGACCGTCTGCCGGTCCTGGCTCTGGCGTTCACCGGCGGCCTGTACGGCGTTCGCGGCCGTCAGCCCGGCGGCCGGTGCCGCCACGGCGATCAGTGCCCCGGTGGCCAGCACCATCCAGGCCTCCGCGAGGTCCGAGCGGCGCCTGAGCGGGCTCCGGCGCAGGTGCAAGAGGATGTCCTTCAGCGGCATCACGCACCCCCTTTCACCTCTGCCACGACCGTGGCACGCATCGCAGGGCGGCAAGAGGGGCCGAACGGCCCTGCCCGGTGGCCGGTGGGTGCCTGCCGCGGCGGGCACGGACCCCTTCGGCCCTGGCACGCCCGGCCCGCGCGGGCCAGGATGGGTGGGGCGGGCCGATGCCGCACAACCGCGTGGAGGGCACCATGACCGACGAGGGCGCATTCTCACCGCAGCGGCCGATCAGGGTGTTCCTGCTCGACGATCACGAAGTGGTCCGGCGCGGTGTGCAGGATCTGCTCGACGCGGAACCCGACATCGAGGTGGTCGGTGATGCCGGCAGCGCCGACCATGCGCTGGCCCGCGGGCCGGCCCTGCGGCCGGATGTGGCGGTGCTCGATGTGCGGCTGCCCGACGGTGACGGGATCACCGTCTGCCGGGAGCTGCGCTCGCACATGCCCCAACTGGCCTGCCTGATGCTCACCTCGTTCGACGACGACGACGCGTTGCTCGACGCGATCATGGCGGGTGCGGCCGGTTACGTCCTGAAGGAGATCAAGGGGGCCGACCTGGTCGCCGCGGTGCGCACGGTCGCCTCCGGGCGCTCGATGCTCGACCCGGCGACCACGGCACGGCTGATGAACAGCCTGCGCGGCGAGGACTCCGACGTGGAGCCGGAGCCGGACGCGCTGGCCGGACTCTCGCCCCGGGAGCGGGAGATCCTCGGCCTGATCGGCGAAGGGCTGACGAACCGCCAGATCGGCGGCCGGCTCTACCTCTCCGAGAAGACCGTCAAGAATCACATCTCCCGGCTGCTGGCCAAGCTCGGCGTCGAGCGCCGTATCCAGGCCGCGGTCCTCGCCACCCAGGCCGCCCCGCCACCCGCGCCCTCCGCCGACACGGGAACACACCGGATCTGAGGCGGCCCGTCAGCACCGGCTCCCGTCAGGACCGGTTCTCGTACGCGCACGGTCCCGTACGCGTACGTGCCGGGCCCTCCGCGCCCCGCCCGCCCCACGAGCCACCCCGCCCCACGAGCCACCCCGCCCCCTCGCCGCCCGGTCCTCAGGCCGTGGTGAGCGGCAGCGGCACCTGCCACACCAGCCGGGTGCCGCCGTCCCCGGGCACCTCGACCGTCAGCGTGCCGTCCAGGCTCTCGGCCCGCTTGGCCAGATTGCGCAGCCCGCTGCGGCGGCCGTCCGGTGCCATGCCCACCCCGTTGTCCGTGACGGCCAGGCGCAGCGTCCCCTCGCGCACCCGCAGCGCGACATCCACGGCGGTGGCGTGCGCGTGCCGGGTGGCGTTGCTGAGGGCCTCGGCGAGCACCGCCACCACGTGCTCCGCGATGTCCGCCGGTATGTCCGTGTCGATGAGCCCCTCCATGTGGAGGGACGGGGTGAAGCCCAGGGAGCGCGCCGCCTGTTCCACCGCCGTCACGGTCCGCATCCGCAGTCCGTGGCTGGCCCGGCCCGTGTCATGGGCGCGAAGCCCGAAGATGGTGGACCGGATGATCTTGATCGTCTCGTCCAGGTCGTCCACCGCGCGCAGCAGCCGCTCGCTGGCCTCGGGATGATCCACGAAGCGCACCGCGCTCTGCAGCGTCATGCCGGTCGCGAAGAGCCGCTGGATGGCCAGATCGTGCAGATCGCGGGCGATCCGGTCGCGGTCCTCCAGCAGGGCGAGCTGCTCCGCCGACTGGCGCTGCTCGGCCAGTTCCATCGCGAGCGCCGCCTGCCCGGCGAAGGTCAGCAGCGGGGCGGTCTCCGGCTCGGTGAACGGATGGCGCTCGTGGAGCCGGGCCAGCAGCAGCACCCCGCGGGTCCGCTCACCGGTGATCATCGGGACGGCGACCGCCGGCCCCAGGCCCTTCCAGCGCGGCGGGCCCGCGGTGATTCTCGGGTCGTGCTCGACATCGTGGCTGATCAACGGCCGTCCCGCGTCGAGGGCCGTGCCGATGAACGACCCCTCATGAGGCAGCACCAGGCCGTGGTGCGCCGCCGCGTCGACACCGGACGCCAGCACCACGCGCAGCGCGTTGCCCTCGCAGGGCAGCGCCAGGACCCCGAGGTCGGCCGACAGGATACGCAGCGCGTGGTCGACGATCAGCCGGAGCACCTGCAGTTCGTCCGCACCCTGGCGCAGGCTCCCGGGCAGCAGACCGGCGACGATCTCGCCGTTGGCCTCCAGCCACAGCTGGCGGTAGCGGGCCTCCTCGTACAGCCGGGCGTTCTCGATGGCGACGCCCGCGGCCACGGCGAGCGTCGACAGCACCGTCTCGTCCTCCGCGCCGAACGCCCCGCCACCCCGCTTCTCGGTGAGGTAGAGAGTGCCGAACACCTCGTCCCGCACCTTGATGGGCACCCCGAGGAAGGAGTGCATCGGCGGATGACGGTCCGGGAAGCCGTACGACGACGGATGGGCGGAGAGTTCCGCGAGCCGCAGCGGCTCGGGGTGCCGGATCAGCTCACCCAGGATGCCGTGCCCGGCGGGGAGCCGGCCGATGGCCCGCTGTTCCTCGTCGGTGAGCCCGACCGGCAGGAACTGCGAAAGCCGGGTGTCCTCACCGACGACACCCAGCGCGCCGAACTCGGCATCCACCAGGACCACCGCGGCCTCCACGATGCGACGCAGCACCTGGGGCAGTTCCAGCCCTCTGCCCACCGAGAGGACCGCTTCGAGAAGGAGGTGGAGCGACTCGCCGGAGCTCTGCTGCACGGCGTCCAGGCGTTCCTGGAGGTCTTCCGGCAGTGCGTCCAGGCGCCGTCGTGTGGCGCCCCTCCGGCTGGTCCCGTCGTCGCCCACCATGCCTCCGCCGTGCCCCCGCGCACGGTGGGCGGGGCCACGTCTCCACGGTAGCCGCCGTGGCATCTGCGGCATCTTGTGACGAGCGCGGCGCCGGGGGCGGAGCGCTTACGCGCCCCGCCCCCGGCGCCGGACCTTGTCCGCCCCGCGCGGGTTCCCTCCGCCGTGTGGCTACCGTGGTGCGGTGTCCCTCATGCCGGCGCACAGTGCCCAGATGATGAAGCCGTTCACCGCGATCAGCGCCACGGCCCAGAAGGGGTAGTACGGCGCCCACAGGAAGTTGGCGACCATGGCGATGCCGGCGAGGCCGACGCCCACGACTCGTGCCCACATGGCCCCGGTGAACAGCGCCATGCCGGCCAGGGCGATCACGATGCCGAGGACCATGTGGATCCAGCCCCAGCTCGTGAGGCTGAACTGGAACGTGTAGTTGCTCGTCGCGACGAACACGCTGTCCTTCGCGATGGCCGCGATGCCCTCCAGGATCGCCATGCAGCCCCCGAAGATCATCAGGGCGGCGGCGAAGGCGGTCCAGCCGGAGACCGCGGTGTGTGAGGAAGAACGGGCGGCCGCGCCGGCGTGGTGCCCGGCTCCGACATGAGTGGCCATGTCCAGCTCCTTTGTGAGAATCCCGCGTCGCCGACCTGATGTGCCAGGTCAGGCAGTGATCTCAGCGTGGCACCCCGGCCGTCGGCCGTCTGTGGGTCGTTCGGCCCCGGCGGCCGGGCCACATGGGTGCGCCTGAGCCCTCCCGGCCCGGCGCCCCAATGGGCCCATCAGGCCCTTGCCCCGAGCCGAACAGCCCCTCCCCGGCCCGCGCACCGTACGCGCAGTCTGGAGGCACCAGCAGCCGAGCGACGGTCGCCGGCACGCTGTCCGCGCGGCCGCCCTGGAGGGCACCATGACCACCACCGCACTTCTCGATGTGCTGCCACCGGACGGCCGGGACCGCCTCATGGAGTTCGCCCACGATGTCGCGTTCGAGGCGGGCGCCCGGATCTTCGAGGAGGGCGGCCTCGCCGACCACTTCTGGATCATCCATACCGGCTCGGTCAACCTCGACATCCAGGTGTGCGACCGGCTGCCGGCCCACGTCGGGATGCTGGGACACGGCGACCTGCTGGGGTGGTCGTGGCTGGTCCCGCCGTACACCTGGCAGGTGGGCGCCGAGGCCTCCTCTCCCGTACGCGCCCACGAATTCGACGCGAGGGCGGTACGCGCCCTGTGTGAGGCCGACACCGCGCTCGGTCTCGCGGTGACCCACCGGGTGCTCGACGTGCTCGCCCACCGTCTGCAGGCCACCCGCAGGCATCTGCTCGACCTCTACGGCCCGCCCGGCGCACGCATCATCCCGGCCTCGCCCTGACCCGTCAGCACCCTGACCTGACCCGTCAGCACCCTGACCCGTCCGCGCCGCGGTCACCCGCGGCCAGTCGTGGGCGTGGTCACTCAAGGCCCCCGACGGTCACTCGTGCACGCGTGCACGGTCACTCGTGCGGGACGACCGCGACCGGACACGCGGCGTGATGCACCACCGCCTGCACGACATGGCCGATCCGGGGCGTCAGCAGCCGCCGCTTGTGCCGCCGCCCGACCACCAGCAGCCCGGCGTCCGCGGCGTCGCGCAGCAGCGCCCGCGCGGGGCTCTCCAGCTCCACCCGGTCCACCACCCGCACGTCCGGAAACTTCTCCCGCCAGGGACGCAGCGCCTCGGACAGACCCCGTTGGGCGTCGTCCACCACGTCCTTCGCGATGATCGGATCCACCCCGCCACCACGGTTGTACGCATGCGAGGGAAGCCGCCTGCCGTGCACGGCACACAGGGGGACACCCCGCCGGGCGGCCGTGCCGAACGCGAACGCGAGCAGCGCCTCGCACGGCTCGTGCAGACTCAGCCCCAGCACCACGTCCCCGTCGCCCCTGACCGACGCGGAGTCCTGCCGGGCCCGCACGAGCACCGTCGGCGTCCCGATGTGCGCGATCAGCTGCAGGCCGACCTCGCCCAGTACGTACTTCTCCAACGGGCCGAGGTCGCGCGAGCCGAGGACCAGCAGGCCGGAGGTGCCGGCCGCGTCCTTGAGCGCCTCCAGCGGGTCGAGCGGGACCAGGACCTCCTCCAACGGCAGGTCAGGGTGGTGGGCCCGGACGGCCGCACTGGCCTCTTCCATGATCCGGTGCGGCCAGTAATTCTGGTCCTTCGCACCGGGAGCAGGCGTGGACGTCTCCGGCGCGAGCAGCGCCCATGCGTGCACCAGCCGCAGCCGGTCACCGCGCAGCCGGGCTTCCTGCGCGGCCCACAGCACGGCGGTCACGGACTCGGGAGTGCCGTCCAGGCCGACAGTGATGACGTCGTTCATGCGCTCGCTCCGTTCCTCGGGCGGTCCGAGCGGGTTCCTTTCCAGGATGATCGGTCCCGGGCGGGTTACGGCATGAGCCACCCGGCCCTTCCTGGGAGGAGAACCGGCCGCGCCCCAACGGCGCCACGGGTATCCGCGAAGCCGGTCCCCGTCCCCTCCGCGGACCGACCCTGGTCCCGCCTGACACGGACGCGAGGTCCTAGCGAACCAGCATGCCCCGGATGAAGGCGGCCTGGCCGGCGTGCTGGAGATTGTCGGCGACGACGCTGACGAGGCGGATGCCCAGGGTGACGGGGGGTGACCAGGCCCGGTCGATGACGCGTTTGAGGTCCTTGTCGTCGATTTCGGCGAGGTATTCGACGGTGCGGTCGTGCACGGCGCCGTGGTAGTCGCCGAGCAGCTCCGCGCTCGGTCCGTTGACCGCCGCGACCTCTTCGGGCGAGTGGCCGTATCCGGTGTCGCCGGTGGCGAACGGCAGCGCGAAGCGGTCGAACCAGCCCTGCGCGGTCCAGAGCTGCTCGGTGCCGGCGGCACCGGCGAGGTGATCGTCCTGGATGCGGGTGAGGTGCCAGACGAGCCAGCCGATCGAGTTGGTGTCCTCGTCGAGCCGCTCGGCGAGGTCGTCGGGGCCGAGACCGGCGACGACGTCGTCGACGATCTCCCGGATCCGCCCGAAGGCGTCGCTGAGCAGGTCGGTGCCGGCGGTCATGCCGTCTCCTCGGGCAGTGGTGAGCAGGGCGTGGATCGGCACCAGGCAAGCAGACGAGCGGGCGGTGGGCGGGGTGACACGCAGTTCAACGGCGGACAGCCGCTTCTGGGGAGCGCGCGCCCCTGACTGTCGTCATGGGAAGAGTCGGTCCGCGCCGTCCTGGCACCCTGCCGGGCAATCGTGTGCTGACGCGCGGCCCGGGTCGTGTCGACATCACCGCGGCGCGGGGCTGCCCGCGGTGCGGCGGTGTCAGCGGGTGAGCGCGCCCGCGACGTACGCGCGGGCGCTGCCCTCCAGCCGCGACTGGAGGGTGAAGAACAGGTCCGCGGCGCGGATGCCGATCCAGTCGGGCGGCAGCAGTTCCTGCGGCAGGCCGGGGTCGAGATAGGGCAGTTGCCGCCAGTCGGTGAGCACCTTGACGTAGTCGACGAACGCCTCCCGTTCGCCGGTCCTGGCGCGGCGCGCCCCGCCCTCCAGAACCGTGCCGTGCCGGCGGACGAACTCGCCGTAGAGCTCTTCGAGTTGGTCCAGGTCCCACCACTGGCGCACCTTGTCCGCAAGGCCGCTGAAGGCGAGATGGTCGGCGCGGAACAGGTCCGCGTAACCGTCCAGACCCAGGCGGCGCAGCATCTCGGCGGTGGTGTCGTAGAGATGCGCCGGGGCGATGTAGACCCCCGACGAGGTCGTGCCGAAGCCGAGGCGGTTGAGCCGGGAGCGCAGCAGATGACGCTTGCTGCGCTCGGATTCCGGTACCGAGAAGACCGCGAGCAACCAGCCGTCGGCCAGGGTCGCCCGCTCCTTGCGGAAGATCCGGTGGTCGCCCTCCCGCAACACCGCCAGGCCCTCGTCGGACAGGGCGTAGCCCGCCGTGCCGTCCCGCCGCTCGGAGTGCACGATCCCGCGCCGCTTGAGCCGGGAGATGGAGGAGCGTACGGCCGGTGCGTCGATGCCGAGGTCCGCGAGCAGGCTGATCAGGGACGCCACCGACAGCCAGCCGCCCTCGGTCCTGGAGTACAGGCCGTACACAGTCACGATGAACTGGCGCGGCTGCGCGGAACTCGCGGTCGGTTCACCCTTCGCGGGGTCGTCTGATGCTGCGGCGGTCGTCACGCGGGCAGGGTAGCAACGGCTCCGGGGCGCCCGGCAGGCCGGCGGCCGCCAGGGGCGGGAGGTCCGGACGGCCGGGTGACCGCGGCCCGCGCCTCCGCGTCCGTGCCCCCCTCGCGCATCAGTCGAAGGGCACTGACGAGTCCGGCCCCGCGTCGCCGCGAAAGCCTCAATTCCATTACTGCGAGAGGCAGTTGGGATGAGCTGCCGGTTGGCTCAGGTGTCCGCCGGCGGATTGCGCAGCACATACAGGCCGACGCACACGGCGAGCGCGATGACGCAGCCGGCGAAGGTCAGCCCCGCACCGCGCAGGCCCAGCGACAGGGTGAGCGCCCCCACGCCGACGACCGGCAGCGAAATGCCCAGATAGGCCACGAGGAAGAACGCCGAAATGGTGCCGCCCCGGTGCTCGGGCGGCGCCGCGGCACTCACCGCGGTCAGACCGGCACGGAAGGCCAGCCCCTGGCCGACGCCGCCGCACACCGCACCGATGACCAGCACCGGCAGCGAGGTCACGGCCAGCGACGTGCCCACCAGCAGCAGGCCCACCACCAGCACCAGGCAGCCGCCGGGCAGTGCACGCCGCACCCCCAGCCGTCCGGAAAGCAACTGCCCCAGGGTCGACCCCAGGAACACGGTGAACACGATGGCCCCGGTGACCGCCAGATTGTGCACGTCCAGCGTCTCGGCCACAAAGCTCGGCGCGACCGCCGTGAACAGCCCCAGCAGGGCGAAACCGGCGAACGCGGCGACGGCCGAAGCGGGGAAGACGCCCCGGACCTCCCGCGGCAGGGAAAGCCCCTGGAGCCGCAGCCGGGAGGGGCGCCCCGGCCGCCGGACGGTCTCCGGCAGCAGCCAGGTCACCACGCACGCCACCGCCACCAGCAACAGATGTGCCAGGAACGGCAGCGTCAGGGGAAAGGGGGCGTACTGGGCCAACAGCCCGGAGAGCAGTGGCCCGCACCCCAGGCCGCCCATGTTCGCGGCGGTCGCGGCGAACCCCGCGTGCGCCTCCTGGCCGGGCTTGGCCAGCTCCAGCACGGCGGCCGTCGCGGCACCGCTGAACAACCCTGCGGCGAACCCCGACAGCACCCGGCCCGTCAGCAACAGCGGCAGCCCGCCCTCGAACAGGAAGCACAGCGCGCTGGCCGCGGACAGGCCCAGCGCGCACAGCAGGACCGGGCGCCGGCCCATCTCGTCGGAGAGGTTGCCGGCGAGCAGGAGAACGGTGATGACCCCGAGGGCGTAGGCGGCGAAGACCACCGTCACCACCAGCTCCGAGAACCCGAGCTCGGCCCGGTAGAGCCCGTACAGCGGAGTGGGCAGGGTCGTGCCGGCCATACCGATGGCGAACACTCCGGCCGCCGCCGAATAGCCGAGGCGGTGCGGCGCTCTACTGCTACTGATCATGACAGCAACACTAGGTTCGCGCGCACCGCCCCGGGCCGGTGTCCTCAGGAACTCGCGGTCACCGGCGTGTTGCCCTTGTCGCCCACCGAGTCCTGCACCGCCGACTTCGGTATCGGCCGGTCGGCGCGCAGCGCCTTCCAGACCTTCTCCGAGGCGTTGTGCAGCGGCAGCACCCGGTCGGGGTTCTCGGGGTCGTAGGTGACCGGCATCGTGACCATGTTCATGTGCTGCGGGCTGATGCCCTTGAGGTCCTTGACCAGACTCAGCAGCTTGCCGGTGGACGCCAGACCGGAGTCGGCACTGACGGTCTTGGTCGCGGTGTCGGCGAGGTCGTAGAGCTTGGCGGGGTTCCCGAACAGCCCGATGCTGTCCACCTGGTGGGTCAGGGCCTTGATGAACGCCTGCTGGAGCTGGATCCGGCCCAGGTCGCTGCCGTCTCCCACACCGTGCCGGGTCCGTACGAGGCCGAGCGCCTGCTCACCCTTGAGGTTGTGCTTGCCGGCGGTCAGATCGAGGTGGCTGTTGGGGTCCTTGACCGGCTGACTCGTGATGATGTCGACGCCACCGAGCTGGTCGATCATCTTCTTGAAGCCGGTGAAGTCGACTTCCATGTAGTGGTCCATGCGGACACCGGACATCTTCTCGACGGTCTTCACGGTGCAGCCGGGGCCGCCCACTTGGTATGACTCGTTGAACATCGCCTGGTGCGCGCCGGGTGCACTACCGCCGTGCGGCTTGGGGCACTCGGGCCGCTGGACCATGGTGTCGCGCGGGATGCTCACGACGCTTGCCTTGTCGTGGTTCTTGTTGACGTGCAGCACCATCGTGGTGTCCGACCGGGCGCCGCTGACGCCCTTGCCGTACTTGCCGTGCGTTCCCGCCCGCGAGTCGGAGCCGAGCAGAAGGATGTTCATGGCGCCGTTGTGCGCCTCCTTGGGACGGTCCTTGCCGAGCGCCGCGTCGATGTTCACGCCCTTGAGGTTGCCGTTGAGGTGGGACCAGAGGTAGGCGACGCCCGTTCCTCCGAGCGCCACCACCCCCACGGCGACCCAGGCAGTGATACGCAGTGCCCGGCGCCGCGGGCGCCGCCCCTTGCGCGGTCCGGCACCGGCCGGCAGGGGGCCGGCAGGCTCCGGTGTGTGGTTCCCGCTCTCGTGCGGCATGCGTTATCCGTCCTTATCCGTCCTGTGCGTCGTTGCGCGTGATTCGCTCGCGGACGGCTCAGTAGGCGGAGTCGACGTTGTCGATCGAGCCGTACTTGTCGGCGGCGTAGTTGGCGGCCGCGGTGATGTTGGCGACCGGGTCGGTCAGCTTGTTCGGGGTGCCCTCGACGTGGTTGGCGTCAAAGGTCGGCTGGATGACCTGCAGCAGGCCCTTGGACGGGGTGCCGTTCTGGGCGTTCACGTCCCAGTCGTTCGAGGCATTGGGGTCGCCGCCGGACTCACGAATGATGTTGCGGTGAATGCCCTCGTAGCTGCCGGGGATGCCCTTGGCCTTCATGATGTCGAGCGACTCGCGGATCCAGCCATCCAGGTTGTCCGGATAAGTCTTCTTCTCGGCCTTCTTGGCGGCCGTATCGGCCTGCTTCGCGACACCGGCCGCGGAGACCTGGGCGGACGAGACGCTGTGCGACGCCGGCTTCTCGGCGGCGTGTGCGGGGGAGGGGGCGATGGAGAGAGCCGCGGCGGCCGCGCCGACGGCGGCGATACCGGCGACCGAGAACTTGCGGACGCGGGCGTTGCGGTTCGTGGTGGTGCTGGTGATGGCGGGCATGCGGAAGTACCTCTTCGCTAGGTGATCAAGGGAAATCCACGGGGGCCGGTGATGGCGCAGCGGTACTGCGCGACAGGGGCCGGAGCGGCAGGAGCGGGCGGTGCCCGCCCGGTCCGGCGTTCAGCTCCCCGGGACTGCAGCAATGGTTAGCGCCGTCCGAAGATGTCGGCAATGACCGCATGTACTACCCGCCTACGTAGCGGAGCCCGGGAGCCGCTGCGGACGGGCGACGCACGCTCCCGCCGCGCCTGCCGAGACCGCCTACTACCCGGCTTCGTACATGACGTACGCCCTATGGGCGGGCTCACAGCCACGGCCGGTTCCGCCCGCCCGGACACCCCTCGGAGTCGACACTCCGGTGTCGGCCCCTCACCCTCCGCGACGGCCGGTCCGGTCACGGTTCCGGGGGCCGTCGGGCCTGCCCTGCGGCCGCCGGAAAAGGGGACGACGGGCGCCATTTCCCGCTGCTAGCTTCGAGATCATGGACCCACTCGGCGAGAAAGAACTCCGCGCCTCGTTCGTCAACTGCTCCAAGGGCGAAGCGAGCAGGATCAACCTCCCCAAGCTCGCCGAGCTCCCCTGGGAGGACCTGGACTTCCTGGGCTGGCGGGACCCGGGCGCGCCCGACCGCGCCTATCTGGTCGCCCCGCGCGAGAGCGGCCCGGTCGGCGTCACGCTGCGCGTTCCGCAGAACATCCGCCGCAGCTTCACCAAGACCACCGTCTGCTCGCTGTGTGTCACCGCCCATCCCGGCAGCGGCGTCGCGCTGCTCGCCGCCCGCCGCACCGGCGCGGCCGGCCGCCAGGGCAACACCGTCGGGACGTATATCTGTGCCGACCTGGCCTGTTCCCTCTACCTGCGCGGCCGGAAGACGCCCGAACTGGCGAGCCGCTATGAGGAGCACCTGACGGTGGAGGAACGGCTGGCCCGTATGGCGGGCAACCTCGACACCTTCCTGGGCAACGTCCTCAAGACGTGACTCCGGCCGCCCCGGGTGGCGGGAGTCACGCGCGTCGGGGGCGGCCACGTCGCCGTGCCCGTGGCCGCCCCCGGTCCGTCAGGCGCCCGGAGGCACCCGCGACGGACGGCCCGCGCCCCGTGTGAGGCGGTAGCCGGCGATACCCGCGAGGGCCGCCAGCACCCCTCCCGCGGCGGTCCAGGCCCAGCGGTCGGACCACCGGCCCGAGGACCAGCCGCCGTCCGGCTCGGCCGCCGCCGGCTGCCCGGCGGGCGGGCTCGCCCCGTCCTGCGGCGCCGCGGTGGCCGCGCCCGGCACCAGGGGAGCGGCGAGCGCACCGTCCACGGCCTGCGCGCCACCCGCGTCGGCCACGGCGGCCGTCACCTTGGCGCGCACCGGCAGCCCCAGATCGGCCTGCGGCAGATCGACGACGGTCAGCCGCACGTAGTAGCTGCCCGGCAGCGGATCGTTCGACCAGGGCTCGGCCCAGGAGCGGACCGTGCGCAGCGTGCAGGACACCTCCACGGACGCGGCGTCCTTGGCGGCGGCCCGGGTCTGCGCGCCGTATGTGCATGCCTGACGGCGGCGCAGCCCGTCATACACATCGAGCTGCCAGGTGGCCGCCCCGTGCCGCGCCGCCTCGGGCAGCGTCACCTCGGCCTTGACGGTGGCGCGCTGCCCGGTGTCCACGGGCAGCACCCAGTACAGATAGTCACCGGTGGACGCACCGGCCGTGGCCGGCTGGTCCGGCTTGATGGCGGTCGCCGTACGGAAGGAGGTGCCCGCCTCGGTCGGTCCGGCGTCCTCCGCGTCCGCGCCCGTGCTCGTGCCCGCGCTCGGTGCGGGACTGCCGGCCAGGGCCACCCCCACGCCGCCGAGCAGACTCGCGCCGGCCACCGCGGCAACCGTCAACAGTCGTGCGATCCGCATCAGTTGGTCCTCCAAACAGCCACGCGCCAACGGGAGATCCAGCCCCACACGAGTCCGGCCAGCAGCCCGGTGAGCGCCAGCGCCCCCAGCAGCCACCAGCCACGCCCGAGGCCGAACGAGGCCGCATCGGAGGCGTCGTCGGGCCCGTCCACCAGGTCGACGGTCAGCTCGACGGGCAGACCGGGGTCCGTCTTGACGGAGGCCGGTGCCGAGAAGGAGTTGCTGACCTGGAGGCAGACCGTCTCCGCGCCGGGCGTGTCCTCGTCATCCGCGGACGCGAGCGGCGCCTTCGGATAGCGCAGCCCGGACGAGACAACATCGGTCCGGCCGTCACCCGCCTCCGAGCCGCGCACGATCTCCCGGCCGTGCACGGTCGACGCCCGCAACAGCACCCCGTAGTCGTCGTTGACCGCCCGGTCGGCGCCGATGCTCACCGAAGCGCGCAACTCCTGACCCGGCCGCACGTCGACCCGGTACCAGCGGTGTTCGGCGAACGTCTCCCGGTCGGTGTAGAGACCGGCCTTGAGCTTCGGGGCGTCCAGGCACTGCGCCGCGCCCTTCGTCGCCACCGGCGTCACCACAGGACGCGCCGCCCGGTCCACCAACTGGTGCACCCGGTCCCGGAGTTCGTCGGTGTGCTGCACGGAGGTGTAGGTGCCGCCGGTCGCCTCGGCGATACAGCTCAGCTGATTCCGGGTCTTGGCGTTCGGCAGCAGGCCGAGCGTGTCCACGGTGAGGTGGATGCCCTGCGCGGCGATGTCCCGCGCCACCTGGCAGGGATCGAGCGGCGCACAGGTGTCCTCGCCGTCCGTGATGAGCACGATCCGGCGCGTCGCGTCACCTCCCTGGAGGTCGCGCGCCGCGCCCTGCAGGGCGGGCCCGATGGGCGTCCAGCCGGTGGGGGCGAGCGTCGCCACCGCGGCCTTCGCCTCGGTCCGGTCCAGCGGGCCGACCGGGTAGAGCTGCCGGGTGTCCTTGCAGCCGGTCTTGCGGTCCTCGCCCGGGTAGTTGGCGCCGAGCGTACGGATGCCCAGCCGGACGTCCTCCGGCACGGCGTCCAGCACCTCGTTGAACGCCCGCTTCGCGGCGGCCATCCGGCTCTGCCCGTCGATATCGCGGGCCCGCATCGAGCCGCTGACGTCGAGCGTCAGCTCTACCTTGGGGGACGTGTCGGTGTCCGGTTCATCGGCGGTGGCGGATAGGGGGGAGAGCCCGACGGCCATCGCGGCGAGCAGCCCGCACACCCCGGCCGCCAACCGTTTTCTTATGATCATCGCCGGATCGTATGGAGAAAGCGCCCCACTTCCAAAACGGGGCCGACGGCGCACTCCCCGTGAGCCGGGGCGCGGGAAGGTGTGGCCGCAGTGCCACGACGCGCTCTTGCTGCCCGCCGTTCACCGCTTCGACAATGACGCACCATCACCGCCTGCCGAAACGCGGGCGGTCCGGAGGGGGAGGCGTACGGGGTGAAGCGCAAGAGGCGTGCCGCACTGTCCGTGGGAGCCGTCGTGTTCGCGACGGTGGCGTTGGCCGGGTGCGGCATCGAAGGCAGGATCGGGAACTACGACAGCGTGACCGTGTGGCCGTCCGCGGATCCGCGCGGCCGGGCACCGGTGGGCAAGCTGACGACCCTGACGACGGTGACCGTGGAGTGCCATGAGGCTGCCGACGTGGACGCCAACGGCTATGGATTCGGCGGGAGTTACCAGGTCTCCTACGACGGCGGGTCCGGCTACATCGACGACAACACCGAGATCATGAGCGACGACGGCGCGCTGACCCCGGACCGGGTCGCCGCCTGCTGAGCGTGCGCACCCGTTCCGCCGACGGACCAGCAGGACCGCACCGGTCGAGCTGACAGTGCGACAGGTTCCGCTCCGCGCAACCGATGACGCCGGGGGAGCGCCGGGGAACAGAGCGCGGGCGGCATGCTCCACGGGCCCGCGAACGGGGTATTACTCCAGTGAATCCCCTTCGCGTCTCCCGGAGCCGCACATGATTCACACCCGACCCCAGCCCGGCGACATCGGGCTCACCCAGATATCCGGCACCACGGGCCGGCTGATCCGGCTCGGCCAATGGCTGAACGGCAATGGCTTCGCCGACTACCAGCACGCCTTCCTGGTACTGCCCGACGACCAACTCCTGGAGGCGGAACCGGGTGGCGCCCGCGTCCGCCCGCTCGCCTCCTACGCCGACAGCCGCGTGCTGTACGTGTACCCACCCGAACTCTCACCCGCCATGCGCGCGGACATCTGCGCCGCGTCCGACCGGTACGTCGGAGTCCCCTACAGCTTCCTCGACTACGCGGCGATCGCCACCCACCGCCTCCATCTGACCGTGCCCGGCCTGCGCCGCTACGTCGCCGCCACCGGCCACATGATCTGCTCCCAACTCGTCGACCAGTGCTACCAGGACGCCGGAGTTCACCTCTTCGACGACGGCCGCTGGCCCGGCTATGTGACCCCGGGCGCGCTGCACGGTCTCCTGGCCGAGTGACCGGGTTCCGTCCCGGGCACGCCGCCGCGGAAGAGTGTGGACCGCCGGCGCGCCCCGAGCCTGCTGCGTAAGGGGGCCTGTTTCCCGAGTGCTGGTCACAGCCGTGCGTTGCGGACTGCGACCAGCACCCGGCCCCATGGCGGACGGGCGGACTCGCCGCCTCTCACCGCCCCCCCCGGAGTTCCCGTCCCCCCCCGCCTGCCGATATTCGCGCGACCGCACGGCAGCCGGCGGGCAGGATGCCGCCCATGGACCGTCCAGGCATCAGCGCCATCGCCCACACCGACCACCCCATCGCCGCCCCGCTCGGCGACGACTCGGTACACGCGCTTCTCGACCGGGCGCTCCCGCACGGCGACGCGCGGCTCCTCGACCTCGGATGCGGATCGGGCGCCTGGATGCTGCGCGCACAGACCTCCCGCCCCGACCTCCGCGCCGAAGGCGTCGACAACGCACCCGAAACCCTCGCCGCCGCCCGGCGCGCCCTCACCGACGCGGGATGTGGTGACCGGAGCGTCCTGCACGCCCAGGACGCGGCGGAGTTCACCTCCCCGCACCGCTACGACGTGGTCCTCAGCGTCGGCGCCACACACGCCTTCGGCGGCCTGCTCCCCACCCTGAAGGCCGCCCGCACACACCTCGCCCCGGGCGGCGGCGTCCTCCTCGGGGCATGCTTCTGGGAACGCGAACCCGGCCGGGCGACCCTCGACTCCGGCTTCGCCGCCGAGGACTTCGACGATCTCGCCACGACCGTCGACCGCATCACGGCCGACGGCTGGACCCCCCTCCACGGACATGTCAGCACCCTCCAGGAATGGGACGACTACGAGTGGTCCTGGACCGGATCCCTCTCCCGGTGGGCCCTGGAACACCCTGAGCACCCCGACAGCGGCCAGGCGCTCAAGGCGGCGGCCGACCACCGCGCCGCCTGGCTCCACGGCTACCGGGGCACCCTCGGATTCGTCACCCTGCTCCTGCACCGGACGACCCGGCCCTGAGCCCTGAGCGGGCCGGTGCTCCTTACCCGGTCACGGCCTGCGCTGCGACGAAGGCCGCGGCCGTTCCCGCCGGGACGGGGGCCCCGGAAGCGGCACGGGCCAGATGGACGGTGGCCGACTCCGCCAGGGTGCGGATCGCCGGGTGCCACGGGCGGTCGTGCGGGCCGGTCAGCACGAGGCGGCGCGAGGTCTGGGGGCGGAGCGGCAACAGGATCAGGTCAGGGGGAATCAGCGAGCGGGAGACCTCGGACAGCACGGTCACCCCGATGCCCGCCTGCACCATGCTGATCAGGGTCGCCAGGTCCCGTACCCGGTGGGTGGGGGCGAAGGACAGCCCGGCCAGGCTGTGGATCGTACGGATGCGGGCTTCGCAGCCGTTGGGTGAGATCAGGAACGGGTCGTCCTCCAGATCACGGATGTCCACATGCGGCTCACCCGCCAGGGGGTGGTCCCGGGGCAGCACGGCCCGGTAGCAGTCCGTGGCGAGCAGGGTGCCGGGGCCCGGCCCGGAGAGCCGGCCGGCGGTGGCCGGGGGAGGGTCGATCAGGATGGCGGCATCGGCCGTCCCGTCCTCCAGCCAGGCCGCGACCTCGGCGCTGTCACCCTCGAAGACCCGCACCGTGATCCGCGGCTGGTCCGCGCTCCAGTGCCGGAGCAGGCCGGGGACCAGCCCCTGGCAGACCGTGGGCGTGGCGGCCAGCCGCACGGTGCCGGCCATGCTCTCGGTGGCATCGGCCGCGATCCGCTCCACGGACCGGGCCGCCGACAACGCGATACGGGCGTGCGGCAGGACCCGCTCGCCCAGCCCGGTGGTCCGCACCGGTGTCGCACGGATCAGCAGCGGGCCGGTCATCTCGCGTTCCAGGGAGGCGACGGCGTGCGACACCGCCGACTGGCTCATGCCCAACTCGGCGGCGGCCGCGCTGAAGCCGCCCGCGTCGACGACGGCGAGGAAGGCCCGCAACTGGGGAAGATTCACGGACATGCGTCGGCCTCATATCCCTATGACAGGTATGCGTTGGATCCATCGTGCCAGGTCGGTGACGCTTGCTCCGTACCGCCGACCCCGGCGGGAACACCCCGCGCGTACCGAGGAGAGCCATGCCCTACATCCGGGTCACCGTCCCCGATCCCGACCTGCCGGCCGACGTCCGGCGCGCCCTCGCCGAGGGGCTGACGCGGCTGGCGGTCTCCGCCCTGCACAAGGTCGGCGCGCGCACCATCGTTCAGATCGACCTGATTCCGGCCGGGAGTTACTACATCGACGGCAAGCCGCTGACCGGCGGCCGCGACGCCCACGTCGAAGCCCGCCTCACTCTGGGCACGAACAGCGCCGCGGAGAAGGCCGCCTTCATCGCCGGAGCCGACGAGCTGCTGTCGGACCTCCTCGGCCCGCTTCCGCGTTCCGGCGTCGCGCTGCACGAACTGCCCGCCGAGAGCTACGGATACAACGGAGTGACCCAATTCGACTTCTACCGCCGGGCCGCGCCCCAGCAGTAGGAGCCGCCCCGGCCCGCCCGTCCCGCCGAGTGCTCAGGGGCCGCACCGTTCCTTCCTGGTCCCGAAGGCCCCGAGCACCGGATACCGCATCCGTTCCGTGTGCAGGCATCAGTACGATGCTTCACGACCGGATCACCGACGCCGGCACGGACACTCGGTACTTGTCGTGGCGGAAAGGGAGAGTTCCTCATGGTGCAGGCGGTACAGCGCGCGGTCCGGATCTTGCGAGAGATCGCGGCGGCGGGCCGCCCCACGGGGGTCACCGAGCTTGCCGAGCTGCTGGGGGTGTCCAAGCCGACCGTGCACGCGATGCTGCGCACCCTGGAAGCCGAGGGGCTGGTCGTCCACGACGGTGATTCCCACAAGTACCAACTGGGCCCGGGAACCGTGGCCCTGTCCAACGGCTACCTCCATACCCAGGAGCTGCGTACCCGCTCGCTCACCTGGGCCGAGTTGCTGGCGTCCCAGGCCGGCGAAGCGGTGTGGGTCGGTGTGCTCACCGACGATCACGTCATGGTGGTGCATCACGCCTTCCGGCCCGAAGGGGCCGTACAGGTACTCGAAGTGGGGGCGAGCATCCCGTGGAACACCTGCGCCCTGGGCAAGGCCATCGTGGCGTTCACGCCCGAGGAGGTGCGACGGCGGCTGCTCACCGGTGAACTCGCCGTACTGACCGGCACGAGCATCACCGACCCGGCGAGCCTCGACGAACAGCTCGCGCTGGTACGGGAGGTGGGCTACGCGGTGGAGGAGCAGGAGTCGACGCTCGGCGACGCGAGCATCGCCGCTCCGGTCTTCGATCGCTCGGGAGCGGTGGCCGGCGCCATCGGAGTCGTCGGCCCGGTGGAAAGGCTGCTCCCTGACCTGCCGCGCCGGCAGGAGGTCACCGTGGCGGTCAGGGAAACGGCACGCAATCTGTCGCGCGACCTCGGAGCGCGTCGCGGCACGGCCTGGCGGGCCGCGCTTCGGGGGTGAGGTCAGGCAACGTTGTCGGTGAATGAACGACGTTCGGTGATGCTGAACGCGAATAATGATCTGGCTTTGGCTGGAAAGCCTGCATCAACGACCTGGATTGTCTGCTCCGTCGCGTGAACGCCGCAACCGCCGGGCTGTGTTGACGGTTGACAGCCTCCCGATCACTCCCTAACGTCCGAGCATCGTTCTGCCATGCGGAACGTGGTACCGGGCACATCGCCGCAACGGTAGACAGCGCCGGGCTGCCACGGCTCCGGCGGCAGCCGGCTCCCTCACCACCCGCAGCGCAGGCACACGCACCCCCCACAAGGAGACCTGGTGGACATCACCCTCGCCGAGGCTTGGATCCAGGCAATCGCCACCGCCATCGACAGGCACAAGGACCACCTCACCCAGCTGGACTCGGCCATCGGGGACGCCGACCACGGATTCAATATGCACCGCGGCTTCTCGGCGGCCCGCATCGCGCTCGACGGTCTCGACGCGGCCACCGTCGGGGCGGTTTTCGTCAAGACGGGCATCACGCTGGTCTCCAGTGTCGGCGGCGCCTCCGGCCCGCTGTACGGCACGGTGTTCCGTGGGATGGGGGGTGCGCTGGACGTGCCACGGGCGGACGCCGGGCAGTTCGCGCACGCGCTCGCGGTCGGACTGGAGCGGGTGCAGAAGCTCGGCGCCGCGCAGCCGGGCGACAAGACCATGATCGACGCGTACCTGCCCGCTCTCGCCGACTTCCGTCAACAGGCCGAGCACGGCGCGGACTTCGCCACCGCCGCCGACGCGGCCGCTCGGGCCGCCCTGGACGGCATGGAGGCGACCACACCCCTGCGGGCCCGCAAGGGCCGCGCCTCGTACCTCGGCGCCCGCAGCATCGGCCATCAGGACCCCGGCGCCGCATCGACCGCACTGATCTTCCGCGCACTGGCCGATGTGGTGAGGGCGGCCTGACGACGGCGGCGCCGACGCTCGCTGAGACCCCCGCCCCCGCTCTCCCTTCGGGAGCGGGGGCGGGGGCATGCCTCAGCCGGGCGGACGGGCCCTCGCGGTGGCGTCAGGCCGGGCCGTCGCCCGGCTGGGCCAGCGCCGTGTTGTACGCCGTGTCGTCGCCCGTGACGGAGCGGCTGGTCGTGCCGTCCACCGCCACCGGGGTGTCGCCGGCCAGCGTGATCCGCTGCACCCGGCGCGCCAGGGTTCCGTAGTCGGCGACGGCGTAGTGCTGGGTGGCGCGGTTGTCCCAGAAGGCCACGTCGCCCGGCGCCCAGCGCCAGCGCACGGTGTTCTCCAGCGCCGTGACGTAGGACTGGAAGAGCTTGAACAGCTCGCGGGAGTCGTCCGCGTTCCAGCCGACGAAGCGGCGCACGAACCCGCCCAGCACCAGGGAGCGTTCACCGGTCTCGGGGTGCACCCGCACCACCGGATGCTCCGTGACGTACTCGGTCGAGGTGAAGACCTCACGGTGCCGACGGGCGCCCTCGCTGTCGTCGGACGGCTTGTACGAGGCGTAGTCGTACGCGTTGGAATGCAGCGCCCACAACTGGTCGGCCAGAGCGCGCAGTTCCTTGGGAAGCGCGTCGTACGCCGTCACGGTGTTGGCCCAGACGGTGTCGCCCCCGTACGGGGGCAGATCCACCGCGCGCAGGATCGAGCCGAGCGGCGGGCGCTGTACGAAGGTCACGTCGGTGTGCCAGTTGTTGGCGCGGTTCGTGGTGCGGCCGTAGTCCAGGTCGAGAACGGCGGGGGAACCGTCCAGCGAGGGCACGGTCGGGTGTGCGGCGGTCGGTGTGCCGAAGCGGCGGGCGAAGCGCTCCTGGCTCTCGGCGTCCAGCTCCTGGCCGCGGAAGAAGACGACCTTGTGCGCCAGCAGGGCGGCGCGGATCGCCTCGATGGCGGCTGTCGGCAGGTCCTGGGAGAGGTCGACGCCGCGGATCTCGGCGCCGATGTTCCCGCCGATCCTGACGACGTCGAGGGCGGCGGAGGTGACGGACGCCGGGGACGCCGGGGACGCCGGGGAGAGGTGCGTGGTGGTCATGGGAGAGGTCCTTCCGATAGGGGGGTGCGGGGGCGGGTGGGGAGGCGCAGGGGTGGTGGGCGAGGGGCCCGGGGGGCGTCATGACGGGTCGGTGCGCCAGCGGGAGAAGCGGCGTTCCAGCGTGACCAGGACCTGGTTGAAGACCAGCCCGAGGAGGGCGATGGTCACGATGCCCGCGTACATCTGCGGCACCTCGAAGTTGAACTGGGCGGCATTGATCATGTAGCCGAGGCCGGCTTTCGCGCCGGTCATCTCCGCGGCGACCAGCACCAGGATGGAGGCGGCGCCGGCCAGCCGGATGCCGGTGAAGACCGTCGGCAGTGCCGCCGGCAGCACCACCTTGCGGAACAGCTGCAGCGGTGAAAAGCCCAGTGAGCGGCCCGACTTGACCAGCAGGGCGTCCACACCGCGCACCGCGCTGACGGTGTTGAGCAGGATGGGCCAGGTGGAGGCGTAGACGACCAGGGAGATCTTCGAGCTCTCGCCGAGGCCCAACAGCAGGACGAAGACCGGCAGCAGCGCCAGGGCGGCGGTGTTGCGGAAGAGTTCCAGCAGCGGACCGAGCAGGTCGGCGGCCGTGCGGTACCAGCCGATCAGCACCCCCAGCGGAATCGCGACCAGTACCGCGATCGCCAGGCCGGTCACCGAACGGAGCAGGCTGGCCTGCAGGTTGTCCCAGAGCAGTCCGCTGCCGGCGGCCGTCAGCCAGGCCCCGACGACCTTCGAGAACGGAGGCAGGAACACACTGTCCACCAGGCCCGCCCGGGGAGCCGCCTCCCACAGAACGAGCAGCGCGGCGATGGCCACCGACCGCTTGGCGACGGACCCCGCGAGGCGCAGGACGCGCCGCACCCGGCCCGAACGCGGCGCCGCCGGTGCGGAGACGGGCACCGGCTCGGGTACGCCGGAGGGGAGGGCTTCTCGTGCGCGTGCCAAGGTCTCAGACATGAGCCACGACCTCCGACCCCGCGTGCGCCGCCTGCCGGACCTCGTCCTGGAGCTGCTCCCAGATGCGGTGCCGCAGCGCAGCGAACTCCGGGCTGGAGCGCACATCGCCACTGCGCCGGTCGCCGAGGTCCACGTCGATGACGTCCTTGATGCGTCCCGGGCGTGACGTCAGCACGGCCACCCGTTGGCCCAGATACACGGCCTCCTCGATGCCGTGGGTGATGAAGAGCACCGTCTTGCCGGTCCGCTCCCAGATCCGCAGCAACTCCTCCTGGAGCAGGTCCCGGGTCTGGGCGTCCAGCGCCGCGAACGGTTCGTCCATCAGCAGTACGCCGGGGTCGAAGGCCAGCGAACGGGCGATGGCCACCCGCTGCCGCATCCCGCCCGACAGCTCGTGCGGATAGCGGTCACCGAACCCGGCCAGGCCCACCAGTTCGAGGTATTCCTCGGCCCGCTCGCGGCGCTCCCGGCGCGGGACGCCCTTCGCCTCCAGGCCGAATTCGACGTTGCCGCGCGCATCGCGCCACGGCAGCAGCGCGTACTGCTGGAAGACCACGCCCCGGTCCAGGCCGGGCCCCGTGACCGGCGCACCGTCCACCAGAATCCGGCCGCTGCTGGGTGCGGTCAGGCCGGCCAGCAGATCCAGCAGGGTGGACTTGCCGCACCCGCTCGGTCCGACCACGACGGTGAACTCTCCGGGTGCGATCTCCAGGGAGACGTCCCGGAGGGCGGCCAGCTCGCCGCTCTCCCGCGTCGGAAAGGTCTTGCTGACGTTCTCAAAGACGATGGGGCTGCTCATGCCACTCCTGGGTACGGGTTGAACCGGTTGGTGTAGAGCCGGTCGAGGGGTGCGTCGCGGCGGTCGACGATGCCGCTGTCGGACAGCCGGTCCAGCCATACGGACAGCTCTCGCGGGGTGATCACGCCACCCCGGCGGGCGATGCCGTAGCCCTTCCAGAACTGCAGTGCCGCCGCGTCCTCCGTGCGCTTCCTGGCCCGCACGATCCGCTCGAACCGGTCGATGACCTGCCGGACCGGCCGGGTCTGGCTCCAGGCGATGGCCCGTGCCACTCCGGCGACCACGGTCCGTACGGTGTCGGGGTTGTCGTGGATGAAGTCGTTCCGCATGACCTGGCAGCCGCAGGTGAAGGTGCCCAGGACCTGGTAGTCGTTGAAGACCGGCCGGATGCCGCCGCGTCGCAGTGCGGTGTCACGCAGGACGCCGCCGAGCACGGCCACGTCCAACTGCCCTGACCGCAGGGCCTGTTCGGCGCTCACCGGGGGTACGACCACGATCTGTGCGGACTGCGCCACGTCCTGGCCCAGCCCGGCCGACCGCAGGCGCATCCGCAGTACGTCCTCGGCCTGCCCGCCCAGCGTGTTGGCGCCCACCGTGCGGCCGGCGAGATCGCGCACGGTGCGCACGGGGCTGTCCGTGCGGACGTAATAGCCCGACCACACCTTCGCGTCGATGCCGTAGTAGCCGAACAGCGACGTGATGGGGGCGCCCGCGGCCACCAGGCGGATGATCGCTCCGTTGAACGCCCCGCCGATGTCCGTGTCGCCGGTGACGGTGGCCTGGATGTCCTGCGGACCGCTGGTGCTGTTGCCGATCCACTCCAGCCGGACGTCTGCCAAGTAGCCCAGAGCAGCGGCGAGTTCGAGAGGGGTGACGACGCCTGCGGACCCCTGGTAGCGGATGGTGCGGGTCTGCGGCCGACGGCCGGCCCGCCCCCGGTCCTCCCCGGCCGCGGCGATGCCCGTGGCACCCAGGCCGGCCGCCAGCGCCACCCCGCCGATGCCGGCGGCCAGCGCCCGCCGGGAGAGCGTCACGCCGCCACCCCCGAAGCCGGTACCGGCAGCCCGTAGTGCTCGCGCAGGGTGGTCCCGGTGTACTCCTCGCGGAAGAGGCCGCGCTTGCGCAGCAGCGGCAGGACCTGTTCGACGAAGTCGTCCAGGCCCGAGGGGAGCACCGGCGGCATCACATTGAAACCGTCCGCGGCGCCCTGCCGGAACCACTCCTCGATGAAGTCGGCGATCTGCTCCGGAGTGCCGGCGAACACCTGGTGCCCGCGGCCGCCGCCGAGCCGCCCGATCAGCTGCCGCAGGGTCAGCCCCTCGCGTTCGGCCAGGTCCCTGATCAGCTCGAACCGGCTCTTCGCCCCGTTGACGGCGGTGACGGGCGGCAGTTCGGGCAGGGGCGCGTCCAGCGGATGGTCCGTCAGGTCGACGCCGAGCGTGGTGGAGAGCACGGACACCGCCCGCCGCGGGGTGATCAGTTCGTTCAGCTCCCGGTCCAGCGCCAGCGCCTCCGACTCCGTCGAACCGATCACCGGCACGATGCCCGGCAGCACCTTGATCCCCTCCGGGTCACGCCCGTGACCGGCCGCCTGCCGCTTGAGGTCGCGGAAGAAGTCCTGCGCGTCCGCCAGGGTCTGCTGGGCGGTGAACACCGCCTCCGCGTACCGCGCAGCGAACGCCGTTCCGTCCTTCGACGAACCGGCCTGCACCAGCAGCGGCCTGCCCTGCGGGCTGCGCGGGACGTTCAGCGGACCGCGGACCCGGAAGTGCCGCCCGGCGTGGCCGATCTCGTGCACCTTCGAGGGGTCCGCGTACGCCCCCGACTCCCGGTCCAGCAGGAGTGCGTCCTCCTCCCAGCTGTCCCACAGCGCCCGGGTGACGTCGAGGAACTCCGCGGCCCGTTCGTAGCGTTCGGCGTGCGCCTGGTTGGCGTCCCGGTTGAAGTTCTGGGCGGCCCGGTCGCCGGCGGAGGTGACGATGTTCCAGCCCGCGCGGCCGTGGCTGAGGTGGTCGAGGGAGGCGAACTGCCGCGCCAGGTTGAAGGGTTCGCTGAATCCCGTCGACGCGGTGCCGATCAGCCCGATGCGGGTGGTGACGGCGGCGATCGCGGACAGCAGGGTCAGCGGCTCGAAGTGGTTCACCAGCCCGTACTGGACGGGGCTGCGCACCTCCAGTCCGTCGGCGAGGAACACCGAGTCGAAGGCCGCGTCCTCGGCCGTCCGCGCCAGCGCCTGGAAGTGGGCGATATCGGCCACCCGCGTGGCGTCGGTGCGCGGATGGCGCCAGGCCGCCTCGTGGTGGCCCACGCCCATCAGGAAGAGATTGAGATGGAGCTGCCGTTCGGTTGTGGTCATGAAGGGATTCCTCGGGAGGTACGGGAGGGGAGTACGGAAGGCCCTGGGGGGCGGGGGCCGTTCCGGGTACGCCGCGGCGGCCCCCGCAACGGCCGGGAGGCGCGTACGGCAGGGGCGGGCAGCGGCGCCGTGGGCGGCGCGGGAGGGGGGTGGCGCAGGTCAGCGCGGGCAGTGCGGGTGTCGGCGACGACAACAGCCGGGAGTGGTGACGTGCCCGGCGCGCAGGGGGCGGCGGACACGGGGGTGAACCCCCGCGCGGGCCGGTGCGGCCCGTCGCCGTGCGGCGTTCGCCGCGGCCCTCACTGTCACGTCCATGCCCCGATTCTGTGCGGGCCGGGGGCGCCCGGCAATCATTTGCGACGCCGTGGAAGAAACCCCGGCCGGGAGCCGTGCCGGGATCGCCGTGGCCGCGCCGCGCCCCGGCCGCCGTCGCGCCGTCGCCGGGCTCATGCGGAAGCCGCCGTACGCAGCTCCATCGGGCGCCGGTACACGGCGTCCAGCACCACGGCGCCCGCCGCGACCGCGAGCACCCGCTCACCGAAGCTGGTCGCCACCACCACCTGTTCGGGGTCGGCGCACAGATGGGAGCGCGCGGCCACCTCCTCGTGCAGATCGGCCAGCAGTTCCGGATGCTGCACCAGGGCGGCCTCGGCCACCACCAGCAGCTCCGGGTTGATCACATCGAGCAGCAGCGCCGCCGCCCGGCCCACCAGCCGCAGCCGTTCCCGGAACATCCCGAGCGCCGCCGGGTGCCCGTCCCCGGCCCTGGCCAGCAGCAGCCGGAAATCCGCCGCCTCGATGAGGTCGTCGTCGAACGCCCGCTGCGCGAGGGCGAGTTCGGAGACGGTGGCCTGAAGGCAGCCGGTCCGGCCGCACGCACACCGCGGGCCCGGCACCCCCAGCGGCAGATGCGCGATATCGCCCGCGCCGGAACTGCGGCCGCGCAGCACACCGCCGCCGGTCGCGATGGCCGCGTCCACGACATTGCCGACGAACAACTGGACCAGGTCCGATGCCCCGCTCCCGGCGCCGAACAGCAGCTCCGCCCGCGCCAGCGCCCGCGCATGCCCGTCCACATGCACCGGCAGCCGCGTCACCGGGGCGAGCGCCCGGCGTACCGGCACGTCCCGCCAGCCCAGCAGGGCGTGCTCGACGACCGTGCCGCGTTCGCTGTCCACCCAGCCGCCGGTCACCACGCCGAGCCCCAGTACCGACCGCTGCCCCGACCGGCGGGCCAGGAAGTCCGGCAGATACGACCGGATCCGGCCCAGCACATCGGGTGCCGCCCGACGGTGCCGGATCCGCTCCTGCGCCAGTACCCCGCCCCGGAGGTCCAGCAGCGTGAAGGTGACCTGGTCCATGGCGATGTGCGCCCCGCACACGGCGTGGAAGCCGGTGTCCACCTCCACCGGCATCTGCGGCCGGCCGGCCCGCGGCGGACCGGCGGGTGGCGGCCGCTCCCGCAGCAGTCCCAGCCCGAGGAGTTCGGAGGTGTGCCGGGACACCGCGGCCGGACTGAGCCCGCTGGCCCTCGCCAGCGCCGTGCGGGCCAGCGGGCCGTCACGGAGCACGGCCCGCAGCACCGCGCCGGGACCGTCGCCGGGCACCGCCCGATTCTCGGGTGCCGGATGCGGCGGGGTGGGGGCGATCAGCGGCGGTGGATGTCCCGGGAGGCGGGCCGGTGCGGCAACGGTGGACATGGGCTGGCGGGGCCTCTCGCTGGGTCGGCAGGACGGGGTGCCGGCCACCGACCCGGGGGATCAGCGGCCGCGGTCCGTACAACAGCGTGAGGAGGCCATGCTCAGATGCTCGCAGCGTACGACGCCGCTGGTCAACGGCCTGGTGTTACGGCACCGTGGCAGTCCTGCGAACGGCCCGGAGACCCTGGCGGGCGTCCTGCACGTGCGCATCGGGTGCGCTCTCCCGCGATATCGGACCGCCCGGGACGTGCACCCGCGCGGCTCGCGGACGGCGGGTCCGGTGCGTCGGGCCGGTCCGGGGCTCAGTCCACCGATGCGGGGGGCCCAGGACCCGGGCGGTGTAGGCCTTCAGATCGGCCCGCACGAACACCGCACCGGCAGACCTCTTCCGCCACGGCCTGCGGCTCCTGCTGGACAAGGACATCCCCGCGTGGGTCGACCTGTGGGACGAGAACGGGATCTTCGAGTTCCCCTTCGCGCCGGACGGCCTGCCGACGCGGCTGGAGGGCAAGGCGGCCGTCGCCGCGTACACGCGCGGCTATCCCGACCACATAGACCTTCACGACTTCCCCTACGTCGAGATCCACCGGACCCTCGCCCCGGAGACCATCGTGGTCGAGATGCGCGGGGTGGGCCGCCTGGTGACCACCGACGATCCCTTCGACATGTCCTACATCGCCGTGGTCACCGTCGAAAGCGGCCTCATCACCCACTACCGCGACTACGGGAACCCGCTCGCGGTGCTGCACCCCGCCACCCACTTCGCGAGGAGCAACTGATGACCGAGTCCCAGGAGTTCGCCCTGGTCAGCGGGGCCACCGGGACCACGGGCAGCCGCGTCGCCGCCCGACTGGCCGCCGGGGGCCGGCGGGTCAAGGCCGCAAGCCGACGCGCCACCCCCGTCGAAGGAGCCGGTCCCGTGCGGTTCGACTGGGACGACCCCACGTCCTTCGCGGGCGCCCTCGAAGGAACGGACCGGGTCTCTCTCATCCCCCCGCCCGGCGCTCCGGACCCGGCAGCCGTCATGCTGCCCTTCCTCCGGCAGGCCCGCGGCGCGGAAGTCCGCCGGGCGGTACTGCTCAGCTCGTCGGCGATCCCGGCCGGCGGCCCCGCCGTGGGGCAGGTACACCAGGCCCTGCCCGCCTGTTCTCCGAGTGGGCGGTCCTGCGGCCCTCGTGGTTCATGCAGAACCTCACCGGCGACCACGTGCACGCCCGGACGATCGCCGCGGACGGGACCGTGCGTACGGCAGCCGGATCCGGCCGGGTCGGGTTCGTCGACGCCGACGACATCGCCGCCGTCGCGGCGCATACCCTGACCGAGCCGCAGGCCCCGAACACCGACCTGGTCATCACCGGGCCGCAAGCGCTGAGCCACGACGACATCGCCGCCGTCCTCACCCAGGTCACCGGCCGGACCGTCACCCACCACCGGCTGACCCACGAGCAGATGCGCGACCGCCTGGCCGCCGACATGCCGGCGGAGTTCGCCGTGATGCTCGCCGGCATGGACCGTGCCATCGCCGAAGGCGCCGAGGACCGCACCACGGACACCGTCCGGCGCGTCACCGGCCGCCCACCGCGGACCTTCCGCGCGGTGGCCGAGCGGGAGGCGGCCCGCCTGCGGACCTGACCTCCCACGGTTCCGCCGTGCGTGACCCCCGGGGCGTGCCCAGGCCTCTTCGCGGGCAGCCCGTACCCCTTCACCGGCCGTCAGCATCCGGGTCCACGGTCACGGCGCAACGCCGCGGCACCGGCCGACGCCCTCAGGCGGCACCGCGCAGCGCGTACGCCCGGACATCGGCATCCGGATCGGACGCCATCCCCGCGAGCGCCGCGCCGACCCCCGCCCACCCGTCGTGCGCCAGCAGCGCCCGAACGGCCGCCTTGCGGACATCCGCGTGCCCATCGGCGAGCGACAACAGCAGGGCGGGCACCGCACGTTCGCCCGCGGCGGCCGACAGCGCCGCCGCCGCGCCCGCCCGCACCTGCCATGCCGCATCACCGAGCGCGGCCACCGCCACCGCGTCGAACGGCGGCGGGCAGGTGGTCGCCGCCAACGCGCCGAGGGCGGCGGCCCGTACGAGGAGGTCGTCGTCGTGCACCAGGTCCGCCAGCCCGTCCGGGCCGCCGACCGTGCCCAGGCCGTGCGCCGCCGCCACCCGGACCTCACGCGAGGTATCGGCGGCGGCACGGGCCAGGCCGTCGGCCGCGTCGACGGACACCAGGGCACGTACGGCCTGGATGCGGACCTCCGCGACAGGGTCGGCCAGCGCGGCACCGAACAGGGCGGCATCACCCAGGCGCAGGGCGCGCAGCACCTCCAGCGCAGCCGACCTGACGCGCGGATCGTCCCCGCCGAGGGCGGCGACAAGCGGGTCTCGCAGCGCCGGTTCCGGCGGCAGCACCTCGACCAGTTCGCGCAGGGACGCGGCGGCCGCCGTGCGGACGGCCGGGTCGGGGTCGGCGAGGACCGCGGCCAGCGCCGGGCCGGTGCCGGCCGGCACGCTCTCGGTCAGCGTGCCGACGGCGGCGGCCCGGACCGCCGGGTCCCCGTCGTCGAGATAGGGGCGCAGAGCGGCGAGTTCGGGCTGCTCCTCGGCGAGGGCGAGCACCTCCAGGATGCGCGGGGAGTGGCCGGCGACGGCCTCGCGCGCGTCTCCCGGTCCGTCGCCGGCACCCGGAACGGCGACACCGGCGGGATCCGCGCCGCCGTCCGCGGCCGACCCGACCGGCGGGACATCCCGGCGTCCGGCCGTCGCCACCTGCTCCGGATGGACCTCCCCGATGTGCCGGGAGGCGCCGCCCACCGGGGCGTACTCCTCGATGGGGACGAGATACGGCTCGACCGGCCGGGCGGTGAACTCCATCGTTCCCGCACCGGACTTGCGCAGGTCCAGGTGGTGCAGCCAGTCGGTGTCGTCGCTGTGCGGGTGGTCCGTCCGCTCGTGGTAGAGGCCCCAGCGGGACTCGGTGCGGGCCAGTGAGGAACGGGCGGCCATCTCGGCGCAGTCGCGGATGAAGGTGACCTCGGCGCAGCGCATCAGCTCGTGCGGGGTGCGGGCGCCCATCGCGTCGATGTCGTCCCGCATCCGCTCGAAATGCTCGACGGCCAGCGACAGCCGGGCCCCCGACTTGGGCGGCGCGACGTAGTCGTTGACGAAGCGGCGGAGCTTGTACTCGACCTGCGGCTGGGGCGGGCCCTCGGGATGGCGCAGCGGACGGTAGATCAGCTCGTGTGCGTCGCGCAGCTGCCCGGCCGGCAACTCGCCTTCGTACGCGGTGAACCGTGCGGCGTCCGCCCCCGCCAGATCGCCGAAGACGAACGCGCCGATCATGTAGTTGTGCGGGACGCAGGCCAGGTCGCCCGCCGCGTACAGACCGGGCACGGTGGTGCGTGCGTGCGCGTCGACCCTTACCCCGGAAGCGGAGTGGCCGCCGCACAGCCCGATCTCGGAGATGTGCATCTCGATGTCATGGGTGCGGTAGTCGTGCCCGCGCCCGGCATGGAACGTGCCGCGGGTGGGCCGCTCGGTGGTGTGCAGGATCGTCTCCAGCGCGGCGACGGACTCCTCCGGAAGATGACTCAACTTCAGGTAGACCGGGCCGCGTTCGGAAGCCACCTCGGCGGCGAACTCGGACATCATCCGGCCCGACCAGTAGTCGGAGTCGACGAACCGCTCACCGTGCCGGTTGACCTGATAGCCGCCGAACGGGTTGGCGACATACGCGCAGGCCGGACCGTTGTAGTCCTTGATCAGCGGGTTGATCTGGAAGCACTCGATGCCGGTGAGTTCGGCGCCCGCGTGATAGGCCATGGCATAGCCGTCGCCCGCGTTGGTGGGGTTCTCGTACGTGCCGTAGAGGTAGCCGCTGGCGGGCAGGCCGAGCCGGCCGCAGGCCCCCGTCGCCAGGATCACCGCGCCCGCGCGGACCGTGACGAAGCGGCCGGTGCGGGTGTGGAAGCCCGCCGCGCCGACGGCCCGGCCGCCCGAGGTCAGCACCCGCACCGGCATCACCCGGTTCTCGATGCGGATCCGCTCGCGCATCTCCCGGCGCCGCAGCTGCCGGTAGAGCACCTTCTTGACGTCCTTGCCCTCGGGCATCGGCAGCACGTACGAGCCGGAGCGGTGCACCTGGCGCACCGCGTACTCGCCCCGCTCGTCCTTCTCGAACTTCACGCCGTACGACTCCAGCCGCTGCACCATCGCGAAGCCGCGGGTCGCGGTCTGCCGGACGGTGGACTGGTCGACGATGCCGTCGTTGGCGCGGGTGATCTCCGCGACGTAGTCGTCGGGCTCCGCGCGGCCGGGCACGACAGCGTTGTTGACGCCGTCCATGCCCATCGCCAGCGCGCCCGAATGACGCACATGTGCCTTCTCCAACAGCAGCACGGACGCGCCCTGTTCGGCGGCGGTCAGCGCGGCCATGGTGCCGGCGGTGCCGCCGCCGATGACGAGGACGTCGCAGGACAGTTCCTCGGCATCGTCGAGGGCGGGGATCTCCATGGTCGCGACGGGGTCGGTGGTCTGCATGGCGGTGTCTTACCTTTCCTGTCCGGCCGGTGCGTCCGGTCCGAGCGGTGCGTCGTGCCCGAGCGACGCGAGGATCTCGCGGCGCAGCGCCACCGTCGCGGGGTCGAAGTGCGCCTCCCGGGCGCGGGGCAGCGGGACGTCCAGCACCCTGCCGCTGCCGAGCAACGCCACCCGGTCGCCGAGGAACAGCGCCTCGTCCACGTCGTGCGTCACGAACACGACGGTGGCGTGCGTGCCGCTCAGCGCCGCGACCAGCAACTGCTGCATTCCGGCGCGGGTCTGCGCGTCCAGCGCGCCGAACGGCTCGTCCATCAGGACGGCTCGCGGCTCCCCGGCCAGCGCGCGGGCGAGCTGCGCGCGCTGGCGCTGCCCGCCCGACACCCGGTGCGGCAGCCGCCCGGCGTGCTCGCCCAGCCCGACCCGCTTCAGCCAGTCCCCGGCCCGCGCGCGGCGTTCGGCGCGCGGCATGCCCCGGATGGCCAGCGGGAGTTCGACGTTGGCGCGCAGACTGCGCCAGGGCAGCAGCGCGTCCTCCTGGAAGACCAGGGCCCGCTCGGCGCCGGGGCCCTCGACGGGCACGCCGTCCTGGCTGACCCGTCCCTCCAGCGGGGGCAGCAGCCCCGCCAGGGTGCGCAGCAGCGTCGACTTGCCGCAGCCGGACGGTCCGACGACGCCGAGGATCTCGCCGGGCGCGACCTCCAGATCCAGGCCGTGCGGCAGGACGGGCGCGCCCGGACGCCCGAGCACGGCACCGCTGAGGGACAGCCGCAGCCCGCGGGCGGACGCCCGGTGCGGCTCCGCCGCGGCGACGTCGGCACGGGTACCGGTGTCGATGCCGGTATCGGTATCGGTATCGGTGTGGGTGTCGGTCATGGCCGGGCTCGCTCTCCGCCGAAGGTGCCGGTCCGCCGTCCCGGTTGCCACCGCACCCGCCCGGGGCGCGGTTCGGGGTTCCCGGCCGGGCTACGGGGCAGCCACCGCGTCACCCGGCGGCCGGCCAGTTCCACCGCGGTGGACGTGAACCAGCCGAGCAGCCCGATGGTCGCCATACCGACGAACACCCCCGGGTAGTCGACGATCGTGTAGTCCTGCCAGGTGCGGTATCCCACGCCGTACTCGCCGGAGATCATCTCGGCGGAGATCACGCAGATCCACGACACCCCGATCCCCACGGACAGACCGCCCAGGATCCCCGGCAGCGCACCGGGCAGCACCACCGACCGCAGCACCCGCCACCGCCCGCCGCCCATCGTGAGCATCGCCTCCTCCCACACGGGTGTCAGCGCCCGCACCGCGTGCCGGGTCGAGACGGTGACGGGGAAGAAAGCCGCGGCGAAGGTGATGAAGACGATGCCCTGCTCATTGCTGGGGAACAGCAGGATCGCCACCGGCACCAGCGCGATCGCCGGGATGGGGCGCAGGATTTCCAGCAGCGGCCCCAGCAGATCGGAGACCGCGGCCGAGCGCGCGAGCGCGGTGCCCACGGCGACCCCGAGGACGGCGGCGAGGGCGAAGCCGCCGAGGATCCGCGTCAGACTGTCGGCCAGGTCCTGCCAGTACGTGGCGGTGCCCAGCCGGCGGCCGAACTCACCGGCCGTCTCGGTCACCGTCGGCAGCTGCGAGAAGCGCAGCCACCAGGTGACGTGGAACTGTGTGAGCAGCTGCCATCCGACGAGCGCGGCGAGCACCGAGGCGGTACGCCGCGCGTAGCGGGACCACGGCCGGCTGCCCGCCCGGCCGGCGGCGGAGGGAGGGGCGAGGGCCACGCCGCGGGTGGCGGTGGGCGCGCTCACCGGGCCGCCTTGAGCGCGGCGGCGTAGCTGACGGTGCGCGCCCCAACGTGCCGTGCCGTCCACGCCTCGGCGGTCGCCGCGGTCGCGAACGGCAGCAGCCGCTCGCCGTCACGGACCCACACCGACCTGTCGGCGAACCAGCGGGTGCCGGTCGTCGTATCGGCCACGTAGGCGGCCCGCACCGTGCCGGAGTGTGCGGCGGCGAACCGCAGCAGGGCAGCGGGACCGTCGAAGGAACGGGTGCGGTCGGCACCGCGCAGCCAGACCTCGTCGGCCGACGGATGCGCGGTCGAGCGCACGGCCTTCGGGTAGCGGTCGCCGTACGCCCGCCGGATGTACTGATCGTCGACGAACGCGTCCACATCGACCGGACCGGTCAGCTTCGCCGACCGCAGCACCGAGACGTCCTTCTTCAGCGCGGTGACCAGGCGCGGCTTGAGTGTCGGATCGAACGTGGCGACACCGCCCGCGCCGTTGTAGAGGTAGACCACCTCGGGCGGCAGCCCGGTGGCCTTCGCGACCTGCTGCGCGGCGGCGACGGGGTGGCGTTGCAGATAGCGGGTCGCGTCCTGCTGCGCGGCGAGGAACGCCCGTACCACGGCGGGACGTTGGCCCGCGAAACGCTCGCGGACCGTGACACCGTGAAAGGTCGGCAGATCGAGCGCACCCCCGTCGTACAGTGCCTTCGCCTTGCCCTGGAAGGCGAGCAGCCCCGGCCAGGCCACGAACTGCGACAGCGCGTCGGCGCTGCCCGACTGGAGGGCCGAAGCGCCCACCGCCGGCTGCTGGTTGAGCTTGTGGATGTCCTGCTCCGGATCGATGCCGGCCTTCCGGAGAGCCCGGACGAGGGTGCCGTCCGACGCCGATCCGACACTGCTGGAGACGTTCCGGCCGCGCAGGTCGGCGAGCGAGCGGAGCCGCGACGAGGGCTTGGTGACGATGGTGTTGAGTGCGCCGCGCAGGTTGTAGCCGGTGACGGAGATCAGCCGGGTGGGGGCGTTCAGCTGCTTGCCGCGCGCGGCGTTGATGAGCAGCGGGAAGTCGCCCATCGAGCCGATGTCCACCTTTCCGGCGACCATCTGCGCGGTGATCGGCGCACCCGTCGCATAGTCCTGCCACTTCACCGTGTACGACTTGCCGTCCCGCTTGCCCTGCGCGCGCAGTTCACGCTCCAGATAGCCGAGCGAGCGCAGCAGGGTGCCCGCGGTGACGGTGTTGATGGTCTTGGACTGGTAGCCGACGGTCACGGTGACATGCCGGCCGTCCGAGGCGTCCGCGGAGCTGCCGCAGGCGGCGAGCGTCGACAGCAGGGCGGTGGACAGCGTGGCCGCGAGCGCGGCACGGCCGGCCGGGCGCGCGGCGGGGACGGACGGTGCCGGCACGGACCGGGGCCGTACGGACGACGGGGACGGCATGGGCGGGAGACCTCTCATCGCAGCAGGTAGGGCATGTTGACGGTGACCGCGCCGGTGGGGCAGCGGGCCGCGCACGGTCCGCAGTACCAGCACTCGTCGACATGCATGTACGCCTTGTTGCTGTTGGGGTCGATGGCCAGCGAGTCCAGCGGGCACATGTCGACGCACAGCGTGCAGCCGTCGATGCACAGGGACTCGTCGATCGTCACGGGCACGTCGGCGCGTTGCGGCGTGAGCGGCATGGGGGTCTCCAGGACACGGGTCGGGGGAGGGGAGAAACGGTGCGCGGGTGCGGGCTCGCGCGGGCTCAGCGCGTGCGGTGCAGCAGGCCCTGCATGGTGATGCGGTCGCCGCGGAACCGGATGAACTCCAGGTCGACGGGCGCGCCGTCGGCGAGATGGGTGAGACGTTCGAGCATCAGGACGGCCGTACCCCGCGGAGCTTCGAGCACGGCCGCCGAATGCGCGTCCGCGTTCACCGCCTCCACGGTGATCTCGGCGGAGCCCAGGGGCTGCCCGGCGGTCTCCTCGATCAGCCGGAAAACGTCGTTGTTCTCCAGATCGGCGTCGAGCAGCGGCAGACCGATGGTCATCGGGATGTAGGTGAGGTCGAGCGACAGCGGCACGCCGTCGAGCCGCCGCAGCCGTTCGATGTAGAGCACGTCGGTGCGTGGCGCCAGCCGCAGCCGGTCGGCCACCAGGGGCGACGCGGCGACGGGCGCGATGGTGCGCACCTCATTGGTGACCCGGCCGTGCGGGCGCAGGGTCTCCGCGAGCCCCATCAGCCGGTCGAGTCCGTGCGGATACTTGCGGCACACCACCACCGTGCCGACGCCGGGCTGGCGCGCCACGAGGTGCTCGGCGCGCAGCAGGTCGAGCGCCTGGCGGACGGTGTTGCGGGACGCGCCGTGGTCGGCGCCGATGACGTCCTCGTGCGGCAGGACACCGCTGGGGAAGCCGCCTGCCAGCACCTGGTGGCGCAGCAGGTCGGCGAGCTGCCGGGCGCGGTCGGCGCGGAGCCGGCGACGGCGCGCGGCCGCGACCGGACTCGTGTGCTGACGGGTGCGTTCGGCTGGCATACGAAGGACCCTACCGACGCCCTCGCGCAGGTGGTGTTGCCGCAGTGTTGCGCCACTTGAGGCGCCGTCGGAAAGGCTGTGACCTGCGCTTACGGTCCGGGAGTAGGAAGTTGTGCCACTCCCGCCGTCACAGATCGGCCTCCTCGCCGATGTACAGCCCCGCGAACGCCTTCGCCGCGGATTCGGAGCCCAGCAGCCGCCGCAGCCGAGCGGTCGCCGTGCCGGCCCGGAACCGGTCGCCGGACGAGGCGCCGTGCATCACCTCGGACAGCCACTGCGAGAACTCCTGGTACTGCCAGACGCGCCGCAAACAGGCCTCCGAATAGCTGTCGAGGCCGAGATCGTCGCCGTGGAAGTGCTGGATCAGCCCATCGGCGAGCAGCAGCGCGTCGTTGATGGCGAGATTCATGCCCTTCGCTGCTATCGGCGCGACCAGATGCGCCGAGTCGCCCGCCAGATGGAGGCGGCCGTAGGACATCGGCTCCACCACGTAGTTGTGCATGTCCAGGACGACCTTCTCGATCAACGGCCCTTCGGCGAGCGGCGGGGCGCCGGCCGCGCCCAGCCGGGTGCGCAGCTCGTCCCACACCCGCGCGTGCGGCCAGCTCTCCGGGCTGTCGCCGGGCGGTACCTCCAGGTAGTAGCGGGTGACCTGCGGGCCACGGGCCATATGGGCGCCGAACCCGCGCTCGTGGATGCCGAAGACGACCCCGTCGGCGGACGGCGGGGCCTGGGCGAGGAGCGCGAGCCAGGCGACGCCGTGGTCCTGACGTGTGACGACCGCGCGCTCGGTGGGGATCGCCGCCCGGCTCACCCCGCGCGCGCCGTCGCAGCCCGCGACGAAGTCGCTCTCGACGCGGTGCCGGGCGCCGCTCACCGGATCGGTGTACGACACGGCGGGCCGGTCCCCGTCCAGGTCGTGCAGGCGCACCTCCTGGACGCCGAAACGCGCGTCGCCGCCCGCCCCGTCCACGTATGCCGCGACGAGGTCGGTGACCAACAGCGGCTGCGGGTAGACGAAGTGCCGCCGCCCGGACAGCTCGGCCGTGGGGATGACGTGCCGCTGCCCCTCGAAGCGGAACTCGAACTCGGCCTGTGTCTCCGCCCGTTCGAGCAGCCGGTCCGCCAGCCCGTGACCGGCCAGCGCCCGCACGGCCCATTCCTCGATGAATCCGGCGCGCGGCCGCTGCTCGATGAACTCCCGGCTCTCCGCCTCCAGTACCACGCAGGCGACACCGGCATGACGCAGCACATTCGCCAGCGTGAGCCCTGCGGGTCCGGCACCGATGATCGTGACGGCGGTACGCGTCACGGTGGAGGGGGAGGTCACGTCGAGGAGTTCCCTTCGAGGTGGGGCGGATGATCGTTTCGAAGTATGGCGGCCGGGCCTGGCACCCGTACCGGCACCCCGGCGGTGGCGGCCGTACGGGACCGCCGGGGGACGGCCGTTGCGCACCCGGCGCGGTCGCCCGCACCCGGAGCGTGACGGCGCGAGCCGCTGACCTGGGCTTCCCCGTCCTTCGGGAGGCAGGTCCGCGCGCGTCGCTTTAGCGTGAAAGGTGGACCGATGCTTGCCCGTCGTCGAAGCAAAGGGATGATGCGGGATGACTGCTTTCGCAGACAGCGGGGCGAACGCGCAAGGGGGCGGCGCCGCAAAGGACCGTGGCCGCACCACCGTCGCCGATGGCGTGGTCGCCAAAATCGCCTATCTGACAGCTCAGGACGTGGACGGCGTGCACGCCCTCGGAAGCGGGTTCTCCCGGTCCGTCGGGAATCTGCGCAAACGCGTCCCGGGTAGTGGCACGACCACCCACGGCGTCAAGGTGGAGGTCGGCGAGAAGCAGGCGGCGATCGACCTGGACGTCATCGTCGACTACGGCGAGGCCGTCCATGAAGTCGCCAGCGACGTACGGGAGAGCGTGATCTCCGCCGTGGAGCGGATGACCGGGTACGAAGTGGTGGAGGTCAATGTCGCGGTCAGCGATGTGAAGCTTCCCGATGAAGAGGACGAGAACGAGGACAAGGGCGAAAGCTCCTCCTCGCGGCGCGTCCAGTAGGCCACGACGGCCGAGGTGACCCGGCTGCCGTTCGGGCGCTGCCCGAGCCGTGGCCGGGCAGCCGTAGGCTCGGCCTCCGTGACCACATCAGGAGGCACAGCGATGGCGCAGAACGCCGACGCCCACGCCCGGGTCCTGGCCCTGCTGTGCGACCGGCTCGCCACCGCCCCCGACGCCCGGCAGCGGGTGCTGTGGCGGCTCGCCGAACCGGGACGCGGCCTGGATGCCAACCTGGTCCGCCTGCCACCGGACGGCGGCGTTGACGCACACAGCGACGATGCCCTCGACGTGCTGCTCGTCGTCCTCGACGGCAGCGGACACCTCACCACTCCCGAGGGGCGCCAGGAACTCGTCCCCGGCGCCGTCGCCTGGCTCCCCAGGACGTCCTCCCGGTCGTTGCGCGCAGGCGCAAGCGGCCTCGTCCACCTGACCGTTCATCGCCGACGCCCCGGACTGTCCATCGGCGGCCCCCGGACGGACGACGCGACGCACACCCACCGGACCGAAACCACTCGGACCGAAGCTCAGGGGCCCGACGCTCAAGGGGTCGACGCTCAGGGGTCTGACGCCAACTCCCTTACGCCGGGCCGTTCCTGCCCGTCCTGCGCACGCCGCAGCCGGGAGCCCGATGCGCGCTTCTGCAGTGGCTGCGGCCACGCGCTGGCCGCTTGACCAGGGGTGCATGGACACGTGGACGCATGGGCGCGCGGGCGCATGGCCGCGTGGACGATGGGCGGGTCGGCGACGGATGCGGGTGGCCCTGGGGCGCCGTGCTCAGTCCTTGCGCCGTCTGTCCTTGGATCCCGGGTCTCCGGAGCCCTCGGTGCCGCCGCGAGAGCCGCGGCCCTTCGCCTCGGTCGCCCGCAGCTCCTCGCACCATCGGCATGCGTGGTCGTCGTGGCTCCGGTCAGGGGTGTTGAGCCAGTAGGCGCCCAGGAGTTCCGCACTCGCGCCGGTGCGGTATTCATCACGCTTGTGTGCATGTGAGTGCTTCATGCCCGCCCAACGCAGGCACCGAATGGACCGATATGGGCGATGATCAATCCTTGACACCATTGTGACCGCATTGCCCTCTTTGGGTAATTCTGACGCAGAAAGGAAACAGGCTGTGTCGGAACTGCTCCCTATGTAGCGGAGTGTGTATGGCTGCCCCGCTGACGCCCGCTGACGCCCGCTGACGCCCGCTGACGCCCGCTGACGCCCGCTGACGCCCGCTGACGCCCGCTGACCCCCGCTGACGACGGACGGAACTGCCGACGCGCGAGCCTCACCCCTGCACGGGACCTGCCCTCGTACGACCGGAGAGTCATCGACCCCGCCCACCCCGAGCACCCCGCGGACACCGCCCGGCATCCCGCTATCCCGCCCACCCGCACGCCTCCGTACAGTCGTTGCCGAGATCTGGAGGAACGACATCACCACGACATCCGGCAACCACACCCTGGAAGACCTGGCCAACAGGCTCCCGGGCAGTCAACTGATCGGCGACGGGGACATACTCGCCGGCCTCAGCTACGACGAGGCCGAGTGGGCCCCTGTCGGCAGGCCGCTGGGGGCGCTGCGCGCGGAATCCACCGCGGAAGTGCAACAGGCGGTGCGTGCCTGCGCGGAGCTGTCGGTACCCGTGGTGACGCGCGGCGCCGGCACCGGACTGTCGGGTGGGGCCAACGCCACCGACGGCTGCCTGATTCTCGACCTGTCGCGGATGAACCGCGTCCTGGAGATCGACCGGGCCAATCTCCTCACCGTCGTGCAGCCCGGCGTGGTCAACGACGACCTCAAGGCCGCCGTCGCCGCACACGGCCTCTGGTATCCGCCGGACCCCGCCAGCGCGCCCTGGTCGACGATCGGCGGCAACGTCTCGACCAATGCCGGCGGCCTGTGCTGTCTGAAGTACGGCGTGACCCGGGACTACGTCCTCGGCCTCGAAGCCGTGATGGGCGGGCCCGCGGGCCCCTACGGCACCGCGGTGCGGCTCGGCCGCCGTACCACCAAGGGCGTCAGCGGATACGACCTGGCGGGCCTGTTCGTCGGCTCGGAGGGCACGTTCGGTGTGATCACGGAGATCACCCTGCGGCTGCGGCCCGCCCAGCGGGAGGCCCCGCGTACGGTCGTCGGCGCGTTCAACAGCCTCGTGGACGCGGGCCGCGCCGTTGCCCTGTGCACGGAGCGGGGCATGCAGCCCGCGGCGCTGGAGCTGCTCGACCGGTCCTGCATGGAGGCGGTGGAGCAGTGGAAGCACCTCGGCATCGAGCCGGGCGCCGCCGCGCTGCTGCTGGCCCGGATCGACGCACCCGGCGAAGCGGGCACGGACGAGGCGAATGCCATGGCCCAGGCCTTCGCCGAAGCCGGTTCGCTGTGGGCCGAGCAGTCCACCGACCAGGTGGAGGCCGAAGCGCTCTTCGAGGTCCGCCGGCTGGCCTACCCGGCGCTGGAGCGGCTGGGCCCGGTACTGACCGAAGACGTCTGCGTCCCGCGCTCCGCCGTCCCCGAAATGCTGGCGAAGACCGAGGAGATCGGCCTGCGCCACGGTGTGCGGATCGCCACCATCGCGCACGCCGGGGACGGCAACCTCCACCCGCTGCTGATCACCCCGCCCGGCGATGAAGCGGCCCGGCGCGCCGCGCAAGCCGCCTTCGACGAGCTGCTGGACACCGCGATCGCCATGGGCGGCACCGTCAGCGGCGAACACGGCATCGGCCTGCTCAAAAGGGCCGGTATGCGACAGGAGCTGGGCCCCGCCGTCTGCGAGATGCACCACGCGGTCAAGCGGACGCTGGACCCGCTCGGCCTCTTCAACCCCGGCAAGGTCATCGGCGACCCCGACACTCCCTGACCGGGGCGGCGTGTGACCGGACCGGCGCGGCACCGGGACGGCGCGGCACCGTTCCGGGGGACAAGCGGGATGACGGGCCGTCAGGTCCTGCGAGGTGGGCGAGTCCGAGGCGCCGGGGCTGTTTCACGTCCCTTCCGCTGAGGGCCACTTCCGGCTCATCGCCGCATTCGAGACTCTGCAGTGATGGCTGCCGGCCCCGCCGGGCCGCCCCGACCACTGGAGTCGCTGTGACCGCTCTCGCTCCCGCGTCGTTCCCGTACCCTTCCGCCCCGTCCCGTACCGGTGCCGGTACCGCCTCCGGGGCCCACGTGCTCGCCGACCCCGGTGCGGAGGCCGGGGCCGCGGACGTGCCGTTCGGCCGGCGGTTCGCCCTGCGGGCTGCCGCCGCCACGGCCGTGGCCGTGCCGCTGGCGGCGTACGCAACCGGGACCGCGCAGGCGGCCGACAGCGGGCCGGGCCGGGACCTGCGGGTGATGTCCTTCAATCTGCGCTACGCGGCGGACACCCGGCCGAACTCCTGGGCCGAGCGGCGCCCCGTGATGCGGGAGCTGCTGCGCCGCGCGGCTCCGCAGCTGCTCGGAACCCAGGAGGGGCTGTACGGGCAACTGCGCGACATCGCGGAGGACCTCGGCCCGCACTACGACTGGGTGGGCACGGGACGTGGCGGCGGAAGCCTGGACGAGTTCGCGGCGGTCTTCTACGACGTGCGCCGTCTCGCGCCGGTCGGGTACGACCACTTCTGGCTGTCCGGCACGCCGTATCTGATCGGCTCCACCACCTGGGGAAACACCGTCATCCGGATGGCCACCTGGGTCCGCTTCCGGGACCTGCGGGACGGGGCGGAGTTCTATGCCCTCAACACCCACCTCGACCACGCCCACCAGTACTCACGCGAGCGCTCGGCCGCCCTGATCACCGAACGGCTGGGCGCGCTGGACCCGGCACTGCCACGGATCGTGACCGGCGACTTCAATGTCGCGGCCCACAAGAACCCCGTCTACGACGCGATGCTCGGCGGCGGCCCGCTCGTCGACAGCTGGGACGCGGCCGAGGAGCGCAGCCGCCAGTACGCCACGTTCCACGGCTATGCCCCCTTGGTGCCGGACGGCGACCGGATCGACTGGATCCTGACCTCACCCGCGGTGCGCACCCGCCGCGCAGTGATCAACACCTTCTCCCGGCACGGTCGGTTCCCGAGCGACCACCTACCGGTGCAGGCTTGGCTCGACTGGTGAGCGGGAGGAGCGTGAGCCGACGGACCGTGAGCGGGAAGAGCGCGAGCGCGAACCCGCGCACAGGACGTCAGTGCTGGTGAGCGTGGGTGTGAGCGTCGGCGTGGGGATGACTTCGGGTGTGCGGTTCGGCGTGGGCGCGCGGCGGCCGGTGGGACGCGGCGGAGCCGCGCACCTGAAGGCCGTCGAGGAGTTCCTGGGTCGCGGCGGCCACGGCGGCCACGGCCTGGTCGAACACCTCGCGGTTGTGCGCGGCCGGTGCGCGGAATCCGGAGACCTTGCGGACGTACTGCAAGGCCGCGGCCCGGACGTCCTCGTCGGTGACCTCGGGCGTGATGGGCGGACGGAGCGTCTTGATACTGCGGCACATGACTCCAGTCTGCTCCTGTCCGCTCCCGATGGCGGGATGCTCGCTCAGGGCGATGGCGGGACGCTCGCGCCGGGACGGTTCAGGTGAGCCCGGTGACCCGCATCGTGATGTTGAGGCGACCGCTGGTCAGACCCGACGCGGGGTCGCACGTACCCGGGCGCACCTTGGGCACGCCGTGGTACGCGAACCGGGACGGGCCGCCGAAGACGAAGAGATCGCCGGACGCCAGTTCCACATCGGTGTAGGGCTTGGTGCGCGTCTCCGTATTGCCGAACCGGAAGACGCAGGTGTCGCCGATGCTGAGGGAGACGACCGGTGCGCCGGACCGTTCTTCCTTGTCCTGGTGCATCCCGAGCTTGGCCTGGTCGTCGTAGAAATTGATCAGCGCGGTGTCCGGGGCGTAGTCGTCGCCCGCGGACACGTCCTGATACGCCTCGACCACCGCCCGACGGCCCAACTCCACCATCCAGTCCGGAAATTCGGGGACCCGGGCGCCGTTGACGTCGTCCGCGGTCCGGGTATACGCGTACGGCTGCCAGTGCCAGCCGATGCACACCGTCTGGACGGACATCACACCGCCGCGCGGGAGCTTGGTGTGCCGGATCGGGACCGGCCCCCGAGCCCAGCCGCGGCAGGCCGTCACCAGCTCGCGCTGCTGCGGCAGGGAGAGCCAGCCGCGGACGTGGACGGCGCCGGGTGCGAGTTCCCGCCGACCGCTGCCCGCGCTTCCCGCGGCGTCCCCCGCATGTCCCTCGTCCTCGAAGCCGGGAAGTGGCGTGCTCATGATCCTCGTGACCTGCTTCGCTCGTCTGACCTGCTTCGCTCGACTGTCCGTCCCTGGACGCGCCTCCTTCAGCGCCCCCCTTCAGCGTGCCACGGTGTGCGTCACCCACCCCCGGTCGATGGTCCAGCTGCCGCCGTCCGACGCGACGCCCTGCATGCCCTGCAGGGTCGCGGCCCCGGCCAGGGCGGGCACCCGGGAGTCACCGAGGGGCGCGAAACCGTACGTACGGGAGGGGTCCCAGTCGGTGCTGTGGCGCAGCCGGCGGCTCATCTGCGCCCACCCGAGAGGCGCCGCGGCGACCACCCACGCATCGGGCGCCCCGTCGGTGAACCGACGGGCAGCGCGCAGCCAGGACGCGGCGTGCTCGGGCCAATCGACCACATCGAGCACCGGCCGGCCCGTCGCCCGCCATGCCGCCGCAAACGCCGCCGCGGCCGAGCGGGACGCCGCGTCGCGGCTGTGGCCGACGACCACGGTGCCGACGGGGCCGTGCCGCCGAGCCGTCAACAGGCCGATCAGCGAGCGGAGTTCGGCGTGCGTATAAGGCCTGGGGGAGGGGAGCTCGCCATACGCGGCGGCTTCCTCCGAGGAGATCAGGGGCGAGCCGCTCGAGGCTTCCGGGTCATTCATGACGATCACGCGTCGCCTCCGTACGAAGGGAGAGGGGAGGGGAGGGAGGGGAGGAAGACGGCGGAAGGGGGCCGGTCGGGGTGACGCCAGTCCTTCGAGTCTGCGGACTCCGGAGTCCGGCCGCTGGCGGAAATCCGACACCGTGGTTGTTGCGTCAGCTCGATCCGGACGGCCTGGTCGGATCTGTCCCCGTCACCGTCGCCGCCGTCGTGTGGGAAATGGCTGGTTCGCGAGTGTGCGCCTGCGGGTCGCGGTGAGGCGTCCGGTGTCGGCCACGCGGCTCTTTAGAGTGCGTGGAACGCCGGCGAAGTGGACGAAGAAGTGGACGAAGGGGATGTCTCGATGAGCATCGTGGTCACCACACCGACCGGACACGTGGGATCGCGCGTGGTGCGGTTGCTGCTCCAGGCCGGCGTCCGTCCCCGCGTTCTGGTCCGTGACCCGGCCCGCCTGGATGAGGACACCCGTGCGCGGGTCGATGTGCGCCGGGGTGACCTGATGGACGCCGGGTTCGTCCGTGACGCGGTGGCCGGGGCGCGGTCTGTCCTGTGGGTCGATCCCACGCCGCACTCGGCGGCGGATCCGACCGAGACCTCGCTGCGGACCGCGGCGCCGTTGGCGGAGGCCGCCCGGGCCGGCGAGGTGGCGCGGGTGGTGCTGCTGAGCAGTATCGGGGCGGAGAAGCGGCACGGGGTCGGACACATCGACGCACTGGGCGGCATCGAGGAGCTGCTCGATGCCACCGGGGCGGATGTGCTGCATCTGCGGTGCGCGTACTTCTTCACCAACCTGCTCATGGACCTCGAAGGGCTCTCCCAAGGCGTCTTGACCACGCCGTTCCACCCCGATCACCCGATGCCGTGGGTCGACCCGCGCGATATCGGCGATGTGGTCGCGGCCCGGCTGCTGAGTGACACCTGGCGCGGCCGGTCGGTGCAGGCCGTCCACGGGCCCCAGGACCTCACCTTCCATCAGGTGGCGCAGATCCTCACCGAGGCGCTCGGGCGCCCGGTCCGGCTCAACCTCGTCAGCGACGACGCGGTGCGGGACGCGCTGCGGACGGCCGGGCTGCCGCCTACGGCGGTGGAGGGCATCGTCGGGATGGCCGCCGGATCGCGCGATCTGGTGCCCGAGCAGCCGCGCGACCTGCTCACCACCACCCCCACCCCGCTGGGTGGGTGGGCGCATGCTCAGCTGCGTCCGCTGCTGGAAGGGTGACCCACGCCGGTAGCGTCGTCCACGACCCTGGAGCACTCTTGGGGTGAGCATGGGAGCCTGACGGCTCGTCAAGCATTCCCTGGCCGCTGTGCGACACGGTCCAGGGTCCCTAAGCCGCCTTCACCACTTCGGCGCGGACCGCGAGCGTCCAGGTCTCCAGCAGCACCGCGTACTCCGTCATGTCCTGCGCCGACCACGCCATTCCGCGACGGGCGCGGACGAAGCGCCGGATCGATTCGTTGGCTTGGGAGGCAGAAACGGGCGCACCTACAGGGGCGGGAGGAGTTGGGGACATGTGAGACATGCTAGGGGCTGTCACTGACAACGCATCAACTCGTGCGCTCGCCAACTGGCCTCCCACCCCGCCCCCATGGCGCGTCCCGCCTCCGTCCGTAGCTCTCTGACCAGCGGCGACCGTCGATCCCCGGGCCGCGCCGCGCTTTCTCCATGTGTCCAGTCCCACACGCTCCGCAGTCGCCGGTGCGAGCCCGCGAGCGCCTGGCGTCCGGGCGGTCCGCGAAACGCCGTCGTGCGCGGGAGGGCAGGCGTATCCGTGCGCTCGGGGCCTCGCGCCCGGAGCCTGCCGCACGGTCCCCCGATCGAGTGGCGCATCTCTTCAACTAGGCCTCATACAGGGCCTGTTGGCGGTCAACCCGAGGCTCCGGGCGAGGGTGTTCGGGCGTCGTTGTCAGTGGGGGACCGTAGCGTGGTTCCTGTCACTATCCGAGCTGCTGGCGCTTCTCGGACCCGCCCCGCCTTCGTGACAGCGCACGAGGGCGGGGCTCCCGATGGCGACGATGCCGGCCGAGCGGGCCCCAGCCGATCTGAGCGGGCCGAGCGGACCGTTAATCAGATCGTTCCGGCCGAGGGAGTGTTGTAGTCTCCAGCCACAAGTTCTTGCTTGCACCTCCCGGTGCGCAGGCCCCGGTTCCTTCCTCTGAGAAACCGACCCGGAGCCACTTCTGATCTCGGGAGGCACGGCATCGGGGTGTCCGGTGCGCAGGAAACGGATACTTCTCCTTCCTAGAGAGAGACCCGGGTTCGAATCCCGGCTGCCGGTCCCTGACCGGAGGTAGCTCAGCGGCCCAGAGCGCTTTGTTCCCGTTTCCCCAATCGATCTCGGGCACCCCTTTGCTGCGGCCTCCCTTCCACGGGGGAATTCATTTCATGGGCCGCTTCAACATCCGTACGACCCGTTCGCCGGCCGGTTCGCCGGTCACCACGACCGGCGAGCGCACCGCCACCCACGAGGGCGCCACCGGCCACCTGCGCACTGCCAAGTCGGAACTGTTCCTGCTGGCAGTGGCCAATATGGTCGGCGCCGACACCTTCTACGAGAAGGGCGGCGACCGGGACGACCGCTACACGCAGCTGATACGCCGGCTCGCGGTCGAGGACGGCGCCTGGACGGCCGGCCTGCTGGGCTGGCTGCGCGGTCCCGGCGCCATGCGGACGGCGGCGATCGTCGGGGCGGCGGAATTCGTCAAGGCCCGCCTCGAAAAGGCCGACCTCGCAGCCGAGGAGATATCCGGGGCCGTGTCGAACCGCGCCGTTGTCGCCTCCGTACTGAAGCGTCCCGACGAGCCCGGCGAACTCCTCGCCTACTGGACCGGTCGATACGGCCGGCGTATTCCCAAGCCTGTGAAGCGCGGCATCGCCGATGCCATCGGTGAGCTGTATACCGAGCGGTCGCTGCTGAAATACGACACCAACGGCCACGCTTTTCGCTTCGGTGACGTGATCGAACTGGTCCATCCTTCGCCCGCCGCCACCTGGCAGGGCGACCTGTTCCGGCACGCGATCGATCGCCGTCACGGACGGGGCGACGAGCCGCCGGCCGCGCTGGAGCTGCTGTGCCGGCGTGCCGCGATGGCCGGTTGGACGGCCGAGGAGCGCCGCGCGCTGCTGCACCGGCCCGATGCCGCCGACTTCCTGCGCCGGGCGGGCATGACCTGGGAGGCGCTGGCGGGCTGGCTGCAGGGGCGGATGGACCGGGCCGCGTGGGAAGCCGTCATCCCGTCCATGGGGCTCATGGCGCTGGTGCGCAACCTCCGAAACTTCGACGAGGCCGGGGTGTCCGACGCGGTCGCCGCGCAGGTGGCGGCCCGGCTCGCGGACTCCGAGCAGGTCGCCCGCTCGCGTATGTTCCCGTTCCGGTTCTGGGCCGCGTACAAGCACGCCCCATCCCTGCGCTGGGGTCACGCTCTGGAGCAGGCGCTGGGCCACGCGCTGAGCAATGTGCCGCGGCTGCCCGGCCGGACGCTGATCCTGGTGGACCGGTCACCGTCGATGTTCCCCGGCTACTCCTTCTCGACCGCCAACCGATCGGACATCCCGCTCGCCGAGCAGGCCGCCGTCTTCGGCGCCGCACTCGCCGTGCGCGCCGAGGCGCCGACGCTCGTCGAGTTCGGCATGCGCAGCCGACGGCTCGACGTGCCCAAGGGGATGAGCGCGCTGCGGCTGATCGAGAGGTTCGACCGCATCGACGGCACGGACATCCCGTCCGCCGTCAAGGAGCACTACGACGGCCACGACCGCGTGGTCGTCGTCACGGACGAACAGACCCGGCCCGGCTGGCTACCGTCGAACTGCCACGGCCACTGGGGCGGAATGCGGGAAACCGAGATCGACGACCTCGTCCCGCGGCACGCGCCCGTCTACATGTGGAACATGGCCGGCTACAAGGCCGGCGCGGCACCCTCCGGCGGCGCGAACCGTCATGCTTTCGGCGGCCTGACCGACCATGCCTTCAGCATGGTGCCGCTGCTGGAGGCGGGCCACGACGCGCGGTGGCCTTGGCAGTGAGGTGAGGCGGGCCACGACGCGGGCGTGGACTCGGCCGTGAGCGACCTTGGCTGTGCGGGAGGTGGCCGGGAGGTGAGGTGGCCCGGCGGTGCGGTGGCCGGGCCGTGAGGTGAGGCCTTGCCGCTGGTGAGGGAGGCGGGGCGCAAGGCGCCCAGGGGCAGGAGAGCGTTCCAGGAGGGGCGCGCCGGGCAGGCCGGTCGGTGGGCAGCCATTGCGGTGGACCCGTGACGCGGACCGGCGTGGAGCGGACGGGTGGGGCGGACGGGCTGGCAGGTTGATCGCCCACGGCATGCCGCCCACGACGTCGTGGGAGCCGATCGCCACGGCGTGACCGTGCAGCCCTGCCCTCCTCGCCTCGCCTCGGGGCTCCCGCTCCCAAGGGGATGACGCTCGGATGCCGACGCCCACCCTCACTCCCGCGGCTCTCGACCGGGCCGCCGCCCTGACCCGGGCCGAGACGCGAGCCCCGGCACGCACCCCGGCTCCAGCTCCGTCGGACCCGGACTGGGCCGGGATCGTTGGCGGCTACCGGCGCACCGCGCCCGCGGACCCGGGCGCCAGGCGTCTGCTCACCGCCACGGTGGACGAACTCGTCGAGGAATCGCTGCGCGCCCTGCCCGCCCACGGCACCCGGCCCACCGTGGACGTACATCTGCCCGGCCGGCTCTCCCGGGTCCTCCCCGACTGGGCGCACCGTCATCGCGTCGACCTTTCCCACCCGCCGTCCACGCAGCTCGCGGTCGCCGCGGAGATCCTGCGCGTATGGGGCTGGCAGCAGCGGCCGCATCACCTCCGCAACCGGCGTGGCCGTCGCTGTATCTGCGGCGCCCTCGTCACCACCGTCGCCCTCGGGGTCGGCACCGAGGACAACGCGGCCCGCGCCGCGGGTCACGTCCTCGGCGAACTGCGGAACCGGGGCTGGGGCGCCTTGATCGGCGACTGGAATCAGGTCCCCGGTCGTACCGCCGACCAGGCCCTCGATCTCGTCGTCGCCGCGCAGGGAGTCGCGGCACGGGCCGGTGAGTGACGAAGCCGGCCGTCCGGGCACGGCGGAACCCCTGGCGGCCCACAACCGGCCATCCCTCCTGCCGGCCCCGTGAACGACTACTGGCTCATGAACGACGCAGCTGCCCGTATTGCTGCTCCAAGTAGGCCCCGGACTCGTCTCCGTCCACTCCGTCCTCCCCGTCCCTCTCCTCCCCGTCGGCTCCGGCTCCGGCCTCGGTCGCGTTCTCGCTCTGGCCCGCGGCTTCGGTGTAACCGGCGGACCAGGGGACGGGGCAGGGGGAGGAGTGTTCGGGGTCCGGGCAGGCGACGCGGGTGAGTTCCGCGCGGAGGTCGTCCCGCTCTTCTTCCGGGGCGAGCAGACCCACGCGGATCTCGTGGAGCTGCCGGGCGCCGGGGTCGGCGCCGCGGTGTTCGATCCGCCATTGCCGGGGGAGCGCGTCGTAGAACTCGGCCAGCGGCATGCCGCCCGGTGCGGTCGACTGCCCCGGTCCGGCGACGCTGAGGCGATAGGGCCATGCGCGGTCGTCCAGCAGCCGGGTGCACGCTTCGACGAGGCGCTGTACGTCGTCGGGGGTTGCGTAGACGCCGAGTTGGATCTCGTAGAGGTGCGAGGCGGCGGGGTGCGTTTCGGGCGGGGTTTCGGACGGCATGGGGGCGGCTCCTGGTTCGGGCGGGGAGCGAGGGCGGATGGCCACGACACTTACGGTGACTCATTTCGGCGCCTGCACGTTGCCCCGCCGGGCCCGCGCCCCCTACCGGCGCGCAGTGCCGTCTCCGCATCGGCGATGAGTTTCCGCCGTGGAGCGAGTCGGTACACGTGCAAGGCCCGGTTGTACAGCGAGAGGTGGGAGCCCCATGTCCTTCACGCATGTCCTTGCGGTCGCGCCCGTGCGCGAGATCGACACCGCGGTGGCCTGGTACGAGCGGCTCCTGGGGAGGCCGGCCGATATGCGGCCGATGCCGGGGCTGGCCGACTGGCACATTTCCCCGACCGCCTGGATCCAGGTCTTCCAGTCGCCCGAGCACGCCGGGTCGTCGCTGCTCAACCTGGTGACGGATGACTTGGACGCGGCGCTGTCGGATCTCGCCGGACGTGGTCTGACGGCGGGGCCGATCCAGCCCGGTGCCGAGCGTGTGCGGTTCGCGGCGCTCCATGACCCCGACGGCAATCGGGTCACGCTGATCGAAAGCCCGGTGTCGTAATGCGCCGGCCACGGGGCCGGAGGCGGTCGCGACCGCCCCCGCCCCCGTGGCCGACCGCCCGTCAGGGCCTCGCGGGCCGGTCGTGCTTCAGGTCGTCGAAGACCCGCTTCGCCCGCTTGGTGTCCCAGAGGACGGAACTGCCCTTGGACGTGGGGAAGGCGGCGGAGGCCACCGGGACGTTGATCTGCCGGCCGCGGCCGTTCGTGATGCCCTGCATCGCCCGGAACATCGACGCGAGGTCCTTCAGGCCCGTGTCCCGGTCGACGATTAGGGTGTCCAGCCCGGCGTTGAGCGCCGGGTAGAGCGCGAACGGGTTGAGCACGGTGCCCGGCGCCGCGGCCTGATGCGCGAGCGCGGACAGGAACTTCTGCTGGTTCCGGGTACGGCCCAGGTCGCCCCGCTTCTCCTGATGGCGCTGGCGGACGAAGGCGAGCGCCGAGGCGCCGTCGAGCGTGTGGCAGCCCTTCTTGAGGTCGGCTCCCGAGCTCTTGTCCTTCAGGTTCCGGTCGAGGCACATCCGCACGCCACCGACCGCGTCGACGAGGTTCACGAAGCCCGCGAACCCGACCTCGACATAGTGGTCGATCGTCAGCCCGGTGTTGTGCTCGATGGTGCGGGTGAGCATCTTGGGGCCGCCCATCGAGAAGGACGCGTTGAGCTTGTTCTTCGCCGGTCCGAAGTGCTTGCCCGTCCTCGGACTGGTGAAGCCCGGGACGGTCAGCCACGAGTCGCGCGGCAGGCTCAGCATCGTGCTGCCGGACGCACCGGTGTGCAGCAGGATCATCGAGTCGGTGCGCCGGCCGCCGGCCGTACCGGTGTGCAGGTCCCGCCTCTCCTTGTCGGTGAGACCCTCACGGCTGTCGGAACCGACGATGAGATAGTTGGTGCCCTTCCCCGGCCCGGGGTGCTCCCCCAGGTCGCTGAGATCGACCTTGCTGTTGAGTTTGCTGTCGGCCCAGGCCAGGGTCCCGGCGGGGATGGCCAGGAGCACGACGAGCACGGCGACGGCGATGCGGCGGACCGGCCGCTTGCGTTTACGGCTACGGGGCCGGCGCCCCGGGGCGGGACGGGGCACCCCGCCGTGCGGCGGCGCCACGGTGTCGTGTGCGCCGAACTCCCCGTAGCCGTCGTGGTGTCGGGGCGGTGGTGCCTCGGCGGGCGATGGCGGTTGCGGGACGTTCAGCACCCGCCCGGCGGCCCCGTCGTACGCATCGCTCCCGTACGCCCCACCGCCCGCTTCACGGATCCCCCTTCCGCTGTCGGCTCCTTCGGCTCCTTCGGTTCCTTCCGCCGAGCGGTCGTGAGAGCCGCCCGGAAACGCTGCGGATGTGTCATTCGATGCCCACCTGCCCAGCGGGTTCCTCATGGTCCAACTCTCCTCGGTCATTTCGACGGCAAACTGCCCGAATACGGGACGGGCTCTCTGAGCAGATGCTGGTTGGCCGTGCCGGCGCGGTGCATGCGGTGCCACTTCAGCCGGGTGCCGAGCAGCGCGGTGACCACCGACTGGATGACCACGAGATACAGCAGCTGCCGGTAGACGAAGAGCTGAAGCGGCAGCGCCCACAGTGCGCTCAGCTTCTCGCGGTCCAGCCGCAGCGCGTATCCGGCGGTGACCAGCTGGATGACGAGGAAGCCGAGCCAGACACCGATGGCCTGCAGGGAGTCGCCGAAGCACACTCCGTACAGGGCGAAGATGTCGACCATCGGGGCGAACAGCGGCAGCACGATCTGGAACAGCGCGAGGTACGTCAGTCCGCGACGGCCGAACCGGCCGGCCGTGCCGACCTCCACCAGTGCGTGCCGGTGCTTCCACATGGACTGCAGCGTCCCGTAGCACCAGCGGTACCGCTGGCGCCACAACTGGTCGAGGGTGCTGGGCACTTCGGTCCAGGCGATGGCCGTCTCCTCGTAGACCACGCGTCTGCCGGCCCGCCAGAGGGCCATCGTGATGTCGGTGTCCTCGGCGAGCGTGTCGTCGCTGACACCGCCGATGGACACCAGCGCGTCCCGCCGGAAGGCACCGATGGCACCAGGAACCGTCGGCATGCACTCCAGCACCTCGAACATCCGCCGGTCCAGGTTGAACCCGAGGACGTACTCCAGGTGCTGCCATCGGCCCAGCAGGCGGCGGCGGTTGCCGACCTTGGTGTTGCCGCTGACCGCGCCGACCACCGGATCGGCCAGCGGCTGGATGAGCCGGTACAGGGCATCCGGCTCGAAGACGGTATCCGCGTCGATCATCACCACGATGTCGCAACGCGCGTAGCGCAGACCGGTGCTGAGCGCCCCGGGCTTGCCGGAGTTGGGCTGCTGCACCACCGTGACCCGCGGATCGGTGATGGAGCGCGCGATGTCCGCCGTGCGGTCCGTCGAGCCGTCATCGATGACGATGATCTGGAGGTCGCGGTGGGTGGAGGCGAGCAGCGAGTGCACCGTCGCCTCGATACCGGCCTCTTCGTTGTGCGCGGGGACCAGCACCGTGACCGGCTCGGTCACCTCGTGCAGCCAGGGCGCGCCGGAACGGTACCGCTGCTGGCGCCGCACGTGGACGCGCGCGAGGAACGCCAGCATCGCCAGCCGGAGCATGCCCAGGCCACCCGCGATGCCCAGAGCCCAGGTCATCGAGCTCGCGAAGGCGTGCCCGACGGACTGGGTCCAGATCAGTGCCGTGCCCTGGACACGCTCGGTCCAGGTCGCCGGGGTGGTGAGCGAGGGCCGCCCGAGGCCCGCGGTGACGGTGCTGAACCGCCCCACTTGCGGGTTCGCGAGCAGCTTTTTCGCCTCCTGGTATCCCAGGGCGGTGTGGCTGTACTGCCGCACCACGCCCAGTGGTGGTTTGCGGGAACGAGGGGTGGCGGCGACCAGGAGGTATCCCTGGTCGGTGGCCCGCCGGGCCGCTGTCCACTCGGCGCCGCACATGGTGTCGGCGGCGGTGGTGTGCGGCAGCCGCAGCAGCCCGGTGTTGACGCCGGCGGAGCCCGCGAGAGCGGACTGCGTCAGCGACAGTTCCAGACGTGAGCGGACGGATGACGCGGTGCCCAAGTCGCCGCCGGTGTAGGTGTACGAGCCGATTTCGTGGCCCTCGTCGCGGATGCGCTGCACCAGCTCCGGATGGCGGGCCGCCTGCGTTCCGTAGAGGAAGAAGGTGGCGTGCGCGTGGTGTGCGTGCAGCAGATCCAGCAGTCGCGGGGTCCATTGGGGGTCGGGCCCCCCGTCGAAGGTCAGCGCGGCGGTCCGGAGCGGCATCTGCGCGGTTTCGACGTTGTCGTCGGTGATGCGCAGGACCGGGGATCCGTTGTCCGCGGACTTCGGTATGGGGCTCGTGCACGCACGCCTCGTCCGAGCGCCGTCGACCTCGTGGGTGGTCCAGCCTTCGAAGAGCAGCGAAGCGGCGACTATGGGGAGGATGAGCAACAGCAGTAACCAGTGCCAGCGTGGGGGGCGGCGTTGCGCGTGCCGTCCCTGACCTGCCATCGCCACGATGGTCCCTTTCTGTCGAGACACGCGCCACGTGCGAGGCGTGCCGGTGGGCACACACGCCAGGGGCGGTGTGCCCACCGGCACGCCTCGGGTCGGCGCCGGGGGCGAGCTCGCGCGCTCAGCGGGCGGAGCTCACCTGTCCGGCGTGGTTCACGGGGCGGGGGAGGTGTCGGTGGGGGTCCGCGACGTGTGGTGCGAAGCGGGCTCAGGGGTGGCGGAGTGGGCGGGTAGGCCGGCGCGGCCCTGGACACCGTGCTCATGACGAGCGGTGCCGCCGGGCAGCGGATCGGCCTTTCCGGGTGCAGGTCTTTCGCCGGGCTGCAGGAGTCCGCCGAACACGACGGCGAGAAGCACCAGATATCCGATGCAGGTGCAGCCTACGGTCAACGCCATATGCCCCAGGAGTCGTCTACGTCGACCTGAGTTGTCAACAAATACGGGACGATTCCCTTGTTTACCGGGGCGAGTGCTGTGGGGGGTAGCAGTTCGCATGGAGCGTGAGTGTAGCTATCCCTTGTCAACGAGAGTAGAGACGATCAATGAGCGCCTTCTCTCTTTGATGACGGGCAAATGCCACAGGAGGCGACAAGATTCCTGATCGGCGAGGATGCACTCACTCGCCGACATACTTATTCATCAGGTGCCCCAAGAGGGTTTCCAGGGCGCGCGGTTGGCGGCCGGAGGCGGGCCCTGCGGGGGCCGGCCCCTGAAGTGCGGCGTCGTGTCCGGGCGTCGCCGTCGGCGGCCTGTCACATTCCCGGGCCGGGATCCGTCACACAGATGTAACGACGGAAATCCGAGGGAGAACGATGATGAAGGCACGGATGCAGAACCCCGCGGTGATCATCCCCGAGGCCATGTCGGCCGTTCAGGCCGTGCTGCGGTCCACCCGGCAAGGAGGTGTGCCCCAGGAGACGCTGGAGCTGGTCCACTTGCGGGCGAGTCAGATCAACGGCTGCGGATTCTGCGTCGACATGGGCGCCCGCAACGCGAAGAAGGAGGGGGAGACGGACGAGCGGCTGTTCGCGGTGGCGGCGTGGCGGGAGGCGCCCTACTTCACCGACGCCGAACGCGCCGCGCTGGCGCTGACCGAAGCCGCCACCCGGCTGGCCGACCGGTCCGACCCGGTGCCCGACGAGATCTGGGACGAGGCCGCCGACCACTTCGACGAGCGGCAGCTCGCGGCCCTGATCCTCATGATCGGCCTGACCAATCTCTTCAACCGGATCAATGTCACCGTGAAGCAGCCCGCGGGCGTCGGCTGGTAGCCGTACGACCCGCGACACGCGCCGCCCGCACCGGAGGCCGGAAGGCCCTGGTGCGGGCGGCGTTGGTCCCTGCCGCGTCCCTATCCGGTGGTCAGGGCCGGCAGCAGGATGCGGGCGGCCGAGGTGCCCAGCCCGGTGGGGCCTGCGGGCCGGGCCGGGGACCCGGGCGGATGCCGCAGGTCGGCCTCGTTGTAGCGGCGGCACTCCTGGTGCCAGGTGAGGATGCCGGCGAGCCAGTTCTCCAGCTCCTTGACGTACCCGTCCAGGGCCGCGCGGGCCTCGTCCGGCAGCTTGAAGTCGTCGTAGAGCACCGGGAGTTGGCTGGCCGCGACATGCTGGAACTCGCGCATACGGGATTTCATCAGGTCGTCGATGACGGCCAGTGCGGTCGGGTAGTCGCAGTCGAAGAAGTTCTGCACCACCAGGATCCCGTTGTGCACCTCGCCCTCGTACTCGATTTCCTTCTGGTACGAGAAGACGTCGTTCATCAGGGCTGCGTAGTCGGCGGCCGCGTTCTCCAGGGAGCGCAGCGGGCCGGTGCGGTAGATCTCCGGGGGGACCTGCCGGCCGTGCCCGATCCGGCTCAGGCCCATTGTCAGTTCGGACCCGAAGGTCGACCGGCGCATCTCGATGTAGTCGACGGGGTCGGGGATGCGGTGATGAGCCTGGTTGTCCAGTTCCCAGAGCCAGCTGGCCGTCATCTTCTCGATGGCGATGCGGAAGTCGCGGCGGTTGTCGGGGGACATCGGTCGCGCCGTACGGGACCACAGGTCCGCCAGGGAGCGTTCGAGCGCACTGACCGGCGCGGGCGCGCTGTCGGACGGATCCACCGGCATCAGGGCGGACAGACGGGCGGTACAGACCTTGGCGCCGGCCAGGTCACGGGTCCGGCCGAAGACCGCGGGGTAGTAGTCGTCCGCGTACGTGCCCCAGGTCAGCCAGTGCGATCCCAGGTCGAGTTGTTCCTCGGTGGCGTCCGGGTGCAGGCCCGCCGCGCAGAGCGCGAAGTCGAATCCGACCAGCGCCGCCTCGTCCCAGATGTCGGAGAGCGGCACGCCGGGCTGTGGCCTGAGCAGGCCCATGCGGTGCGACCAGGTGACGACGTTGCGGCGGGCGGCGTCCAGATGCGGGCTCAGAGTGGTGGTGAAGGGCATGTCGAAGTCCGGGAGCCGGGACGGGCCGACCTTCTGGTGCGGCACATGCGTCTGGCTGCGGACGCGTCGCCGGCCGGCGGCGGCGAAGGCGGACGTGAGATCCGCCGCGGACGTCCCGAATCCGGTGGGCGTGAACGGCGAGAGGTGGGCGGACGACGAGGGTGCCGGGGTCGAGGCGGAGAGGAACGGCACGGAGGCGTCGCCGGCCGCCTTCCCGCCGCCGTTCATATAGCGACTTGAGCGCATATGCCATTCATGGCCGCCGGCCTGCCAGTCCTGCAGCCCCTTCGCATACGTCAGCACGTCGGCGCAGGAGTGCGGATCCAGCCCCTTCTCGGCAAAAAGCGCCGGGAGTTCCGTGAAAACGGTGTTCTCGAATTGCTGGAGCCGCGAGGTGATCAGGTCGTTCACGGCATCCGCGGCCTCCTGCGTCGAACAGCCCAGGAATGTCTCCAGGACCAGGACGCCATTGCTCAACTCGCCTTCCTCCTCCGTCTCACGCTGGTAGGAGAAGAGGTCATTGCGCAGATGAACGCCGTCGGAGAAGGTGTCCTTGAGAACCCGCAGCGGCCGGGATTCGGCAACGGCCGCGGGCACTTCGGCGCCCGTCGCGTATTCCACCAGACCGGCCGACCACGGTGCGCCACCGACTTTGCGGCGCATCTCGATGTACTCGACGGGATTCGGGACGCGGGCGATATTGATATTCGAGAGTTCCCACAGTGATTCATTGAGCAGATGCTCGGTGCTCTCGGCGAACCGCGCCCGCCACTCCACGGACATGGCGGGCACCGTGCGCGCCCACAGATCCGCCAGACCGGCCTCGACCGGGTTGACCGGCTCAGGGACGGGCGTCGCCAGGTCCATCGGCATGAAGGCGGGCAGCCGGTCGAGGTATTCCTTGCCGCCCTCCCGGTCGAGCGTCCGCTTGAACTTCTCCAGAAAATGGTCGTCGAAGAAGAAGACCCATACGTACCAGTCGGTAACGAGGGAGAGCGCCGACTCCGGGGTGTCCGGGTGGGTGTAGGAGCACAACAGGGCGTAGTCGTGGGCGTCGAGATCCCGCTCCTCCCAGATTCCCGAGCCCTCCAGCATCCCCATGTCCCGGGCCCATTTCTTCGAGTGGGTCCGCGCCGCTTCGAGATGCGGGTTCAACCGCGCCGGATAGGGCGTATAGAAGTTCGGCAATTCGAATGGCTGTGTCACTGTTCCAATGCCTTCCTCGGTATCCGCGTGCCGGTATGTCCGGGGGAGGAGGAGGCGCTGCTCCGCCCCCGGACCGCACAGCACTACCCCGGCACCGGTCATGTCAGGCGCCGCGGCAGCCGTTTTCCCTGGAAGGTGGGCCTGCTGCCGGTATCGGGCAACGGGGCGGCGTGGAGGTGCTATTGGGGCGACCGCGGAGCCGACGACAGGGCCCGGTGAGAGGGGGCCCGCCGGGCGGGAGGGGCCGTGCGTACCGGCGCCGGCGCCGCGCCACGGTGTGCGCGGGGGCGGCCGGCGCGGTTCCGACATTCGGCCCGATGAGGTGTCCCGACAGGCGACCTGGCACGATGCTCTACCGGTGCGGAAAGCGCCACGACCGTAGTCTTGAGTGATGGAGGAAGATCAGCGTGAGCCCCACTGTTGCTGAGGAGCGTGATCAGCCGCCGATATACGGGAGTCTGGTGGAGGAGTTCGGCGACGTGGTCGCCGAGGCTCGCAAGACGGCTGAGAAGATCCACGGCGAGGCCGATGACTTGCTGGACTGGACGAGCATCCGCCGGTCCCCGGACCCCTTCGGCAACTGATCGCGCGGCGCGGGCCCCAGGGCCGCCCCGGGACACCTGCCATGTCCCGGAGCGCCGGCCGCGGCGCGCGGAGCCGCCGGGGGCGGTGTCAGACCGCCCCGCCGCCCGGGGAGAGGCGTACGGAGAGCCGCTCGGGGCCGCGGGTGAACACCCCGGATTCCGCGGGCGCCGTGCCCTGGGCGAAGGCGATGTCGGGGAACGCGTCGAGCAGCTGGTTCACGCCGATCTCCACCTCGGACCTGGCCAGCAGCGCGCCCACGCAGAAATGCCTGCCGAGGGCGAACGCCAGATGGTCGGCGGCCGCGCTGAAGGCGTTGGCCGCGGTGAGGTCGGTCCGGAAGATGTCGAACGTCTCCGGGCGGGCATACCGCCGCTCGTCGCGATTGGCACCGCCGATCAGGCAGGTGACCGTGGCGCCCGCAGGGACGGTGCCGCCGCTGAGGGTGACATCCGCATCGGGCTGCCGCATGATCATCTGGATCGGCGGGGTGTAGCGCAGCGTCTCGGCGAAGGCCACCGGGACCAGGCTCCGGTCCGCGCGGACGGCGGCCAGCTGGTCGGGGTGCGCGAGGAGGTTGCGGAAGATTCCGGCGATGGCCTTGTCCGTCGTTTCCCCGCCGGCGGCCAGCAGCAGACTGACGAACGCGGTGATGTCCCGGTCGTTCATCCGGGTCCCGTCGACCTCAGCGGTGCACAGCGAGGACAGCAGGTCCTCCCCGGGGGCGGCGCGCCGCTCCTGGATGATCGGCCGCAGATACGCGGTGAGCTCCTGGCTCGCCCGCAGGCCGGCTGCCGCGACATCGGGGTCCTGTGCGAGGTTCGCCAGAAAGCCGACGACCGACGCGTACCAGCCGTGGAAACGGTCGTGGTCGGAACGGTCCAGGCCCAGCATGTCGACGATGACGTTGACCGGGAGGCGGGTCGCGAAGCGGGCGACCAGGTCGGTCTCCGTACTGTCGCGGAAACCGTCGATCAGTTCACGTGCGTTGCGCTCGATCACCGGCAGGAACGTCTCCCGCAGCTGCCGGCCGCGGAAGGCCGGCGCCACCAGGGCGCGCCGTACGGAGTGTTCGCGGCCGCTCATCTGGGGCAGGGTCCGGCCGCCGTGCACCGGTTCGAGCTGCCAGTTGTAGTTGTCGCTGGTGAACACCGGCTCGCGGAAGGCCCGTTCGACATCCTCGTAGCGGGAGAGGAGGTAGCTGTCGGTGCCCTTGTGGTGCAGCAGCGGGTAGTGCTCCCGCAGGATTGCGTAGGCCGGGTAGGGGTCCGCCTCGAACTCCGGGGAGAGGATGTCCGGCGGCTGCGGGATGGTGGTCACGGAGCGTCCTCGGCTTCCCTGAGCGTGAATCCGGAATCGGAGGGTGCGCGAAGCCGCCCGGGGTGAACGGGCGGTATGCGGTGGCTGACAGGCAGTGACGCCGACGCTATGGCACCGACCGTGTGTCAGTCCAGGGGGCGCGTACTGCCCTTCGCACCACCGGAGTTGACGCCCGTTCTCCCGCGCGGCGGCGCGAGGATCCCGCTGAGCCAGGAGCTTGCCGTGGCGAGGGCGTGGGCAGCTTCGGGAAGTTGGCCGAGCGTGCCCAGGAAGCCGTGGAAGGTGCCCCGGTACGTCTCGACGCGCGCGGGGACGGCGGCTGCCCGCAGGGCCCGGCCGTAGGCGACTCCCTCGTCGCGCAGCGGGTCGCACTCGGGAAGGACCAGCAGGGCGGGCGGCAGACCGGTGAGGTCGGGGGCGAGGCCCGGGGAGGCGTACGGATGCGCCCCGTCGCCCTGCGGACCCAGATACTGCGCCCAGTACCAGCGCATATGGGCCGTGGTGTGGAAGAAGCCGGTCGCGTACGCGGTGGCCGACCGGCCGAGGAGCCGGTGGTCCAGGGCGGGGTAGAGGAGGAGCTGGGCGGCGAGCGGTGGGCCGCCGCGGTCGCGCGTCATGAGAGTGACGGCGGCGGCGAGATTCCCACCGCTGGAGTCGCCGGCGACAGCCACCCGGGCCGGGTCGCAGCCCAGCTCCGCGGCGTGCGCGCAGGCCCACCGGGTGGCCGCACAGGCGTCCTCGACGGCAGCGGGGAAACGGTGTTCGGGGGCCCGCCGGTAGTCCACCGATATCACCGATGCCCCACTTCCCAGGGCGAGTTCACGGCACAGGCCGTCATGGGTGTCGAGGTCGCACATCACCCAGCCGCCGCCGTGGAAGAAGACGAGGAGCGGGCGCGGCCCCGGCGCGGCGGAGTCCGGGTGGTAGAGCCGCACGGGGAGCGCGGGCGCTCCCGGCGGCCCGGGGACGGTCCGGTCCGTGGTGGTGACGCCCGCCCGCTCTGCCCGTCGTACGTCACGCGCTCCGGCCACGCCGGCGGCCGACGCGCGGCGCAGCGCCTCCGCCTCCAGCGGCTCCCGGGCGGGGTCGGGGAAGTGCGCGGCCATGGCGTCGGCCATCCGGCGGGCGGCGGCGGGGAGCGGGTCGGGCTCGGGCGGCTGCCGGTCCGTGGGGCGGGTGGGTCGGTTCATCAGGTGGTCAGCCCTCCGTCGACGGCGAATTCGGCTCCGGTGATGTACGCGGCGGCGTCGGAGGCCAGGAAGCGGACGAGTGCGGCGACGTCGTCCGGCGCGCCGATGCGCCCCAGCGGTACCCGTGGCCACTCCCGCGCGGCGGGGTCCGGCCCCAGCGCGTCCGTCACCATCGGGGTGTCGGTCACCCCCGGGTGCACCGAGTTGACCCGGATCCGGTCGCCGCCGAGGTCGAGGGCCGCGGACCGGGTGAGCCCCCGCAGTCCGAACTTGCTCGCCCCGTACGCCGCGTGGTGCGCAAGGCCCTTGAGGCCTGCCGTGGACGAGATGTTGACGATCGATCCACCGCCCGCCCGGCGCAGCTCCGGGACCACCGCCTTGATACCGAGGAACGCGCCCAGCAGATTCACCCGCAACAGCAGCGCGAAGGTCTCCTCGGTCTCCTCGTCGACGGGCGCCGTACGCCACAGCGCCGCGTTGTTGACCAGGATGTCCAGCCGGCCGAAGGCCGCGACGGCGGTGTCGGTCACCTGCTGCCATCCGGCGGCGTCGGTGACGTCGTGCCGGACGAAGCGGGCCGCGGCGCCCAGTTCGGCGGCCACCGCACGGCCCTCCTCCGTACGGACATCGCCGATCACCACCCGCGCACCGGACGCCACGAACAGCCGGGCCTCGGCTGCGCCCTGCCCCCGCCCCGCGCCGGTGATCACCGCCACTTTGCCGTCCAGTCGCGGCCCGGCGGCGCTCATGAGCGGACCCCGGGCGCGCGGCCGTCGCGCCGGCGGAAGTGCGGGATGACCCGCTCACCCCACTGCCGGATGGTCTCCATACAGACCTCCTGTGGCACGGTTCCCATCTGGATCAGACACATCACCTCGTCCACCCCGATCTCGTGGAGCCGCTCGACATAGGCGATGGCGTCGTCGGCGGTGCCGTACGCGTGCTGGGCGTTGAAGGTGCCGGTGGCGGCGGGCCGCGCCGGGATGTCCGCCTCGTGCAGCTTGGCGACGAGTGCGTCGCGGCGCCGCGCCAGTACGGCGACATGGTCCGCGTCCTCGTCATGACCGGTCGGCGCGGGACCGTCGCCGTACCAGTGGGCGATCGCCTCCGCGAAGAACCGCTGACCGCGGGTCCCGATCCGGTAGGCGGCCGCGCCGTCGTCGAGCACGGTCGTGGGGCAGAGCGCGGCGAGGTGGTCGTTGGTCTCGGTGGACACCAGCCGGTTCCCGCTGCGCGCCGCGATCGCCGCGTCGTAGGTCTTGCGCATGGCCCGTACGTCGTCCGCGCCCGCGAAGCCCATGACCAGTGCGCCGACGCCGAGTTCGGCCGCGCGCACCAGGGACTCGTGCTTGCTGCAGGCCATGAAGAGCGGCGGGTGCGGGCGCTGCACGGGGCGCGGCAGGATCGCGCCGGGGCCGATGTCGATCGACCCCCGCCACGCGAACAGTTCCTCGCGCCAGGCGCCGCTGAAGATCCGCAGTGCCTCCTCCATCTGCGGCGCGGTGTCCTCGGGGCTGACCCCGTACATGGACATCTCCTGGTGGGTGGCGCCCCGGCCGGCGCCGATGTCGACGCGGCCTTCGGAGAGGACATCGAGCATGGCGGCGCGTTCGGCGACCCGGACGGGGTGCTGATAGCCGAAGGGCATGGTGACCACTCCGTGGCCGATGCGGATGCGTGAGGTCCGCGCGGCGACCCAGGCGAGAAAGATCTCGGAGGCGCTCATGTGCGCGTATTGGGTCAGCGAATGGTGCTCCACCGCCCAGATGCGGTCGAAGCCCATCTCCTCGGCGTACACGGCCTGTTCGACGCAGTCGCGGAGGACCTGGTGTTCGTGTGCGGGGGTCGGATCGGCGAGCTGAGCCTCGAAGATCATCGAGAACTTCACGTGACCACCTCCGGCGTCTTCGTGAGACGTGTTTCGATTAGGAATATGTCTAGCAGGTACACCGTGACGAAGGAAGGGAGAGGAGGAGGGACGGGAAGGGGGTGAGGGGAGGCGAAGGGGGCGCCGATGGGGCCCGCGGCCTGGGCGGGAGGGAGTCATAGACTGCGGAACGTGACGGAGAAGGCGGAGAAGAAGGCGAAGAAGGGCGCGGAGACGGCGGGGCCCGAGAAGGCGGCCGCCGGGGGCACGGAGAACCCTGCGCTGCCGGCCACCAGTTGGGCCGTGCTCGGACTGCTCTCCTTCGGCCAGGAGCTGTCCGGCTACGACCTCAAGAAGTGGTCGGACGAATCGCTGCGCTTCTTCTACTGGAGCCCGTCCTTCAGCCAGATCTACAGCGAGCTGAAACGGCTGGAGAAGGCCGGGCACGTCACCTCGCGGATGGTCGCGCAGGAGACCGGCAGTCGCGACAAGCGGGTCTATGTGATCACCGAAGGGGGCCTGGCGGCGGTCCGCCGCTGGGCGCGCGAGGCACCGGTGGAGCCCCCCGTCCTCAAGCACGGTGTCATGCTGCGGCTCTGGCTCGGCCATCTGCTGGAGGCCGACCGGATGCGCGAAGTTCTCGGCGCGCACCGGGAGTACGCCGAGACGATGCGCGAGCGCGCCGAGCTGGACGCGGCGGGCGCCGATGCCCGGGAGGCCTGGGCCTACCCCTCGCTCGTCCTGAAATGGTCGGAGCGGCACTACGCCGCGGAGCGGGATCTGGCCGACGCGATGCTCGCCGACCTGGAGGAGCTGGAGCGCCGCCGCCGGTAGCGGCCAGGGCAGCGGGCGGGAGCGGACACGCGACGAGCGGCCCGGACTGCCGGGTCAGTCGTCCAGGACCCGGGCCCTGCAGTCCGCCGGTGTGCCCCAGGCGTCGCGCAGCGGGCGCGCCTTGCGGATCCACAGCGAGAGGTCGGGTTCGTCGGTGTAGCCGAGGGCGCCGTGCAGTTGGAGCGCGGTGCGCGCCGCCGCGTATCCGGCCTCGCCCGCCGCGACCTTCGCCGCCGCGATCTCCCGGCCGGCCGACGGGGCGCCGTCCGCCAGTGCCAGAGCCGCGGCGTGCACCAGCGGTTGCGCGAACTCCAGGCCGATGAGGGTGTCGGCCAGCCGGTGCTTGACCGCCTGGAAGGAGCCGATGGCCACCCCGAACTGGGTGCGCCGGGTGACGTGGCCGACGGTCGCCGTCAGCAACGCCCGTCCCAGGCCGAGGGATTGTGCGGCGGTGGCGAGCCGCGCGACCTCGGCGGCGTGCGCGGCGGCCGCCGCCACTGACGGGCCCCGGGCGAGCGTGGTGCCGCCGAGCGGGCGGGACAGCCGCCGGGCCGGGTCGAGGGAGGGCTGAACGGGGCCGTGGCCGTCGGCGAGCAGCAGGGTGTCGCCGCGGACGACGAACACCGCGTCCGCCGCGTCCCCGTCCAGCGCGAACGGGTCACCGTCGTCCGGCCCTTCGGCCGTACCCGACGGGGCGCACAGACTCACCACCGCCTCCCCGGCCGCGATCCGCGGCAGCCACTCCCCGGCCACGACATCGGAGCCGAGGCGCTCCAGGAGCGCGGCCACCGCTACGGTTTCCGCCAGCGGGCCCGGCGCCGCGTGCCGCCCCCATTCGGTGCAGGCGACGGCGAGTTCGACCGGCAGCAGCCCCGTGCCCCCGTGTTTCTCCGGCACCGCGAGCCCGAACACGCCCGCCGTGGCGGCACGCGACCACAGTGCGCGGCCGGGGCCGTGGTCCCCGCCCGCCCACGCCCGTACGGCGGCCGGGGTCGCGCAGGCACCGAGCAGGCCGTCCAGGGCGCGGGCGAAATCCCGCTGCTCGTCGGTCAGCAGGAACCGCATCACCGGCGTCCCTTCGGCAGGCCGAGCAGCCGCTCGGCGATGATGTCGCGCTGGATCTCGTTGGTGCCCGCGTAGATCGGCCCGGCCAGGGAGAAGGTGTAGCCCTCGGCCCAACTGCCTTGCGCCACGGCCTCGTCGGCGTCGTCGGTGAGCGTGCCGTACGGGCCGAGGAGGTCGAGCGCGGCCTCGTGCAGGGCGATGTCCAGCTCGGACCAGAAGACCTTGTTGAGGCTCGACGCGGCGGCGTCGGCGGGCACGTCCGGCTCCGCACGTCCGGCGGTGCGCCCGTCGGCGAGCCGGGAGACATGGGCGTAGGCGAACAACTGGTAGGCGCGGGCGCCGATCACGGCATCGGCGACCCGGTCGCGCAGCGCCGGGCCCGCCTCCCCGGGGGCCTCGCGCCAGAGGGCGGTCAGCCGGCCGGCGGCGGCGGTGAAGCGGCCGGGGCTGCGCAGCGTCAGCCCTCGTTCGTTGCCCGCGGTGCTCATCGCCACCCGCCAGCCCTGTCCCGGGGCGCCGATGACGTCGGCGTCGGGTACGAAGACCTCGTCGAGGAAGAGTTCGGCGAAGGCCGGTTTGCCGTCGAGGCGGCCGATGGGGCGGACCGTGACGCCCGGCGCGTCCAGCGGGAACATCAGGTACGTGAGCCCCTGGTGGGGGCGGGGGGTGTCCGGTTCGCTGCGGAAGAGGCCGAACGCGCGGTCGGCGAAGGCGGCCCGGGACGACCAGGTCTTCTGGCCGTTCAGCAGCCAGCCGCCGTCGGTCCGCACGGCGGTCGAGCGCAGCGACGCCAGGTCCGAGCCCGCCTCCGGCTCGGACCAGGCCTGCGCCCAGATGACGTCGCCGCGTGCCATCGGCCCCAGGATCCGGTCGCGCTGTTCGTCCGTGCCGTGCTCGAGGAGGGTGGGGGCGAGGAGGTTGATGCCGTTCTGGCTGACCCGGCCCGGGGCGCCGGCGGCGTAGTACTCCTCCTCGAAAATCAGCCACTGCAGGAGGGAGGCCCCCCGGCCGCCGTACCGCTCGGGCCACGAGACGACCGACCAGCGGTCCGCGGACAGCCGCCGCTCCCAGGCGCGGTGGGCGGCGAATCCCGCCGCGGTCTCCAGGGACGGCAGGGGAGTGGTGGGGACGTGGTCGGCGAGCCAGGCGCGGGCCTCGGCCCGGAACGCGTCCTCGTCGCCGGTGAAGTCCAGATCCATCAGGCACCCCCACAAGCATCTTCCCTAACAAGTGTTTGGTAGATTAACGTACGCGTTGAGCGGCGTCGAGGCCCCGCATCCGAGGCCCCGCGAACCGCCGGGAGCGTGCGCACCGGAGCCGCGCACACCGCGCCGAGCACCTGCCCGGCCAGCCCGAGGAGGCGCACATGACCCCCGCACCGCCCCCTTACATCCCCGCCCACGACCTGCTCGCCGGCCGGACCGCCGTCATCACCGCCGCCGCCGGCGCCGGGATCGGTGGCGCCACCGCCCGCAGATTCCTGGAGGAGGGCGCCCGCGTCGTCCTCGGTGACGCCCACGAACGGCGGCTGAAGGAGAGCGCCGCGTCCCTCGCCGCGGAGTTCGGCGCCGACCAGGTCACCGGCCTGCCCTGCGACGTCACCGACGAGGCGCAGGTCAACGCCCTCCTGGAACACGCCGAGGAACGGCACGGCCGGCTCGACATCGTGGTCAACAACGCCGGACTGGGCGGCACCGCCGACCTCGTCGAGATGACCGACGAGCAGTGGGGCACCGTCCTCGACGTCACACTGAACGGCACCTTCCGCTGCACCCGCGCCGCCCTGCGCCGCATGAAGGACGCGGGCCACGGCGGCGTGATCGTCAACAACGCCTCCGTCGTCGGCTGGCGCGCCCAGCGCGGCCAGGCCCACTACGCCGCCGCCAAGGCAGGGGTGATGGCCCTGACCCGCTGCGCCGCCGTCGAGGCCGCCGCATACGGGGTACGCGTCAACGCGGTCTCGCCGAGCCTCGCCATGCACCCGCATCTGGCGAAGGTCACCACCCCCGAACTCCTGGCGGAACTCACCGAACGGGAGGCGTTCGGCCGCTACGCCGAGCCCTGGGAGGTCGCCAACGTCATCGTCTTCCTGGCGTGCGACTACGCGTCGTACATGACCGGCGAATCGGTGTCCGTCAGCTCCCAGCACCCATGACGCCACCACCGTCCGGCGGATCGCGGATCCGGCCGGGAGACCGCCCCCCCCGGAATCCGCCGACCGTGCTGGACGGCATCGCCCCACGGAGGTGACATGGAAGTACGGACCCCGGCCCCTCCCGGGCCGCCCGACCACTCACGGAGACCACCATGTCCGATGCGTACATCGTCGAAGCGGTCCGCACCCCGGTCGGCAAGAAGGGCGGCGGGCTGTCCGCCGTGCACCCCGCCGACCTCGGCGCGCACATCCTGACGGCGCTGATGGCCCGCAGCGGCGCCGATCCGGCGGCCGTCGAGGACGTCGTCTTCGGCTGCCTGGACACCGTGGGACCACAGGCCGGGGACATCGCCCGTACCTGCTGGCTGGCCGCCGGCCTGCCCGAGGAGGTGCCCGGGGTCACCGTCGACCGCCAGTGCGGCTCCTCGCAGCAGGCCGTGCACTTCGCGGCCCAGGGCGTGCTCTCCGGCACCCAGGACCTGGTGGTCGCGGGCGGCGTGCAGAACATGTCGCAGATACCGATCGCCTACGCGAGCCGGCAGGCCGCCGAACCGCTCGGCCTCACCGAAGGGCCGTACGCCGGCTCCGCGGGCTGGCAGGCACGCTACGGCGACCGCCCCGTCAACCAGTTCCACGGCGCGGAACTCATCGCTGAGAAGTGGGGCATCTCCCGCCAGGACATGGAGGAGTTCGCGCTCGGTTCGCACCGGCGGGCGGTGCACGCGGCCGATGAGGGGCGCTTCGACCGCGAGATCGTGCCCTACGGCGACGTCACCGCCGATGAGGGACCGCGCCGGGACACCTCGGCGGCGAAGATGGCCGGGCTGAAGCCCCTCGTCGACGGCGGCCGGCTGACCGCCGCGGTCTCCTCACAGGTCTCCGACGGCGCCTCGGCGATGCTTCTCGCCTCCGAGCGGGCGCTGGCCGAGCACGGCCTGACCCCGCGCGCCCGGATCCACCACCTCTCGGTGCGCGGTGAGGACCCGATCCGGATGCTGTCCGCGCCGATCCCCGCCACCGCGTACGCGCTGAAGAAGACGGGCATGTCGATCGGGGACATCGACCTGGTCGAGATCAACGAGGCGTTCGCGCCCGTCGTCCTGGCCTGGCTGAAGGAGACCGGGGCCGATCCCGAGCGGGTCAATGTCAATGGCGGCGCCATCGCGCTGGGCCACCCGCTCGGCGCGACCGGTGTCCGTCTGATGACGACGCTGCTGCACGAGCTGGAGCGCACCGGCGGCCGGTTCGGGCTCCAGACCATGTGCGAGGGCGGCGGCCAGGCCAACGTCACCATCATCGAGCGGTTGTAGCGGGTGTAGCAGCCATGAGGCGGCCGGGTCGGTCCATGGGGGCCGGCCCGGCAGCGCTGCCCGCTCAGCGCAGCAGCAGGTCCCGGATCCGGTCCTGGGTCCCGGCGTCCACGCCCAGTCCGCGGGCGAGGTAGCGGCGGAGGCTGCCGTAGTCCTTGCGCGCCTGGTGGAGACCCGCGGCGAGATAGTCCGCGCGGACCTCCTGGAGCGGTATCAGCAGGTCCGGATCACTCATGATCCCGGCCTTTTCGAGCCCGGCACGCACCCTCGCGTCGGACCGCCGCCGGATCGTGTTGGACAGCAGATAGTCCCGTTCGGCAGTTGCGTGCGGCACGCCGAGCAGCCGCAGCAGCAGATAACTCAGCCAGCCGGTGCGGTCCTTGCCCGAGGTGCAGTGGAAGAGGAGCGGCAGGGACCGCTCGTGCGCGAGGGCGCCGAGGATGCGCGCGAACCGCGCGCGGTTGGCGGCACGGGTGACGAATCCGGGATAGATCTCCCGCATCCGCAGCTCCGCTCTGCCGCTGCCGAGCCGTTCGCGCTGTGTGTCGGGGTCCTTCGTGGCGAGGGCGCGCTGCATCGCGTCGAACAACCCCCGGTCGTCGACCGGCATCAGGGTCGCATCGAGGCCGTGCGGCAGCCGGTCAGGGCCCTCCGCCTCGCGCTCCGCCCGCGTCCGGAGGTCGACCACGGTACGCAGGCGGAGCCCGGCGAGTTCGGCGACGTCGGACGCGGTCAGCTTGCCGAGCGCGTCGGAGCGGAAGAGTCTGCCGTGGACCACCTGGCGTCCGTCGGTGGTGCGGTAGCCGCCCAGGTCGCGGAGGTTGACCGCGCCGTGCAACGCGAGGCGGCGGACGTGGTTGCCGGCGCCGGGCGAGATTCGGGCGGCGCCCGTTGTCCGTGCGGTGGGCGCGGCGCATCCGCCGAGCGGGAGGGTGGAGCCGATCATCAGGGCGGTGGCACGTCTGCGGGAGAGGGACACGAGGCGGCTCCTGGTCAGGAGGGTGCGACGGCCGCTTCCCGGACCGGCGGCCTGGGGGAACGCCGGTCCGGGGCGCCGCGGTGGGCGTGCGGGCGCTGGTCAGCCGGGCAGGGCGGCCCGCGCCCGGGAGGCCTCCGCCATGATGCGGTCGACGAGTTCCGCGCAGGACGGCAGATCGTCGATCAGGCCCGCGACCTGGCCGGAGGCCATCACCCCGAGGTCGGTCCGCCCGTCGACCATCGACGCCTTCAGCAGCATCGGGGTATTCGCCGCGAGCAGGATCTGGCCCCAGCCGAGGTCCTTGCCGTGCTTCATGGCCAGGCCCTCACGGATCATGCGGGACCAGCTCAGACCGGACAGCTTCCGGAACGACGCGGCGTGCCGCACCGCCCGCAGCAGCGCGACCGTCCGCCCGGAGCGCTCCAGCGCCGCGACGAGCTCGCTGTGCAGCATCCGGTGCGGCAGCCCGTCCACCTTCATGGTCACGAGGACGTCCTTGACCGACGCCTCCAGATAGCGGGCCTGTACGGCGGGCGGCACGGTGCTGTCCGACGTCAGCAGGAAGCGGGTGCCCATGGCGATCCCGGCGGCGCCGTAGGCGAGCGCCGCGACAAGGCCCCGTCCGTCGAAGAAGCCGCCGGCGGCGATCACCGGGATGTCGACCGCGTCCACGACCTGGGGGAGCAGCACGGTCGTGGCGACGCTCCCGGTGTGGCCGCCGCCCTCACCGCCCTGCACGATGACCGCGTCCGCGCCCCAGGCGGCCACCTTCTCCGCGTGCCGGCGGGCGCCGATGGACGGGATGACGACTACTCCCGCGTCCTTCAGCTCGGCGATCAGCTCCCGGGACGGGGCCAGCGCGAACGACGCGACGCGGACCCCCTCGTCCACGATGATGCGCACCCGTTCCCGCGCATCAAGCGCGTCGGCCCGCAGATTGACTCCGAACGGCGCGTCGGTACGGGAGGCGACCTCCCGTACGGCCGTCCGCAGCTGCGTGGGCGTCATCGTCGCCGAGGCGAGAATGCCCAGCGCCCCGGCGTTCGCGGCTGCCGACACCAGGCGCGGTCCGGCCACCCAGCCCATCCCGGTCTGCACGAGCGGATGCCGCACACCGACCAGCTTCGTCAGCCGCGTCGGGAAGTCCGTCCCACCGTCCGGCCCGTCCCCGGCCCGCCCGTCCGCACGCGGCCGCGGCTCGCTCATGTCCGTACTTCACGCTCACGCAGTCCGCCCGGATCCAACGACTCACGGATCAGCCGCAGCTCCTGGGGCGTCGGCTCCCGGGTGCGGGGAACCTCCTCGGGGGCGGCCAGCGCGAAGCCGGTCGCCTCCCGCACCTGGTCGGCGCTCACCCCCGGGTGCACGGACCGCAGGGCCATCGCGCCTTCGGCCCCGGTGAAATCGAGGACGGCGAGGTCGGTGACGACCCGGCGGAGCTGGTGGAAGCGCGTGGCCGATGGCCCGGCCGCCGCGGCCCGGTCGTTGCCGACCCCGCAGACCATGTCGACCCGTTCGACGAACACCCGCTTCGAGTGCTGGGGCACCCAGTAACTCGTCGGGTTGTTCAGGGTGTTGAGGGGCGCGCCGCGCACCCCCAGCAACTGCCGGTCGGGTCGCTCCCAGTCGCCGACGCAGGAGATGTTCTGGTTGCCGAAGCGGTCGAGCTGACTGGCGCCCATCATCACGTGCCGCCGCCCGCCCGCGGCCATCGCCAGATGCTTGCGGTACGGCAGCCAGCCCTCCGTCATCCGGGCCGCCGCCCCCACCGCCGGGACGTCGCCGATCAGCAGCGCCTCCCCGTCCGTGAGCAGCAGGTCGGGGGAGAAGGTCAGTTTGGCGAGCCGGGCGCCGATGGCGGGGATCGTCCCCATCGGGCTCGCCAGGATCTCCCCGTCCCCCCGCCAGGCGTCCGCGCAGGCCACCACGCAGTACTCGGCCCGGCTCGCTCGCTCGGCACTCATCGGTCCGCCTCCTTGTCGTCCCGGGTGAATTCCGCGGCCGCCTTCCGGTAGGCGTCCTCGTCGCCCGACAGGAAGCGTTCGGTGAACCGCCGCCACTCCTCGGGGTCGCCGGCGGCCCGCACATAGGCACGCTGGAACGCCTCGTCGCGGTCATAGTCGGGCACGCACGAGGTGAAGTGGGCGCCCCCCGGTGCCTCGACCACGCCGTTCGTGTACGCGCGGGAGACCAGCAGCGTCTGCGGCCCGCCCCCGGCGGCCAGTTCGGCGCTGTCCACGATCCGTTCGCAGGAGACGTAGGCCCGGTCGGCGGCCTCGCAGAACAGATCGTCGAAGTACGGGTCGGGGCCCAGGTACTGCGCGTTGCCGTGCCGGTCGGCCCGGCTGAGATGGACCAGTGCCGCATCCAGCCGCAGCGCCGGGACGGCGACGAGCTCCTCACCGTCCTCGTACGGCGAAGTGACCTTCCGCAGGCCGGGGTTGACCCGCATCACGTCGGAGCCGAGGCCCGCCCGGATCGGCAGGAACGGCAGCCGGTGTCCGGCCGCGGTCAGCCCCCACATGAACATCGCCTCGTCCAGCTCCGTCATCGCGAAGGCGCCGCGCTGCCGGGCCGCCCGGAAGTGCGGTTCGAGGGGGATGGAGTCCAGGGTGACGAAGGCGGTGACCAGTTCGCGGATCCGGCCCGCGGCGGCCAGCAGCCCGACGTCCGGGCCGCCGTAGGAGACGACCCTCAGATCGGTGACGTCCGAACGCAGCAGCGCCCGCACCAGCGCCATGGGTTTGCGCCGTGACCCCCAGCCGCCGATGCCGAGCGTCATCCCGCTCTCCAGGTCGGCGACGACCTCGTCGGCCGTCATCCTCTTGTCCCTGCTCACGACTGCTCCTCCCGGGCGATGGCGGTGCCGAAGGCGCCACGGATGCGGTCGGCGACGCCACTGAGGTTCGCCTCGAAGGTGAAGCCCTGCTCGAAGCGGTAGCTGCGGCGGACGTCGACGGGGTCGATGCCGTTGATCGCGGCCTTGGCGAGACGGATCAGCGCACCGTCCTTGGCGGCGATCTCCGTCGCCAATTCCCTTGCGGCCTCCATGAGTTGGCTGCGGGGTACCACCCGCCAGACCGATCCGTGCCGGTGGAGTTCCTCGGCGGTCACGGTGCGCGAGGTGTAGTAGAGCGTCCGCATCAGATGCTGCGGGACGAGCCGGGCCAGATGGGTGGCGGCGCCGAGCGCGCCCCGGTCGAGTTCCGGCAGGCCGAATGTCGCGTCGTCGGCGGCGACGATGGCGTCGGCGTTGCCGACCAGCCCGATCCCGCCGCCGAGGCAGAAGCCGTGCACCGCGGCGATCACCGGTACCTCGCAGTCGTAGACCGCCGCGAACGCCTCGTAGCAGCCGCGGTTGGCGCCGACGAGCGGTCCGTGGCCCTCGGCGCGCTGCATCTCCTTGATGTCCACGCCCGCGTTGAACCCCCGCCCGGCCGCGGTCAGGACGACGCACCGGGTGCCGGGATCGGCGCCCGCTGCCCGTACGGAGGCGGCGAGGTCGTACCAGCCCTGTACGGGAAGGGCGTTGACCGGGGGGAAGTCGACCGTGACGACCGCGATGCCGTGGTCCGGCCCGGAGGTGGAGACACCCATCAGCAGATCAGCTACCTTTCCACCAAGCGTTTGTTAGGTAGGAAGTTAGCAGCGGATCGACCGCCGCGGGAGGTGCCAGTTGAGCCTGACTCTCGATCTGACCGGACAGGTGGCCGTCGTCACCGGCGGCACCAGGGGCGTCGGCGCGGGCATCGCCCGCGCTCTGCTCCGGGCGGGCGCCGAGGTCGTCGTCTGCGCCCGCAGACCGCCCGACGCCCCCGTCACCGGGGCCGGCCGCACCGCCCACCACCGATCCCTCGACCTGCGCGACCCGCCTGCCGTACGGGAGTTCATCGCACAGGTCGCGGCGGATCACGGCCGCCTGGACTGCCTCGTCAACAACGCGGGCGGCACGCCGTACCGCCTGCTGGGGGAGTCACCCGCCGAACGCCACGCCCGGGTCATCGGCCTCAACCTCACCGCGCCGATGACCGCTTCGCTCGCCGCGTACGAGGTGATGCGCGCGCAGTCCGCGGGCGGCTCGGTGATCATGATGGGCAGCGTCAGCGGCACCCGCCCCTCACCGGGCACCGCCGCCTACGGCGCCGCCAAGGCGGGCCTGGACAACCTCGCCCGCTCCATGGCCGTCGAATGGGCCCCGAAGGTCCGCGTCAACACCCTCGTCCTCGGCATGGTCCGCACCGAACTCAGCGCCCTCCACTACGGGGACGCGGCCGGTGTCGCCGCGGTCGGCGCCACCGTGCCGCTCGGCCGGCTCGCCGAACCCGACGAGATCGGCGACGCCTGCGTCTTCCTCGCCTCCGACCGCGCCGCGTACCTGAGCGGCGCCAGCCTGCTCGTGCACGGCGGTGGCGAGCGCCCCGCCTTCCTCGACGCCGCCACCGCCGACCACCACACCGCGCCCGAAGTCACCAAGGAGACCTGACATGAGCGGAATCTGCAGTGGGCGGGCCGCCGCCGTCACCGGCGCCGGCCGGGGCCTGGGGCGTGCGCATGCCCTCGCCCTCGCCGCCGAGGGGGCGCATGTCGTGGTCAACGACCTGGGCGTGGCCGCCGATGGGGCAGGTTCCTCAACCGGACCGGCACAACGGGTCGTTGACGAGATCCGCGCACAGGGCGGCCGGGCCGTCGCCCACACCGGCGACATCACCACCACCGACGGCGCGAGCTCGCTCGTCGCCACCGCCCTCGATGCCTTCGGCCGGTTCGACGTCCTCGTCAACAACGCCGGGTTCCTGCGCGACCGGATGCTCGTCACCCTCGACGAGGACGACTGGGACGCCGTCATGCGCGTCCACCTCAAGGGTCATTTCCTGCCGCTCAAGCACGCCGCCGCACACTGGCGGGCCGAGGCGAAGGCCGGGCGGACGCCCGACGCCCGGGTGATCAACACCAGTTCGGGCGCCGGGCTGCTGGGCAGTGTCGGCCAGGGCAACTACGCGGCCGCCAAGGCCGGGATCATCGGCCTCACGCTGGTCGCCGCCGCCGAGTTGGCCCGCTACGGCGTATGTGTCAACGCCCTCGCGCCGGCCGCCCGCACCAGGATGACCGAGCAGACCTTCGCCACGACGATGGCGGCACCGGCCGAGGGCACCTTCGACGCCATGGCCCCCGAGAACGTCTCCCCCCTGGTGGTCTGGCTCGCCTCCGCCGCGGGCGACCGGGTCACCGGGAGGGTCTTCGAGGCCGAGGCCGGCCGGATCACCGTCATGGAGGGCTGGCGCCCCGGCCCCACCGCGGACAAGGGCGCCCGCTGGACCCCGGCCGAGGCCGGCCAGGCCGCCACCGAACTGCTCGCCGCCGCCGAGCCGCCACGACCGGTGTACGGGACGCGGTGAGCGGGGGGAGTGGGGGGAGGCGACAGGCGTTGACCGGCGCCCGCCCCTACTGCCGCGGCGGGCGCCGCCATGCCGCGGCACGGCAGACGGGCACGCGCACGGCTCCGGACGGACCCCGGGGAGAGCGCCCTGCGACGGACATCCCTCAGCAGCGGGCGTGCGCCGTGATGTCCGCGTCGAACTCGTCGATCATCGAGGGCGTGACGGTCGGCCGGCACCGGGCGATGGCGGTGAGATAGTCCTCGGTGCTCGCCCCGAGCCGCCCCTGGCCGACCGGAGAGAGGCCGATCGTCTCCAGGTCCCGCTCGAAGGACGTCTGAGCGGCCACCCGCGCGGCGTGTTCGATGTCCGCCGGCGTGAACAGCTCGCTCGCCTCGACCAGCGCGGCCACGTCCACCTCGGGCCGACCGTCCGTATAGCGCGACCAGATCGCCGAACGGGCCGCCGTGTCCGGCGTACCGATCGGGATCAGGTAGTCGAACCGGCCGGGACGCAGGAACGCCGGATCGAGCGACCGGATGGAGTTGGTCGCGCAGACCAGCAACCGCTCGTCCCGCTCGCGGAAACCGGGGATGAGCTTGAGCAGTTCGTTGGTCACGCCGTGCAGCCCGCCCGGTTGTGCGGGCTCGGAGCGCACCGGCGCGATCTCCTCGACCTCGTCGATGAAGACCAGCACCCGCTCCAGCTCCGCGATCCGCGCGAACGCGCTGCGCAGCGCCGCCGCGAGATTGCCCTCGTCGGCCAGCCGGGAGGGCAGCAGCTCGACGAACGGCCAGCCCAGCTTGGAGGCGATACCACGGGCGAACGTCGTCTTCCCGGTCCCGGGCGGCCCGAAGAGCGCGATGGCCCGCGGCGGCCGGACACCGTGCCGGGCCGCCCGCTCCGGCTCCGCCAGCGGCAGCACCACCCGCCGTTCGATCAGGTCCTTCTCCGACTCCATGCCGGCCACTTTGGCCCACAGGTCGGTCGGGAGGAAGCGGCCGCCCAGTTCCTCCAGGAGTCCGGCCGAGGGTCCGTGATGCGGTTCGACCTTCTCGAAGTAGGCCACGGCCGGCTGCCGCGTGTAGCCCGCGTTCAGCAGCCCCTCGCCGAGCAGTTCCTCCTCGGGCAGCACATACGCGATACGGCTCACCCGGGCCGCTATCAGCCGCCGCTCCAGCTCCACCAGCAGCGCGCTCGCCAGCCCCCGGCCGCGCCAGGCGGCGGAGATCGCGATCCGCATCACCCAGCCCCGCTCGCCCGCCACACAGGCCAGCGCCGCCCCGATGGGGGCGCCCTGATGGACGGCGACCACGGCGGGCTGCCGGGAGGTCAGCGCGCTGATGCATTCGGCGAGCGAGAACACCGACTCCTGGCCGAGCTCCGCCGTCGTGTCGATCAGATGGACCACCTCGGCGAGATCGGTCTCGCGGTAGTCGTGAATCAGCCAGTTCACCGGTGCCGCCCCTCGTTGGTGATGTTGCGGTGAGGCTAGGAGGAGAGGGCGGGAGCAGGCCTGTTCCATCGTGCACAATCCGTGGCGCGGACCCTTACGTTCCGTACGTAGCCAAAGCCGGCGGCCACCGGCCACCCGGCGGCCACCGGGCGACCGCCTCGTGGGGCGCCCGGCCGGTGGCGGCGCGGAGGGGAGGAGCCTCAGCGGGTCAGCACAGGGCGATACGGCCGTAGGAGCCGAGCTTCCAGCTCCATTCGAGACGCTCGCCGGGCTTGGTCGTCCAGCACTTGCGGTCCGGACCGTGGTCGATGACCAGCTGGATGTGCATCGGCTTGCCGCAGTTGTTGGTCGTCCAGGCCTTTTTGTCCTGCTTGATCACATCACGCGCGATACAGGCGGGGGCGGTGGGGCCGGCCGCCTGCGCGGGCGCGGCGGTCATGAGCGCGGCCGCGGCCATCGCGGTCGCGGTGGCGAGGGAGGCGAGGGCGGTGGGGAAACGCATTGCTGGTGATCCTCCAGGAGTGTCGGGCGGGAGCGTCGGACGAGCGGGGCAAAGGTGCGCGCCGGACAAGCGCGGCAAAGGTGCCCGTCGAACGACGTGACGTTCGCACATTTCCTCCTGGAATACCGGCATTTGGCGCAGAACGTCATCCGCACGATCCGATACCCGTCCCGACCGAGACACGGCAGATCACCCCAGGTCAACGGGTCGGCCCAGGGCCCCGGGCCTGAGAGCATGGGGTACCGCCGCGGATTCGGCGCCGGCGGCGACCGTGAGGAGAGGGAGTCGAATGAGCATCGATGGTGGTCCGTCGCGGTTCGCCTTCTGGGGTGAAGTGCCGCCCGGATACATGACACAGACCCAGCTCCGGGAACTCGACCTGCCCCGCGATCCAGGAGGACCGGTGCGCGCCACCGTGGAGGGCCGCGACGCCTCAGGCCACCGGGCGACCTTCGACCTCTACCTCGTCAGCGAGTCCCGCCCCACCGCGGCCGATGCCGCCGAGCTCGCGCAGTCCGCCGCCCGCCGTACCACCGGGGCCCGGGTGTGCGAACAGTGCGGAGCCTGCCCCGAACTCCCCTGCACCCGCGTCGACGCGTGGCTGCTCTGCGCGGCCTGCGCCCATGTCGACAAGCTGCGCGCCCGGCAGAAGCAGGCCGCCGACGCCCGCGCGAACGCCGTCGAGCAGGCCGGCCGGCTGCTGGCCGACGAGCGGTTGGCCGTCGTCCACTTCGACTACGACGACGGTGACCGGGTACGGCTCACGGCCCTTGACGCGGCCGGCAACCCCCTGTTCGACATCCTCATGTCCCTCGATCCGGCCGCTGCCGGCCCCGGCGACCCGCCCCGGGGCGCCGTCGGCCCGCGCGAGGCCGCCGACCGTATCCGCCGGGCGCTCCAGGGACGCGTGATGCTCGTATGGCACGCCGACGACCTGGCCGATTTCAGCCATGCCCTGCACGGCCTGGACATCGAGTGGCCCTTCCCCGCCGGTTACGGCAACCGCCACGATCTCTTCCACCTGGCGTTGGACTGGCGCTGCGATCTCGATCCGCATTCCGGCCAGCCGCGGCCCCTCGTCCCGCCCGGTCGCGCCGACCGCATGCTGTATCTGCTCGGGCAGATCGCCGTCCCCGCCGAGCAATACCTCGGCCGTCCACCGCGCGGGCACCGGTAGTTTCAGCACTTCGGGCCTGATCCATGCCAACGGAAGGATGAGCGGATGCTGGTTCTCGGGCGTTCGCAGGTCGAGGACCTGCTGGACATGGAAACGCTGATCGACGCGCTGGCTCCGGCGATGGCCGACCTCAGCGCGGGCCGCGCCTCGTCACCGGACCGGGTGGCCGCCCTGGTGCCCGAACGCGACGGATTCCTCGCGGCGATGCCGGGCTTCGTCCCGTCGGCCGGGGTGCTCATGAGCAAGCTGGTCACGCTGTTCCCGCACAACAGCGGCACGCCGCTGCCCACACACCAGGCGTTGATCATGGTCTTCGACCCCGACACCGGCGAGCCCACGGCCATGCTGGACGGGACGGCGATCACCGCCGCCCGCACCGCCGCCGGTTCGGCGTTGTCGGCCCGCCTGCTGGCCCGCGAGGGCGCGTCCGTATTGGCCGTCCTCGGCACCGGCGTGCAGGCCCGCTCCCACGCGGAGGCCATGTGCCGGGTCCGTCCGATCACGGACATCCGGGTGGCCGGCCGCGACCTGGGGAAGGCGGCGGCCCTCGCCGACGAACTGGCGGACCTGCTCGGGGTCGGTGTCCGAGCGGTGCCCGGGTACGCGCAGGCGCTCGACGGCGCGGACATCGCCGCGGCCACCACCCACGCGCAGGAACCGGTGATCCGGCGGTCCTGGCTCACGCCGGGGGTGCACATCACCTCGGTGGGATTCAACCCGGAGGGCCGGGAGGTCGACGGCGCCACGGTCGCCGAGGCCTTGGTGTGCGTCGAAACGCGACAGGCCGCGCTCGCTCCCTTCCCGGCGGGCAGCAACGATCTGCTCACGCCGATCCGCGACGGCGTCATCACGGCCGAGCACGTCCACGCGGAGCTGGGCGAACTCCTCGCCGGCAGCAAACCGGGACGCACCTCGGCGGACCAGATCACTCTCTACAAGTCGGTGGGGGTGGCGGCGCAGGACGCGGCGGCGGCAGCCCTGGTCGTCAACGCGGCCCGCGAACGGTCGGTCGGGTCGGAGATCTCGCTGGGGTGATCCCGAGGCGCCCGCGGACGCTGCCGGCGGGTGGCCTTGCCCCCGCCGGCGACGTCACGGCCGCAGACGCCGATGGGATGCTGCGTCGGCCCGAGGCGGCGAAGGCCGCCCTGTTCGGACCATTTCGCCGACTGGGACGGGCAGTTGCGGGCGCTCGTCGCCGACATCGAGGGGGCGCCGATCCTGCGGCTGGTGCGCGCGCTCCCGGTCGGGCACCGCTGGGACCGGACGCCCGGAGCGCGAGTGACTCTGCTCGGTGACGCGGCGCACGTGATGTCCTCGTTCGCCGGCGAGGGCGCGAACCTCGGCGCGCTGGACGGCGCCGAGCCGGCGGCCGCCTGACGGGCGTGGGAGGCCTGTTACTTCGCCGTCCCGGCGACCGGCTCCTCCTCCGTGAACTCCATCTCGGGAGGCGGGGTCCGGAACCCCTTGGTGAGGTAGGCGAGGTAGCCGACGCCCAGGGCGAGCCACACGGCGCCGAGCGTGAGCGCCTTGCCGTCGAGGTGGGCCAGCAGCCAGAGGTCCACGGCGGCGCCGATGGCGGGCGCGAGCAGGTAGCTGAAGCGGTTGGGGTGTTCGCCGGCCCGGCGGCGGCGCAGACAGGTGGCGATGACGCTGACGTTGACGAAGGTGAAGGCCGTGAAGGCGCCGAAGTTGATGAACGAGGTCGACGTCGCCACGTCCAGCCGCAGGGCGATCAGACCGACCGCGCCGGTGAGCAGGATGTTCAGGGCCGGGGTGAGGAAGCGGGGGTGGACGTACCCGAAGAAGCGGCGCGGAAGGACGGAGTCCCGGCCCATCGCGTACAGCAGCCGGGAGGTGCTGGCCTGGGCGGCGATGCCGGACGCGAACTGCGCGACGACGAGCCCGGCGAGGAAGACGGACGAGAAGAGGTCGCCGCCGATGGTCTTGGCGATCTCGAACGCCGCCGAGCTGGGGTCGTCGAAGCTGCTGCCGGGGTGGACCAGCTGCGTGGCGTAGGCGACGGCGACGAAGATGGTGCCGCCGATCAGCGCCGTCAGCATGATCGCGCGCGGCATGGTCCGCTTCGGGTCGACGGTCTCCTCGGTGAGCGTGGTGACCGCGTCGAAGCCGAGGAAGGAGTACGCCGCGATGGCTGCCCCGGCGGAGATGCCGGAAAGCGTCGTGGCGTGGTTGGCGAACGGGGTGCTGTCGGCCAGTGCGCCCGCGCCGCCGGTGTGGAACACATGCCGCAGTGAGAGCAGCACGAATATGCCGATCACGAGGAGCTGAAAGATCATCAGCAGGTCGTTGACACGCTCCGCGGTCCTGATGCCGCGCACATTGAGCCCCGTGGTCACCACGATGAAGCCGACGATCCACACCCACAGCGGCACCTGCGGGAACTGCGCCTGGAGGTAGGCGCCCCCGATCAGCCAGATGACCATGGGCAGGAAGAAGTAGTCCAGCAGCGTCGCCCAGCCGACCAGGAAGCCCACCCGGGAGTCGATGGCCCGCCGTACGTAGGTGTAGGCGGAGCCGGCCACGGGGTGCGCGGCGGCCATCTTCCCGTAGCTGTGCGCGGTGAACAGCATGGCGAGCAGAGCCAGCAGATAAGCCATCGGCACCGCGCCGCCGGTGTCGGAGGCGACCACGCCGAAGGTGCCGAGCACGATCATCGGCGTCATGTAGGCCAGGCCGAACAGCACGACAGCTCTGAGCTTGAGTGCCCGAACCAGTTGGGGGGCGGGGTGGTGATCCATGCGGGGCTCCGGGGGAGGGGCGGACAGCGCCGGTGGCGGTCGGATGGCGGTCAGGGGAGAGGGGTTACGTCTGCGGGCCCGAACGCCAGCGCCGGGGGTCGATACGCCCGTCGTACAGCGGGAGTTCGAGCGGGGCGTCGGTGTCGGCGAACTGGTCCCACATGCGGCTGAGTCCGGCGGTCCCGTAGGTCCGCACCCGCGTGACATGGTCCAGGTCGAGCACATCGGTCAGCACGGTCGTGCCGTCGCCGGGTGCCTCGGTGCGGACCAGGCCCTCCGGGTCGACGACGAGGCTGCGGCCGGTACCGACCGGTCCCGCGGTGTTCACACTCACCACGAAGACCTGGTTGACGATGGCGTTGGCCCTGGCCAGGACCAGTTCCTGGGCCCGGTCGGCGGTGCTGGTCAGCACGGGGTTGACGATGACCTCGGCGCCCATCCACGCCAGGTGGCGGGCGACTTCCGGGAACCACGCGTCGTAGCAGATCGAGAGGCCGATGCGGCCGGTCCCGGGCAGGTCGACGACCACGAAACGGTCGCCCGGGGCGTACGGCTCACGCGGGCGCCACGGGAAGATCTTCCGGTACGACGCCACCAGCTTGCCCTCGGGGGAGAAGACCGGCGCCGTGTTGAACAGCTCGCCGCCCGGTCCGCGCTCGCAGACGCTCCCCGGCACCAGCCAGATGCCCAGGTCGCCGGCGAGTTCAGCGAGTTCGGTGACCCTGCGGCCGGACAGCGGCTGCGCCGCGTCCTGGAGCTGCGGTTCGGAGTCCTCGGCCGGGTCCACTCCGCACAGGTGCAGCTCGGGGAAGACGGCCAGCCGGGTCTGCGGATGCTGGCGGAGCACCGCCTCGACCTCCCCGGCGAAGCCGGCGGCGCCGGATACGGGGGCCGCGGCCGGACGCGGGGGCGCCTGGACGAGGGCGACGGGAAGGGGACGGGACACGGACAGTCACCTGCTTCATAGGGGGTGAACAGAAATTAGAGCAAGATGAGCAGTTAAACAAGAGTGCTCATCTTGAGATGTTTTCCCGGTGGGCGGTTACGCTTGCGCCATGCCAGCGCCCAGCGACCGACCGCATCCGGGCACCGCCCCTCCCCCGGACGCCGTTGCGGCGGCCGGCCTGACGCTCAACGCCCCTGCCCTGAAGGGCATTCGGCAGCTGTCGGCCCTGGAGACGGTGCGCGCCCGGATAGCCCTGGCCGTCGACCTGGGGCTGCTGGTCCCCGGCGAACGGCTGCCGCCCAATGAGCAGATCGCCGACGCGCTCGGCGTCAGCGAGATCACCGTCCGTCGCGCGCTGGTCTCCCTGGGCAAGGAAGGCGTGCTGGAGCGCCGACGCGGCCGCAACGGCGGCACCCTGGTGGCGCCCCGGCCCCCCAAGGGTGTGGTCGACGCGACCGCCGCCTACCGCTCGGACGCCACCGCGGCCGCCGTCCACCAGCTGATCGACCACCGGCTCGCCCTCGAATGCGGCATCGCGCACCTCGCCTCGGGCCACGCCGGCCCAGCGGCCCTCGAAGGACTCGACGCCCTGGTCGACGAAATGGACCACCTTGTCGGCTGGGCGGAGTTCCACGGCTGCGACGAACGCTTCCACCTCGCGCTGGCCGCCGCCACGGGCCTGTCGTCGATCATCGAGCCGTACACCGCTGTGCTCCACGACCTCTACCGCTACTACCTCCCGTACCCGGCGGAAACGCTCCGCGAGTCCAACCGCGAACACCGCGAGCTGGTCGCCGCGATCCGCCGGGGCGACGCCACCGCCGCCGCCCGCGTCGCCCAGCAGCACGTCGAGGTCCTGCACCGCACCATGTTCGTCGCCCTGCTCGACGGCTGACGGACCCACCCGCCGGGGCGGGCGCAGCGCCCGGCGTTCAGTCGCGGATGGCCGTCACCAGACGGCAGCGCGGGGTGCCGTCGGGCCGCCGGCCGAGCTCCGGCAGATCGCGCAGTTCCACCGAGAAGCCCGCGCGGATCAGCTCCTCGCGCACGGGGCCCAGCCGGAACGGGCGGTAGTACATGACGAACGGCGGGCGCCACAGCAGGTTGCGCGCCCGCATCGCCAGATCGAAGGCCAGCAGGCTCCAGTAGAGCGACGAGCCCGGCCGGGCGGGCGCCGGGAGCGGGAAGACGAACCGGCCGCCCGGCCGCAGCGCCGCATGGACCTGCGCGAACATCCCGGGCCACTCCCGCGGCAGAAAATGCCCGAAGGCCCCGAAGCTCACCACCAGGTCGAAGACCGGGCCGAAGGGCAGCGCCCGCGCGTCGCCGCGCACCCAGTCCACCCGGGGCCCGTCCGGGGTGGCCGGGCAGGTGTGCCGGGCCACCTCAAGCATCCCCGCGCTGATGTCGATGCCGGTGACCCGCCGCCGGCACGCCCGCGCTGCGACCGCCGTCCCCGCGCCGGTGCCGCAGCACAGGTCCAGGCCGCTGTCGAAGGGCCCCATCGCGCGCAACGCCCCGGACACCGCGTCGAGCACGGTGTCCGGGGTCCGGAACGGTGTGTGGTCGAACTTCGGAGCCAGCAGATCGTAGCCACGCTCGACCGACGTCAGGGCCTGGACGGTGAGTTCGCGGAACGTGGGTCCTTCGGCGGTGAACATAGCCGCCCAGCATACGGGCGCACCGCACGGAACCCGCGTCACGCGGGGCGGTTCACCCCGGGGCCTTGGTGGACACGCCGCCCTCGCCGCCGACCGGGCTCTCCCGCTCCCGCTGGGCCCGGGGCGCGGCGGGCGGCGTCCGGTCGGGGAGCCGGACGGCGGCCACGACCGGGACGAGGAACACGGCGAGCACCACGGAGAAGGTGACGTGCAGACCGCGGGAGTCGGCGCGCGCGCCGAAGGCGGGGGAGGCCGGCCCGCCGGCCGACATCGCCGGCCCCGGCGTCAGCCCGCTCGCGGTGCCCGGCCGGTTCGGCAAGTAGTCCTGCGCCGGAGCGACTTGAGGAGCGAACGGCAGGAACAGCCCGATGCCGCACACCACCGTGCCCACCCCTCAGCGCCCCAAGCGGCCCCGGACCATGGTGACCAGGGCGTTCAGCTCGGGCAGTCGCATCCGGTGCGCGAGGACCGCGAAGACGCCCAGCAGGACGCACCCGCCGGCGAGCAGCGCGGCGAGCGAGCCCATGGCGCCGCTGCCGAGGCCCTGGGTGACCGCGTACGCGAGACCGCCGCCGGCGAGCGCGGCCGGTGCGGACGCGGCGGCCAGGCGGCCATAGGTGCGCAGCACCCGCGCGCTGTCCAGATCGATGCCCAGTTTGCGGCGCAGCCGCCGCCAGGCGACCCCCACACCGACCGCGAACGCCAGGCCGTAGGACGCGGCCATGCCGGTGACCGCCCAGCGCGGCGGCAGGGCGACGAAGCACAGGGCGGACACGGCGGCGTTCACCGCGGCGACGATCACGGTGTTGTAGAAGGGCGTGCGGGTGTCCTCGTAGGCGTAGAAGCCGCGCAGCACGACGTACTGCACCGAGAACGGGATCAGGCCCAGACCGAAGGCCATCAGGACGAAGCCGATGCCCTGCGCGCCCTCGGCGCCGGACCCGGCGTACAGCAGGGTGGACATCGGGACGCCCAGCGCCAGGAAGGCGAAGGCGCACGGCACGATGGCGACGGCGGAGGTCCGCAGGCCGTACGAGATGTCGTCCCGGACCGCCGTGGGGTCGCCGTCGTTGGCCGAGCGGGAGATCCGCGGCAGCACGGCCGTCATCACCGACACCGTGATGATGGCCTGCGGCATCTGCCACAGCAGCAGGGCGTAGTTGTAGGCGGTGATGCCGGTGCCGGTGAATCCGGCGCGTTCGGCGGCGGAGCCCGCCTTGGTGGCGAGCTGGGTGACGATGATCATGCCGAGCTGGTTGGCGAGCACGAACAGCAGCGTCCACTTCGCCAGCCCCATGGCCTTGCCGAGGCCGTGGCCCCGGAAGTCGAAACGGGGCCGGAGGCGGAAGCCCGCGCGGCGCAGGTACGGCAGCATGGCCAGTGCCTGCACGGTGAGGCCCAGCAGCGTGCCGAGCCCGAGCAGCCGCACGCCCGCAGGAGTCACCGTCGAGGGGCCGACGCCGGAATCGGTGAAGCCGCCGAAGGCCCAGATGAAGCCGGCGAACGTCGCGATGATCACGATGTTGTTGAGGACCGGGGTCCACATCATCGCGCCGAAGCGGCCACGGGCATTGAGGATCTGCCCGAGCACCACATGCGCACCCATGAAGAACATCGTGGGCAGGCAGAAGCGCGCGAAGGTCACGGTCACGGCCATCCGCTGCGGGTCGGAGGCGATGTCCGGCGACATCATGTGGACCAGCAGCGGAGCCGCCAGTACACAGACCGCCGTGACCACGGCCAGCACCGCCACGACGAGCGTGAGCAGGCGGTTGGCGTACGCCTCGCCGCCGTCGTCGTCCCGCTTCATGGCCCGCACCAGCTGCGGTACGAACACCGCGTTCAGCGCCCCGCCGCCCACCAGGACGTAGATCATCGTGGGCAGGACGTTGGCGACCTGGTAGGAGTCGTTGAGCGTGCCGACGCCGATCGCCGCGGCCATCACGAGCGTGCGCAGGAATCCGGTCAGACGGGACACGATGGTGCCCGCCGCCATCACGGCGCCGGCCTTCGCCAGACCGGCGGACCGGTCCGCCTGCCGGGGCTCGGGGCCCGGCGCCGGGATCACCGGCGCGGTCCGCGGACCGAGGGGGCCGCCGGGTTCCGTGGCCCGGTCGTCGCTCTCGTCGCTCGGCGCGTTCATGCCTGCTCCACCTTGTCGGTCCCCGGGCTGCCAGTGGCCCCGTCGTCGTCAGGACAGGACACTCTCTCATCCGGTCCGCGCACTCCTGGCATTTCGCTCCGCTGACCCTCCGGTGCGACGGGCGTCCGCAGGCGGCGGCCCGGCCCGCCACAAGAGCGCCGTGACGTGTTTCTGCCCTCAGTGGAGGCAGGGCCCTGTCCGGTGGGGGGCGATCACGAGATATCTTGATGTCGAGCAATGTTGCAGACGTGGAGCGGAGCACCCGGTGACTGACTCGACCATCATCTACACACACACTGACGAGGCCCCGGCCTTGGCGACGTATTCGTTCCTGCCTGTGGTGGAGGCGTACGCCTCGACGGCCGGGGTCACTGTGGAGAGCCGCGATATCTCCCTCGCGGGGCGGATCCTCGCCGGCTTCCCCGAGCGTCTCCAGGAGAGCCAGCGCGTCGACGACGCACTCGCCGAGCTCGGCGAGCTGGCCAAGACCCCCGGCGCGAACATCATCAAGCTGCCGAACATCTCGGCGTCGATTCCGCAGCTCAAGGCCGCGATCGCCGAGCTGCAGGAGCAGGGCTACGCGCTGCCGGACTACCCGGACGACCCGAAGTCCGACGAGGACAAGGACGTCCGCGCGCGCTACGACAAGGTCAAGGGCAGCGCCGTCAACCCGGTCCTGCGCGAAGGCAACTCCGACCGCCGCGCGCCCGCGTCGGTCAAGAACTACGCCAAGGCCCACCCGCACCGCATGGGCAAGTGGACGTCCGACTCGAAGACGAACGTCGCCACCATGGGCGTCGACGACTTCCGCTCGACCGAGAAGTCCGTCGTCATCGCCGAGAAGGGCTCGCTGCGCATCGAGCTCGTGGGCGACGACGGCACCACCACCGTCCTTCGGGAGTCCGTACCCGTCCTCGCGGACGAGGTCGTCGACGCCTCCGTCCTGCGCGTGGCGGCGCTGCGTGAGTTCCTCAAGGCGCAGATCGCCCGCGCCAAGGCCGAGGGCGTGCTCTTCTCCGTGCACCTCAAGGCCACGATGATGAAGGTCTCCGACCCGATCATCTTCGGCCATGTCGTGCGCGCCTTCTTCCCGAAGACGTTCGCGCAGTACGCCGACGTGCTCGCGTCCGCCGGCCTGACGCCCAACGACGGTCTGGGCGGCATCTTCAAGGGCCTGGACTCGCTGCCCGAGGGCGACGCGATCAAGGCGTCCTTCGAAGCCGAGCTCGCCGAGGGCCCCGAGCTGGCGATGGTCGACTCCGACCGCGGCATCAGCAACCTGCACGTGCCGAGCGATGTCATCGTCGACGCCTCCATGCCGGCCATGATCCGCACCTCCGGCCACATGTGGGGCCCGGACGGCGGCGAGGCCGACACCCTCGCGGTGCTGCCCGACAGCAGCTACGCGGGCGTCTACCAGGTCGTCATCGACGACTGCCGCGCCAACGGCGCCTTCGACCCCGCGACGATGGGCTCGGTGCCCAACGTCGGCCTGATGGCGCAGAAGGCCGAGGAGTACGGCAGCCACGACAAGACCTTCGAGGTGCCCACCACCGGCACGGTGCGGGTCGTCGACGGCAACGGCACCGCCGTACTGGAGCAGACGGTCGGCGCGGGCGACATCTTCCGCATGTGCCAGACCAAGGACGCCCCGATCCGGGACTGGGTCAAGCTGGCCGTCACGCGCGCCCGCGCGACCGGTGACCCGGCCGTGTTCTGGCTCGACGAGGGCCGTGCGCACGACGCCAACCTGATCGCCAAGGTCAAGGCGTACCTGACGGAGCACGACACCGACGGGCTGCGCATCGAGATCATGACGCCCGAGGACGCGACCGCCTTCTCCCTGGAGCGCATCCGCCGCGGCGAGGACACCATCTCCGTCACCGGCAACGTGCTGCGTGACTACCTGACCGACCTGTTCCCGATCCTGGAGCTGGGCACGAGCGCGAAGATGCTCTCGGTCGTCCCGCTCATGAACGGCGGCGGACTGTTCGAGACGGGCGCCGGCGGTTCCGCCCCCAAGCACGTCCAGCAGCTCGTCAAGGAGAACTACCTCCGCTGGGACAGCCTGGGTGAATTCCTCGCGCTCGCCGTCAGCTTCGAGCACCTCGCGAAGACGACGGACAACGCGCGTGCCCAGGTGCTCGCCGACACCCTCGACCGCGCGACCGGCACCTTCCTCAACGAGGACAAGTCGCCGAGCCGCAAGCTGGGTGGCATCGACAACCGCGGCAGCCACTTCTACCTGGCGCTCTACTGGGCCCAGGAGCTGGCGAAGCAGACCGAAGACGCCCAGCTCGCCGAGGCGTTCGGCGCGCTCGCCCGGACGCTGGCCGAGCAGGAGCAGACCATCGTCGGCGAACTGATCGCCGTGCAGGGCTCGCCCGCCGACATCGGTGGCTACTACCAGCCCGACCCGGTGAAGGCCGCCGCCGTCATGCGCGCGTCGGCGACCCTCAACGAGGCTCTCGCGACGCTCGCCTGACACGAGCGCCCATGACGGAGGGGCCCTTGCGCAGCTGGACTGCGCAAGGGCCCCTCCGTCATGGGCGCCAACCGCCGTCGAACCCCTACAGTCAGCTCATGGACTTCAACATCACGGCTGCGGAGGAAGCCCTCGCCCTCCATGTCGTGACACGGCTGCGGGCCGGCGACTCTCCGACCGACGACGATCTCGCCGAGGAACTGGGCGAGGAGATCCGCCCGCAGCTCGCGTCGCTCCTGGCCAAGGGCTGGCTCGTCGTCGACGCCGAGCGCTCTCTGGCGCCCTCCCGCATCGCCCAGGCGGCGCTCTCCAACCGCCGCGACGCCGACGGACCGGACTGAGCGCCCTCGCCTACGGGGCTTCGGCCTTCTGGCCCACCCGGGTCATGCACAGGTTCAGCGACTCCATATGGCTGCTGTTGAGTTCCCGGTAGCGCGCCTGGCCCGGCCCGCACTCGGACTGCGACTCACGCTTGACGACCTTGTACTTCGCGTCGGGCTTGGCGCAGCCGATCAGCCGGAGTTCCGGCTCGTCGTCCGTGCCGCCCGTCTGCTCCAGACAGTCGCCGACCTGGGCGGCGTTGACGTCCTTCGGGTCGGCGGCGGGCTGCTTGCGGCTCTCGGCGTTGTACTCCTCCTGATGGGTGGCCACCCACGTCCCGACGCCGCCGAGCACCAGGATGATCAGCACGGCACGGACGATGCCGGGGATGCGTATCGTCCGCGGCGGCCGCCGGCCGGGCCCACCGGGCGCCGGGCCTCCGGGCACGGGACCCGCGGGGTAACCCTGCTGCATCCCCTGCTGCCCGTACGGCTGTCCCTGCTGCCCGTAAGGGAGTTGGCCCTGCTGCCCGTACGGCGCCTGACCCTGCCCGTACGGCGCCTGGCCCTGCCCGTAGGGGACTTGGCCCTGGCCGTACGGCTGTTGACCGTACGGCGGCGGGCCCTGACCGTATGGCTGAGGGCCGCCCTGCGGCTGGGGAGGCATGGACATGGAAGGTCCCCCTTGTGGTGACGTCATGGCGCGCCGAGTGTGGTGTGCGCACGGCGCGCCGAAGTTGATCACCGCAGGTTAACGGGCGGGCCACTGCCGGGGGGAAGGGCCCCCGGCCGAGCCGTCAGGCGGTCGTGTCCAGTGAACGGACCGCGGTGACCAGGGGGGCGAGGTCCGGATCGAGGGCGGCCTGTTCGAGGGCCTCGCGCAGCGCGGTGTCGTTGGTGGGGCGGGCTGCGGTGAGGAGCGCCAGACCCGCTTCGCTGACGTTGGTGTAGATGCCCCTGCGGTCGGTGGGGCAGAGGTAGCGCGCCAGCAGACCGCGGTCCTCCAGGCGGGTCACCAGACGGGTGGTGGCGCTCTGGCTGAGGACGACGGCGTCCGCGACCTGCTTCATCTGGAGGTGGCCGCCGTCGCCGTCGTGCTGCCGGCTCAGCACGTCGAGCAGGGAGTACTCACGGACGCTGAGGTCGTGCCGGCTCTGCAGGGCCCGCTCGATATGTGCCTCGATCCTGCTGTGCAGCAGGGAGAGCGCGCACCAGCCCTGGGCAAGGCCGGTGAGCGCGGTGTCCGTGGCGGTCATGGGGCCCTCCCGCAGTGAGTCGTCCGTGGGCGAGGTGTCGCCCGGACCTTCAGGATAGGGCACAAACGCAATATGCGGCGCTTGCAATTAACTGTCTCTGCAATTATTGTCGACGCTCGTAAGGCGCAGTCGCAATCTCCGAGAAAGGGTGGCTCCCATGCCCCTCGCGCTCCTGGCCCTCGCAGTCGGGGCCTTCGGGATCGGAACGACCGAGTTCGTGATCATGGGGTTGCTCCCCGAGGTCGCCTCCGACTTCGGTGTCTCCATCCCCACCGCCGGCTTCCTGGTCACCGGTTACGCACTCGGCGTCGTCATCGGCGCCCCGCTGATGACCGCCCTCGGCACGAAGATCCCCCGCAAGCGCATGCTGATGCTGCTGATGGGGCTCTTCGTCATCGGCAACGTGCTCTCCGCCCTCGCCCCGACCTTCGGCCTGATGGTCACCGGCCGGATCATCGCCTCGCTCGCCCACGGTGCCTTCTTCGGCATCGGTTCGGTGGTCGCCGCCGAACTGGTCGCCCCCGAGAAGAAGGCCGGAGCCATCGCCATGATGTTCACCGGCCTGACCGTCGCGAACGTCGTCGGCGTGCCGCTCGGCACCTTCGTCGGCCAGTCGATGGGCTGGCGGACCACCTTCTTCATCGTCGCCGCGCTGGGTGTCCTCGGGCTCGCCGGCATCGCCAAGCTCGTCCCCGACGTCCCCAAGCCGCAGGGCGTCCGGCTGCGCCATGAACTGGCCGCGTTCCGCAACACCCAGGTCCTGCTTGCCATGGCGATGACCGTCCTGGGCTTCGGCGGGGTCTTCGCCGCCATCACCTACATCACGCCGATGATGACCGATGTCGCCGGCTTCGCCGACGCCTCCGTCACCTGGCTGCTGGTCCTGTTCGGCCTGGGCATGGTCGGTGGCAACCTGCTCGGCGGCAAGTTCGCCGACCGCCGCCTGATGCCGATGCTCTACATCGCGCTCGGCGCCCTCGCGCTCGTCCTGGCGCTGTTCACCCTCACCGCGCACAACAAGATCGCCGCCGCCGTCACCATCGTGCTGATCGGCGCCCTCGGCTTCGCGACCGTCCCGCCGCTGCAGAAGCGCGTCCTGGACCACGCCGCAGGAGCGCCCACCCTGGCCTCCGCCGTCAACATCGGTGCCTTCAACCTCGGCAACGCGCTCTCCGCCTGGCTCGGCGGCATCGTCATCGCGGCGGGCCTCGGCTACACGGCCCCCAACTGGGTCGGCGCCGCCCTCGCCGCCTCCGCCCTGGTCCTCGCCCTCATCTCCGGCGCCCTCGAACTCCGCGACAAGCGGCGGAGCGGCGACGGGCTCGGCGGCCGCGACCGCGCCGCCGCGCCGGCCCCGGAGGCCGTACCCCAGGCCGTACGGGAGTCCGTCCCGGCCGCCTCCTGAACCCCGTCCGGCCCGGTCGGCGAGGGGGCGGCCGGGAGAAACAGGACGGACCGCGGAGTCGTGTACCCGTCGGGCCCGCCCCTCCGGGGCGATCACCACCCGCGACCACGACGAGACCCGCGACCCCGCCATCCCCACACCAGATCAACGAACCAAGGATTCACATGAGCTCCGTACCCGACGTCACCCTCAGCAGTGGCGCGAAGATCCCCCAGCTCGGCTTCGGCGTCTTCCAGGTCGAGGACGACAAGACCACCGCAGCGGTGAGCACCGCCCTGGAGGCCGGATACCGCAGCATCGACACCGCCGCCATCTACGGCAACGAATCCGGTGTCGGCCGGGCGCTCGCCGAGTCCGGCATCCCGCGCGCCGAGCTGTTCCTCACCACCAAGCTGTGGAACGCCGACCAGGGCTACGACTCCACCCTGGCCGCCTTCGACACCAGCCTGGCCAAGCTCGGCCTGGACTACGTGGACATGTACCTCATCCACTGGCCCACCCCGGCCCGTGACCTCTACCTCGACACCTGGCGGGCCATCGAGAAGCTCCAGGCCGACGGCCGCGTCCGGACGGTCGGCGTCTCCAACTTCCAGCCCGACCACCTGCGACGCCTGCTGGAGCACTCCGCCGTCACCCCGGCCGTCAACCAGGTCGAGCTGCACCCGTACCTGCAGCAGGCGCCGCTGCGCGCCTTCCACGCCGAGCACGGCATCGCGACCGAGGCCTGGAGCCCGCTGGCGCAGGGCGCCCTCCTGGAGGACGCGACGATCACCTCGATCGCCCGGAAGCACGGCACGTCACCGGCGCAGGTGGTGCTGCGCTGGCATCTGCAGCTGGGGAACATCGTCATCCCCAAGTCCGTCACGCCCGAACGCATCCGCGCGAACATCGACGTCTTCGACTTCGTCCTCTCCGCCGAGGACATGGACGCCGTGGCCGGCCTCGACCGGGGCACGCGGACGGGTCCCGACCCCGACACCCTCAACTAGCGGGCCCCGTACGGGCGTCAAGCCGATCGGGCCGGCCGCTCCGCGCACACTCCCGCGGACCGGCCGGCCCGTCGTGCGTCCGGACGCGGGCCGCACCCGGAACGGCGGAAGGCCGTGCCCCGGCGCTCAGGAACCGGCGGCCGGGTCGGGGCAGATACGTAGAACGGGCGGTCGTGGCAGAGCGTCGGCAGCGGACCGTGCGCCGTGCGGCCGGGGGGCATCGGGCTGCGCGTCATGGATCCGGTGGCCGCCGGTCCGGGGCGCTTCCAGCGGCTGCGCATCGTCGTCAGCGGGTGCGGAATGCACCTGGAGAGCCGCCAGGGCGCTCGCAAGGGTCTCACCGGTGACCTGCATCCGGATCCTGGCCAGCCGTTCCATCTCGCTGTTCGACACCGTGTCAGCGTAAGCGCGAAGAGCGCCGCTGTCCTTGCCCGTGTGGCATTCCGCGCAATTCCGTGCGGGAACGGTTGGCCGGTGCGCCATCCCATCGGGTGGGGCGGATGTGGCGGAGGCGATCGTTCCGGGCGCCGCTCACCCTCCCGTTCCACCTGCGCTGCCCCGGCCGGCTGCGCCATTCCTGCCACCCGCGCCGCGCCGATCGTCACACGCCAGGAGGGCTGCGGCCCCGCACAAGATGCGCCGGGCGGCGGCCGGCAGCACGCTGAGTTCATGGACTCGTGGCCCAAGATCGTTGTCCTTCCGCCCGAGCACGGAAGCAGACGCGTCATGACGCATGACGGCAAGCACCTGGGCGAGGTATCGAACCGGGTCGAGCTGTTCGAGTTACTGCAATACGCGGGGTGGGGCCGGGCGGAATTTCCCGCCGATGCGCTCGAACTCATCGAGTGGCGCGGGGGCGGCCCGGGACGTTGGCCGGCAAGTTCCGGACCTCCCGGGAATCCCGGCCCTCCAGGGGATACGGAAGACCAAGGGAAGGAGCCCCCTGAGAGGTAAGGCTTTCGTCGCGCTTTGGCCTTCCGGTCATCAGGCAAAAGCGGAATGAGCGGCCGTGCAGCGGCCGGCCCTGCCCACCAGGGTGCGGCGAGTCGGGAGATTCGCCCGTGCTGAAGGCGATCGCAGACGTATTCCGGGCCATCGGTGGGGCCATCGCCACCGTCGTCACCCTGCCGTTCCGGGCCGTCGCCCGGCTCTTCGGCGGCGCATCCGACTCCGCCCACGGACGCCACTGACCTCGCGCACCCCCTCGGCAGGGCCCCGCCCTGGCTGCTCCCCCCGCCGGCCGGCGGGGCCGCCGAGGTGACGGGGCCCGTTCCGGTGGGCAGGAAAGCGGTACTGTCCCGCGACAATCGGTGCGGGGGATGCACGGGGGAGTCGTATGGGCGGGGGACGGCTGCGCGGCGCGGGAGTTGCCGCGCTGGCTCTCACCGGGGCCGTCGTGGCGACACTGCTGGGGCTGGCGGCGAACGAGGCGTCGTCAGCGCCACGCTGGCCCGGGGCCCTGGACGTACTGCGCCAGTATCCGTGGCTGTCCAGTGGCCTGCTGACGGCGCTGGGCGTGGCGCTGGCCCTGTTGGTGCAGCGGGCGCAGCACAACCCGGTGGCCGGGGACCCGCCGTTGCCCGCGCCACCGTCCGTACCGGGGTGGGTGGTTGACCGCACCGAGGCCGCCGACGTCATCGCGGCGGTGTGTGCCCGGGACCGCCGGACGGTGGGCATCACCACGGCGTTGGAGGGTGCGGGCGGCTTCGGGAAGACCACGCTGGCCGAAGTGGTGTGCGCCAACCGCCGGGTACGACGGCACTTTCGCGGGCGCGTGTTCGTGGTGACGGTGGGTCGCGAGGTGCGCGGCCGGGCCGCGATCGCGGCGAAGGTGGCCGAGGTGACCCGCTTCCTCACCGGCGACACCACCACATTCGACGACGCGGCGCTGGCCGGCGCCCACCTCGGCCGGCTGCTCGACCGACGGCCGCGCACCCTGCTGCTCCTGGACGACGTGTGGGAGCGCGAGCAGCTGGAGCCCTTTCTGCTCGGCGGCCACGGCTGCATGCGGTTGGTGACCACGCGCATCGCCGGGATCCTGCCCGGTGACGCGGCCCGGGTGCGGGTGGACGCGATGTCGCGCGCGCAGGCCCGCACCGTGCTCAGCTGGGAACTGCCCCCACTTCCCGGGCCGTTGACCGACGGGCTGCTGGCGGTGACGGGACAGTGGCCACTGCTGCTGCGCCTCACCAACCGCCTGATCGCCGCCGACCTGTCCACCGGATCCGCTCCGGCCGAGGCCGCGGAGCGGGTACTGCGCCGGCTGCGGGTGGACGGACCGGCCGGGATAGACCCGTCGGAGCCGCTGGACCTCGATGACCCCAAGCGGCGTCGCAGGGCGGTGCGGGCGACAGTCGAGGCCGCCACCCGGCTGTTGCCCGCGGGGGGAGACGAGCGGTTCGCGGAGCTCGGCATCTTCGCCGAGGACGAAGCCGTACCGGTCCCGCTCGCGGCCCAGCTGTGGCAGGAGACGGGCGGCATGCCGGAGGCGGACGCCCGGGAGCTCTGCCGGACCCTGGCGCGGCTGTCCCTCCTGAGCCTGGCCCCCGGCAACGGAGGCCATCTCGCGCTGCACGACGTGATCCGCGACTACCTGCGCAGCCAACTCGGGCCCGCAGGGCTGACCCTGGCGAACGCCGCCCTCGTCGACCGGATCGCGGCGGACCTGCCCGTGGCGACGCCGCTCGTGCCCGACGGCTCCCGCCCGCGGGCGGCGTGGTGGGAGACGACGGACGGATACGTGCTGGACCATCTGATCGCCCATCTGCTCGCGGCGGACCGCACGGACCGGGCCGAGGCCGTCGCCGGCGACCTGCGCTGGATCGAGACCCGGCTCCACCAGCGCGGGCCGAGCGCCCCGTGGAACGACCTGCAGCAGATCCCCACCGCCACCGCGGAATCCCGGGCCCGCGATCTGGCGCGTACCTCCCACCATCTGCACCCCACGCAGCCCGGCCACGCGCTCACCGCGGTCCTGCACAGCCGGCTGGGCGCGCTCGGCGACTGGCACGATCAGGCCGCCGCCCGCCGGCCCGGTCTTCCGCTCCCCGCCCTGACGGACCGCTGGCCGCCGCCCGACCTGCCCGCTCCCGCCTTCCAACGCGCCCTCACCCACACCGACGAGGTGACCGCCCTCGCCATCGCCCCGGACGGCAGCTGGCTCGCCACGGCGGCTGAGGACGGCAGCGTGCGGCTGTGGGACGTGGCCGCCGGCGCCTGCACGGCCACCTTCCCGAGCTCCGCCGGCCGGGTGCATGCGATGGCGGTGACCCCCGACGGCAGCCGGCTCGTGACCACCGGCGACGACGGCGCGGCGCGGGTGTGGGACGTGGCGGGCGGCCGCTGCACGGCAACGCTCACCGGCCACACCGGCCGCGTCAACGCCGTCACGGTCGCACCGGACGGCACCTGGTTCGCCACCTCCGGGGACGACGGCCTCGTCCAGGTCTGGGACTTCGCCGACGGCGTCCGTACGGCGACCCTGACCGGTCACACCAGCCGTATCAACGGGCTGGTCATCGCGCCGGACGGCAGTTGGCTGGCCACCGCCGGCTCCGACGGGTCGGTACGGATGTGGGACGTGGACAGCGAGATCTGCACCGCGGCACGCGACGGCCACTACAGCTGGGTGTGCGCGATGACGGTGGCGGCGGACGGGTCCTGGATCGCCACGGTCGGCGACGACGGCTCGATGCGCTCCTGGGATGCGGAGAACGGAGCGCGCTCCGGCACTCTCGGCGGGCGGACCGACCGGGTCGACGCGGCGGACATCGCCCCGGACGGCAGCTGGCTGGCCACCGCGAGCCCCGACGGTTCGGTACGGATCTGGGACGCGGTCAGCCGCGCCTGCACGGTGACGCTCACCGGCCACACCAGCCGGGTGAACGCGGTGGCCATCGCTCCCGACGGGACGTGGCTCGCCACGGCCGGCGACGACCGTACGGTGCGGATCTGGCGCGTGGTCACCCGGCAGACGCTCGCCGCCCCGCACGCCGCAGCGGTGCACACCGTGGCGATCGCGCCGGACGGCAGCTGGTTCGCCACGGCGGGGGAGGACGGGACGGTGCGCAGGTGGGACGCCGTCGACGGCGGGTGCCTGGCCGAACTGACGGGCCACACCGGCCGGGTGAACGCCGTGGCCATCGCTCCCGACGGGACCTGGCTGGCCACCGCGGGCGGCGACGGGACGGTACGGGTGTGGGACGCGGCGGACGGCACGTGCACCGCCGCCCTCACCGGCCAGGGCAGCCCGGTGAACGACGTCGCCATCGCTCCCGACGGGACCTGGCTGGCCACCGCGGGCGGCGACGGGACGGTACGGGTGTGGGACACGGCGGACGGCACGTGCACCGCCACCCTCACCGGTCACGGCAGCCAGGTGAACGCGGTGGCGATCGCCCCGGACGGCGGCTGGCTCGCCGGCTGCGGCGACGACGGCAGAGTCCGCATATGGGATCCCGTCAGCGGCAGCTGCACCCGCCAACTCCACGTCCGGCACGGCACCCGGGTGTACGCGGTGGCCATCTCCCCGGACGGGACCTGGCTGGTCACGGCCTGCCAGGACGGGGTGCTGCGGAAATGGGGGATGACCGACGACGTGCCCGTCGCCACGTCCATCGGCGACCGCGGCCAGACCCACGCGGTGGCGATCGCCCCCGACGGCGGCTGGCTGGCCACGGCCGGCGGCGACGGAGCGGTACGCCTGTGGGACATGACCACCGGCCGGTGCACCGCGACCCTCACCGGTCACGGCAGCCGGGTGAACGCCGTGGCCATCTCCCCGGACGGCACGTGGCTCGCCGGCGCCGGCGACGACCGTACGGCACGCGTCTGGAACACCGCCCCGGAGGACACCGCGGAGGATCGGGGCGCATCCGTCCGCGCGTTGGCCTTCACTCCCGACGGGAGCCGGCTGGCGGGCGCGGGCGGAGCGGGAACGGTGCGCGTGTGGGACACCGCGAGCGGCCGGTGCACGGGCGCGTTCACCGGCCGCGGCGGCCCGGTCAACGCCCTCGCCATCGCCCCGGACGGCGCGTCGCTCGCGGGCGCAGGCGACGGAGGGGCGGTCACGGTGCGGGATCTGGCCGACGGTACCTGCACCGCCACCCTCTTCGGCCACACCCACCACATCAACGCGCTGGCCATCGCCCCGGACGGCTCATGGCTGGTGACGGCCGGCGCCGACAGGACGGTCCGGGTATGGGACCTGGCCGACGGCACCTGCACCACCACACACCCCAGCCACACCGGCTACGTCAACGCCGTGGCGATCGCGCCCGACGGCAGCTGGTTCGCCACGGCCGGCAGCAACCGGGAGGTGCGGATCTGGGACACGGCGGCCGGCGCCTGCACCGCCACCCTCACCGGCCACGGCAGCCGGGTGAACGCGGTGGCGATCGCGCCCGACGGGACCTGGCTCGCCACCGCCGGCGACGACCGGACCGTACGGGTCTGGGACGTCCACCACCGCACCTGCCTCGCGGTCCTCACCGGTCACAGCAGCCGGATCAACTGCGTGGCGAGTTCTCCGGACGGCGCGTTCCTCGCCACCGCCGGCGACGACCACACGGTACGGATCTGGGACCGGCAATCGGGCCGGCCCCTCGCCATGATGCGAACCGAGGCGTCGATGTCCGCCTGCGCCTGGGCCCCGAACGGGCTCGAACTGGCCGCAGGGGGCAGCCGGGGCCTCTACTTCTACCGGTTCCACCCCGGCGAGGGGCGTCAGGAGTGCGGGGCGCCGTAGTGGCCGGCCAGCTTCTGGTGGTAGTCGTCGTCACCGATGTGCTTGTCCATGTCGAACTCCGGGGCGTTCTTGATGTCGTCCTTGGTCCGGGACAGGTAGATCGTGGTCTTGCCGAGGTCGATGGAGGAGATGGTTCCGGCGGGCAGCAGGACATGCCTGCCGAAGATCCATACGCCGGTGTCGACGACCAGGTATGCGGCGCCCGCCTCGTCCGAGTGCTTGTCGACCTTGCCGATCCGCCCGTCGATGGCCTCGACGTCGAAGCCGACCAGATCCGTCCCTGGCTGGTGGCCCGCGGCCTCGCTGTAATGCCACATGCGATCCGTCACGGAAAACTCCAAACCTACGGACTTCCCGGCTTCCCCTTGCCTTTCCGAGAAGCGGAAGGACGCGGGTGGCGGGGAAGAGGGGTGATGGGGACGTGGGAGCCCCGCCGGTTTTCGTCCGGCGGGGCTCCCTTTCGGGATGTCAGGCCTTCGGGTTTCAGGATGTCATCCGGTCTGCCGGTCTTCAGGAATTTCGTCGCTCGGACATGCCTACCAGCGATACCAGCGGCCTCGGTGGCCTCCGGCGCCGGTCGAGCGCATGAGGAAGCCGAGCAGCCAGATCGCCAGGACGACGACGGCGACGATCCACAGGGCCTTCAGTGCGAATCCGGCACCGAAGAGAACCAGCGCGAGGAGCAGGACCAGGAGCAGGGGAACCATTGCTTCAACCTCCGGATCGGCACTTCCCTCCATGAGGTAATAATGCGCCTCGCCGACGGAAAGCGCCGAGTCGATTCGGGGTGGGGCCTTCGGTGCTGCGAGCCGGGAATCCGGCTTCAGATACGGCCATGGGTGAGCCGTGTCAGCGGCCCGCTGCGTGCCTTGGCGGTGGCGAGGCCGGCGGCGAACGCCGCCCCGGCGACACCCATCAGCCCGGCTCCGGCACCGGCGGCGAGGGCCTTGCGATTCCTGACCGCCGTCCGGGCGACTGCTGCTCCGGCGCCGGAATTCTTCCGCTCTCCGTTCGTGTGTTCTTTGCTCATACCATTCGCCTTGCCGCTCAAATCCGTTCGAAACATGGGGAGTTGCTCTGAGGCGCCCCAAGGGAAGCTTCCGTGTACCCGCGGGGCTTATCCCGAGGGGAATTCCGCGAAACGATGTGCCCTGGCAGGATTCGGCCGCACCGGAGGAATTCCGGTGCGGCCGGTGGGCGGGCTCAGGACGTGCCGGAGTACCGGTGGCGGGCCCATGCGGGAAGCGCGAACCAACTGAGCAGAAACCACACGACGAGCCCCCCGGCAATCCACGGAACGGTGCCGTTGTCGTCCATCGCGACGCGCAGGACCAGCAGCAGCGCCGAGGTGACCGTGGCCAGGAGAAGGACGATCCCGGCGACGGTCAGCCGGGATGCCCAGATCCCCGTCTCCGCCTTGATGTGGTGGCCGGTCACCAGCCGGTGAAAGGTCACCGGGCCGATCAGCGCGCCGGTGGTCGCGGCACCCAGCAGCACGGTCACCACGTAGATGGCCTTGTCGGCCCCGGAGAGGGTGGTGAAGCGAGGGGTGAAGACGACGGCCAGCAGGAAGCCGAACAGGATCTGGACACCGGTCTGGGTGACCCGCACCTCCTGCAGCAGCTCGTTCCAGCGCCGGTCGGCCCGCTGCTGCACCCCTACCCGCCGCATGCGGCGGAAGCGACCCTGCCCACTTCTAGTAGCGGTGCTCCTCGACGTCGACCACGTGCGCGCCGGGGGACGGCGGCTGGGTGCGACGCCGCTTGAGGATGTTCACGTAGGCCGCGAGGCCGATGATGCCGACAACCATCATGATGATGCCAACGAGATCGAGGTTGACCCCGGCCATGTGCCAGTCCACCGCGAACGTGAGGATGGCCCCCACTGCGAGCAGACCGATGCAACCGCCGATACCCATGGTGTCCTCCTCATAACTTCCCTGAGAAAAAAGCTTGTTGGTGCACCGCGTACCCGCCGCGGAGCCCTTCATGTCCGTGACCCGTGTCCTGAGCAGCAGGGGCCGGCTGCCCGGTGGCCGACCGGCGCCCACGGAGCCTGCTGCCCGTCCACCGCACACCACCCGAAAGGCGGAGCAATGACCGACCTGCGCCATGTCCTGGAAAACCACCTCCCGCACGCCCCTCACGCCGACCGGGGAAAGACGCCGGGAGCGGTGGCCCTGGTGGCCCATGGCGACCGGGTGGAGGTGCAGGCCGTCGGCTCCGCCGACGTGGCGGGCAGCTCGCCGATCGCCAGGGACTCGATCTTCCGGATCGCTTCGCTCACCAAACCCGTCGTCGCCGCCGCGGTCATGATGCTGGTCGAGGACGGCCGGATCGCGCTGGACGACCCCGTCGGCACCTGGCTGCCCGAGCTGGCGTCACCTTCCGTCGTCCGCAGGCCGGACGGTCCGGTCGACGACGTGGTTCCGGCCGTCCGGTCGATCACCGTGGCCGATCTGCTCACCTTCCGTGCCGGGTACGGCTTCCCGTCCGACTTCTCGTTGCCGGCGGTCGGGCTGCTGTTCTCGGAGCTGCAGCAGGGGCCTCCGCAGCCGCAGCGCGTCGCCCCGCCGGACGAGTGGATGGCGAAGCTGTCCCGTATCCCCCTGCTGCACCAGCCGGGGGAGGCCTGGCTGTACAACACCTGCTCCGACATCCTGGGCGTGCTGATCGCCCGGGTCTCGGGCCGCCCCCTCCCCGCATTCCTCGCCGAGCGACTGTTCGGCCCGCTGGGCATGGCCGACACCGGGTTCGCGGTCCCGGCAGGCTCACTCGACCGGTTCACCAGTTTCTACCGGACGGATCCGGCGGGCGGCCTGGAGCTGGTCGACGCCCCCGACGGGCAGTGGAGCAGCCTGCCGGCATTCCCGTCCGGCGCCGGCGGGCTCGTCTCGACCGTCGACGACGTGCACTCCTTCGCCCGCATGCTGCTCGCCGACGGCGCGGCAGGGGCCGGCGGCGGACCGCAGCTGCTGTCGCCCGTGTCGGTGCGCCAGATGACCACCGATCACCTGACCCGCACCCAGCGGGAGGAGGGCAGGCTGTTCCTGGAGGGCCAGGGCTGGGGGTTCGGCGGCTCGGTCGACGTCGAGGCCATCGACCCCTGGAATGTGCCCGGCCGCTACGGCTGGGTCGGCGGCACCGGAACGGCGGCGCACCTCACCGCGTCCACCGGGACGGTCACCATCCTGCTCAGCCAACTGGAGTTGGCCGGACCGACCCCGCCCGAACTGATGCGGGCCCTCTGGCGGTACGCGGCCGACGCCTGAGGCGGGGTGTCGCCCGCTCGGTGGCGAGGGCCGCCGGGGTGGACGATCCGCGCGACCGGGGCGAGGGGGACCGGCCCGCCGACCACCGGCGCGCGCGAGCCGACCACCGCTCACACGCCGGAGCTACGCCGCGCAGAACTCGTTGCCCTCCGGGTCCTGCATGATCCACCAGTGCCCGGCCGGCCCCTGGTCCACCTCGCGGACGCGGGTCGCCCCCAGGCCTTCCAGCCGGTCCACCAGCGCGTCGAGCCCGCCGGGCCCGCTGTGGATGTCCAGGTGCAGGCGGTTCTTGCCGGACTTGCCCTCGGGTACGTCCTGGAAGAGCAGGCGGCGGCCGTGCCCGGTGCCGCTGGTCTCGTCGTACGGGTCTTCGGGGTGGCGGATCGCGGCGTAGCCGCGGAAGGTCTGGTGACCGTGGTGCTCGACGACCGCTTCCTCGCCGATGTGCCCGGCGGCCAGCAGACTCCCGACGAGGGAACTGGGGTCTTCCACCTCGTAGTCCAGTGCCGCGGCCCAGAAGTCGGCAAGGGCGGGCGCGTTCGTGCTGTCGATGACGAGCTTCCAGTGCAGTGCCATGCGGCCAGTCAACCAAAGGACGGACGCTGCGCTCCCACACCGGCGGCCCGTGTCGATGCGCCCCCGGCGTCCTGCGCTTGCCGCCGCGCCGTGTCAGCCGACGAGGCCGGTGAGCACCCAGCGCACCATCCGCTCGAACGACGCCTGGGGGTTCGCCGGACCGTCGACGGCGGTGGTTCCGGCGGTGGTTCCGTTGGTGGGTGCCTCTGCCATGGCCGCGGCGAGGAGTGGGTGGTTCCCGTCGGAGGCGGCGCCGGCCAGGTAGGCGGCCTGCGCCGCCTGCCGGTCCGTGGGCGATCGGCGGCCGTGGAGCTCCAGCCTGGCGAACTGCGTCACCAGGCTGTTCAGCAGGGCCAGCGCCGCCAGCTTGGCCGGACCCGGCAGCGATGCCGGCGCCATCGCGCGCAGCCCGTATTCGAGGTGGTCGAGTCCGCGGGGGCCCGCCCGCAGGTGTTCCGGCGGGACGTCGAGCAGCCAGGGGTGCCGGAGGTGCACCGCCTTCGTCCGGTCGGCGAGGGCCACCAGGTCATCGACGGGATCGCCGCTGAGGGGCACGCCGAGATCGATCTCGCCCGCCATGGCGTCCACCGTCAGATCGACGAGGTCGTCACGGCTGCCGACATAGCGGTACAGGGACGCCGGTCCCGTGTCCAGCATCGTGGCGACCTGCCGCATCGACACCGCGGCCAGCCCGCCTTCGTCGGCCAACTCGACTGCGGCGGCGGTGACTTGTACGCGGCTGCGCTCCGGCGCCGGGCCGCGCGCCCCGCGGTCGGGCCGCGTCCACACCGTCGCCGGCTGGTCTACCGCCAGTGCCCTCACCTCACTCCTCAGCCCGTACGTTCCGCTGTGTACGTGATTCCGGCCCCGTACCTGACTCCTTGTACGTGACTCTTGATGCCCATGCCCATGCCCATGCCCATGCCCCTGCCCCTGCCCATGCCCATGCCCATGCCCATGCCCCTGCTCTCATACTGCGAACGCCGATCGCAGTATGAGGGAGGAGTGGAGGTGGCACATGAACGCGCGGATCGGACCGGACGCACGGAATGAGCCGAGCGCATCGGACGCGCCGGACGTGGCGAACGAGGCGGACGCGCCGTCGGCCTGCCGGTGGACCCCGGTCGGCTGGGCCGAGAACGGCGAAGTCAGGCTGGACTGCGACCAGTTGGCAGGTGGTGAGGGTGGTGACCCCTTCTGCTGATCACCGGCCTCGGGGCCTCCCGGCTGTGGCTGCCGGACGGGCTGTGCCAGGCGCTCGCCGCACAGGGCTTCGCCGTCGCCCGCTACGACCCACGCGACGCCGGGCAGTCCACGCATCTGCCGCCCACGGCCACCCGCAACCCCCTCGCCGCGCTGTTCGGCAGACGCGGCGAGGCGTATACGGCCGAGGACATGGCTGACGACGCGATCGCGGTCATGGACGCCCTGGGCCGGCGTTCCGCGCACCTCTTCGGCCAGTCGCTCGGTGGCGCGGTCGCCCAGCGCGTCGCGGTGCGGCACCCGGACCGGGTCCGGACGCTGACGTCGATGTCCGCGATCCCCGGGGACGCCGCGGGACTGCAGGCTCTCCGGTACGTACGGCTGCGCACTCTGGCGAGATTCGCCCGCCTGACATTCCCTGACACCGCGGAGGGTGACGTGGCGGCCGGCGTCGCCGTCGCCCGCCTCCTCGCGTCGCCGGCCAGGCCGTTCGACGAGCGGGCCGCGCGCGAGTCGGCCGTACGGATCGCCGACAACGGCATCCGTGATCCGCAGGCCCAGAGCCGCCAGATCGGTGCACAGTGGCACGGCCCGGACATCGAGGCGATCAGGGTGCCCACCCTGGTGCTGCACGGAGCGGACGACCCGTTGATCCGGCCCAGCGGGGGACGGCGGACTGCCGACCGTATCCCCGGCGCACGAGGGGTCACCCTGCCGGGCGTGGGCCACGATCTGCCCGAGGGACAGTGGGAGGTCATCGCCACCGAGGTCCGCCGGCTCGCGGACGGTCCGGGCGCGAGCGATGCGGGCACGGGAGCCGACAACGGAACGGGCGGCTGCGAGAGGAGGCGTGGTGGGGAGAGACGAGGCCGATGGCGCTGGTGGGCCTGGTGACGCAGGTGAGGAAGGCCCAGAAGGCCCAAAAGGCCAAGGAAGCGGGGAAGGCTTGCCGGAGAGCGTGTTCTGGTCGATCGAGGTGCGCGATCAGATCCGGGTGCATGAGCCGGACCACGGGAGTCGGTCGGAGCGGTCGGAGGGGGCGTCGGGCGCGGACGTGGCGCCGGGGGAGGGGAGTTCATCCGTCCCCTCCTATGCCCCGTTCGTCCGCGTGGCGGTCCTGCGGTGTCCGGAGTGCGGTGCGGACCGTGGCTGGACGGCGATGGGCGCGTGGACGGACCCCGTACGGCTCATCTGCCCCGTCGGACACGCGTGGACGCCGTGGGAGGACGACCCGGACAAGGGCCGCTCCCTGATGCAGGAACTCATCATCGCCGGCGGCATCGAGGAGGCCGGCGGCGACGGAAGTCAGGAGCCCGGCCCATGAGGTGGCGGTAGGCGGCACTTCGGGTGGCCCGTGGCGGAACGCGGGAACGCGGGAACGCGGGAACGTGGGAACGCGAACGGGGCAGGAGGGCGGGCGCGCCGGGCCGCCTTGTGTGCCTCCTTGTGCCGTACGGGGGCGGCCTCACCCGGTGCGGGACGGTGCGCCTTCGACGCGGGCCGCGGGCTGGGCGGGAATGAGAGCCGAAGCGGCGCGGGCGCCGACGGGACGCGTGCGGGCGGTCCTTGGGCGTGCGAGGTGCAGGATTGCCGAGGACACCCGGGCGGCCGCGTCCGGGACCTGGCGGAAGCTGGGGAAGTCGTTGATGTCGACGGCGATCGGTCCGTCCGGGCCGAGCAGGATGTCGACTCCGAAGAGGTCGAGTCCGAAGGCCGCGCCGATGTCGGTGGTGATCCGGGCGACTTCCCGGGGCAGCGGAACCCGCCGCTCGCGGACCGTGCGGCCCGGGTGCAACGGTGAGCTCCGTTCGGTCGCGAAGAGCTCCCCGTCGATGCAGTACACCTTCAGATCCGTACCGGAGTTGGGGACGTAGGGCTGGGCGATGAGCATGCCGTCACCCGTCGTTTCGCCGTTCGGAGTGCCCGCGGCGGACAGCCGGTCCGGTGTGGCGACCAGGCGGACGGCGCGCCCGGAACTGCCCTCGGCCGGTTTGACCACGAGTGGGAAGTCCGCTTCGGGGATGTCCGCCAACTCCTCCCAGCGGGCCGCCGCATAGGTCACCGGGACCGGGATCCCGCGGCTGCGTGCGATCGCGGCGGCCAGCGCCTTGTCGCGCACTCCCCGGATCGCGCCCGCCTCGTTGACCGTGGTCAGGCCGACCGCGGACGCGGCTTCCAGCAGGCTCAGCCCCGGTCCTCCGGAGACGGTCTTGAGGATCCAGGCGTCGTGCCCGGCCGCCTGGATCTCCTCGGTCATACGGACCAGTGACCGGCCGGGCCGCAGAATGTCCACCTGATGGCCCCAGGCGGTGAGTTGGCCGATGACGTCCTGCGGCATGCCGTCGTAGCGGTACTGCTCCTCCACCAGGAAGCAGAGTTTCATCGGTGTACCCCCGTAATGCCGAACGTCCGCCGTCCGTCCGGCAGATCCATGACGCCTCGGGGATCCTACGCGCTAACTTCTACAGTGCTGTAGATTTCAGCCTGTGGGAGGCATCGGCCGCATGCCCCCTGCACCGGCAGCGCACCCACCCGGCATCGGCGACAGGAGACACACACCTCATGGGAATCATCAGCTGGATCGTCCTGGGTCTGCTGGCCGGCGCGATAGCCAAGGTGCTGCTCCCGGGACGCGATCCGGGCGGACTGATCGGCACCACTCTCACCGGTATCGCCGGCGCATTCGTCGGCGGGTGGCTGTCCGCGACATTCCTCGACCGGCCCGTGGCCCACGCATTCTTCGACGCCGCCACCTGGGGAGCGGCCATCGCGGGCTCGCTCGTGCTGCTCGTCCTCTACCGCCTCCTGTTCGGCAACTCGCGCCGCTGACCACCCCGTCAGGGCATGCGGGCAGGTGGACCGGGCAGGCCGAGCGCAGGAGAGGCGTCACCCTCACCTCCCCCTCCAGATACAGACGCAGGAGAGACATCACATGAGCATTGACCTCACCAAGGGCCAGCGGATCAGTCTGGACAAGACCGGCGGGGGCGCGCTCAGCACCGTGCGGATGGGGCTGGGATGGCAGGCCGCGCCCCGCAAGGGGTTCCTCGCCCGGCTGACCGCCCGCGAGATCGACCTGGACGCCTCGGCCGTGCTCTTCGCCGGACAGGAGCCCGTGGACGTGGTCTTCTTCCAGCACCTGGTCAGCGACGACGGATCCATCCGGCACACCGGCGACAATGTCGTCGGCGGCGCCGGGCAGGGCGGTGACGACGAGTCGATCGTGGTCGACCTGCCGCGTGTGCCGGCGCACGTCGACCAGATCGTCTTCACCGTCAACTCCTTCACCGGGCAGACTTTCGCCCAGGTGCAGAACGCCTTCTGCCGGCTGGTGGACGAGAGCAACGGCCAGGAACTGGCGCGCTACACCCTCACCGGCGGCGGCGACGCCACCGCCCAGATCATGGCCAAGCTGCACCGCTCCGGCGACGGCTGGCAGATGGCGGCCATCGGCGCCGCGGCGACCGGCCGCACCTTCAAGGACCTGGTCCCGCTCATCGTCACGCACCTGTAGCCGCCGCCCCGTACCGGCCGACCGGGCCTCAGGAGAGCGCCAGTTCCCCAACGCGCTGTTGCCCGCTCGTCTCGCCCGTCGGCCGGAAACCGAGCCCCGGGTAGAAGCCCTCCGGGCCGTCCTCGCCCGGGTGCCAGGTGGTCGTCAGACGGGTTCCGCCACGGCGGCGGATCTCGTCGGCCACCGACGCGTCGGCGAAACGGCCGTATCCGCGGCCTTGTTCACCGGCTGCGATATTGAGGCGCCAGAGGCCGGAGCGCAGATCGGGGGCGGTGCCGCCGCCGGCCGGGCCGCCGCCGACGTCGATGTCGAAGAAACCCATGAGGAAGCCCACGGCGCGGTCGCCGTCGAGGAGCAGCCGCGGCCAGGACACATCCGGGTGCACATATGCCTCGGCCGGCGACTTCACGACCGGAGCGACCAGATGCTCCTGGTCGCCCCGCACCTTCAGACCGATCGCCGCGTCGAAGTTGTCGGAGGTGATCCGTGCCAAGCGCAGGGCGGTCGTCGTACGGGAGGGCCGGGAGGGTGTCATTGCCGTGCCTCACTCACTCCGGGCGGTCTCGCCCAGTCGTACCGGCAGTGCGTACAGATCGTTCTGGGTGACCACCGGCTTGTTGCGCAGTTCGGAGGGGGCCACCGCCAACCGCAGGCCGGGGAACCGCCCGTACAGCGCGGGCAGGGCGACGCCCGCCTCCAGCCGGGAGAGCGCGGCACCCGGGCAGACGTGCGGGCCGTGCCCGAAGGCCAGGTGGCGGTTGGGGGAGCGGGTGAGGTCGAAGGCGCCGGCGGTCGGGCCGTGCGCCTCCTCGTCGCGGCCGATCGCCGCGTGCGAGACGATCAGTGCGTCGCCCTGGGCGAGCACCTTGTCGCCGACGGGTATGTCCTCGGTCGCGAACCGGATCAGGACGTGCGAGGTGGGGGTGGACCAGCGCAGCGTCTCCTCGACGACCGCGTCCCAGCCGGCCTTCCCCTCCTGGACCAGGGCGAGTTGACCGGGGTGTGCGGAGAGATTGACGACCGCGTTGACGATCAGGGAGATCGTCGTTTCGTGCCCGGCGGCGATCATCAGCTGGAGGGTGTTGACGATCTCCTCGTCGGTGAGCCGGTCACCGTCCTCGGAGGCCAGGATCAGCGCGCTGGTGAGATCGTCGCCGGGGGCGGCACGCCGGGCCTCGACCACCTGGCGCATCATCCCGCCCAGCTCCATGAGGGTCGCGCCGACCTCTTCCGGTGGCGTCTGGGTGGAGAAGAACTTCTCGAAGAGGACCTTCAGCCGGGGATGGTCGGCCGCGTCGATCCCCATCAGCTCGCTGACCACGTACATCGGCAGCGGGTAGGCGAACTCCGCCTTGAGGTCGACGACTTCGTCCGGCGTGTGCGCGGCGAGGGCGTCCAGCAGGCCGACTGTCAGCTCCCCGACGCGCTCCCGCAGCATTTCCACCCGGCGCGGGGTCAGCGCCTGCGCGACCAGGGCGCGCAGCCGGCGGTGGTCCTCGCCGTCCACCGTGAGCATCGAGCGGCCGGGGTTGGCGAGCCCGATCAGCGGCCAGTCCTCGGGAATCTCGCCGCGCTGCCACGCGCTCCATACGGTGATGTCCTTCACCAGCCGCCGGTCGGTGAGCAGTTGACGGGCCTCGGCGTGCCGGGTGACGGCCAGGACCGGGACGCCGCCCGGCAGCTCCACCTCGGCGAGTGGGCCCGCGGCACGCAGCCGGGCGCTCTCGCCGTCGAGATCGCCGACGAAGGGGTCGAGCACGATGCGTCCGGAGCGGGTGGTGGTCATCGCGGGGTGTCTCCCAGGGCCGGGGTCGGGGTGAAGCGCACGGGCAGTTCCGCCAGCCCGCGCAGCCAGGGGGAGGGGCGGCTGGTGACGGCCGTTGCGGGCACCGCCAGGTCGATGTCGGGGACCCGGTCGAGCACCACCTCGATGCCTGTCCGGGCGATGACCTCGGCAATCTCCTGCGCCGGGAACGGACAGCGGTGTTCGCCGTGACCGAACGAGAAGAAGGCGTTGTTGCCGCCGGTGAAGGAGGCGCTGTCGGTCCGCACCTGCGGATCGGAGTTGGCGGCGGCGAGACCGAGCAGCAGCAGGTCGCCGGCCTTGATCTGCCGGTCGCCGAGCCGGGTGTCGCGCGCCGCCCAGCGGCCGGCCACGTTCTGCGTGGGGGTGTCCTCCCACAGCACCTCGTTCATCGCCTCGGCGACGCTGTGCCGGCCGCCGAACAGCGAGGCGGCGAACCGGCTGTCGGTGAGCATCAGCCGCAGCGAGTTGCCGATCCAGTCGGCCGTCGGCTGATGGCCCGCGGCCATCATCACCATCAGGTCCTGGACGATCTCCTCATCGGTGAACCCCGAGGGGTCGGCGAGCATCCGGGACGCCACGTCGGGGCCGGGCGCTGTGTGCTTGGTCACCAGGAGGCGCTGCATCGACCGCAGGAGGTGCTGCTGTCCGGCCAGTGCCCGCTCCCGGCCGTCGATCATGTCGTTGAGGGCCGTGACGAGCCCGGGGCCGTCCTCGTCGGCGAAACCGTACAGCCGGGCCAGCACGCGCACCGGAAGCAGCGTCGCGTAGTCGGCGATGAGGTCCGAGGTGCCCTTGTCGCAGAAGGTGTCGATCAGTTCGTCGGCGAACCGCTCGGCGTGTGCGCGGAGTTCGGCCGGGTCGACGGCGCCCAGAGCGCCGCTGATCATCGCGGCGCGCTGCCGGTGGCGTTCGCCGACGGTGTAGAGGATGGACGGCTGCTTGCGGCCGATCATCGGCAGCAGGGGCCAGTCGGCGGGTATCCGCTCCCACTGGTTCCACAGCTCGGAGTCCCGGCTGAACAGCTCAGGGTCGCCGGTGACCTGGTGCAGTTCGCGGTAGCCGAGCACCAGCCAGGCCGGTACGTCACCGTCGAGCAGCACCGGCGCGACCGAGCCGTGCTCGCGCCGTATCTCCCGGTACAGCTCGGCCGGTTCGGTCTGGAAGCGGGGGCCCGACAGGGGAACGGGGGCGGGGGCGGCTGTGCTGGTCACCGGTCGGTCTCCTGGAGGGCGTACAGGGCTTTCAGATGCTGCACGAGCGCGATCAGCACGCTCTTGCTGGACTCCCGGGAGCGCGCGTCGCAGACCACCAGCGGCACCGCCGGTTCGAGGTCGAGGGCCTCCCGCAGCTGCTGTTCGGTGTGCGCGGGGCCGCCGAAGTCGTTGCAGGCGACGATGAAGGGGGTGCCGTGCGCTTCGAGGCGGTCGATGGCGTACCAGGAGTCGGCGATCCGCCGGGCGTCGACGAGAACGACCGCGCCCAGGGTGCCGGAGAACAGCCGGTCCCACAGGAACCAGAAGCGCTCCTGGCCGGGCGCGCCGAACAGATAGAGCACATTGTGTGCGTCCAGCGAGATCCGCCCGAAGTCGAAGGCGACGGTGGTGGAGGTCTTGCCGTCGACCTCCGCGAGGTCGTCGACGCCTTCCCCGGCGCGGGTCATCGTCTCCTCGGTGCTGAGCGGCCGGATCTCGCTCACCGAACGCACCAGGGTCGTCTTGCCGACGCCGAAGCCGCCCACGATGACGATCTTGAGGCCGTTGTCGGACGTGGCCCGCAGCTCCGTGCGGGCCGCCGGCTGGTCAGAGGTTACGGAGGCCAACGAGCACCTGCTCCAGGAGGTCGAGGTCGGGAAGGCGGTGGGCCGCGTCGGCGGCGCGCGGGTGGCGGGCGCTGATCCGGCCCGCATCCAGCAGGTCACTGAGCAGGATGCGCACGATGCTCACCGGAAGCCCCAGCTCGGCGGCGATCTCCACCACTGCCATGGGCCGTTCGCACATCCGCAGGATCGCGGCGTGCTCGGACTGCATACCGGGCACCGGGGCGGACTCGGTGACCACGAGCGTCACCAGGTCGAACGCGTCGGATCCGGGCCGGCTGCGCCCTCCGGTGAGGGTGTACAGCCGGTCCGGTACGTCATCCCTGCCGGGCCGGCTCATGAACCGCCGGTCGGACGCGGCTCGGCACGCAGATACGCGCCGAGCTGCTCCACGAGTTCGCTGACGTTGTGCCCGACGAGCCCGGTGTCCGCGTCCTCGTCCGCGACCACGGCCAGATGCGCGCCCTCGCCGGCCTCCACGATGAACAGGATGCCGCCGTAGAACTCCGTCATGGCGGAGCGGACGCCGCCGGTGCCGTCCCCGAACTCGATGGACGCGCCGTGCGACAGCGACTGGATGCCGGCCGCTATCGCGGCGAGCTGGTCGGCCTGGTCGACCGACATCTCCGGTGTGCGGCACAGCTTCAGCCCGTCGCGGGAGAGCACGAGCGCATGCCGGGCGCCGGGCGTGCGCACGAGCAGCTTCTGCAGCAGCCAGTCCAGGTCCTGGTCCGCCGAGGCGGCGGCGGTGGGTCCGTTCGGGGTCATCGGGGGGTGTCGCCTTCCGGGTGCGGGGGAGCGGCCGGGGCCCGGCCGGTGGTCGTCGGGGTCGGGGCATCTGAGGCGTCGGGTGCGTCAGGTGCGTCGGTGGGGTCCGGGCGGCCGGACTCCTCGCGGGTGGGGAGGTCTTCCCCGGTCGCCGGTCCGGCCTCGGTGGGCGGGGTGCGTACGGCCTGCCGGAACGTGCCGAAGCGGGCGACCCGCGCCTTGACGTCGTCCGGGGCGGACGCGGGAGTGGGGGGACGGGGGGCGTCGCGGCGGGTGCCCTCCGCGGCGGCCAGGGTCTGCCCCCGCTTGCGGCGTGGCAGACCTCCGGGCCCTGCACCGTCGGGGGCCGCCGACCCGGCGCCGGGTGCGGGCTCCGGTGCGGGCGCAGGCCGCGGAGTGGCGACGGGTTCCGGGGCGGGCGCCGGCTCGCGGCGCGGCGCGGTGGCCTTCGCGGAGGGGCCCGGGGCGACCGCGGAGCCCCGGCCGGCCGGGGCTGCGGACGGTGTCGCCGCGGACCGGCTGAGCAGGTCCTGCGGGATGAGCACCAGCACCCCCGTCCCGCCGCGTGCCGAGGGCCGGTACGAAACCGTCAGCCCGTGCTTGCGCGCCAGCCGTCCCACCACGGCAAGCCCCAGCCGGGATCCGGAGAGCCCGACGAGGCCCTTCGCCTCGCCGCTCACGGCGCGCTCGGCGCGGCGCAGCTGCTCCTCGCCCATGACCAGCCCGCCGTCCTCGACGGAGACGATGACGCCGGCCGGCACCTCCTCCACGTAGGTGTGCACTTCGGCCGTCGGCGGTGAGAAGTTCGCGGCGTTGTCGAGGAGTTCGGCGAGTGCGTGCATCACGCCCTCGGCGGCGTGCCCCGCGATGGCGGCATCGCTCGTGGAGTGCACGCGGATGCGCTGATACCCGCCGATACGGCCCATCGCGCCCCGCAGGATGGATTCCATCGCGATCGGCCGGGCCCAACGGCGGCCCGAACGCGCGCCGGTGAGGACGGCGATGGAGTCGGCGAGCCGGCCCGCCTGGGCGGTCCGGTGATCCAGGTGGAGCAGGTCGCCGAGGACGCTCTCGTCGGCGTGCCGCTCCTCCATCTCCCGCAGGTCGGCGAGGATCCCGGTGGACACGGCCTGCATCCTGCCCGCCGCGTTTGCGCAGGCGGCGAGAGCGGCCGCGCGGTCGGCCGTGGCGGTCCTGGCCTCCTCGACGAGCCGCGCGTGCTCGTCGTCGAGCTTGGCGCGCTCGGCGGTGAGTTCCTCGGCGTGACGCGCTTGCTCGGCGCTGAGCTCCACGGCGGAGCGGTGGCGTTCCGCGGTGAGTTCCCCGGCCAGCCGGTCGCGGTCGTGGAGCAGCTGCCCGGCTTCCCGCCCGGCGGTCTCCAGCTGCCGGGCCTGCTGCCGGGCGGTCCGCGCGGTATGTGCCGCGGCGGCAACGGCGGCACACAGCAGGAGTACGGCGGCCCCGGCACACCAGCCGATCGCGGCACGTGCCGACGGTGGCGCGAGGGCCGCGGACACCGTCACGGCCACCCCGCCGAGCAGCCCCGTCGCCAGCGTCGCCAGGAGCGTGGGACGCAGTGGCGGGCGTTCCGTGCCGGGGTGTGCGAGGGGAGGTGGCGCTGGTGGCGCGGTCATCAATGGAATCCTCGTAGTGCTCGTGACCTGGGCTTTTCGGCGGCGCCGTGGAACGAAATGACACGCGCTGATCAACTCATGGCTACTATAGGTGAGTTAGTGATCGATTTGTGAACGATGCCTTCAGGGCCTTGAGATCAGGGTCCGACGACGCGCCGTCAGCCGCTCCCGTCACCGTCTCGGTCATGTTCCGGCCCGGTCACCGGCTTCACCGAACGTCCGGCGGTAGGCGCCCGGGGTCGTGCCGAGGGCGGCCCGGAAGTGGCGCCGGAGATTCACCGCGGAGGCCAGCCCGACCCGTGTGGCGATCGCTTCCACCGGCAGGGCGGTCTGTTCGAGCAGCACCCGCGCCGCGTCCAGACGTCGGCCGAGGAGCCACTGCCCGGGGCTGGTGCCGAGCTGTTCGGCGAACCGCCGGGCCAGGGTGCGGCTCGACACCCCGGCACGGCCGGCCAACTGAGCGAGGTCCAGAGGGGTTTCGAGGCGGGCGGCGGCCCACTCCAGCAGCGGCGCCAGCGATTCGTCCGTCCGCGCGGGCGCGGGCCGCATGGCGTACTGCAGCTGACTGCCCTCCCGGTGGGGCGGCAGCACCATGCTCCGGGCGACCTGGGCGGCATACGCCGCGCCATGGTCGGTACGCACCAGATGCAGACACAGATCGATGCCCGCCCCGGAACCGGCACTGGTCGCCACATCACCGTGGTCCACGTACAGCACGTCCTGATCCACCTGGACGTCGGGGAAGGTGCTGGCGAGCAGGCCGGTACGGCGCCAGTGGGTGGTGGCGCGGCGGCCGTCGAGGAGTCCGGCCCGCGCGAGGACGAAGGCCCCCGTGCAGATGGCGACGATCCGCGCCGACCGCCGGTGCGCGGCCCGCAGCGCCTCCACCACTCCAGGCGACACCGGAGTCCCCGGCGGCTGCCACCCCGGGACGATCACCGTGTCCGCCGCTTCCAGCGCGTCGAGCCCCGCGTCGACGAGCGTCGGCGGGCCGACGGTCGCGGGCAGCGGGCCGGGACGTTCCGCGCACACCCCGAAGTCGTAGTGGACCGGCAGTCCGGGCCGGACGGTCCCGAAGACCTCCGCGGCACAGGCGAGTTCGAAAGGGGACTGCGGTGGATTGAGCAGGGCCACCACCCGATGCCGCGTCATGGCAGGAATATACCTACAGATGTCTTTCCGGACTCTGGGACCGGACCCCTCTCTGATCGACAGTGATCACATGACGTCCACCGCCGCACCTGACGGCCCCGCCACCACCACCGATCCCGCCCACGCGGCCCTGGGCGCCACCGGATCGTCCGCCCCGCTGAAGACCGTCGTCCAGGTCGAGGACGTCGAAGCCGTCGAGGTCGCCGCCGGCATTCTGCGCCGCAGGCTGCAGCGGACCGGCCACGCGCGGGGCTGGATCGTCGACTTCGCCCCGGGGGCCCGGTGGCCGGACGTCGACGTGCACGCCACCGAGGAGCGCTACTACGTGCTGAGCGGCGAGGTGATCGAGGGCGAGGAGCGCCACGGGCCCGGCACGTACGTGGTGTTCGCGCCCGGCAGCCGGCACCGGCCCCGCAGCGAGAAGGGCGCGACGATGCTCGGGATCACCGTGCTGAACGGCTCTGCCTCCGCCCCGGACACGGAGAACGGCACAACCGCGGCACCGCCCGCTACAGACCGTTGAGGCCCGCCTGACGTGTGATCGGGATCGGCGCCTTCCAGGGCGGTCGCGTCGTGGATCGGGCGCGGCCGCCGCGGTCCGGGCGATGCCGGCGCACCTTGTCCATCAACTGGCGGCTGCGCAGCGCCATTTCGATCTCGAACCGGGCCCGGGGGTCACGCAGCCGGGCACCGAAGAGCTTCTCGATCTGACGCATCCGGTACCGCACCGTCTGCGGGTGGATGCTGAGCGCCTTGGCGACCTCCGGGGCACCGCCGCCGCCCAGCCACGCCAGCAGGGTGGCCTCCAGGCGTGCACAGCGCTCCGGCGTGAGACCGGCGAGCGGGCGAAGCCGGCGGGCGACCAGCACACGTGCCAGCGACTCGTCCTGGAGCAGGACGAGAAGCGACAGATGGTCGTCCACGAACACCGGCCCCGGCACGGGCCCCTCGGACGACGCCGCCATGTCCAGCAGCCGGAAGGCCCAGCGGACCGAGGCGGGCGTGTCCTGCGGCGGGACGGCGTGCCCGACCGTGGCGGAGCGGCAGCGCAGGACCCCGGTGAGCTTGGCCCGGTCGTCGGCAACCGGGCCGGGCACCAGCAGGCACGCCTGCTGCCCCGGTGGGCTGACCAGACAGTCACCGAGTGCGGACGCCACCAGCCGGATATCGGCGGCGGACCTCAGGGCGACGGCCCGCACGGTGTCGGGCAGTGGCCAGTTGGCGCGCCGGCTCAGCTCGCGCAGCGCCGCGGCGGGCACCTCGGAGCGGCTGGTGAGAGCGTCGAACAACGCCCGGCGGGCCTGCTCCGGATCCGCTCGGCGAACAGATTCCGCTTTGGGCCCCGATGCCTGTGTTGCCGGGGTTGGCAGTTGCGAATCGCTGTCGCAGGACGTCAGCAGTGGCCTGCGCTGGGCCGGAGCCGGCGCCCCGCAGGCCAGGGCGCCGCGCAGCACCTCCTCCAGCAGCCGGGTGACCTGCTCGCGGCCGGCGTGCTCGACGAAGGCCTCGAAGCCGGGGTTGCGGTGGGACATCGTCTCGGTGACGAGTTCGGCCAGCGTCGGACGCAGTCGGCATTCGGCCTGCTCATCGTCGCTCTGCGGTAACCGGATGCTGTTGACGGGGTCGCTCACAGTTGCCTCATTCGTAGGGGGTGCCTGGTCCCTGGATCGACCGGAAACGCGGTGTGTACCGCCGGCTGTGTCGCTGCCGGAGGCGAGATCGCGCTTCCGCGGCGGGCAACCACCTGACCGGTCGGCCCGGCTGACTGACCGGAGACCGACTGGATGAGAGGTGAGGAAGTGGTGAGTGAGATGAGGGGACGAGGTGGATGCGGGCCGACGATCAGTTTGCTCCCGGATTTTCTATCGCACCAGGCAACTGTATTCGGCAGCTGAAAGAGAACCTTCAGTTTGCGGACGAGTCTGCGTGAGTTGCGGCGCCGTGCGAACGTTCCTGACACCGGAAATTGCTTTGTGACGCCGGACCGCCCGGCCCCGCCGCCCCTGCCGGACCCGGCCCGCACAACGGAAAGCTCCCCATGGCAGCGCGCGCGATGGCGTGCTGCGCATGGGGAGCCCGGGTCGGGCACCTGCCCGACATTCCGCGGCCCGACGGCCCTGCGGTCCTGCGTTCAGGACTGCGGGCGCCGACCGTGGTTGGCCGCGTTCTTACGACGTGCCTTCTTCTTACGGCGTCGCTTCGATGACATGAGGTCTCCTCTCGCAGTGGTGGTTTTCGACGGTATCCACCCTTTCACACCGATGTCCCCACCGGCGATCACGGGTCCGGTTACCCAGCCGACGGCGAGTAACCCCTCCCGTGACTCAGCTCACCGGAGGCCACGCGGCACCGAAGACCGTCACCGGCTCACCCCGTCCCCGGGGAAGGCGTCCAACAGCCGGGTCGGCGCAGCCTGCTTCCAGGAGTCCACGAGGATGTCCCGGAGCTCGCGCTCGTCCTCCAGGGCGGCGAGCCGCACCCGTACCCAGGAGGAGCTCGCCTCGTGCGGCGGCACCCAGAATTTCTCCGGCTCCGCCGCGATCAGCTCCTGCCGCTCCAGTCGGGGACACCGCACGGCGAACGACGTCTCGTCGTCGGGAACCGTGATGTACATCTTCCCGGCCACCCGGAAGGTCGGCATGCCCCAGGCCTGCTTCTCCACCGTCTCCGGCAGGGAGAGCGCGATACGGCGGACATCATCGGAATCGTTCATGGACTCACGGTAAGAGCAGGAGGGAGGGAGGGGGCCGCGGTGCGACACCTCGGAGACCGACGCGGCCCGGAGGCCCCCGGCCGCCCGTCTGAGGAGAACCACCTGTCCCCGGCCTCCCCGTCTGAGCACCACTACTCAGGCGCGCACACCGCTCGCCATGAAGAATGAGGGCACCAGCCACCGGATCCGAAGGACCACCCACGTGCTCAGCACCCTCGCCGCCGCCGTTGTGCCGAGATTCGGCCCCCTGACCGTCACCACGGACGCGGACGTCGAGCTGGCCCCGGGCAGCATCATCGCGGCCAATCACACCTCGCTCGTGGACCCGGCGATCGTCTTCGCCGCGCTGCGGAGCCTCGGAGTGACGCCCGTCGTCATGGCCACGGCCGGGCTGTGGCGGATCCCCGTACTCGGCCGCTACCTCGAACGGGAGGGCCACGTCCCGGTCCACCGCCACACGATCCGCGCGGCCGAAGCACTGGAGGGAGCCGCCGCGGCGCTCGCCGCGGGCCGGCTCGTGCTCATCTACGGCGAGGGCGGCCTGCCGCCCCGCAAGGACGCCTCCGAAGCCGGGCCCGGCCCCTTCCGCCGTGGCCTGGCCCGGCTCGCGAGCACGACCGGCGCCCCCGTCATCCCGCTCGGCCACGCCGGGGCCCGCCGCATCAGTTCCGGTGGCCGCACCAAGCAGCTCGCCGGACTGCTCACCGCGGGGGTACGCCGCCCCGGCGCCCATGTGCACGTGGGGACGCCCTTCCGGCTGTCGGACGACGCCGCCGCGGCGACGGCGCGCGCCCACCAGGCCGTCACCGCGGCGTGGAAGACCGCGGCCGAACGCCTCGGGCTCCCTTCCGCACCGGCCCCGCTCAGAAGAACGCAAGCCTGACGCCCAGGGCGGCGAACGCGCCCGCGCAGACACGGCGCATCCAACGCACCACCCCTGGGCGGGAGATGAGCGGCCTCCGCGCGGCCGACGCACACTGCGCGTAGCCGACGGAGTCGAGGAAGGTGATCAGCGTGAGGTACGCGCTGAGCTCGGCCATCCGCAGATACGCGGAGGGCGCACGGGTGTTGACGAACTGCGGCAGGAAGCGAAGACGAAGAGGGTCAGCTCCGGATTGAGGATGTTCATGAGGACCCCGGATGCGATCACCCGCCGGAACGAGCGGGGGTGCTGTCCGCCTCCGGGGCGAGCGCGCTCGTGTCGCGGAACGTGCTCCGGGCCACGTACAGCAGGCAGGCCACCCCCAGTTGCTCGCTCCCGCCGTCCTGGTGCCCCGAACAGGTCCATTGAGGATCGCGTCCACCGGTCCGAACGGGCCGCCGTGAGCCGCCGTGGCCCGGCCGGGTCTCACCAGCGCATCGCCGTGAAGTCGATCGGCTGCGGTTGCATGTGCCGGGCGCGCGCCGTCAGCCCGCGCATCCGCTGCGCCATCTCCGTCGCGGGCAGCCGCTTGCGGTCGCCGTGCCCCGGCAGCAGCCACTCGAAGCGCAGCCGCTCTGCCGTACGGACCAGTGAAGCGGCGAGTTCATGGATGGAGTACCAGGTGACGTTCTCCGCCACCTCGATGTCGCCGGTCGTACGTGACCAGTAGAAACTGTCGCCGCTGAAGCAGTACCGCTCGTCCGCGACGTAGAGGACGCTCCCTTCGGTGTGCCCCGGCAGCGGGTGGGCGATCATGCCCTCGCCGATCTCGACGGGCTCCGTGCCGCGCAGCACGCGGTCGGCGTCCGGAGCGGCGTCGAGGTCGCCCTCATGGATCCACAGCCGGGCACCGAAGTGGTCGGCGTAGCGCCGGCCGTGTGCCGCGTGGTCCCGGTGGGTGAGCAGGACATCGGTCAGCGGCCCGAGGGCTGCGTACCTTTCGGCCAGCGCGGAGCTCCACCGTGGCGTGTCCACCATCATCACGCTCCCCGAAGGGCGCCGGACCAGGTAGGAGTTGGCCGCCGCGGTGTGCGGAGCGTTGTGCCCGCACAGATGGACGGTCTCGTCCAGAGCGAGGGGGAAGGGGTCCAGCGCCGGGTCCAGGCGCTGGGAGGTGTGGCGGATGGAGCGGGTGTGGCAGGCGAACGCGGCGGTGTGTAACTGCCGCGACTCCGCTGCGGTGCGCGGCTGGCGGATCACTTCGGCACGCCCACCGACCTCGGCGATCAGGCCGGGTGCGAGCTGTCTGGCGACATCGCAGTTCGTGCAGCGGTCGTCCACGTACCAGCCGGGCCCGGCGGTCTCCGCGGTATCGGCGTCGGTAGCGGCATCGGCGGGGGCATCGGCGGGGGCGGCAGCATCCGTATCGGTCTCGGGGCGTGCGTGGTCCACGGATCTCCTCGATTCGGGTGGGGGCGCGGAACCGGTCCGCTGCGTCTAGAGGTACCCCGATGGCGGCCGGAGGCGGAAGGGGGGACAGCCCTTGTTTCTGCGGGCGGCCACGCCTCTCAGGGGTGGAGGGGCCGCAGGTCATGTACATGCCAGCCATGCTCGATCTCCGACACCTTCTGAACTCAAAGGTTCGGTCGGGTGAGGCCACCAGAACCTGCCAACGGCGCCGACTCCGGGAATGAACTACCCCAAATACACAGCGAATTGATGGCTCGTCGGGTCCATGCAAAGAGACCATGGACCGAAGTCTTGACGCGCTGTTCACACACGGTGAACATACGTCGTGCAAGAGAGCGCTCCCTTGAACTTCATTCGTTCACTTCCTGAATCAGGAGAGCTTCCATGCCCAGACCCCCCACCAACGGCACGGCCGCGTCCGCTCCGGGTCCTTCGCGCCGCAGGATCCTCGCGGCGATGGCCGCCGCGCTCCCCGTGGCCAGCCTGCCGGTCCTCTCCTCGCCGGCCTCCGCGGCGCCCGCCGGCGCGGCGCTGCCCGGCGGAGGCGACCTCGGCCCCAATGTCGTGGTCTTCGACCCGTCGACACCCAACATCCAGGGCAGACTCGACGAGATCTTCAAGCAGCAGGAGACGGCTCAATTCGGCACCGGCAGATACGCGTTGCTGTTCAAGCCGGGCACCTACAACGGACTGAACGCCCAACTTGGCTTCTACACCTCGATCGCCGGCCTCGGCCTGTCACCCGATGACACGGCCATCAACGGTGATGTGACCGTCGACGCGGGCTGGTTCAACGGCAACGCGACGCAGAACTTCTGGCGTTCGGCGGAGAATCTGGCGCTCACCCCGGTCAGCGGCACCAACCGGTGGGCGGTCGCGCAGGCAGCGCCCTTCCGGCGGATGCACGTCAAGGGCGGCCTGAACCTCGCGCCGGACGGCTACGGCTGGGCCAGCGGCGGATATATCGCCGACAGCCGCATCGACGGCGCTGTGGCGCCGTACTCGCAGCAGCAGTGGTACACCCGCGACAGTTCGGTCGGCGGCTGGAACAACGCCGTGTGGAACATGGTCTTCTCGGGTGTCGAGGGCGCCCCGGCGCAGACCTTCCCGGACCCGCCGTACACCACCCTGGACACCACCCCGGTCTCCCGCGAGAAGCCGTTCCTCTATCTGGACGGCGCCGACTACAAGGTCTTCGTCCCCGAGAAGCGCACCCACGCCCGCGGCACCACCTGGGGCAGCGGCACACCGCGCGGCGAGTCGCTGCCGCTCGACCGGTTCTACGTCGCCAAGCCCGGGGCCGACGCGGCCACTCTCAATGCCGCCCTCGACCAGGGGCTCCATCTGCTGCTGACGCCGGGGATCTACCACGTCGACCGGCCCGTCGAGGTGAAGCGCGCGAACACCGTGGTCCTCGGGCTCGGTTACGCCACCCTCATACCGGACGGCGGCGCCACCGCGCTGAAGGTCGCCGACGTCGACGGCGTCCGGCTCGCCGGATTCCTGATCGACGCAGGTCCGGTCAACTCCGGCACGCTGCTGGAGGTCGGCCCCGAGGGCGCGTCCCAGGGGCACGCCGGCAACCCGACGACGGTCCAGGACGTGTTCATCCGGATCGGGGGCGCCGGGCCCGGCAAGGCGACGACCAGCATGGTGATCAACAGCAACGACACGATCATCGACCACACCTGGGTGTGGCGCGCCGACCACGGCGACGGCGTCGGCTGGGACACGAACCGCGCCGATTACGGCGTCCGCGTCAACGGCGACGGGGTGCTCGCCACCGGCCTGTTCGTCGAGCACTTCAACAAGTACGACGTGCAGTGGTACGGCCAGGGAGGTCGAACGATCTTCTTCCAGAACGAGAAGGCCTATGACGCGCCGAACCAGGCCGCCATCCAGAACGGCGACACCAAGGGGTTCGCTGCCTACTACATCGCCGACACCGTGACCAGCCACGAAGGATGGGGCCTGGGCAGCTACTGCTTCTACAACGTCGATCCCACCATCGTCCAGGGCCACGGCTTCAAGGCGCCGGACGCCCAGGGCGTGAAGCTCCACGACCTGCTCGTCGTCTCGCTCGGCGGCAAGGGGCAGTACGAGCACGTCATCAACGGCATCGGCGCTCCCACCTCGGGCACCACGACGGTGCCGTCCACGGTGGTCTCGTACCCCTGACACGATGACGCGTGGAGATGTGACGCAGGTCACATGATGTGGTGTCATGCATCGCCGGGGTGGTCTCCGTGTACGGAGTGAAGGGCTCGCAAGGGGCCCTGGCACTACGGGGAAAGGACATCACATGCGTAACAGGCGAATCATTGCCGGTGGCTTCGCTGTCGCCGCGCTGACGGTGATGGGGCTGGGCGCGACCCAGGCCGCCGCCACAGGAGTCGAGGCCGTCGCGCCTTCGGCCTCCACCGCGCAGCACCAGCTGAAGCCGATGGACGGTCCTCCTGGAACGGTGTGGACGGGGAAGAAGTTCTGGACGCTGAGCGGTTGCCAGGAAGCCGGCACGGATCTGGTGAGCAGCGGCAAGTGGGCGGACCCGTTCTGTGACGGGTCGGGTCTCAAGTACGACCTGTGGGCACGGCCCCTGTAGATCCACCTCGGCCACCGGAGGAATCCGGTAGCGGTCCCGAGGCGACCATCGGCCCGTTCCTGCGCGCTGTCCGCGGCGGCGCACAGGAGCGGGCCGTTCGCTGTCGCTTTACCAGGCGGCGGGCGCGTAGTCCTTCAGGAAGCAGCCGTGCAGGTCCTCGCCGAGTTCGCCGCGCACGATCGGGTCGTAGACCCGGGCCGCGCCGTCGACCAGGTCGAGCGGGGCGTGAAAACCCTCTTCGGCCAGTCGCATCTTGTCGGGGTGGGGGCGTTCGTCGGTGATCCAGCCGGTGTCGACGGCGGTCATGAGGATGCCGTCGGCGTCCAGCATCTCCTGGGAGCTGGTGCGGGTGAGCATGTTCAGCGCGGCCTTCGCCATGTTGGTGTGCGGATGGCCGGCGCCCTTGTAGCCGCGGCTGAACTGTCCCTCCATCGCGGACACGTTCACCACGTACTTCCGGCGGGCCGTAGCCGCCGCCATCGCCGGGCGCAGCCTGCTCACCAGCAGGAACGGAGCGGTCATATTGCACAGCTGGACTTCCAGCAGCTCGACCGGGTCGACCTCGTCCACCGTCTGGATCCAGCTGTTCGTCGCGTGCAGGTCCGGTACGAGACCGCCGGCGTCGATCGCGGTACCGGCCTCGATCCGGGCCGGAGACGCCGAGCCGCTGGTCAGCGCGAGCGCGGTGAGGCTCTCGGCGGACAGCGCGCCCACCCCGGCCGCGGAGGCGGCGGGCAGGGCCGCCGGGGCGCCGCTGCCGAAGTGGCCGATGACCTCGGACGCGGGCAGCTCGCCGGCCGGCAGCGGCGCGGACTCCGCCGAGATCAGTGCGCCGTACGCCTCGGGGGAGCGGCGGACGGTCTGGGCGGCGTTGTTGATCAGGATGTCGAGCGGGCCCTCGGCGCTCACCGAATCCGCGAGCGCGATGACCTGAGCCGGGTCCCGCAGGTCGATGCCGACGACCTTCAGCCGGTGCAGCCACTCCGCACTGTCCGGCATCGCCTTGAAGCGGCGGACCGCGTCGTTGGGGAAGCGGGTGGTGATGGTGGTGTGAGCACCGTCACGCAGCAGCCGCAGCGCGATGTACATGCCGATCTTCGCCCGGCCGCCGGTCAGCAGCGCGCGCCGCCCGGTGAGGTCGGTGCGGGCGTCGCGGCGGTAGTGGTTCTCCTTGGCGCAGGGCCGGCAGAGCTGGTGGTAGAACGCGTCGACCTCGACGTAACGGGACTTGCAGATGTAGCAGGACCGGGGCCGCTCCAGGATCCCGGCGATCTCCGTGGTCACCGAGCTGGCCAGGGCCAGGCCCAGCGTCTCGTCGTCGATCCGGTCGGCGGCTCCGGTGGCCGTCGCCTCGGTCACCGCCTTGTCGTTCGCGGTCTTGGCGGCCCGGCGCTCCTGGCGGCGGCGCTGCTTGACCGTACGGTAAATCCCCGCGGTGGCCCGGCGTATGGTGATCGCGTCGGGGTGGTCGAGCGGCAGCGCGTCGAGTTCCTCCAGCACGCTGAGGCAGACCGCCATCCGCTCCACGTCGATTCCCGCGCCATCGGCCCGGCCGTTCTCGGTCACCGTCATCGCCGCTGCCGCTTTCCTGGGATTGTCTGTTCTATTCACGCTCCGGCGGAACTTTACGTAGGCGCGGGCGACTCTGCCAAACCCGCAGGAACCGCTGCACCGCCGGTCACGGAACCGCGTGGCGCGGGCCCGCGTCCCCCTGGGCATCCACCACAAGATCGTCCAGGCCACCGCGGCACGGCACGGCACGGAAAGGGCGCGGGCAGATGACCGAGGGCGCAGCCGACCGCTATCTCTATCTCGCACGGCACGGTGAGGCGTCGGCGGACGAGAGCGAGCTGACCGGGAACGGCCGCCGCCAGGCCGTACTCCTCGGCGAGCGGCTCCGCCACAGCCCGCTGTCGCTCATCCGCCATGGCCCGCTGCCCCGCGCGGAGCAGACCGCCCGGCTGGTCGGCGCACAGCTCGACGGGGTCCCCGCAGAGGCGTCGGACCCGGCCGGGGACCACCTCCCCTGGATCCCACGGAGGGAAGAGCTGCCCGCTGCGTCGGCGGACCACCTGCTCGACCGTCTCGACCGCTTCCCGGCGGTGGAGCGTGAACGGGGGCCGCGGCTCGCACAAGCGGCACTCGCGCGGTTCACCGGCCCCGTCGACGGTGACGAGCCCCGCCACGAGCTGATCGTCACCCACGCCTTCCTCATCGGCTGGCTGGTCCGGGCCGCCCTCGACGCGCCGAACTGGCGCTGGATCGGCCTCAACCACGCCCATGCGGCGCTGACCGTCATCCGCTACGCGCCCGGCCGCCCCGCTTCCCTGCTGATGTACAACGACACCGGGCACCTGCCGCCCGAGCTCCGCTGGACCGGCCTGCCACCCGAACTGCACGTCTGATCGCGAAGACCGGCCGCCGCAGACCGGCGTCCCGCAGACGGGCAGCCGCAGACCGGCGCGCGGAGCCGGGACGCGAAGGTCCGGACGTGCTGCCGCCCGGGCGCAGCCGCCCGGTCAGGAGAAGCGGGCGAGGACCGTCATCGGTGGCAGCAGGATGCGGGCGCCCGGCAGCCGGTGCAGCACGGCTGCCGGAGCGCCGTGGAACAGGCCCCGGCCGCGCGGCAGCGGCACTTGTCGTACGTCGGTGATGGCCGGGTGGGCCGTACGCACCCTGGGCAGGTCCCGGGCGTCGAGGCCCCACGGCATCGGCGGCGGGGAATACCCCTGCGAGGTGCGGATCTTGCCGCGCATCGTGAGCGAACTGAAGTAGCGCGGCACCGCGTCGAAGACCAGCGCCCCGCCGCCGAACCGCTCGGCGCAGCCCGCGATCAACTCCCGTACCTGGGGCGGCTGCAGATACATCAGCAGCCCCTGTGCCGTGATCAGCACACCGCGTGAGGCGTCGACCTCGTCCCGCCAGCTCGGATCGAGCGCCGACCGGGCCAGGATGCGCCGTCGTTCGCCGTCCGGCAGCAGGGAACGGCGTACCTCGGCGGTCTCCGGAAGTTCCACGCACAACCAGCGCGCCCGGCCGTTGTCCACGCGCCAGAACTGTGTCTCCAGTCCTTCGGCGAGCGTGACGACCGTGCCCTCGGGATGCTCGGCGAGAAAGGCCCGCACCACGGTGTCGAAGGTGCGCACCCGCAGCGCGTGGCCCTGTGCGAGCAGCGCGTGCGGCCGTCCGAAGGTCTCCTCGAAGGGGTAGTCGATACGGTCGACGAGCTCGACCGCCTTCGGGTCCTCCAGCACCGGACGGCTCCGCCGCGCCTCGTACGCACGCTGGTAGAGGTTCCACAGCAGAGTCTCCGGCACCCCGCTCAGCTTCACGGTGTGCCGCTGCCCATCCGCCATGCCTGCTCCTCGCGTAAGGGGGCCCGTATCCGGTCATTCAACCCCACTTCCGGCTCGGGGCGGGGGGACCTGGGACCTGTCGTCCGGATCAGGTCGCGGCTCGCGGGGCCCGCCCTGATCCGAACGGCGGGACCTACGGGAGGGAGGATGAGCGGCCGTAGCGTTCGAGCCGGTCGGCGAGGTCCTTCGGGCGGGACAGCATGGGGAAGTGGCCGCCGTCCATCTCGTCGGGTGCGAAGCCCAGGCGCTCCGCCGACACCCTGCGCAGCATCTCGGCCGGGAAGAGCCGGTCCGCGCGGCACAGCAGGTGCCGGGTCGGGACCGGCGGCCAGGCGCTCAGCGGCCACGGCTGCGATGCGGGGGTGAGGGACTGCTCCCGCCAGTGTGCCGCCGCCTCGGCAGCTCGGCCGGGGGACAGGTCATGGAAGTACAGGCCGGCTTCGCCGTCCGGCGGCCGGCCCTCCCGCGCGGCCGCCTCGGCGCGGATCTCCTCGCAGCGCGTCGAGGCGAACCAGCCCTCCGGGGTCTCTCCCGGCGCCGGAACCATCGCGGTGACCAGGACCAGCAGCTCCACCGGCAGGTGCGCGCAGACCAGGGGTGCCGAGAACCCGGCGAAGGAGTGGGCGACCAGTACGACGCCGGTGCGGTCGCCGACCGCGGCGATGACGGCCTGCGCGTACTCGGCCAGTCCTGCCGAGTCATCGCCGCAGGGCAGGTCGACCGTCACGACATCGTGGCCCCGCCCGCGCAGCTCACCCGCCACCAGACGCCAGTGCCAGGGGCCGCAGCGGGCGCCGGGGATCAACACGAACGTCGTCATGATCGCTATTGTGCCCGGCCCGCCGCACCGGCCTGCGGGAGGCGATGCCGGGTCGGCGGTTCGCCCTCAGCAGCCGCAGTCACAGCATTCGCAGCACTGGCAGACTTCGCAGCAGCCGCACCCCTCGCAGCAGTCGCAGTTCTGACAGCACCCCTCGCGCTTCTTGCGCGACCACGGGCCCTCGTACTCCTCCGCGCAGCAGAGCTTGCAGGTGCAGCACAGGCCGATGGCGACCGCGCAGCCGGCGAGGAACCCGCGGGGCTTCTTGGGCTGCTGCGGAAGGTGCGGCATCCCGCCACCCCCGCCACCGCCCCCGTCGCCACCGGTGCCGCCGCCTCCGGCATGACCGCCGCCGTAGGGGTTCTGAGGGTTGTTCAGGTGCTGCTGCCCGTGGGGGTAGGGACCGGCGGCCTGCGGCCCGCCGTACTGCGGCGCCTGGCCGTACCGGGGAGGTCCGCCCTGTTCGTTCCGGTACGGGTTGCCGCCCTGACCGTCGTACGGTCCCGGCGTCCCGTGTCCCTGATGGGAGCAGACGGCGGTCCCGAAGGCGCGGTCCACCGACCGCCGCAGTTCGTGCACCAACAGCACATGCGCCAGCGCGGAGTCGGCGAACTCCACATCGCGCAGCGCGAGACGGATGCCGTGCAGCGCGTCGTCGCACAGCCGGCGGGCCTGTGCGGTGTCGGCGCCGGTCGCGGTGAGGGGGTTCCAGGCGCCCTCGGCGGCGTCCGCCGCGCGGTCCTCCACGGCGTCGAGAAGATGGGCCAGCCGCCCGAAGAGCCGCCCGGCCTCGGCCAGCGGCGCGGCGTTGCCGGGCCGTCCGGCCAGCACCGCGGTGTGGGCGAAGGCCGCCGCGGTCGCCGTCTCGGTCGGTTCGGTGATGGCCGTCAGCGGCGTCCCGGGACCGGCCAGCCGCTCGATGCCCACCTGCCGGTCGACGGCCTCGACCAGTACGGCGGTGTCGAAGCCGAGCGTGGCGCCGGTGCGGGCGCCCGCTCGGTCCCAGCCCGCGGCGACCTTGCGCGCGGCGGCGGCCACCGGGCGGCGGCGCAGCAGTCCGTTCCGGTCGGCGACGTGGTCCCGGATCTTCGCCGAGGCGAGCACGAGGGACACCGAGGCCGCCAGCCGTGCGCCCTCGCCCTTCGCCACCGAAGCCGTCCGCATGCCGCGCAGCGGGCAGGGGCCGGCGGTGCGCCGGGTGTCGGCCGTGTGGCCGGACTGCGCATCGACCAGCACGGACACGATCAATCCGTCGTAGTTGGTGACGACCCGGGCGAACTGCCCGTGGTCGCCGCGCAGTGCGAGACAGAGCCCGCAAAGATGGGCCATCCACTCGGACTTGAGCCCCTGGGACAGGCGATGAGTGCAAGGCCTGACGATTCCGAACACGTGAAAACCCCCGTAATGCGCGCATACATGGCATGAGTCGGCAGCGGCCGCAGCGGCTGAGAGTGGACAGGATGCCGACGGGAAATCGTATCGATCGGGTCGGTCGGCCGGACACACCCCTGATGCGGTGACGGCAAGATTCCCGCTGCGTCGGACCGGCTCCGTCCGGCCCCCGGGGGCGGGATGCACAGGCGACGGTGCCGGAGCGGTGCGGGACCGATTCCGGCCGTTTCGCCAACGCGATAGTGTGACAAAGGAGTTGGCGGTACGTCCGGATTCCGGGCGGCGGAGGGAGCGTGGCGGATGGCGAGGCCGGGGGACGACTGGATGGCGGCGCGCCCCAAACCGCCGGTCGAACTTCACACCGACCGGCCCCATGCGGCCCGCGTGTACGACGTGCTGCTCGGCGGCAAGACCAACTATCCCGCCGACCGCAAGGCGGCGGAGAAGACTCTCGCCGCGCTGCCCAACGCCGCCGCGATCGCCCGGCAGAACCGCGCGTTCATGCATCGCGCGGCCCGCTATCTGGCCGAAGAGGCCGGCGTGCGGCAGTTCCTGGACATCGGCACCGGCATCCCGACCTCGCCGAACCTGCACGAGGTGGTGCAGTCCGTCGCGCCCCGGTCGCGGATCGTGTACGCGGACAACGACCCGATCGTGCTGGCCCACTCGCGGGCCCTGCACACCGGCCACCCCGAAGGCCGGACGGTGTACCTCCCCGCGGATCTGTGCCGGCCGGAAGCCCTCATCGAGGACGGGGAACTGCGCGCGACGCTCGACTTCGACCGGCCTGTCGCGCTGACCCTCGTCGCCGTGCTGCACTGGCTGCCGGCCGAGCACGACCCGTACGCCATCGTCTCCCGGATCCTCGATGCGCTTCCCTCGGGCAGCTTCCTGGCGCTGACCCACGTCACGAACGACTTCGAGCCCGCCGCGCTGGAAGAGGTGGCGGACACCTTCCAGGCCGAGGGATCCCAGGTGAACGCCCGCAGCAAGGCGGATGTGCTGCGGTTCTTCGACGGCCTGGAGTTGGTCGAGCCCGGCCTCCAGGTGGTCCAGCGGTGGCGCCCGGAGCGGACCGATCTGGGTGCCGACGCCTTCGGCGATGCGGATATCCCGCTCTACGCAGGCGTGGCGCGGAAGGGCTGAACGTCCACCGGGGGAGCGGTAGGCGCCTGCCGCGGCCCTGGGCGACCGGGCGCCGGGTGCGCATCTCGTACGCCCCGCGGTAAATCGCCACGCGCCCGCAGGAAATTGCCAATCACGGGCGATCCGGCCGTCGGCCCCCCGCATCTGCTGGTGTCCCAACTGCCGCTGGAATTACATTCGATGGAGCGTAATTGCAGCGGTACGTGCGGACGCAATGACGCGGAGGGGCGAGGTACGGCCAGTCGGGTGCGAGGCAGCGAGGGAGCAGTGGCGATGCGGGAGATCGACAACGGGACGCGGTCCGATCTGATCGAGGGCGTGGTCTGGAAGAAGAGTCGGCGCAGTGCACCGGGAGGCAACTGCGTCGAGGTCGCCGAACTGCCGGACGGGGGCGTCGCGGTCCGCAATTCACGCCATCCGGAAGGCCCCGCGCTGGTGTACACACGGGCGGAGCTGGCCGCGTTCCTCGGCGGCGCCAAGGACGGCGAGTTCGACGCGTTGGTGCGCTGACCCGCAAGGGCCGCAAATGGGAGACTGAGGCATCTGTCCAGTCACCCACGGGAGTTGGCATGACCGCCATGATGCGGCCGAGCAACGAGCCGCCGGCCGAGCTGTCGATACGGCGCTATCTGGAGCAGCCCCAGGTCGGCCCGACGGCGCTGCGTATCGTGCTCGGCGCTCAGCTGCGGAAACTGCGGCAGCAGTGCGGCATATCCCGTCAGGATGCCGGCCAGGCGATCCGCGGATCCCATGCCAAGATCACGCGCCTGGAGCGCGGACAGGTGGGGTTCAAGGAACGCGATGTGGTGGATCTGCTGACGCTGTACCGCGTGCGGGACCCGGCGGAGCGGGCCGATTACGTCGAATTGGCCCGCCGTGCCAACACCTCCGGCTGGTGGCACCAGTACAGCGATGTGCTGGAGGACTGGTTCGAGCTGCACATCGGCCTGGAGGAAGCGGCCTCACTGATCCGGACGTACGAGGTGCAGTTCCTCCCCGGCCTGCTGCAGACCGAGGAGTACGCACGGGCGGTCAGCCGTCTGGGGTATCCGGACGCTCCCGAATCCAAGATCGACCGCCTGGTCGCCCTGCGGAAGGAGCGGCAGAAGCTCCTCACGCGGCCGGATGCGCCCCGGCTGTGGGCGGTCCTCGACGAAGCGGTGCTGCGGCGCCCGTTCGGCGGCGCCGAGGTGATGCGCGCCCAGCTGGAACATCTGCTGGAGGCGGTGGAGATGCCGAACGTCACACTGCAGGTCGCGCCCTTCAGCGTGGGCGCCAACGCTGCTGCCGGCTCGCCCATCACCATGCTGCGTTTCCGGGAGCCGGACCTGCCGGACAAGGTGTATCTGGAGCAGCTGACCGGTGCGGTCTACCTGGACAAGCAGGAGTCCATCGATCAGTACGCGCTGATCATGGACCGGCTGAGCGCCGAGGCGGATGCCCCGCAGGAGGCCGCGGCGTTCCTCCGGGCGCTGCTCGAACGACCCGCCTGACCGCTCGACGTGCTGACGGCCGCGGGACCTGGTTCGCTGGGAGTGACGCTATCCCTTCACGACCGAAGGACGGACATGGGTAATTCCGACGAAGTGCGCGGGCGGGTCCGGCAGATGCGGGAGAAGGCCCAGCAGCTCAACGAGGCCGCCGAGCGAGCGAACGACCCCGATGAGCGCAAGCGGCTCAAGGAGAAGGCCACCAAGCTCCAGAGCCAGAGCGAGCAGGAGAGCAGCATGGGCAGCGGGGACATCTACCCGAGCGAATGAGGCGCCCCCGCTCTTTCCGCGCCCGCTCTCTCCGCGTCCCGGGACGCACCTGACCGACACCTGATTGAACGGAAGCCGCCGCCCGGCCGTACGGGTAGGTGCGGCCCCGACCTCCCGAGCCTGGTCCGCCATGTCACAACGGGCCTCGCACGGAAGGAACATCGGGGTGTCGCACTTCACGCGCTCTGGCCGGCTTCCGCACACGGACACGGCACCCACCGAGGAGGGCCCGCCGCCGGACGCCGCCGTCCCGGGCCAGCGGGCCGCCGCGGGTGACGCCGCGAGCGCCGGTCCGGACGACGTCGTCGTCGGCGGCCGCCCCCGGGGCGAGCGCCCCGCCACCGCTCGGGCCGCCGCACGGGCGCTCACGGCGCTGGCCGCCCTGCTGGTGCTCAGCGCCCTGCTCCTGCCGAACCACCTCGATCGCCTCACACCCGGAGCGTTCGCGCGCATCCCGGTGGAGGGGATATGCGGCGCCGCCGTCCTGCTCCTGCTCCCGCCCTCGGCCAGGCGGGTGGCGGCGGTGCTCGCCGGGGCGGGCCTGGGCCTGCTGACGCTCCTGAAGCTCCTGGACATGGGCTTCTACGCCGTCCTCGACCGGCCCTTCGACCTGGTGCTCGACTGGATCCTCTTCGACGACGCGGAGGACTTCCTCAGCGACTCGATCGGCCGAACCGGTGCGATCGGCGCGGTCATCGGGATCGTGCTGCTCGTTGCCGCCCTGCTCGCGCTGATGACGCTGGCGGTCGTCCGGCTGAGCCGCCTCCTGGTCCGGCACAGCGCCGCGGCGACCCGCGGCACCCTGGCGCTGGGCACCGTCTGGATCACCTGCCTCGCGCTCGGCGCGCAGATCGCCGGGGCTCCCGTCGCCTCCAGGAGCGAGGCGGACCTCGTCCACGACCGTGCGGATCAGGTGCGTGCGGGCATCGAGGACGAGCAGGCCTTCGCCAGGGAGGCCGCCGGAGACGCCTTCCGCGACACCCCGCCCGACCGGCTGCTGACCGGGCTGCGGGGCAAGGACGTCCTCTTCACCTTCATCGAGAGCTACGGCCGCAGCGCGGTCCAGGACCCGGCCATGGCGCCGCAGGTCGACGCGGTGCTCGCGGACGGCACCCGTCGGCTGCGCAAGGCCGGTTTCTCGTCCCGCAGCGCCTTCCTCACCTCGCCGACAGCGGGCGGCGGCAGCTGGCTGGCCCACTCCACCTTCCTGTCCGGCCTGTGGATCAAGAACCAGCAGCGCTACCGCAGCGTCACCTCCAGCGACCGGCTGACCCTCACCGGGGCCTTCCGGCGTGCCGACGCCTGGCGCACGAGCGGCATCATGCCGGGCGTCACCCGGTCCTGGCCGGAGGGCCGGTTCTACGGCCTCGACCACGTCTACGACACCCACCATCTCGGCTACAAGGGGCCGAAGTTCAGCTGGTCGCGGGTGCCCGACCAGTACAGCTTGGCGGCCTTCGAGCGCCTGGAGCACGGCAGGCCGCGCCGCACGCCCCTGATGTCGGAGATCATCCTCGTCTCCAGCCACAACCCGTGGGCCCCGATCCCCAGGACGGTCGGCTGGGACGAGGTCGGCGACGGCTCCGTCTACGACGCCATCGAGAAGGCGGGCAAGGACCCCGAAGAGGTCTGGAAGGACCCGGCCAAGGTGCGCACCGAATACCGGCGCGCCATTGAGTACTCACTGCACAGCCTGATCTCCTACGTGGAGAAGTACGGCAACAAGAACACCGTGCTCGTCTTCCTCGGCGATCACCAGCCCGTGCCGACGGTGACCGGCGGCCATGCGAGCCATGACGTACCGATCTCGATCGTCGCCCATGACCGGGCCGTGCTGGACCGGATCTCCGGCTGGGGCTGGCAGGACGGGCTGAAGCCCGGTCCGAAGGCCCCGGTCTGGCGGATGGACACCTTCCGCGACCGCTTTCTGACCGCCTACGGTCCACGGCCCCGTGCCGCCGCGCACCGGCCGGGCAGATGAACGTTGACAAGGCGCCGCTCCGTCGCCCACTCTGACTAAGCGCTCGCTTAGAGTGGTGGGCGCTCGGCCGGCCCACCGGCCGGCCCCACCGCCGAGATTTCGGGATGCGCACATGTCCACACCGCCGGCCTCGCTGCTGCTGTCACGACGCGACCTGGACTTCCTGCTGTACGACTGGCTGGACGCCGAGTCGCTGGTCACCCGGACGCGCTTCGAGGAGCACTCCCGCGACACCTTCGACGCCGTACTCGATCTCGCAGCCGAAGTGGCCACCGAACAGTTCGCCCCCCACAACAAGCGCAGCGACGCCGAAGAGCCCACCTTCGACGGCCGGCGCGTCCACATGATCCCCGAGGTGAAGAGCGCCCTCGACGTCCTCGCCCGCACCGGCCTGCTCGGCGCCACCATGGACGCGGGACTCGGCGGCATCCAGCTGCCGCACGTCGTGTCCACCGCGTGCTTCGCCTTCTTCCAGGCCGCGAACGCCGGAACCTGGGCGTACCCCTTCCTGACCATCGCCAACGCGAACCTGCTGCTCGCGCACGGCTCCCGGGAACAGATCGACACCTATGTGCCCCCGATGCTGGACGGCCGGTTCCACGGCACGATGTGCCTGTCCGAACCGCAGGCCGGCTCCTCGCTGGCCGACATCACCAGCCGGGCCCTGCCGCAGGACGACGGGACCTACCGCATCACGGGCAACAAGATGTGGATCTCGGCCGGCGACCATGAACTCGGCGACAACATCGTCCACCTGGTCCTCGCCAAGATCCCGGACGGCCCGGCGGGGACGAAGGGCATCTCGCTGTTCATCGTGCCCAAGTACCTGGTGCGCGCCGACGGCACGATCGGCGAACGCAATGACGTCGCGCTGGCCGGCCTCAACCACAAGATGGGCTACCGCGGAACCACCAACACCCTGCTCAACTTCGGCGAGGGCGCGCACACCCCCGGCGGCCGGCCGGGCGCCGTCGGATACCTCGTCGGCGAAGCCCACCGCGGCCTCGCCTACATGTTCCACATGATGAACGAGGCCCGTATCGGGGTCGGCGCGGGCGCCACGGCGCTCGGCTACACCGGTTATCTCAAGTCCCTCTCCTACGCGCGCGCCCGCACCCAGGGCCGCCCGGTCGCCGCCAAGGACCCGGCCGCACCACAGGTGCCGATCATCGACCACCCCGATGTACGGCGCATGCTGCTCGCACAGAAGGCCTACGCCGAGGGCGCGTTGGCGCTGATCCTCTACTGCAGCAAGCTGCTGGACGACCTCGCCACCGCGGGGCAGGAAGCGGACCGCGGGCGGACGCAGCTGCTGCTGGAGGTCCTCACCCCGATCGCCAAGAGCTGGCCGTCGCAGTGGTGCCTGGCCGCCAATGACCTGGCGATCCAGGTGCACGGCGGCTACGGCTACACCCGCGAATACGACGTCGAGCAGCACTACCGCGACAACCGCCTGAACCCGATCCACGAAGGAACCCACGGCATCCAGGGCCTGGACCTGCTGGGGCGCAAGGTCGTGATGTACGACGGCGCCGGACTGGAACTGCTGCGCGCCACCCTGAGCGCCACCGCCGAACGCGCCCGCGCGGCCGCGGGCGAAGCCGCCGGGTTCGGCGCGCAGCTGCAGGAGGCGCTCGACCGCATCATGGCGGTGACCGCCCGCATCCATGAGCCCGACGACTCCGGCGCCACCGCCCGGCTGGCGAACGCCTCCCTCTATCTGGAGGCCGTCGGGCACACCGTGCTGGCCTGGATCTGGCTGGAGCAGTACCTGGCCTGCGGCAGCCGCAGAGAACCCTTCCACCAGGGCAAACGGCAGGCCACCCGCTACTTCTTCCGCTACGAACTCCCGCGCACGGGGCCGCAGTTCGATCTTCTGGAGGCGCGTGACCGGACAGCGGTGGACATGGAGACCGACTGCTTCTGAGCGGCGCGGGGCCGGTCCGGTCCCTGCGTGGGTCAGCCGCCGAGGACCGTGCGCAGATGGCCGGACAGCTGCCCGGGGTCCTTCAGGTCGAAGCGCAGCCCGAGGTGACCGTCCGGCCGGACGAGGAAACCCTCGGCGCCGCGGGCGGCGTAGCGCTGCCGGAATGCGCCCTCGCCGTCATGCACGGTGGGCGGCAGCTCCCCGCCGCCGTCCGTCAGCACACCGGGTGCGAGAACCGCGTAGATTCGCAGCCGGCCCCGCATCTCCTCCCTCGCCTGCCGCGCGCAGGCGAGGAGCCGCCCGTCGGCCGCTTCCTCGGCGTCCGCATACCGCAGCAGGACATGATCGACCCCGCTCAGCAGGTCGAACAGCCGCACCGGGAAGGCCGCGATCCCGCGCACCAGGCCCCCGCAGTCCGGCGCGCGTTCCCCGGCCGCCGGGCGGACCGACGACGGCCCCGCGGGCCCACGATCGGACATGATTCACCCCGTTTGTCTAAATATCGCGCGGCTCCTCGGGCCCGCCGGAGGACGAGCCGCCGGCCGGGCCGGGCAGGGACCCGAGTCGGGCGGCCACCCGCTCACGGAGCAGCAGGTACTCCGCCCAGCGGTGTGGCAGCGGCCCCACCGGGCGGGCGAGCGCACACGCCGCGGAAACGACCTGGCCGTCCCGGAACTGTTCGCGTGTGAGGTCGAGTTCGACGCCGCCGGGCAGGGCATTCCACCAATGGAAGCCCTGCTGTTCGCCATGGGCGGCGTGCACCTCGCCCCGCACAAGACGTCCGCCGAATATGTCGTGCACGACGAGAGCGGTGATGTCGCAATGCCCCCACGCGGGATTGCCGGGATGCCAGCCCGCGCGGTCGAGGTCGTCGGGGGAGCAGGTGTCGGCGGCCCAGCTGCCACGCAAGGCCGCATCAACGCCGAGGAGCGTCCACGGAGAGGTCATGTACGTCAGTCTGCCCAAGGTCACTGACAATCCCGGCCGGACCGGAGCCCGGCCGCACCCCGCAGGCGGGCCCGCGGCATTCGCGACCGCCGCGGACTGGGATGATCGGACGCATGACTGAACGTGTGATCGCCGCGTGTGACGGGGCTTCGAAGGGAAATCCCGGCCCGGCGGGCTGGGCCTGGGTCATCGCCGACAACGAGGAGAACCCCGCCCGCTGGGAGGCGGGCCCGCTGGGCACGGCGACGAACAACGTCGCCGAACTCACCGCCCTGGAGCGCCTGTTGGCGGCAGTCGACCCGGCCGTCGCGCTGGAGATCCGGATGGACTCCCAGTACGCGATGAAGGCCGTCACCACCTGGCTGCCGGGCTGGAAGCGCAAGGGCTGGAAGACGGCCGCCGGCAAACCGGTCGCCAACCAGGACCTCGTCATGCGCATCGACGCGCTGCTGGCCGGCCGCTCCGTGGAGTTCCGGTACGTGCCCGCGCACCAAGTGGACGGCGACCCCCTCAACGACTTCGCCGACCGCGCGGCGAGCCGTGCGGCCATCGTCCAGGAGCCCGCGGGCAGCGCCCAGGGCTCCCCGCCGCCGCCCGCGTCCGACGCCGTACGACCTGCCGGCACCCGCAAGGACGCCTCCGGAGCCGCGGAAAGGAACGCCGCCCCGCGCAAACGCACCGCGGCGAAGTCGACGCGGACACTCAACGCCAAGTTCCCGGGCCGCTGCCGCTGCGGCCGCTCGTACGGGGCGGGCGAACCCATCGCCAAGAACCCGGACGGCTGGGGCCACCCGACCTGCCGCACGGCGCCGGCCGACGGGAGCTAGGTGTGCTGTCCGGAGAGGTTGGTGACGCGGCTGGCCGGGTCCGGCGTGATCCACACGACAGACCCCAGTACGTGTCCGCGCCGTCCCTTCCGGCGCGCGGCGAACGGGGTGCCGCCGGGGCGTTGGCGACGCGTTAGCGGAGCATCAGCGGCCCCGGGCACGGTGGTTTCCACGGGGGGCGAGAAGGCCCCGCGCAGGAAACGTCCAGGGGGACCCCATGTCGCAGCCCACCACGCTCCACCGCGGTCGCAAGACCGTCGCCGCCACGCTGATCGCCGCCGCCGCGCTCGTGCTCGCCGTCTGCAATGACAGCGAGTCCTACGCGGCGGGGGCCACCCCCGCGGCGTCCGGTGCCCAACCCGGTTCCTCGGACGCCTCGACGTCCTGGAACCCCGCGGCCTTCGGGGGGCGCTCGACGGCCAGGCGCGTCCCCAACGAGAGGCAGCCCTTCCCGCTGCGGTGGCCGCACGGCGGTGCCGGCCTCGACCAGTCGGCCGCCACGCACCCCGGCACGCACCCCGGCGCGTTCGTCAAGCAGGTCAACGTGCCCTGACCGGGCGGCAGACGGGCGTCACACGCGCTGGGTGCAGACGGGGCGCGAGCCGACCAGGAGCCGGAAGTGAGCCGGACGCGGGCCCGTGGCCAGGGAGTTGCGCCGTTCGCACGTAGGCTCTGGCCGTGTTCCCTCCTCCCGCCCGCACCGCCGGCGCCCTCGCTCTTGTCCTGTTCCTGACGCTGGGCGGCACGGCGTGCTCGGCCACCGGCGCGAAGCCGGACGGTGGCAGCACCCCGAAGCCCGTACGGATGCCGGACGCGAACGCGGACTTCGACTACCAGCTCGGCGGCCCGTATTCGCCCTCCGGCACGGTGCGGGCGGTCTCCCGTGACCGCAGCGCGGAGCCCGCCGAGGGCCGCTACAACATCTGCTACGTGAACGCCTTCCAGACGCAGCCCGGCGAGGCCGTCACCTGGTGGAAGAAGCACCACCCGGACCTGCTTCTGACGGATGACGACGGCGAGTTGATCGTCGACGAGGACTGGGACGAGCCCCTGCTCGACATCTCGACCGCGCCCCGGCGCACCGCGCTCATGGACATCGTCGGGCCGTGGATCGACGGTTGCGCCACAGCGGGCTACGACGCGGTGGAGCCGGACAACCTCGACTCCTACGAACGATCCGACGGCAAGCTCACCAGCAGGCACGCGGCCGCCTTCGCCCGGCTGCTGGCTCAGCGCGCACACCGGCAGCACCTGGCCATCGCCCAGAAGAACACCGCCGACCTGCTGCCCCGGCGCTCGCACATCGGATTCGACTTCGCCGTCGTCGAGGAATGCGCCCGCTACAAGGAGTGCCCGGACTTCAGCGACGCCTACGACGGCAGGATCTTCGACATCGAGTACGTGCGGAAGGACTTCGTCGCGGCCTGCCGTACGTGGGGGGCGTCCCTGTCCGTCACCCTGCGCGACCGGGACGTCCGCCCCGCCGGTACGGACGGCTATGTCCGCCGGTCCTGCTGAGAGGCCGGACGGACGGAGAGACGGGCCCGCCCTTGAGGACGGGCCCGGTGCTCGCGGAGCGCTTCGGGATCAGACCCGGGCGGAGAAGGGGCACGCCCAGTCGGCCGGCTTGGGCCGACCCGAGTAGCGCCGGGCCTCGGAGAGCTTCTCGTACTCCAAGAGGTTGGGGTTGATGCCGCCCTGCAGCAGAATGTCCTGCTTGCGGATCTTCTCCTGCAGCCGCTCCCACAAGCCGGCCGCCTTGATGCGGTCGAACTGGGCGTGGGAGTTGAAAGCGAGCATCGGGAAGGGAGGGCGGCGCCCGATCCGGCTGTGCGTCTCGTGCAGCCCGATCACGAAGAACGGATGCCCCGCGACGCTGTAGGCGAAGGCGCCGGACGACGGGTCGGCGTCATAGCCGTCGGCCCAGGCGTGCGACAGGCTGTCGTGGTCGTGGACAGCCTGCAGCTGCTGCCACATCAGGTGCTCGAAATCGGTCTCCGACAGGTCCAGCGGGCCCGAGAAGGTGGCCACGAAACTGGTGAAGGGCTTGGCTTCCCAGTCCACGGCCTGCACGTACGCATGAAGGTCAGTTGTCATCTGCTGAGCCGCCGTGTCATCCCCGAACCACGTGTAATGGTGATGGGTGATGCCACCTTGCCGCCAAGCCGAACGACCGGCCAGGCAGGGAAAGGAATCGCCGAGCAGAAACTGCTCGACCTCAGTGGTGGCGGTGGCTTCCAGCGGCATGTTCAAGACCTTTGGGACCTTTGATCGGGGGCGTAGCCCGTAGGGGGGACCATGGCAGTGAAGAACGGGCATGGCCTGTTCGTCAACACAGGACCAAACCCGCGCGCCGACGCCGCCGCCGACGCTTCCCTATGCACCCTTCCGACCGCTTTTGCGCCCGCCCCGCGCCATCCCCCCGTCGCGACGGGAAAACCGTGGTGACGACCGGACTCACCGGCTCCCGGTCGGCGCCGCAGCACACCTCACGTTCGCCGTCGCCACGACGTCTTCCTGATGTACGGGGACGCAGACATACGCGGTGCCGTGCAGTGATACGCGTGAGCCGGTGACAGGGAGCGAGGAGAGCACCATGAGTACGGAGACGACGGGTCCGCAGATGACGACGCACGCGACGCGTACGCACACGGAGGGTGCGCGGGCGATGGGGGCGCAGGTGATGAGGACGCACACGATCGTCGACTCCCCGCTGGGGGAGCTGACCGTGGTCGCCGAGGAGGGCGCGCTGGCGGGCCTGTACTTCGAGGGCCACCAGCGCCGGCCGGCGGCGGACACCTTCGGCACCCGCACCGACGAGGGCTTCGAGCCGGTCCGGCAGCAGCTCAAGGAGTACTTCTCCGGGGAGCGGCGGGAGTTCGACCTGCCGCTCGCCCCGCAGGGCGAGGACTTCTCCCGCCGGGTCTGGGAGCTCCTGACGTCGATCCCGTACGGCGAGACCTTGTCGTACGGGGATCTGGCCCGCCGTCTCGGGGATCCGGCCCTGGCCCAGGCGGTCGGCGCGGCCAACGCCCTCAATCCGCTGTCCGTCCTCCTTCCTTGCCACCGGGTGGTCGCAGCCGACGGGAGCCTGCGGGGGTACGCCGGCGGGCTGGAGCGCAAGCGCTTCCTGCTGGCGCTCGAAGAGCCCACCGCCGAGATGGCTGCCCGGCTCTTCTGAGGAGGGGCCTTCATCCTCCGACGACGGCTGCCCACGTACCGACCTCATGTGCCGACGTCACATGGCGACCTCATTCGGCAACCTCACGTTCGGTGCGCCCGGATCGTTTACCAGATGTGAGCAAGCCATTGTTCGAACAGATCGTGACCGACCATGGACCCATGGTGCTGCGCGTCGTGCGTGCGGTCGTAGGGCCGCACGACGCGGAGGATGCCTGGTCGGAGACGTTCCTCGCCGCCCTGAAGGCGTACCCCGAGCTGCCCGACGACGCCCATGTCGAGGCGTGGCTGGTGACCATCGCGCACCGCAAGGCGGTGGACATCACCCGGGCCGACGCCCGCCGGCCCACGCCGGTCGACGCGGTGCCCGAGCGGCCGGTGCGCACCGGCCGTCCGGAGGACTGGGACCCGGACCTGTGGCGCGCTCTCAAGGCGCTTCCCGACCGCCAGCGCAAGACCGTGGCGTACCACTATCTGGCCGGCCTGCCCTACAAGGAGATCGCCGCCCTGACCGGCGGCACCACCGACGCGGCGCGCAGGGCGGCGGCGGACGGCATCAAGACCCTGCGCGCCACCTACCCCCTGACCGACGAGCCCGACCGGCCCGAGCAGACCGACCAGATGGGACGGACCGAACGATGATGAGCCATGCGTCCAGCCCCCGCGACGAGCCCCTCGCCGCGGCACTGTCCGAGCGCACCGACGACGCCGCACTGGCCCGGCTGCGTTCCCGGCTGGCCGATGATGCCGACGACGCCGGGATCCTTGACGTCGCCTACCGCACCCTGGACACCCCGATCGGCTCGCTGCTGCTCGCGGCGACCGAGGACGGCCTGGTCAAGGTCGCCTTCGAGATCCAGGACCATGCGGCGGTGCTGGCCCAGCTCTCCGACACGATCAGCCCGCGCCTGCTGCGCGCCCCCGCGCGACTCGACGAGGCCAGCCGCCAGCTGGACGAGTACTTCGCGGGTCACCGGCGCCGTTTCGACGTGCCACTGGACTGGCGCCTGTCGAAGGGCTTCCGCCGCAGCGCCCTGACCCACCTCCCGGACATCGGCTACGGACACACGGCCAGCTACGCGCAGGTGGCCCTGGCCTCGGGGAACCCCCGTGCCGTCCGGGCGGTGGGGACGGCCTGTGCGACCAATCCGCTACCGCTCATCGTTCCCTGCCACCGGGTGGTGCGCTCCGACGGTTCGATGGGCCGGTACGCCGGCGGCGTCGAGGCGAAGCGTTTTCTCCTGGACATGGAGGGAGCCGCGTGAACGGCGGCTGCACGGCGCGACGGCAGCAGGGGCCGATTGCGGGTGTGGTGCGGCAGGAGGCACCCTTGCGTCATGTCATACGTGAGGCTCGAAGCCTGGATCGGCGGAGATTGGCTGGAGGTGGATGCCGTGAGTGTCACCGTCATGGGCTCCGCGCTGACGCTCTCCTTTGACCACCAACGGACCGAGCTGGGATACCAGAGCCTCATCTGGGAGCCACTGGAGAACTTCCTCAGGGAGTACGGCGACCAGCCGCTCGTCGTCGTGCCGCAGGGGGACACCCTGCCCGCGATGTTCGGCCCCGGTGCGGCCGGTCCCTTCCGGCTGGCACGGGTATCGGACGACACGGACGGCAGGGGCGGCCCGGATGGCACGGGTGGCACGAGCCATCCGGCGCGATAGCGCGACGCGGTACCGGCGCGGAGCACGGCTCCCGCGCGGCCTGGTGCCGCGCATCCTCCGGATCCTGTCGGCGCATCGGCGCTGCCGGACCGGCGCGTACCGTAAAACGCCCTGGAGGAACTCTCCTTCGGGCCGGACACGGGACAGGAGCGTCAGCGGTGACTCGGGTGTTGAAGTCGCTCGCCATGACCACCGGCGTCCGTCTGCACGGCCATCGGCGTCTACCACTCGACGCCCGGGGTTCGCTCGGTGCCCGGCGCCGGTGAGCCCCATGCGACGATCGACTCCCGGGAACGGCTCTTCGGCGCCTACGGTCTCGCATGAGTCCACGCCGCTCGCCGGGCCCCGATCTCCGCCGACGCCGTGCGTTTCGTCGCGGGCACCATGGGAGTCGGCGGCGTGGCCCGCGTCGTGTCCCTGGCCGGCCGCGACAAGCCGCACTGGTTCCCCACCGTCCTGACCGCAGTGGAGTTCGCCATTCCCGCGGTCTTCCTCCCGATCGCGGCAGCCGACCAACGGGCGCGCACCGCGGCGGCGGTCACCGCGCGGAACGCGCCGCTCGCTCTTCCGGAGACTCCTACGGCGTGATGCCCCGGCCGGTCCTGCTTCTCGTCTCTTCCGCCCGTCAGGTGGCGGTGGGGCCGCGGCGGGCGGGTTCCTCGTCGAGCCGGTAGTCGCTCCCTTCGGAGCGGACGACTCCGGCGGTCGGGGGCGGGAAGTGGGTGCCCAGCAGCAGAGTTCCGGTGTCGGCGAGCAGCGCGAGGAGCCGGCGGCGGGTGCGCACCGCCTGTTCGGGGTCGATGTCCACGCAACTGGTGATCTCGGGGTGTCCCAGCTGCACGGGGTGGTGGATGCAGTCGCCGGTGATGACGGCCGACCGACCGCGACTGCGCAGCTCCACGGCCACTTGGCCCGGAGTGTGCCCGGGGGTGAGCAACAGCCGGATCCCGGGCGCCACTTCGGTGCCGGGCGCGGCGCCGGGGCCGTCCGTTTCGGCCGTGTCCTCGACGTCGATCAGATCGAGCAGACCGGCGTCCCGGATCGGGTGGATCGAGTCGCGGAACATCTGCCGACGGGGCTCGTCCATGTCCGCGCCCGCCCAGTGGTCCCATTCGATGCGCGACGTCAGATATCTGGCGTGGGGGAAGGTGGGGACCCATGTGCCGCCGTCGTCGCGGGTGTTCCAGCCGACGTGGTCGGTGTGCAGGTGGGTCAGGATGACCAGGTCGACGCTTTCGGGCGCGAAGCCCGCTGCGGTGAGCCGCTGGAGATAGTCGGTGTCCAGCTGGTTCCAGGCCGGGTTGGTCCGCGGCTTGCCGTTGCCGATCCCGGTGTCGACGAGGACGCGCAAGCCGTTCACCTCGAAGGCGAAGGTGTGACTGGCAAGCCGCAGCACACCGTCCGGCGCGGCGAAGCGCGGCTGCAGCCACGGTGTGCTGCGCACGACGTCGGGTGTGGCGGCGGGGAGCAGCCATGGGCCGGTCTGCGGCGGTAGCGGCGTTTCATCGATGCGGTGGACGAGCAGGTCGCCCACCGCCCAGGTCGGTGCGGATTCCCCGGTGGTGTGCGAGGACGTGCGCTGGGTCATCCGTGGCTCCTTGAGGGTGCGGTACGGGGGCGTGGTGCGGTCGGGGAGTGGTGCAGCCCCGCTGAGTGGCCCGCCGAGACGACTAAAGCTGCGTCTTTGCCTTAGTGGACGGTATGTCGTACGGTCCACTAACGCAAATAATCAGCGTTTGCGGCTGAACGTTGCGCACCCCCCGTCTCGAAAGGACGCACCGATGACCGTCACGGATCTCTCCCCGCGAGAGGTGTCCCGTTGGGCCCAGCTGGCCGGCCTCCCCCTGGAGGCGGACCGGCTCGACCTGGTGGCCGCCACCGCGCACCACATCCAGACCGTCCTGCGCCCCCTGCGCGACCTCGACTTCGCGGAGACCGCCCCGGCCGCGCCGTACGACGTCCCGGCAGCGCCCCACGACGCCCCGGCCACGCCGTATGACCCCCTGGTCGCGTCCGGCGACATCTTCCCGGACAGCCCCTACGGCACATCGCGCGCGGCGCGCGAGGAGGGGCGGACCGATGCAGCCGTATGAACCCGTGCAGCCGTATGCGTTGACGCTCGCGGAGGCGGCGCGCGCGATCGCGGCCAAGGAACTGTCCCCGGTCGAACTGGCCGGCTCGGTGCTGGAGCGGATCGAGGCGCTGGAAGGGGGGCTGGGGGCATACGTCACCGTCCGCGCGGAGGCCGCCCGTCGGTCGGCCGCGCATGCCGAGCGGGATATCGCCGCGGGTCGGTATCTCGGCCCGCTGCACGGCATACCGATGGGTCTGAAGGACCTCATCGATGTCGAGGGGCTGCCGACCACCGCGAGTTCCCGGGTGCGTGCGCACCACACGGCGGCCAGCGACAGCACGGTCGCGGCGCGGCTCCGCGCCGCCGGGGCGGTGCTGCTCGGCAAGACCCACACCCATGAGTTCGCCTACGGGCTGACGACTCCGCAGACCCGCAATGCCTGGGCCGCCGACCGTGTGGCCGGTGGCTCCAGCGGCGGTTCGGCGGTGGCGGTCGCGGCGGGTGAAGCGACGTTCGCCCTGGGCACGGACACCGGCGGATCCATCCGCGTCCCGTCGGCGCTGAACGGCGTCGTGGGCCTCAAGCCCACCTACGGCCTCGTCTCCGCGCACGGAGTGACGCCCCTGTCGTGGTCACTGGACCATGTCGGCCCGATCACCCGCACCGCTGAGGACGCCGAACTCGTCCTCGCCGCCCTCGTCGGGGACACCGCCCCGAACCCCATGGATTCCTCGAACTCCCGGGTGGGCCGGCGCAGTTCACCCCTCCCTCGCCCGCGCCGCACGGACGGGACCCTGGCCGGACTGCGGATCGGCGTCCCCCGCAACTACTACTTCGACCGGGTCGCACCCGATGTGGAGGACGCGGTCCGCGGCGCCATCGACGGGCTGCGCGCACTCGGAGCCGACCTCGTGGACGTCGACATCCCGATGACCGAGTACATCCAGGCCACCCAATGGGGGCTCATGGTCCCGGAGGCCACAGCCTTCCACGAACGGACGCTGCGCACGTCCCCGGAGCTGTACTCGCCCGAGGTCCGCACCCTGCTGGAAGCCGGCGAGTTCGTTCCGGCCGGCGACTACCTCCGCGCCCAGAGGTCCCGCACGCTCATGCGGCGCGCGTGGGCGCAGCTGTTCCACGAGGTGGACGCCATCGCCGCGCCGACCGTGACCTCCACCGCCGCCCGCAGCGACCAGCAGACGGTCGAATGGCCGGACGGAACCGACGAGAGCGTGTCGGACACGTACGTCCGGCTGTCCGCCCCGGCCAACATCACCGGCGTCCCGTCGCTCTCCCTCCCGGTCGGCCTCGACCGCACGGGGCTGCCCGTCGGCATGCAGCTCATGGGCAGGCCGCTCGACGAGGCGACGATCCTGAGGGTCGGCCGCGCGTACGAGGCAACCCACACCTCCGACGCACTTCGTCGCCCCGTTCCCGCCTCACCCGTAGCGCGGGGGCTCACCCCGTAGGGCGGGGGTGCGGCGGCAGGGGTTTCCCGCCAGGGCAGAATCGGGCAATGAATTTGCGTTAAGGTGGTGGTGTGAGCCCCAGACCAACGGTCCGCCCCGGAGGGCGCAGCGCCCGCGTGCAGCAGTCGGTACACGCGGCGGTGCGCGAGCTCCAGGCCGAACAGAAGAGAGCCGACCTCACCGTCCCCCACATCGCCGCCCGCGCGGGCGTCACCCCGTCAACGATCTACCGCCGTTGGGGAGACCTCCACGAACTGCTGGCGGACGTCGCGGTGGAGCGGTTGCGCCCCGAGGCGCCACCGGCCGACCTCGGCAATCTGCGCGAGGACCTGGAGCACTGGGCCGCCGACTTCCTTGAGGAGATGTCCTCCCCGCCGGGCCGCTCCTACATCCGTGACGCGCTCGCCGGTGACCCGGACAGCGGAAACGCGGGGCAGTGCTCCGCCTACGCCGTGGAACAGGTGGAGGCCATCCTCACGCGTGCCGCTCAGCGCGGTGAACACGTGCCGGATACCGAGACGGTGATGGACCATGTCGTGGCCCCGATGATGTACCGCATCCTCTTCCGTCCGGGGCTCCTGGAAGCGCGGTACGCGCGCGACCTGGTGGCCACCGTCTTCTACCGGCTCATGCCGTTGCCGTGACGCGGGTCCGAGGCGCCCGCGCCCCGTGCCGCCCCGGACCCGCGACGGAGACCGGGGCGACACGGGGCCCGGGGGCGCGGGCCCCCGGGGGCGTCAGGAGAGGTTCCCCTCCAGCGCAGCCACGTAGTTGTTGATGAAGTGGTCGCGGATCCCGTCTCCGGCAGGGGCGAAGACGTCGGCCGTCCGGCCTTTGACCCGGTCGGCGAGGTTGCCGAGCAGCGGCATCGACTCGTGGATCCGGCCTCGGGAGTCGATGTAGCGGATGGCGTCGACGTGGTGGAAGACCGGCTCGGGCGGCACCTGCGTGACGACATCGTTGTTGTTGACGAAGCGGTACATGCGATCGGTGAACGCGGAGTTGTGGGCGGCGGCCAACTCCCGGTCGCAGGTGCGCGGTTGACCGAAGGTGTAGATCCCGTCCGCCAGGAGCTTCGGGTCCTCGAAGTACAGGCGTGAGCCGGCCAGCATCGCCAGCGCGCCGCCCAGACTGTGCCCGGTGAACCACACGGTCTGCCCGTTGTCGCGGAACTCGCTCAGCGCCTCCTTGACCGCGGGGAAGACCGACTGGAGGGCCTCGGCGAACCCGTAGTGCACGTAGCCCTTCTCCCCGGGGCCGGGCCACGGCGGGGTGGTGATGTCCGAGAGCCAGTCGCGGATCTCGACCGGCTGGGTGCCACGGAAGGCCGTGATGATCATGCTGTCGCCGGCCATGGTGTACGCCTGCGTGTCCTGCAGCGGGAACGGCGGCTGGAAGGTGGTGCGGTGGTGACGCACACGGTCGAAGCCCCATTCCCGGGCCTGCCGCTGCACGGCCTCCTCATTCCGGTAGGCGAGTTCCGAGGCGCGGGCGAGCCAGTACGCGTGACCCAGGCTGTAGCCGGTCGCGTGATGGTCAAGAGCAGTCACAGGCACGGAGGTTCCTCCAGCTGAAGCAGTGGGGGTGGTGGTCGGGGCGGCGTCGCCCCTCCGCTCGCCAACGTGCCAGGCGCAGGCCCCCAGCCGGCTGCGCCCCGGCGGCGAATCATCCGAACGCACTTGCCCTGTCACCGGACCGAGTGACGCGCTCCGCGGGGCCGTGTGAGGTGAACCGTCGGCCCGTGTGACGCGTGCGCCCGTTCCTGCGGCGCGCACAGCTCAGGTGCCCGGACGCCACCGCGCGGCCGGACGAACGGACCTGACCGGACCGGAGGGGACCGGACCGGACGGGCCGCTCGGGAGTTTCGCCGCGGCGAATTCGCCCCTTCGGCGCCCGGCCGTTCAGTATCGTTCCGTACCGACCACTCGTTCGAAATACACACAGCGCGGTTCGTCCATCGGGATGCCGGTGACGGCGGCAGACCAGTGCGTCAGTGCGCCGGCCGATGCCTGCTGAACCGCGCCCACGGGGGAAATGCGATGAGCCCTGAACCGAACCTCCGTCAGACGATCGCCGAGGACCTGCGCGACATCCCTGCCGGAGAGATCGTGCTGCGGGACGAGGGCACGGGGACGCACTGGAAGGTCCGGGTCGCGGCTTTCCGTATGGCGCCGTATCCCGTGACCCGCGACCTCTACGGTGCGGTGCGAGGCGAAGCGCACACGGGTCCGGCGGGGCCGCGGACACCGGTGACCGAGGTCTCCTTCAAGGACGCCATCCGTTTCTGCAACCTGCTCTCCCGCGCGACGGGACTCGAACCCTGCTACTCGGTGGGCGACGACCCCGACGCGCAGGACGCCGTATGCGACTGGGAGGCCGACGGCTATCGCCTCCCGTCCGAGGCGGAATGGGAGTACGCGTGCCGCGCCGGGACCTCCGGTGTCCGTTACGGAGAGCTGGACGAGATCGCCTGGTACCGCGGGAACTCCGGGGACGCGGTGCACGATGTCGCGACCAAGGCGCCGAACGCATGGGGTCTCCACGACATGATCGGCAACGTGTGGGAGTGGTGCTGGGATGTCTACGACCCCGCGGTCTACGGCCCGTACCGCGTCTTCCGCGGAGGCGGCGGATTCGATCACCCCCGGGGATGCCGGGCCTCGTGCCGCCGCAAGAGCCACCCCACCCTTCGCATCGACGACCTCGGCTTCCGCCTCGCCCGCTCCCTCTGAACGGCCGGGCAGAGCCCGGGAGACTGGCGGGCCGTCGATAGGTGATGGGCTGCCGGATAGGCGGCGGAGGGGGCGGCGGCCCCGCTGGTACGGACGCAACGGACACACAGCGGCCACAGAGGGGTGTGCATGACGCCAGAGGGACACGCTCAGGCACGGAGCAAGGTCTTCGGTGAGGTGGCGGAACTCTACGACGCCGGCCGCTCGGGGTATGCACAAGAGATGGCCGCGGAGGTGCTGGCGTACGCCGCTCCGGGGGATCGCGCGGCCGTCGAGGTCGGCGCGGGGACCGGCAAGGCCACGTTGCCGTTCGCCGCGCTGGGGATTCCGCTGGTCTGCGTGGAACCGGACGCGCGCATGGCTGAGGTGCTGCGTCGCCACACCGCCGGATATCCGAACGTCCGCGTGGAGGAGCACGACTTCGAGCAGTGGCAACCAGGAGGGCGGCGCTACGGACTGCTGTTCGCCGCCTCGGCCTGGAATTTCCTGGACCGCGATCGGCGTTGGGATCTGGCACATGCCGCGCTCGCCCCGGGCGGCGCGACGGCGTTGATCTTCGGTCCGCACGGCATTCATGACGCCGCGCTGCGCGCCGCACTCGCCGCCATCGGCGACCGCCACCACCTCACCGGCGCACCGCACCGCTTTCTGGCCTCCGACTTCTCCGGTGACGAAGCGGGAGACTGGGACCCGCGCCGGCCGGCGGCCGAGTGCCGCCGCGACGGCCGATTCACCGACCTGCGCGCGGTCCGGTTCCGGCAGGAGCGCCGCTACGACCCCGACCACTACCTCCGCTACCTCGCCTCCCTGTCCGCCTATCGCGTCCTTCCGGACGTCTCTCGCGAGCAGGCGCTCGCCGAGGTCCGCAGCCTCCTCGATGCCCACGGCGGCGGTATCGACGTCCACCAGGTCACCGACGTCTTCCTCGCCCGGGCACGCTGACAGCCGTCATTCTTCGCCGGTCGCGAGAGCGGCCGCCACGGCTGGGCTGTGCCTGCGCCTCCCGGGTGTCCGCGGATTGGCTCATCTCGTCCAGCAGACCCCGGAGTTCACCGCGGGTCGCCGCTGCCTCACCTGGCCCGCGTTGCCGAGCCTGGTGGTGCCACACCCAGGATGAGCTGACACTTCTTGGCATCCGCGGAGCCCGGCACACTGATCGCCATGACAGACAACACCGCGCAGATGAAGGCCGTCACCATCCCCGAGTTCGGCGCCGCCGACGTTCTCCGCCTCGACGAGGTGAAGATCCCCGAGCCCGGTCCGGGGCAGGTCACCATCGATGTGGCGTACGCGGGCGCCAACTTCGCCGAGGTCCTCTACCGGCAGGGCGTGGTGGACGTACCGCTGCCCTTCGTCCCCGGCATTGAGGTGTCCGGCCGGATCCGGGCGATTGGCCCGCAGGTGGAAGGGCTGGTGGTGGGGCAGCCGGTCGCCGCGCTCACCATCGTCGAGGGGGGTGGCTACGCCGAGGTGGTCACTGCTTCGGCGGACCTGGTCGCCCCCGTCGACGGATACGACCTGCCGCTGGATATCGCCGCCGCGCTTCCGTCCAACAGCACCACCGCGTTCCTGGTGCTCGACCGGGTGGCCGGTATCCGGCCCGGCGAGCGCGTACTGGTGCATGCCGCGGCCGGCGGGGTGGGCAGCCAGCTCGGACAGGCCGCACGGCTGCTGGGCGCCGGCCGGGTAGTGGGCACGGTCGGCAGCGAGGCCAAGATCGAAACGGCGAAGCGCTTCGGCTACGACGAGGTGGTGCTGCGTGATCGGGTCGCCGACGTGGGGGAGTTCGACGTGGTGGTGGACATGGTCGGCGGTCCGACCCGCCGCGCGAGCCTTGACCTGCTCGCCCCGATGGGGCGCTTGGTGGTGATGGGCAACGCTTCGGGCGGCGAGGACGTCGGCATCCCGGCCAACGAGCTCTGGTTCACCAACAAGACCGTCTCCGGATTCAACCTGGCCGCGTTCTCCGCTGCCTTCCCCGCGGAGGCGGGCCGGGCGCTGCGCCGCGCGGTGGAAGCGGCGGCGAGCGGTCGGATGCGGGTGGAAGTCGAGACACTGCCCTTGGCACAGGCGGCCGAGGCGCACCGCCGTATCGAATCGGGTTCCACCACCGGCAAGCTGGTGCTCAGGACCGCATGACAGCCGGCCCCGGGGGAGGGCGCCCGACGCCCACCGGGGGCCTCGTCGCTCCGGGTGAGGACGGGCCGGTCACGGCGGTGGCGCCCGGCGGCCGCTTACGTGCCCTGTGTCCTCCCGGCCGCGGACCGGCCCCCGGCCCCGGTCCCGACCCGCGTGTACGTCACGTCGAAGTCCGTCGTCCACAGCTCGCCGTCAGCAGACCGTTCCCACCCGCCCTTGATCGTGTCGCCCTCGTCGGCGAAGGTGGCGGTGAACCGCTGGTGGAAGCCGGGCGCCGCACGCCACTGCCGCCACACGCCGTCGTTCATGCTCGTCCGGTAGACGCGCGCGACGCCGCGACCGTCCGCGTACAGCGTCGTGAACTCCTCGGCGGTGTCGTCGTAGCCGGTCAGCGTGACGGTGGGGAACGGCGCGTGCGAACCCCACTCGGCGGGCAGCGCCGATTCGGGTCCCGTATCCGCGCGTTGGACGAGGAAGGCCCCGCCTTCCAGCCAGGACATCTCGGCCCGTACCGGCCCTGCGCTGTGTCCGAGTGCCCACATGTCCCACTCGCCCACGAGTACCTGCAGGCGGTGCAGCGCGGAGTGTGGTGTCGGTTGGTTCATCGCCTTCTCCTGCTGTCGGTCGTCGGGTGTCGGCGGCGGCCCGCCTGTGCGGAATGCGCGGACGGGCGGCCGGTCCATCCTCCCGCCGTTCACGGCCGCAAGGTACCCGCCGCACCGGCCCCGGTCCCGGTCATCAAGGGACGGCCTCAGGCTCCGGCGAGCTCGCGGGCGGTCGCCATATCGCTGAAGGGGATCAGGCGCTCGCCGATGGTCTGGTGCGGCTCGCTGCCCTTGCCGGCGATCAGGACGATGTCGTGCGGGCCGGCGGCGGACAGCGCGAAGGCGATTGCTTGGCGGCGGTCGGTGAGGCGCTCGAAGGGTGTGCCGGTGGCCATGAGTCCGGGCGTGATGTGGTCCAGGATGGTCTCGGGGTCCTCGTTGCGGGGATTGTCCGAGGTGACGACGCACAGATCGGAATGGGTACCGGCAATCCGCCCCATGTCGGCTCTCTTGGTGGTGTCGCGGTCCCCTCCGCAGCCGAAGACGGTGATGACCCGGCCGCGGGCGAAACCGCGGATGGTGGTCAGGACCTTGTTCAGGGAGTCCGGTGAGTGCGCGTAGTCCACGACCACCGATGTTCCCTGCGGGGTCTGGAGGCGTTCGAAGCGGCCCGGGACGGGAGGCATGCGGTCGAGTGCGGAGACCAGTCCGCCCAAGTCGTGTCCCAGGATGTGGCAGGCCGCCACGGTGGCCAGTGCGTTGGCCACCGAATACCGGCCGGGGACCGGGATCGCTGCCGGGTACTTGCGGCCGTCGTGGTGCAGGGTGAAGCGCGTGCCGGAGGCGTCGACGCTGAGGTCCGTGGCCCGGTAGTCCGCCGGGGCATCGAGGGAATAGGTGAGCGCGTCGGGCATCATCGCCACGATGCCCGCGCCCACGGGGTCGTCGGCGTTGACGACCGCGCGCCCGCACAGGCCCTGGAACAGCCGCAGCTTCGCGTCCCGGTAGTTCTCCATCGTGCCGTGATCGTCGAGGTGGTCCTGCGTCAGGTTGGTGAAGACCCCGACATCGATGAACGTGCGGTCCACCCGGTGCGTCAGCAGGCCCATCGAGGTGGCCTCCAGCACCACGGTGCCGGCCCCGCGGTCGCGCATGCACCCCAGCAGGTATTGCAGATCGGGGGACTCCGGTGTGGTCAGCACCGAGCTCGGCATCGGGATCAGCTCGTTGCCGACCCGGCTGCCGGCCGTTCCGATGACGCCCACTTTCGCGCCCTCGGAGAGCCGTAGCGCCGATTCGACCATGTACGACACCGAGGTCTTCCCGTTGGTGCCGGTGACCGCCACCACGTCCATCTCCCGGCCCGGTTCGCCGAAGTAGCGGGAGGTGACGATCGCGGCCACCTTCCGCGTGTCCGGCACCTGCACGACGCAGGCGCCGGTCGCCGACGCCGATGCCCACACCGACTCGGGAAGGGTCGGTGACCTGCTGTCGACGAGCACCGCCCCCGCGCCCCGGGCAAGGGCCGGCGCCACCGAGTCCGGTCCGCCTTCGCGGTGTCCGGGCACCGCGATGAACAGCGAGCCCGACGTCACCCGGTCGGCGTCGAAGGCCGTCCCCGCAGTGATCCACGTCGTGTCCGCGTCGCCCCGCAGAGTGTGGTGCTCCTGCCCGGCAAGCAGTTCGCTCAGCTTCACAATGATCCCTTCGAAGGCGCGCGGCCCGTGGTGCGGCCGGCGCAAGGCGGCAGCGCCGGCGGCACGCCGGAAGCTGCGGTGATGACGTGGATCAGGCGGCGCAACCACATGTCCGACTCCGGCAGGAGACGGACACATCGCTCAGCCCGGCAGCGAAAGACCTGCCGTATGCGGGAAAGCCGGAGAGCCCGGGAACGGGCATTCGGCCAGGGGCAGCTGCGAGCCGCTAGCCGTGGCCGTGCAGCGCGATGAGGCGGGTCTGCGGTGCCTCGACGTCAGCGGCGGTCGCCCGGGTGAGGGCGGGGCGTCCCGCGGCCGCGGGACGCAGTGCGCGCATGGCCTGCTGCAGGCATCCCCTTACGGCACGTGTACGACCCATGAGCCGAGTGTACGTCCATCCGAGCCGCCGAAGATCCGCGTCCGGCCGTCTCCGCACCGAACCGGCGACCCGCCCACCCGGGTGCGACAGCGACGGTTCGCCCGCGAGCCCGGCTCGACGGCGGCCCGGCCTGTCCGCGCCGCCCGGAGCCCAGGATCACCGCTCTGGATCACGCGTCGGTCTTGGACGACGGTGACCGATGCGACGGAAGAGCCGTTTGCCTGAGCACGGTCCTCGACCACGACCGCGGAGCGGATCATCACTCCGTCGCCCGTCCCCTTTCGGGGGCCGCAACCGCGCGCTCAGCCGACGGCAGCGCCGAACCACTTGGGCAGCAGGCCGACCAGCTCCCGCTGATCTTCACCGACCCACGCCACGTGGCCGTCCGGCCGCAGCAGCACCGCCGGCGCGTCCAACTCCACGCTCCCGTCGACGACGTGGCCGACCCGGTCCGCCCAGCCCGCCACCGAGAGCCGGCCGGTCCGGTCCAGAAGCAGGCCGCGGCCGTCGTGCATCAGTGCGTAGAGCCGCCCGTGCTTCAGCTCCATGTCCCGCATCCGCCGGCCGAGCAGCTCATGCCCCTCGCCGAAGTCGTAGCGGATCCCGACCGCGGTGATCATCTCGGTCACGTACCGGTTCACCTCCTCGAAGTCCATCAGCGTCGAGAACAGCTCCCGCAGCGCGGCGGCCCCCGGGCCGGTGCCGAGAAGCGTGATCTGCGCACGGGTGTTGTCCAGCACGCGGGCGCCCACCGGGTGCCGCTCTGTGTGGTAACTGTCCAACAGCCCCTCCGGCGCCCAGCCATTGACCGCGGCGGCCAGCTTCCAGCCGAGATTGAAGGCGTCCTGCACGCCGAGGTTGAGCCCCTGCCCGCCGGTCGGCGGGTGGATGTGCGCCGCGTCGCCGGCCAGCAGCACCCGGCCGACCCGGTAGCGCTCGGCCTGCCGGGTGGCGTCGCCGAACCGGGACAGCCGGCGCGGCGAGTGCACGCCGAAGTCGGTGCCCGCCACGGCCCGCAACTGCTGCTTGAAATCTTCGAGGGTCGGTGCCGTCGCACGGTCCTCGGCCACCCCGTCGGCGGGTACGACAACGCGGTACGCCCCGTTCTCGCCGGGGCCGACGCCGAACCGCAGCTGGGTCTTGCGCACTTCCTCGACGACGGCGGCGATGGTCGCGGGATCCTCGGTCACCTCCATTTCGCCGATGAGCGTCTCGACCGTCGCGGGCACGCCGGGGAAACCGACGCCGAGCAGCTTGCGCACCGCACTCCGGCCGCCGTCGCACCCGACGAGGTAGCGCGAGCGCAGCTGTGTGCCGTCCGCCAGCTCGACGGTCACCCCCGCCCCGGCCCCGTCATCGGACTGGCTCAACCCGACCACTTCGCAGCCGCGCCGGATCTCGGTACCGAGCTCGACGGCACGCTCGCCGAGCAGCCGCTCGGTGACCGGCTGCGGGGTGGCGACGCCGTACGGGTGTGCCGTGTCCAACCCGTCCGGCCACGGCTTCGTGATGCCGCCGAAGAGACCCCCGACCTTGAACGTCTCACTGACCGCGAGGAACCGGTCGAGGAGGCCGCGCTGGTCCATCATCTCGACGCTGCGCGCATGCAGGCCCTGCCCGCGGGACTCCCCGGTCGGCGCGGTCAGCTTCTCCAGCACGACCACCTGCACGCCGTGCAGCCGCAGCTCACAGGCCAGCATCAAGCCGGTCGGTCCACCACCGGCAACGATCACGTCAATCATCACAACCCCCAACGCAACGACCCTGCATTCCGGGAAGCCGCATTCGTGGATTCCGGCTTCGATCGGCGATTCTGCGGCATCACCGGGGCCTTGCCGCAAGGCCCTGGGTGCGCTATATGTTGAGAGTGGCAAGGAGTGGGTATTCTCTTCGCCGGTATCTGGCGTCGCCGCAGCATCCCGGGATTCCGAGAACCCGAGGGTCTGAGATCTTCCCTGGCGACCACCGCCGTTCCTGTTGGCCCTTCGCCGTACATCAGCCTGCGCTCGCCACCGGCCGGTGACGCCTGGTGGCCAGATACAGGGCACATGCCCAACCCAGGAATGTCGCGCCCGCAACAATATTGATGCCGAGAACAGTCCAGCGGTGACGGGAATCGCGGCGGAAGGCGACGACGCTCGGAAACAGGTACACGAGGAATCCCAGGACCATGAGGGTGACTTCAAGGGGACCCGAATTGCCGAACATATCTTTCTCCCGTTGTCGTTCCGGCCGACCGGCCTGCGGCCGTCCACGGCAGTGAGCCGGCGGTGCGGTCAACTCCGCTGCAGGGACGCTGCAGGGCAGATGTCGTGGCCCGCCACGCGAACTGCGCGCCGCAGCCGAGCAGTTGTTACGGTGAGCGCCCCCGGGCCCGTACGCTGCGGCGATGGCCGGGTGGGTGGACGATACGTGGTGAGAGGTGGGGGAATGAGATTCAGCGGGCTCGGCTACTGGGCATCTCACGTCAGCGAGTTCGGTTACAGCCACGGAGCCCTGCGGGGAGCGGTCGGAACGATCGCTGTGCTCCTTGCCTCGGTTCTGCTCGGGTGTGCGCTCCACCGCGTTGACCGCATCCGTCGCCTGCGCTTTGCACCGGCGGCCGCGGCGGTCGCTCTGTCCGGTGTCGGCGTCGTCTGGCTCGCCACCAACTGACATACGGCGCAGGACGGCAGGACGGCACGATGCAGGGCGGCGGGGCTCGGCGTTCGAAGGGGCGTCAGCCCCACCGCTCAGGAGATAACGCGCTGCGGAGGGACCGCTCAGGACCGCATCAGGACCGCAGGGCGGGGCTGTCGTGTGCGGCCGGACGCGAGGGACGTGACGGGCGCGGTGGGCCGGGCACTGCCGGCGGTGCCGCGGCCAGCCGGTTGAGGGCGGCGGCCTCCTCGCTGCCCGCCTCGGCGCTGAAGACGTGCACCACCAGGCCCGTCTCGCCGGGGGCGACCGGCACGTGCAGGGTTTCGTAGTCCAGGGTGAGCAGCCCGGCCTCCGGGTGTCGCAACCGTTTGCGCCCCGCCCCGCACATCAGCACCTCGCCGGTGGTCCAGATCCGGCGGAACTCGGTGTGGTGCGTGGACAGTTCGGTGATCAGCGCGGCCAGTTCCGTGTCGTCGGGGAATCGGCCCGCGGAGACCTGCAGCTGGCCCACGGCCTCCCTCGCCCTGTCCTCCCAGTCGGGGTGGACGTCCCGGGAGGCGGGGTCGAGGAAGAGGTACCGGGCGTTGTTCCGATCGCGGCGGGCGGCGTCGGCCACGCCCCCGATGAGTTCGGCGCCGAGGTCGTTCCATGCCACCACGTCGAGGCGGTGGTTCGTCGCGAAGGCCGGCAAGTGATCCATGGCGTCCAGGATCCGCTGCAGCAAGGGGCTGACCCGGGCGGTGGGCGCGGGGTCGCGGCGGGCGGCGGCCAGGGTGGCCAGGTGCCTGCGTTCGGCCGCGTCGAGGCCGAGCGCCCTGGCGAGCGCGTCGAGCACCTCCGGGGACGGCTGGGTGGCCCGGCCCTGTTCGAGGCGTACGTAGTAGTCGACGCTGATCCCGGCGAGTTGCGCCAGCTCTTCGCGGCGCAGCCCGCGCACCCGTCGGCGACGGCCGCCGGTGAGCCCGACGTCCTCCGGTGCGACGCGACCCCGGCGGGCCCGCAGAAATCCGCCGAGCGCCCGCCGAGTGCCGCCGATCCCGTCGGTGCGAGCGATGGCGTCGCTGTCGTCGACGGGGTTGCCGACCCGGCCTGCGCGCTCGATGCCGCCTACGCCATCCACATCGTCCGGGTCATCCACGTCGTCCGGGTCATCCACGTCGTCCGGGTCATCCACGTCGTTCATGCGTTCAAGTATGCGTGGCCCTCGCAGTACCAGGATCATCGTTCCTGCGGTGGCACGGGGTACTGGTTGCCCGGCCGCGCCCGGGAGAACGTGAAGGCATGATCGAAGCCACACCGCAGCAGCGGAAGAAGATCCTCGTCGTCAGCGCCCACCCGGAACCCCGTTCGCTCAACGCCGCTCTGGCCACCTTCGCGGTCGAGCACCTGCGGGCCGCAGGACACGAGGTGCGGGTATCCGACCTGTACGCGATGAAGTGGAAGGCAGAGGTGGATGCCGACGACTTCCCCGACCACGTCGCGGACCGGCGACTGGACGTGTTGGCCGCCCACGAGCAGGCCACGCTGGCGGACCGGCTGTCGCCCGATGTCGCCGCTGAACAGGCGAAGGTGCGCTGGTCGGACGCGGTGGTCCTGCAGTTCCCGATGTGGTGGTTCTCCGTGCCCGCGATCCTCAAGGGCTGGATCGACCGGGTGTTCACCAACGGCTTCGCCCACGGCCCGGCAGTCCCGCCGCCCTACAGCGAGGGCGCCTTGGCGGGGCGGCGCGCACTGGTGTCCGTGACGATCGGTGCCCGGGAGTCGGCATTCTCCGACCGGGGCATCCACGGGCGGCTGGCGGATGTCCTCCACCCGGTGCAGCACGGCCTGTTCTGGTTCACCGGGATGACGCCGCTCGAACCGTTCGCCATGTACGACGCCGTTGATGTGTCACAGGACCGATTCGCGGCGGCGCGGCGGGAGTACGGGCGTCGGCTCGAGGGGCTCTTCACGGACGAACCGGTACCGTTCCGGTCGCTCGTCGGCGGCGACTACGACCATGACATGCGACTGCTGCCGGGCGTGGAGGCGGAGGGGACGAGCGGCCTTGACCTTCACGTCCGCCCGGGAGGCTGAACGACCCGCTCGTTCGGCCGGAGGGGCCGGTCGGCCAGGTGGGCGCCGATGCTCCGCAGGCGCCCCGGGTGTCAAACAACAGCGCCACGCGCCGGGGGAGCGCGGAGTGCCGATGAGATCTGGAACGACATCGCGGACCACTTCGACGACCATCAACTGGCCACACGTGTGAAGGCAGTTGCCACGATCAACGCGTGGAACCGAACCGATCGGTGTCGCCACCCGCCTCGTGGCAGGTTCCCAACGGGGCGGGATGTGAAGGTTTTGGGGAGGGGTGCGGGGTAGGAGGTGAGTGACGTCGGAAGTGCGCAGGGAGGGGGCAGGCCAGGGCGACATCAGCAGTGCGGGAGTACACCGCGGTGGGAAATCCGCGCACCCCGACCGCGCCTTCAATTGCCCACCGTGCAACACGATGCGGTGAGCTCACCGAGTGACGTCGTGCGATGCGCGAGTTCACCACATTCGCCGGCTTTCCCGCCGTCCGCCATTCTCCATTTCAGTGGCGAGATTCAGCGGTTCTTCCGTGGCACCAACTGATCCGTGCGTGTTCCTCGCCGTTCTCGGATGCCGCTCATTGACCTTGCTCGCGCGCGAAATGGGTGAGGACCGCGGAATTCCCGAACCGGCTGTCGCCGGCTTCGCGTACGGCTCGGAGCCGGAGGAGCGCGAGAACGTCCAGGCCCTCAAGCCGCACCCTGCGGAGCTGGGCGACCGCGAGGGCACCCTGTCCCCGGTCCGCTTCGGCGCCGAGAGGACACAGCCCGAGATCGGTGCGGAGCTGGGCCTCTCCCGGATGCACGTCTCCTGTCTCCTCGCCGGCGCTTACGTCACCCCGCGCGAAGGGCTCCTCGCCGAAGCCTGGACAGGCGCCGACGATGTCGGGTGTTGTCCCGCCGTGCGGGTGCCGTGCAGGTCGCGGCGGCGAGGCCGCTTCGGAGATCAGGAAAACGGCTTTCGGAGCCTGCTCCGACGGTGGATCCGTCAGGGGATTGGGGGCCTGACGGTCTTTATAACGCCACAATTCCCTTCGGCCGGGATCCCACGCATACGTTCGAGAGCGAGGGGCACACGACGTTCTGTCGCCGGAACGAACCGGTGAATGCACAGCTTAGACAAGAGCCCCAACGACGCGCAGCGGACGGGATCATGACGACAAAGGAGAGCGCGGAAGGTAAAGGCGGCCCGGAGCGTATCAGCGCCCCCGCGGCAATGGGCCAGGCCGTCACCCAACTCGCGCAGATGCTCCGATGTGAGCCGGGCTCGGTATCCGCACTCAAACCCACCGATGAGGGCTGGTCGGCGGATGTGGAAGTGGTGGAGATCGAAAAGGTTCCGGACACCTCGAGTGTGATGGCTTCCTACCGTGTCCAGCTCGATACGCAAGGCGACCTCGTGGGATTCGAGCGCACTCGCCGGTATGCGAGAGGCCAGATCGACAGATGAGCCCCGGAGGGGAATCCAAGGGAGGCCGTCGAATTCCTTGATCGTCCCATGACCCGCTCCAGCAATCTGGAAGGGAAGTTCGACCGTGTCTGTAGTCCAGCAATCCAATGCACCGAACAGCGGGGGGAGTGGCTCGGGCAATCTCTACGATGTCCTTGAGCTCATCCTCGACCGGGGTCTCGTCATCGACGCCTTCGTGCGTGTCTCGCTCGTCGGCATCGAGATCCTCAAGATCGACGTACGTGTCGTCGTCGCCAGCGTGGACACCTACCTGCGGTTCGCCGAGGCGTGCAACCGGCTCGACCTGGAATCGGGCCGCAAGGCGCCCAGCCAGCTCACCGACCTGGTCGGTGAGGTGACCGAGAACGGCGCCAAGGGAAAGTCGAAAGGCGCGCTGACAGGCGCCGTTGAGGCGTTCAGCGATTCCTTCCAGAAGGGTCGTGACGACTCCGAGGAGGAAGAGGAGCGCCCGGCCCGCAAGTCCTCCTCGTCCAGCAGCCGCCGAACACCCCGTCGCCGGGAGGACTGACCATGCCGACGTACATCTACGCGATCACCGACGCGGGCCACCCACTGCGTCTGGAGGGGATAGCCGGCGTCGGCGACCCCGCAGCCGAGCTGCGCACCGTCAAGACGAAGGACCTCAGCGCGGTGGTCAGTGACGCACCGGAGGATCTGCGGGCCAAGCGCCGGGACCTCGTCGCTCACCAGACCGTTCAGGAACGCCTGCTGGCTGACGGCGCCGCCCTGCCGATGCGCTTCGGCCTCCTGGGCCCCGACGACGACCAGGTCCTCGCCGTCCTGGAGCAGCAGCGCGACGCCTACACCGAGCGTCTCGAAGAGGTCAACGGCTGCCTGGAGTACAACCTCAAGGTGGCGCGCGACGAGGACGACCTGCTGCGCGAGATCGTGGCGGAGTCGGCGGAGGTACGCCGGCTCAATGACCGCACCCGCCAGAACCCCGGTGCGCACGACGACAAAATGGCGCTCGGTGAGCTGATCTCGCAGGAGGTCAACGCCCGCCAGGACCGCGCCGGCAGCGCCATGGTGGAGCGCCTCGCGCCGGCCGCCGAACGCACCGCGGTCACCGAGCCGACCAAGACCCACTTCCTGAATGTGTCGTTCCTGGTCAAGCGGGACAAGGCGGCGGCCTTTTCCGAAACCGTCCACGAAGAGGCCAGGCAGCGCGGCGAGGCCTACACCTTCAACCTGCACGGTCCGCTGCCGCCGTACAGCTTCGTCTGAGCCGGCAGGCCGTGCCGAGCGGAGATCCGCCATGGGCCTCATCACGCAGATCCTGACCTTTCCGCTGGCCCCCGTACGGGGCACCGCCTGGGTACTCGACCAAGTCCTGCTCACCGCGGAGCGTGAGTATTACGACCCGGAGCCGGTACGCGCGGAACTGGCGCAACTGGAACGGCAATTGCTGGACGGCGGTATCGGACCCGACGAATTCGACCGTCGCGAGGACGAACTGCTGGACCGCTTGGAGTGGCTTGAGGCCAACCAGCAACGCCTACGTACCAACAACTCCTGAACCACAGGGAGAACGAGGTGTACGAGAGATGATGAACAACGCCAAGATAGGAGTGGCCCTCGTAGGAGGCTACTTTCTGGGACGCACGAAGAAAGCCAAGATGGCGATCGGCCTGGGCATGTTCCTGGCCGGCCAGAAACTGAATCTCGATCCGAAGCAGCTCGGCAAGCTCGTCGCGAATTCGCCGGTTCTCGGATCCCTGAACGCCCAGGTGCGCGAGGAACTGGTGGATGCCACGAAATCGGCGGCCACCTCCGCGCTCACACAGCGGATCTCAGGCCTCACCGATTCCCTCCACGAGCGGACGCTGGACCTCAACGACGCGGACAGCGACAACGGCCGCCGCGCCGAGGAGCCGGCGGACGAGGCCCCGCCGGAGGACCAGCACGAGCCGGGTGACGACACCGAGGCTGACGACACCGAGGCCGGCGACGCCGATCAGCGGGAGGCCGAGGACGAACGGCCCGCGCCACGCCGCAAGGCACCGGCGAAGTCCGCCAAGTCCACGACGTCCGCCAAGTCGGCCAAGTCCTCCAGGCCCGCCAAGTCGGCGGCCGGGAAGGCCGCTTCCGGCGCCGGGACCGCCGCCTCGGGTGCGCGCAAGTCCGCCGCGGGAGCCAGGAAGACGGCCGGCGGTGCGGCACGCAAGGACGGTGCGGTGCGCCGGACCGCTGACCGTGGGGGTCGAAATGGCTGAGTCCACGTTCAGCAAGCTGAAGGACGAAGTGGCGAAGAGCCCGGCCACCGAAGAGCTCAAGGAAGAACTGCAGAAGTACCTTCAGGCCCGTGCGCAGCACGCCGTCACCAGCCTCGGGCACAAGCTCGGCGAGAGCGTCACCAAACTCGGCGAGCCGGGCCAGGGGGCGAGCGGGCTCGTCAGCGCCCTGTCCAAGGGCGGCAAGGCCCTCGGCGAGGGCAAATCGCCGGCGCAGGCCGCGCTCACCGCGGGCACCTCGCACCTCAAGGACACCGTCAAGGACAAGGTCAAGAGCCTGTTCGGCAAGGGCCGCAAGAGCGGTGGCGGCAAGTCCAAGAGCGTGACGATCGTCGAGGACATCGATGTGGGGGTCCCCGTACGCGAGGCGTACGACCAGTGGACGCAGTTCCAGGAGTTCAGCACCTTCGCCAAGGGCGTCGTCAGCGTCGAGAAGGCCGACGACACCACCAGCAACTGGAAGGTGAAGGTCGCCAAGTCCACGCGGAGTTGGCGGGCGAACGTCACCGAGCAGGTGCCTGACGAGCGCATCACCTGGACCACGGAGGGAGCCAAGGGCACGGTCAAGGGGGTGGTGACCTTCCACCGCCTCACCGGCGACCTGACGCGGGTGCTGCTCGTCCTCGAATACTTCCCCAAGGGCCTCTTCGAGAAGACAGGCAACATCTGGCGCGCCCAGGGCCGCCGTGCCCGGCTCGACCTCAAGCTCTACCGCAAGTTCCTCATGATGCGCGGCGAGGCCACCGACGGCTGGCGCGGCGAGATCCAGGACGGCAAGGTCGTCGTCGAGCACGACGAGGCCATCGCGGCGGAAGAGGAAGCGGACGAAGACCTCGGAGATCTCGAAGACGAGGACGACGACCGCGGCGATCCCGTGCACGAGGACGAACTCGACGACGAGCGCGACGGCGAAGGGGAACTCGACGACGAGCGCGAACCCGACGACGAACTCGACGACGAGCGCGAACTCGACGACGAGTACGACGACGAGGACGACGACCAGGGCGAGGCCGACAGCGAGGACGAGGGCGACTACGAAGAAGAGCCGCCCGCCCGTCGACCGCGGCGCCATGCCGCCGCGGCGCGTGGCTGACCTGCGCTGACCTGTCCTGACCCTGTCCCGACCGCACAGACGAGGCTGATCACGTGTCCGATTCACTGGCCGGCCGGATGGGGCCCTCCTCCGGGGCGGCCCCGTACGGCGGGCAAGGATCCTCCGCCAACCTGGCCGACATCCTGGAACGCGTCCTGGACAAGGGCGTGGTCATCGCGGGCGATATCCAGATCAATCTGCTCGATATCGAACTGCTGACGATCAAGCTCCGGCTCCTGGTCGCGTCCGTCGACAAGGCCAAGGAAATGGGCATCGATTGGTGGGAGCACGACCCCTCGCTCTCCTCCCGTGCCCGTGCCCCGCAGCAGGTCTCGGACCAGCGCGGTCCGGCCTCGGGCAGTGACCCGCTGGCCGCGGAGAACGACCGGTTGCGCGCCGAGCTCGCCGAACTGCGGGCGGCCGTCGGCCTGCCGAAGGGCTCCGCCCAGAACCAACCGGCAACGGACCCGGCCCGTGGCGAGGACGGGGCACAGCGGGCCACCCGCGAGGAGGAACAGTGAACACCGACGTGCAGGCCGCCGCGGCGGGCTCCGCGCCCCAGGACAGGCCGACCGCGCAGCCGGAGTCCGGGCCCCGGATCTCCTATGTGTACGCCATCAGCCGCGCGGCCACCGCCCTCGACGCAGCCGCGCCGGGTCTCACCGGGCTGGGTGGCGGTCCCCTGCGGACCGTCACCGCCGGCGGGCTGGCGGCCCTGGTGTCCTCCGTCCCGGCCGACACCTACAGCGCGGAGGGCATGAAGTCGCAGCTGGAGGACCTGGCCGGGCTGGAGGCGATCGCCCGTACGCACCACGCCCTGGTCGAGGCCGCGTACACGAGCACCACGGTGCTTCCCATGCGGCTGGCCACCGTGTATCTCGACGACTGCCGGGTGACCGCGATGCTCCAGGAGCGCGCCGCCGGCTTCGCCGAGCTGCTCGACTGGCTGGAGGGCCATGTCGAGCTGGGAGTGAAGGTCTACTCGGATCCGCGCGAAGCGGCCGCCGCCGAGCCCCCTGCCCCGGCTCCCGGCGCGGAGCCGGACAGCCCCGGGCGGGCGTATCTGCAAAAGCGCAGGGCGCAGCGGCGCACCCACCGTGACGCCTACCGGGCGGCGGGCGCGGTCGCCGCCGGCGTGCCGGAGCGGGCGTCCGCTCTGGCGCGGGCCAGAGTGGTGCACCGCCCGCAGCAGGGTGAACTGGCGTCGGGTGCGGGCGAGAACATCGCCAACGAGGCCTATCTGGTCCCCGCCGACCGGGTGCGGGAGTTCCGCCAGGCGCTCGCGGGCCTCGGCGATGACGTCCCCGGAGTGCGGGTCGAGATCACCGGTCCCTGGGCGCCGTACTCCTTCGCCACGCCGACCGAGGCCGGTGGTCGCACGTGACGGACACCGGCCTGCGGACGGATGCGGAGCTGGACGCGCTCGAAGGGCGTCAGGTCGCGCTCATCGACCTTCTCGACCGCCTCCTGAACGGCGGTGCCGTTCTCACCGGCGATCTCGTACTGTCCGTCGCCGATGTGGACCTGGTCCGGATCAATCTGCGTGCGGTCATCCACTCCATCACGCCCGACGATCCGTCCCCGTGGTGAACGACCGCTGGAACAGCACCACTTCGCGGCGGTGTGCGCCGCACGGACGAGGAGACCTCATGACGGATGATCCCGTACACCGGGAACCCGCCTTCGCTCAGGTGGCACAAGCCGCGGCACGCGCCTTCGACCTGGTGCCGGCCGGGGCCGACGAGCCGAGGCGCGACAACGACATCGCCCAGCGGCTGGGCACCGACCCCGAGACCGTCGAGCGTGACCTCATCAAGCTGGTGCTGACCATTGTCGAACTGCTGCGGCAGCTCATGGAGCGCACCGCACTGCACCGCGTCGACCAAGGTGATCTGAGCGAAGCCCAGGAAGAACGGGTCGGGATGACGCTGATGATCCTTCAGGACCGCATGGCGGAGCTCTGCGACCGTTACGGGCTCACCATGAGCGACCTCAACCTGGATCTCGGCCCGCTGGGTTCGCTCCTGCCACGGACCGACGCCGAGTAGGAGGGGAGAGGGGGTGCCCCGCCGCCTCAGCACGTCGTGCCCGGCGCGATCCTCGTGCGGTCGACGAGATACGCGTCGACGGACCGCGTGACGCAGGAGTTGCTGCGGCCGTAGGCGGTGTGGCCCAGACCCTCGTAGGTCAGCAGCATCCCGCCGGGCAGTTGGCGGGCCAGGCTCCGCGCCTCGCCGTACGGGGTGGCCGGGTCGCCGGTGGTGCCGACCACCAGGGTCGGCGGCAGGCCGGAGGCGACGGGGCGGACGGGGTGCGGTTTCGTGTTTCCGGCCGGCCAGTTACGGCAGCCGAGCTCGTCCACGATGCTGGATGTGCCGTACACCCCGGCCTTCTCGTACGCCGGGCCGAGAGCGTCCCAGTACGCCTTCGGGTCCCGGGGGTGGGGTATGTCGAGGCAGTTGACGGCCATCATGGCCGCATCGCTGTTGTCCTTCGCGCGGGCCCCGGTGCGGGGGCCGGGCCTGAGCGCGGCCCGGCCGGATCCTGCGGACGCGGCGGCGGGCCCCTCCTCTCCCTGAGCGAGGTCGGCCAGCTTCGTGCCATCGCCGTCGGCGGCGTCCCACAAGCCTGCGGAGAGGTCCTGCCACTGGGTCTCCGGGGCGTACATGGCGTCGGTGATCGCGCTGTACAGCTCCGTCACGCCGAGGCGCTCGTCCCGGTCGGCGACCGGCAGCGGTTCGTCGGCGGCCGTTGCGTACAGGTCGTCGACGAGAGTGCGTATCTCGTCCGGGGTGTTGCCGGGGCAGTCGGCCCCGACGACCTTCGCGCACTGCTGCGCGTAGTCCTCCACCGACTTCTGGAACGCCGCGCCCTGCCCGATCGCACGCCGGTACCAGTTGTTGGCCGGATCGACGGCCCCGTCCAGCACCATCGTGCGGACCCTGCGGGGGAACAGCTCGCCGTACGTGGTGCCCAGGCTGGTCCCGTACGACCAGCCCAGAAAGTTCAGCTTGCGCTCACCGAGGGCGGCACGCAGCACATCCACGTCCCGGGCGGCGTCGGGCGTCCCGACATGCCGGAGGATCGTGCCGCTGCGCGCCGTGCACCCCGCGGTCTCGCTCCGGGCGTCGTCGAGCGCGGCCCTGCGCTGGGCCTTCGTGCGCGGGAACAACTCCCCGTCCCCGCCGTCGGCGTCCGGGCCCGCCGTGGCGCCGACGGCACGGATGACCCCGGTCGGGCGGGTGAAGGCCGCGGCCTTCACGGGTACCGGGTCGCAGTTCACGGCCGGTCTGCTGCCGCCCACCCCGCGCGGATCGAAGGTCACGACATCGAAGCGGGCCCGCACCCGTGCGCCGAACGACTCGATGTTCCCCGACTTGAGGTCGTCCACACCGGAGGCGCCGGGGCCGCCCGGGTTGTAGACGAGCGACCCGATGCGCTGCGCCTGCCTCTCCGCGCGGTGCCTGACCACCGGCAGTGCGAAGCGCTTGCCGTTTCGCGGATGCCGGTAGTCCATGGGGACGTGCAAGGTGGTGCACTGCAGGCTCCCGCACTTCTTCCAGTGCAACTGCTGCCCGTAGAACGGGCGCAGGGAGGGCCGGGCGGCGGGGTCGTCCCAGGTGTCGGCGGCTTCCGACGTGCGGTCCGGAGCCCAGGGCGGCGTCCCGTCGCAGGCCGCGAGCGTGGCGGTGCCGAGGACGGCCAGGGAAACAAGAAAGGCACAGCGCTGCCGAACCGCAGAATTCACCGAAAGCTCCGTCATGTGTGGGGTCGCTGAAGTGTCCAGGAGCAAGGCTGAGGATTTGATGAAGGCGACGCGTGCAGCGACCACCGGCACGAGTACGCGGGTGGGGCCGGGTACTCGGGCTGCTCGGCGGGGAGGGGTTCCGCACCTGGCCGTTAGGGTTGCCGCGTGCGAGTGCTGCTGGTGGAGGACGACGACGATTTGCGCTTCGGGGTGGCGGCCGCGCTGCGCGCCGCCGGACTGGCCGTCGACGAGGCGAAGGACCTCCCGCAGGCCGACGAGGCACTGTTCGTCACCGCCTACGACTGCGCGGTCTTCGACCGGATGCTCCCGTCCGGCGACGCCGCCGGCTACGTGGAGCAGCGGCGCCGCTCCGGGCTGGCGGTGCCGGTGCTGTTCCTCACCGCCCGCGACGCACTCGCCGACCGGGTGGAAGGATTCGCCAGCGGGGGCGACGACTATCTGGTCAAACCGTTCGCCGTGCCGGAACTCATCGCCAGGGTGCGCAGCCTCTGCCGCCGCGCCTCGGTCATCCGGCCGCCTGTCCATCGCGTCGCCGACATCGAGATCGACACCGCCCGGCGGCACGTCCACCGAGCCGGTGTCCTGCTCACCCTCACCCGCAGGGAGTTCTCCGTCCTTGAGGTGCTGGCGACCCACGCCGATCAGGCGGTGTCCCGGGCCGAGCTGATAGAGCGGTGCTGGGATGAGATGGCGGCGCCGCAGTCCAACGTCCTGGAGGTCCTGATCGCCCAGCTCCGCCGCAAGCTGGGCGATCCTCCGCCCATCCACACGGTGCGCGGCGTCGGCTACCGCCTGGCGCCCGACGGCCCGTGATGCGGATGCCCGCCCGTTTCCGCCGCTCGCGGCCGCTCACCCCGACCGCCAGGGTGCGCCGGCTGCGTCGGCGTATCACCACGCTGTTCGCGCTCACCAGCGCCGTGGGCCTCGTCGCGATGGCCGTTCTCGCGATCCGCAGCGATGACGCGAGGTGGCGCGAGCAGCTCGACCGGACGATGGACGCGGACACCAGCTGGGCGATGGGGCTGCTGGAAACCGACGAGAGCGGCCGGCTGGACACCCGCGTGATGGCCGACACCATGGGCACCGGTTGCCCGCCCCTGACAGTGCTGTCACTGACACCCGGAACGGACACCGACCTGGTCGTCGATCGCGCGCCGCCCCGGCCCTGCCTGTCCGCCCGGCCCACCGACGTACGGGAAGCGGCGGCAGCTGCCGTACGCGACGAAGAGGCCTCGGCATTCGACCGGCGCACGACGCACGGCGAGCCGGTGCGGGTGTTCGCTCTGCCCTTCTACTGGCCGGACGCCGTCGAGGGCGATCGACCGCAGGGCGCCATCGTCACTCTGTCCAAGACCTCCTCCCAGGGCGCCGACCACCGTCGGCTGACCTGGCTGGTGTCGGGTGGCTGTGTGGCGTTGATGTGCCTGTCGGCCGCTGTCGGCCATGTGCTGTCCGGGCGCGCGGTCCGGCCGGCGCTGGCGGCACTGGACCAGCAGGAGGCGTTTCTCGCCGACGCCGCGCACGATCTGCGGACACCGGCCGCGTCCCTGCGCACGCTCTCCGAGACCGCACTGCGTGGTGAGACGGACGGCACCGAGGTGCTGCGGCGCACCCTGAGTCTGGCGCAGGGGATGGGCCGCCTGGTCGACGGGCTGCTCACCCGGGCCCGGCTCATGTCCGGTACGGCAACGCTCGCGCGCGAACCCCTGCGTCTGGACCAGTTGGTGGAGGACACGGTCGCGGACGCCCCGCTCGGGGAGCACCGGGTGACGGTGCGGGCCGAGGAGGCCATCGTCGTCGCCGATCCCGATCTGGTGCGCCGGGCCGTGGGCAATCTGCTGGGCAACGCACTTGTCCACGGCCACGCCCCGGGGGTGCCGGCCGACGTCCGTATCACCGTGGCGCGGGACGGCACAGTGACGGTCGACGACGCCGGCCCCGGGCTGCCGCCTCAGGTGGCGGGAGCCTTGTTCGAACGTTTCCGCAGTGGCGGCGGATCCACCGGCCTCGGCCTGTCCATCGCCTCCTGGGTCGCGCACGCGCACGGCGGCAGCCTCACCGCCGCCGCCGGCGAACGCGGCGGCGCCCGGTTCACCCTGCGGCTCCCCACCAGCGCCTGACCGGTCCCGGCCCGGCGGGTCCGCCCTGCCGGACGCCCTCGGTCAGGACTCCCGCCCGCCGAACTGCCAGGCGTGCACCTCGATGCCGGCGTACCTGTCGGGGGTGAGGAGGGCGCCTGCCGCCTCCGGGGCCGGCACTACGCCGCGGCGCGAGCACCCGAGCGGGTGCTCGCAGAAGGCCTGGTCGGAGTGCAAGCTGTCACGGTGGCCTGCTCCGCCGAACCGCAGGACGAGCACAGCTGGGAGAAACGCGATGGCGACGAGAGCGAACCTGCCCCAGGTGGTGTCCCGCGAGGAATGGCTCGCGGCCCGGAAGGAGCTGCTGACCGAGGAGAAGGAGCTCACCCGGGCGCGCGACCGGGTCAATGCCGACCGGCGGCGGCTGCCGATGTTCCGCGTCGACAAGGCGTACTCCTTCGAAGGCCCGAACGGGAAGGTGGGTCTGCTCGAACTGTTCGACGGGCGGCCTCAGCTGGTCATGCACCACTTCATGTGGATCTTCGACACCGACGCGGACGGCGTCGAGCACCCCCGCGATACCGGCTGCTCCTCCTGTTCCTCCGCGGCTGACGGGATCGGCAAGCTGCGGCAGCTGCATGTCCGCAACACGACGCTGGTCGCGGTGACCCGGGCGCCGTATCCGAAGCTCGCCGCCTTTCGCGAGCGGATGGGCTGGACTTTCCCCTGGTACTCCTCGGCGGGCAGCGACTTCAACTACGACTTCCACGCGACCGTCGACGACCGCGTCGCGCCGGTGCAGATCTTCCACCGCAGCGAGGCCGAGCTCTCCGAGGCGGGGATGCCGTGGTCGGAGAGCATGCGCGGTGACTGGCCGGGCATCAGCGCATTCCTGCGGGTCGGGGACGAGGTCTTCCACACCTACTCCACGTTCGGCCGTGGCATCGAAGAGTTCCACAACGGCTATCAATACCTCGACCTCACGGCGCTCGGCCGCCAGGAGGCCTGGGAGGAGCCGAAGGGACGCGCGGTCCCACTGGGTCTGCACGTCGGCGGACCCGCTCTGCGTCTCCCCGACGAATACGACGACTGACAGCGCGGTCGCGGGGTATCCGAAGTGCGCGACGGTGCCGACGAGTGGTGAGTCCGCCCTCAGCGCTGCTGCCCAAGGCGGGACGGGTGAGGCCCTGACCTGGAATCCGCCCAGGTCGGGGCCTTGTGCGTGGCGTGGGGCCCTCCGGCGCGGGCCGGATCGCTCGCGAAGGGTTGTGACGTGGGACACGTTGAAGAATTTGTTCCCTTTGAGGTAATTGTCGCTTCTCTGTGAGCGCCGCCGGGAACGATCTAGGCCGGAAACTCTCCGCTTCTGATTGATATGGACGCGGGGGAGGCGTGGTTGACAAAAGGCCGGTGACTGAAGATCGCCGCCCGTGCTGCCTGCGTCGCGTCATGAGCGTGAGGGATATCGGTCCTGTCCTGGCTGGCAGGGGAGCCGCCTGTTCCTCCGTCAGGTGAGGCGTCATTAATTCATGGCGCGTTCATAATGCTGCGGATCGTCCGGCGTTCACGTAAACATGACGATTTTCCGGTCATAGTGAGGGTTCGTGTTGCCGGGATCTCCGTTCGTGCTGTCTTGTGGTCACATCAGCAGCCACGAGGGGAATTGCTAGTTATGGCAATCAAGATCAATCCTGCTCGGTTCAGCCAGTTCGGGTCGGCTGAAGGAAGCATCTTCTGCCTGATAACGAACCGTGAGCTCGAAGGTGAGCTGGAGATCGTCAAGGAAGCTCCTTACGCGGAGTACCGGACGATCATTCTGGGCCCGGGTGACGATTTTGAAGCGATGCTGGCCGAAGGGGTAATCCCGCAGCGGTCGCACTCGCTCGCCATCTCGCCCTACCGGTTCTTCGAGTCTCCCTCCGAGGAGGTTCTCGGGTCGGAGCGCAAGCTCATGGGAATGGCGTGCAATTCGACGCCGACCGACCTGGGGACGATCCGCCATTTCATCGACGTGATCGAGCGGACATCGGCCCAGGAACAGGGTGAGTTCAGCGACCGGTTCTTCGAACTGGCCGAGTCGACCGACCACCTCGTCTACGTCGATGAGCGGCACGGGACGCGGGCTGTATTGGATCACCTCGCCGATGGCCTGGTGTGGAACCAGCAGGCCGGCCCGCTGGATTGGGGCGAGCAGCAGATCGTGCCCTCCGGCGAGATCAGCGTTCTGCCCACGCAGATCGTCGAGTTCGACGAGAGCCTGCACCTTCCGCTCGAGGGCTCGGTCGCCTTCCGCGGGTTCCCCATCCTGCACAGCGGTACGCCGTCCTTCACCAGGAAGGACCAGGCCCGCCTGCAGGGCAAGCTCGCCGGCCTGGAGCGCGAGGCCATCGTCTGCGACGTGCGCAAGGGAACGATCACCTCGCTGCGCCCGTACCGAACCGAAGGCGCCGCGGTGGCCAGGGTCTTCGAGGCCATGTTCGAGGTCGACTCGCGCTACTCCCTGATCTGGGAGATGGGGCATGCCCTCAACACCAGCCTGGACATTCTGCCGGGCAACCATGCCATGAATGAGGTGTACGGCGGCGAACGCGGCTGCCTCCACTGGGGATTGGGGCTCACCCCGTTCACCCAGTACCACCTCGACATCATCTCGCCCGACACCACCGTCTATACCGAAAACGGTGAAGTCGTACTGGGCGACAAAGGCGGCGCTCCCCGAGTCCGCATGGCTGCTGTCGCCTGACCGGCCATCAGCGTAGAGCGGAGCGCACATCCGTAACCGAAGGGAGGTGACCGTCGTGAA
>NZ_JBIWNU010000002.1:404900-494519 GCF_044767385.1 Streptomyces sp. NPDC101393 | reverse complement strand
AAGAAGACCATCAAGGTTCGCAAGAACAGCAACTACCTCGGCACCCTGCTGGGCTGAGGTGATTCTGCGGGTTCCCTTTCGAGGGGGCTGCGTATTCGTGGAGCGAGGAGGGGGAGGGGGTGACAGTCGTGAAGAAGACCATCAAGGTTCGCAAGAACAGCAACTACCTCGGCACCCTGCTGGGCTGAGGTGATTCTGCGGGTTCCCTTTCGAGGGGGCTGCGTATTTGCGGAGCGAGGAGGGGGAGGAGGTGACCGTCATGAAGAAGACCATCAAGGTTCGCAAGAACAGCAACTACCTCGGCACCCTGCTGGGCTGATCTGATGTGAAGTGCTGCCCTCCGAGGTAGCGCGTATGTGCGAGGCGGGTCGAGGTGTTGGCTCGACCCGCCTCGCTGACACTGCAATCGATCAGGGAGTGTCACGATGATTATCGTTCGACCTGATGCCTATCGCCAGTACATGACGGGCCGTAAGAGATTCGTGCTGATCCTGGAAGAGCAGTTCATGGACTCTTTCGAGATCGAGCACGGAACCCGCTACGAGCAATACACCAAGGTGACGGCCGAGCCCGGCCGGCCGTTGGCCGACATCCTGAGCCGTGAGGTGCGCGAGGGCAGCGACGTCCTTGTCATCGCCGAGGACGACCTGCTCCTGACGGCACCCGCCGTCGCGATCGGCCCGGAGCGCACCGTCGCCACCCTCCGGGCAGGTACCGGCCCGCTCGCCCTGAACCAGGTGAGTGCCCTGCTGGAGGCGTTGGAGAAAACCGACCCCGACGCCGTGCGCCAAGGCGCCGACACGCTGACCGCCGCGCTGAACGCCGCAGGTGGGCTGACACTTGACGACCCGCTGACCGGCTCCCTGGCGAAGCTGACCTACGCCCATCCGACCTGGTCCTGGACGGACACCGGCGTCTTCCAGCCGGGCGTGGTCCAGGCAGCTCCGGCCGGCCGGCACCGACTCTCCGCTGACGGGGTGGGCACCGTCATCACCGGTCAGATAGCGGTGAAGGGCTGGCCCGTGGTGCGCAGCCGCACGCCCGGCACCGTGCAAAGCCGCAAGCTCTTCGAGCAGTTGACGGCGCTCTCGCACTACCCGCTGGTCCTGACGGTCGAAGACGGCACGGTGAGCGACTTGCGGGCGGCCGAGGCCGGTTCGGCGAAGGCAGCCGTGGCGCTGGAGCAGCTCTTCACCGCCGACCCGGGGCACAGCCGGGTCGCGGGTCTGGAATTCGGACTCAACAACGCTGTACCGCTGCTCCCCTTCAACTCCGAGTCCAATGCCACCGGTACGGGCAAGGCCACGACCTCCGTCCATCTCGTGCTGGGGTCGCTGCCGGCCACGCCGTTACAGGTGGTCCTGCCGTGCTCGATCAGCACGCTCACCGCCCTCGACTCCACCACGCCGCTGGCCGGTGCCGGGACGGCCGCACAGGGCGAGGGCTCGACGCGTCCCCGCCGCCGGATGAACCGCGTCACGTCCGCCGGCTGCGGCTGCCACTGACGTCACCCGTCGGTCGCGTGCCCGCTGCGCATCCGGCCTCCGGGCATGTGCCGCGGCGAAGGATCGCCGCGCGGCACCGGAGCACGATCCGTAGGAGACCTTCGCGATGACCGCACCCGTACAGCATGCGCAGGCCCGCCCCCTGTGGGAGCAGCGCATGCGGGCCCCTCGCTACACGCTTCCTGCCTGGGCCAAGAGCGCGCCGGACCGCTGTGTGTTCGTCAGCGACCGCTCCGGCGTCGCCCAGGTCTACTGCTGGGACCGGACGGCGGGCACCGTCCGCCAGGTCACTGATCGTGCCGCGGGTGTGCAGAACTGCGCGATCGAGGCCACGGGCAAGGCCGTGTGGTGGTTCGCCGACACCTTGGGCGACGAGCGCGGGCAGTGGCTGCGGCAGCCCTTCGGCGGAGGGGCCGACGTGCCCGCGGTGCCCGGGGCGAGCCCGTACTGGCCGACCGGCCTGGCGATGGGGCTGCGCGGGCACGCCCTGATGGGCTGTACGACGGAGGACGGCACGGCCATCAGTGTGGTCGAACCCGGCGGCAGGACACGGGAGTTGTACCGGCACGACGAGCCCGCCCAAGCCGTCGACCTGTCGCGGGCCCTGGACCTGGCGGTGATCGCGCACAGCGAGCGCGGCGACCTGTGGGACCCGGGAATCCGGATCCTCGCCATGGACGGCAGCACCGTCGCCGATCTCGAAGGTGAGGCGGTCGGCTTCTCGCCCGTCCCGGGTGACTCACGGCTGCTGCTGCTCCAGGCGCGCGAGGACCGCTACGAACCGGCGATCTACGACCCCGGCACCCGCGAACTCCTCGAACTTCCCCTCGGACTGCCGGGCGAAACGGCCGTCGAGTGGTTCCAGGACGCCCGGTCCCTGCTGGTCGTCCACGACCACCAGGCCCGGTCCCACGTCTACCGCTACGACCTGGACACACGCCAGCTCACCCGCGTGCGGACCCCGGAGGGCACCATCGCGCATGCGCGCACCCGGCCCGAGGGCGACGCCTGGTTCCTGTGGTCGGACTCCGTGCGGCCGCCGGCCTTCCTCGGACTGATCGAGGACCTGCGCTTCCCGTTGGCCGACCAGCCGCCGCCACCGGCCGCGGTGGCGCGGGACGTCTGGGTGGACGGCCCCGGAGGCCGGATCCACGCACTTCTGAGCCTGCCGGACACGGCACAGGACACACCCGCCCCGGCGATCTTCATGCTCCACGGAGGCCCCGACGACCACGACACGGACGCCTTTGAACCGGAGGTGGCCGGCTGGGTCGACCAGGGCTTCGTGGTGGTGCGCGTCAACTACCGCGGTTCGACCGGCTACGGGCGCGCCTGGACCGAGGCGTTGCGCCCGCGCGTGGGGCTGACCGAGTTGGAGGACATCGCCGCGGTACGGCAGTGGACGGTGGACCAGAAGATCACCGACCCCGACCGGCTGATCCTCGCCGGCTGGTCCTGGGGCGGATATCTGACGCTGCTCGGCCTGGGGGTGCAGCCCGAAGCCTGGGCGCTGGGGCTGGCGGGCGCCCCGGTGGCGGACTGTGCGGCTGCGCACCACCAGGCGATGGGCGAGATCCAGGCGCTCGACCGGAGCCTGTTCGGCGGCTCGCCCGCCGAGGTCCCCGAGCGCTACCGCCAGGCCTCCCCGATCACGTACGTGGATGCGGTCCGAGCTCCCGCCTTCCTCTGCGCGGGGGCGAGCGATGCGCGCTGCCCCATCGACCAGGTGCGTGCCTATGCTGCACGGCTCGCCGAGCGAGGCATCCCGCACGCATTCCAGGCCTACGCAGCCGGGCACAGCATGACGGACGTGGAGGAGCGGGTGGCGACGTTCCGACGGCAGCTGGAATTCACCCGCCGTCATCTGCCGCCGGCCGCCCGCTGAACCGGCGGTTGCCACGCAGGCGCCACCGCACCGCATCTTCGACGAAGGGACACCCCGTGAACGGACTGTTGGCGAGCGACATCACCACTTCGCAGCGCAGGAGCGAGATCCCGATCTGCCGCCCGCCGCGCCGCCGCGATCTGCTGCTGCGCTGGAACCCTCCCGCCTGCTACTCCAGCGCTCCCGCGATCCGCGACAGGTGCGCGCGGAACGTGTAATCGGGGTCCGCGCGGCGTCGGTCGACGTACTGATCCCACTGCAGCTGCGCGCGTAGGCTCACGCCGTCCAGAGCCTTCTCGGACTGGCGGTGCTCGGCGCGGACGATCTCCTGAGCGGCGGCCGACACCGCCTTGTAGGCGGTGGAAGGGACGACGAGCAGACCGTCGGCGTCGGCCACGACCACATCGCCGGTCTCCGCTTCGAACGGCTCCTGCGCGGGAGTGTGGCCGGATGCGTTGGGGCGTGGCCGCGGTGATGCGGGGCAGGGACCCCGGCTGAACACCGGCAGGCCGATGACGGCGAGTTCGTCGGTGTCCCGGTGACAGCCCCACACCACGAGGCCCGCGACGCCCGCCAACCGGGCCTCGATCGCGACCAGATCACCGACACACGCCTCGTCCGTCAGCCCGGCGTTATCGATCAGCAGCACCTCGCCTTCCCGGACCTCATCGAGGCCTTCGAAGATTGACGCCACTCCCTGCGTGTGCCGGATGCGCCGCAGCGGCCCGGCGAGCCGCATGCCCGGGGCAGCCGGCCGCAGCGGCTGCGGTGGCATGCCGAGGGGGATGCCCAGCCGGGCGCCGGCATCCCACAGTGACGCTGTGGGCCACACCTGGTCCCGAGGGAAATCGACGACCGTCATGAGCACCTCCATGTAGCACTGACTCTCGAAGCGGCCCGCACAGGCCGCACGGGTCTCGCGGGCCTGGGGCCCCTACTGCGGCGTCGCTATCCCGTCACCAGGCGGGTCAGGGCTGTCGCGGCGGCGCCCAGGAAGACGACGAGCAGGGTCGGCCACTTCCGCCAGATGCCGAACGCGCCCACGGCCAGGCCCACTGCGCGCGCATCGACGGCCAACGCCTGCCCGCTGGTGAATATCTGAGTGGCGATCAGGGCCGCGAGCAGAGTCGGCGCCATCAAGGCCACCACCCGCTGCATGGTGCTCGGCAACTCCCGGCCACCCAGCAGAACAGGGCCCGTCGCCTTCAGCGTCATGGAGACGGCGCCTACCAGGAGTACCGCCAGCCACACTCCGCTCATCGGTTCCTCAACCCCAAAAGGCAGGCGGCGGTCGCCGCGATCAATGGGACACCGGGGGAGACGAACGGTGCCAGCGACAGCGCGATCACCACTCCCAGTGCCGAGACGGCCAGCGCGCTGCGGTTGGCGATCTGCCCCTTGAGGAGAGCCAGGAAGAGCACGGGCGAGACCACATCGAGTCCGAAGCGCTCAGGATCGCCCAGATACTGCGCCCCGAGCAGCCCCACCGCGGTGCCTCCGACCCAGGCGCAGTACACGAGACTGCCGGCGCCCAGCAGGCGACCACGCGAGTAGCGTCCGCCGCCCAGATGCCCGACGGCCCACGACTCGTCCACCACCAACTGCGCCGACAGGAAGCGTTTGATGACGCCGCCCGACATCGCCGGCGCCACGCTGATCCCGATGGGTAGATAGCGGGAATTCAGCAGCACGGCCGCCACGATCGCCGCCGTGATGCCGCCGCCGGTGCCCACCACCGATGCCGCCGCGAACTGGGCGGATCCGGCGAAGGTCGTGAGGGACATCGCTAAAGGCGCTAACACCCCCATATCGGCGGTGCGTGCCACCACGCCGAACGATACGGCGAAGCAGAAAACCGCGATGGCCAGCGGGACCGCCATCCGAAGCCCGCGCAGCGCTTCCTCGCGGAAGTCGGCGGAGGCAGAATATCCTTCCGTTGTGGGAACCGGAGCGGGTATTGCCTGTTGTGAATCCATTCACCCCTCCACCTCGAAGCGGGCAGCAGAGGACCGCTGCACGCCTTTGGCACGGTGCCGTCGGCAGGTACCAATAGTACGGAGCCATGATGAAGTTTGCTAGTTACTCTGACGGTTCGGCGACATGGGCCGAAGACCTGGTCAACACGTATAATCTCGTCCGCAAAAGAGAAAAGTTGCCTGATACCGCGACATTGGCAGAACTGCTGATCGAGCACGGCATCCGCCTCAGCTCCGTGCCCACGGACAAGGACCTCGCCGCCGCCCGCGCGCTGCGTCCCGTGCTGCGCGAGGTCTTCGACAATGCCGACGAGGAGCACGCGGTCGCCCTGCTCAACCGCATACTGGCCGACCACCACGCCGTCCCGCACTACACCAACCACGACGGCTCGCCCTGGCATCTGCACGTCGCCGACGAGCACGCCTCCCCCGTGGACCAGTACGCCGTCAACGCCGCCATGGGGCTGCTCGGCGTCATCGCCACCAGCGGCATGGGCAGGCTCCACCACTGCAACGGACGACGCTGCTCCGAGGTATTCGTCGATACCTCCCGCAATCAATCCCGCCGCTTTTGCAGCCCTCAGATCTGCGGAAACCGGGAACACGCCATGGCGCATCGCGCCCGCCAAAGGTGAAATGCGCGCCCGAAAGAATGTCGGCGTGCCCGGTGTGGCGGGCGCCCGGACCCTGACCTGCCGGGGAAGACGGTCGTGGACGGTGACGACCGCTGGGCCCGCTTCGTAGTGAGGCGTCGCGCTCACCCAGCGCCCCCACCGCGCGTCCCGCGGGCGGGGTTCCGCCGTGCCCCTGCGCGCACAGGAGCACGGCGGGAGTTCAGCCGGCCGTGCGCGGGATGCGCTTCTCCCATGTCCGGTGGAAGACGACCTCGCCGCCCTCCTTGCACACCACTTCGTTGGAGGTGATGAAGTCGGTGGCGTCCGCGGCGATTTCGGAACGTGTCTCGATCAGCACGTCCCAGGACAGCTCCGGCCGGTGCAGCCGGATCGTCCAGTCGGAGCGGGTGCGGGCGGAGAGCGGGTCGTTCTCCTGGATCGTGTACGTCTCCAGCGCGTCCTCGGTGAATTCGAGGCCGTCGGGGTAGATGCGGGTACCGCCGTAGCGCGGGTCGACCTCCATCCGCCATTCGCCCTTGGCGACATCGCGGATCACCAGACGCTCGGGACGCTGTGTGGCGGGATCGGCGGGGTAAACGACGCCGAGCGGCTCCGACTGTTCCGGCTCCTCGAAGCGGATCGCCGGATCCTCGGTGGGCCGGCGCACCGGCAGCTCGAAGGAACTGCCGTCCGCCTCCAGGGTGAAGCCCGTGGAGCCGGCCTGCGGCCAGATCCACGGCCAGTACGACGACGAGACCGCGAGGCGGATCCGGTGGCCGGGAGGGAAGGTGTGCCCGATGCCGTTCAGCTCGAACGTCACGTCCTCGGTCGCCCCGGCCGGCCAGTCCTCACAGCGGTCCCGGCCGTGCCGGGCGGAGAGGTTGAGGACGCCGCGGGTGACGAGGGTGGAGGAGCCGTCCGGCGCGACATCGCAGAGCCGGGCGATGGCCTGCCCGCGCGGTACGTCCATCCGGATCCGCAGCTTCACCAGGGGGCGGCCGAGGATCTCGATCGGGCCGTCCTCGACGGGGAAGTCGAAGGACGCCGACTTGGCGTCCTCGTCACGCTGGTCGGGCGGCAGATCGGCGTCATTGCCGAACGGGAAGTAGCGCCCGGCGTCCATCCCGGTCTGCTGGGGCGAGTCGACCCGCTGCGGTCCGCCGTGGAGGGCGTGGACGACCGGCTCGACATTCGGCGAGGGCCAGCTGCGGTCACCGACCCAGCGGCCGGGCAGCGTCTCGTACACCGTGGCCGGCCGGTGCGACTCGCTGATCCAGGACCGCAGCAGGGGCTCGGACATGACACCGGTGTCCGTGCCCTTCAGATGCTGGTCCCACCAGCGCAGCGTCTCCTGGAGGAAGCCGATGGCGGGCCCGGGCGGCAGGCCGCGGTCGGGGTACTGGTGCGACCAGGGCCCGATCAGTCCGCGGACCTTCGCCGGGTCCAGGTGCTCGACGAGCCGCAGCACGGTGTCGCGGTAGGGGTCGTGCCAGCCGCCGACCGCGAGCACCTGCGCCTGGATGGCGGAGTAGTCCTCGCTCACGCTGCCGTGCTTCCAGTAGGCGTCGCGGGTCTGGTGCGCCAGCCAGGTGTGGATGAAGGGGTCCACGGCGTCGAGCCGCTCGCGCCACATGTCCTTCCACTTGTCGCCGACCTGCGCCGGATCCGGCGGCCGGGAGACGAAGGCGAGCATGGTCGCGGCCCAGGCGTGCATGTCGACGCCGAGGACCGAGCCGCCCATGTAGTGGACGTCGTTGTCGTAGCGGTCGTCGGCCGAGCAGACGGTCACGATCGCCTTCAGCGGCTCGGGGTTGAGCGCGGCGATCTGGAGCGAGTTGAAGCCGCCCCAGGAGATGCCGAACATCCCGACCCGGCCCGAGCACCACTCCTGCTCGGCGAGCCAGTGGATGACGGCCACCCCGTCGGCGAGCTCCGTCGCGTCGTACTCGTCGCCGGGCAGCCCCTCGCTGTTGCCGTGGCCGCGCACGTCGACCCGGACGGACGCGTACCCGTGGCCCGCGTACCAGGGGTGGCGCTGCCAGTCGCGGGGCGCCGTCCAGTCGCTCAGCCGGTAGGGCAGGTATTCGAGGAGCGCCGGCACGGGTTCGTCGGTGACCGGCCGCCAGATCCGGGCGTACAGCCGCGTGCCGTCCGGCAGCGGGATGCGGACGTCCTCGTGGGTGGTGTCGTACGGAAGAGCGGTGTTGATGTGCATGGCGGTACCTCAGTGGACGGGGTGCATGGTGCGCTTGAGCCAGGGGGCGGCGGCGATCATCGCCACACCGGCCGCCACCGCGATGGCGCCATTGACGCCGAAGTAGGACGGGTTGGACACCTGGCCGTACAGCTTCACTGTCTGCGCCTGGATCCCGTTGGCGACGGCCAGCGACAGGAACCACAGTGCCATCGTCTGGCTGGCGAACGCCTTGGGGGCGAGCTTGCTCGTCGCGGACAGGCCGGAGGTCTCCAGCAGGACGTCGCCGAGCCCGAGCAGCAGATACGAGCCGACGATCCACCATGCGGCCATCTTGTACGTGTCGTCGGAGTGCCCGGAGGTCGGCAGGGCCATCAGGAGGAACGACAGGCCGCCGAGAATCACCCCGAACGCGATCTTGTTGGAGGCGTGCGGCTGGCGCCTCCCCATCCGGACCCAGACCGCGGCCACGACGGGCGCCAGGGCGACCTCGAAGGCGCCGAGCGCGGAGGCGTACCAGCCGGCCGGGAAGGCGAAGCCGAGGATCTCGGTACGGGCGTTGGTCGACGCCAGCAAGATCATCGTCGAGTACGCCTGGAAGAGGATGAAGTTGAAGAAGACGGACCCCAGGAACAGCACCACGTACGCGCGCAGCCTGCGGCGCTCTTCGGAGGTGACCCGGGGGCTCCTGAACATCACCGCGAAGTAGACGACCGGCGCGATCACCGAGACGAGGGTGAGCAGATCGACGAAGCGGTCGATGGTGAGCCGGCCGGCCAGCCCCAGGGCGGTGGCGACCACGGCGACCACGACCGCGCCGAGGACGATGAGCCGTACGGCGCGCCGCATCGGTGCCGGCGCGAGCGCGAATTCGGCCGTGTGCTTGGGCCCGGCAAGGTGGCGGCGGCCCAGGACGTACTGGATCAGGCCGAGCGTCATACCGAGGGCGGCGGCCGAGAAGCCCCAGTGCCAGCTCGCATGGTCGCCGAGCCAGCCGGTGATCAGCGGGCCGAGAAACGCGCCGATGTTGATGGCCATGTAGTAGAGGGCGAAGCCGGCGTCACGGCGTCCGTCGTCGGTGCGGTAGAGCTTGCCGACCATGGTGGCCACATTGGGCTTGAGCAGGCCCGTTCCGGCGCTGATCAGCCCCAGGCCCACCCAGGTCATGGCGGCGTTCGGCACCGCCATGGCGTAGTGCCCGCAGGCGATGAGGATGCCGCCGTACAGGACGGCGCGGTAGGAGCCGAGGATCCGGTCGGCCAGCCAGCCGCCCGCCACGGAGACGAGGTAGACCAGGGTTCCGTATGCCGCCGAGACGGACGCGGCGGCACCGGCCTCCATCCCCAGGCCGCCATGGCTGACGGTGTCGGCGAAGTAGAGGACCAGGATGGCCTGCATGCCGAGGAACGAGAACCGCTCCCAGACCTCCAGGCCGGACAGGGTCATCAGACCCCGTGGCTGGCCGAAGAAGAACGTGTCGTCGCCGGGTGGGGACGGGGCCGGATCGGTGTCGGGGGAGGTGTGGGACAACGGGACTACTCCTGATCATGTGAGCTGACCAGAACTTACCGGCGGTGACAGGAGGCCGACCATGGTGGTCCAAAGGGCAAGACCAGGGCGTCATGCACCGATCAAACGCGTGGGTGCCCGCGGGCCCGGAGCGGCGGCGCGGAGCCTGGCGGCACCCGCACCGGTCGCGGATCCGCGACCGGACTCACTTCCTGAGGGGCTGGGTGAAGCGCAGCAGATTGCCGGCGGGGTCGCGGAACGCGCAGTCGCGGACGCCGTAGGGCTGGTCCATCGGCTCCTGCAGCACCTCACCGCCCGCGGCGCTGATGCGCTCGAAGGTGGCGTCGCAGTCATCCGTCGCGAAGATGACGCCGCGCAGCAGACCCTTGGCCATCAGCTCCGCCATGGCCTGCCTGTCGGCCGGTGAGGCGTTCGGGTCGGCGACGGGCGGCTCCAGGACGATGTTCACGTCCGGTTGCGAGGGCGCCCCGACGGTCACCCAGCGCATCCCCTCGAATCCGACGTCGTTGCGTACCTCAAGGCCGAGCACATGGCGGTAGAAGGAGATCGCCTTGTCGTGGTCGTCGACGGCGATGAAGCACTGGGAAAGGGTGATGTCCATGCCGTTCACGCTACGGCTGAGCGGCGGGGCGTGCTTCTCCGTTCCTGACCGGTCGCGTGTGGATCTTCGCCATGCAGGCCGGGATGCCGGCGCCCTGGTCGTGGTTCCGGGCCCGGTAGCTGCTCGGGCTCTCGCCGACCAGCCCGCTGAAGCGCGAGCTGAACGACCCCAGCGACGTACAGCCGACCGCGAAGCAGACCTCGGTCACCGAGAGGTCGCCGCGCCGCAGCAGCGCCTTGGCCCGTTCGATGCGGCGGGTCATGAGGTGGCTGTAGGGCGTCTCCCCGAAGGCGGCGCGGAAGCTGCGGGAGAAATGGCCCGGCGACATCAGGGCGTCCCGCGCCAGCGCCGGCACGTCGAGCGGCTCGGCGTAGTCGCGGTCCATCCGGTCGCGGGCCCGCCGCAGCCGGACGAGGTCATCGAGATCCTGCCGTCTCACCCGCTCAGTTTCCCACAGCCCCAGGACGAGGCACGGAGCCGGAACGAGGGCCGGAACGAGCCGCCGGCCGAGGGGGCCGGCGGAGCCCACCTGCTCGGCGGCCACGACACCTGCCCCACGTGCCCGCGGCGCCCTCGGTCAGGCGCCGACGTACGCCGCGAGATGCTCACCGGTGAGGGTGGAGCGGGCGGCGACGAGGTCCGCGGGAGTGCCCTCGAAGACGATCCGGCCGCCGTCGTGGCCGGCGCCTGGGCCGAGGTCGATGATCCAGTCGGCGTGCGCCATGACCGCCTGGTGATGCTCGATGACGACGACCGACTTGCCGGAGTCGACCAGCCGGTCGAGCAGGCCGAGCAGATGCTCGACATCGGCGAGGTGAAGGCCGGTGGTCGGCTCATCGAGGACGTAGATGCCGCCCTTGTCGCCCATGTGGGTGGCCAGTTTCAGCCGCTGCCGCTCCCCGCCGGACAGCGTGGTGAGCGGCTGGCCGAGGCTGAGGTAGCCCAGCCCGACGTCGTCGAGCCGGGCGAGAACGCGTTGCGCGGCGGGCGTGCTCGCCTCGCCGGAGCCGAAGAACTCCCCGGCCTCGGCCACCGACATCGCGAGTACCTCGCTGATGTCGCGGCCACCGAGGTGGTATTCCAGCACCGCCGCCTGGAACCGCTTCCCTTCGCACACCTCGCACGGGGTGGCGACACCGGCCATCATCGCCAGGTCGGTGTAGATGACACCGGCGCCGTTGCAATGGGGGCAGGCACCCTCGGAGTTGGCGCTGAACAGCGCCGGCTTCACGCCGTTGACCTTCGCGAACGCCTTGCGGATCGGGTCGAGCAGTCCGGTGTACGTCGCCGGGTTGCTGCGCCGGGAACCCTTGATCGGAGTCTGGTCGACCGCGATCACGCCTTCGTCGGCCGGGATCGAGCCGTGCACGAGCGAGCTCTTGCCGGATCCGGCGACGCCCGTGATCACGGTCAGCACCCCGAGCGGAATGTCGACGTCGACGTCCCGCAGGTTGTTCGCCGTCGCCTTGCGGATCTCCAGCGTGCCGGTGGGCTTGCGCACCGTGTCCCTGAGGGTGGCCCGGTCGTCGAAGTGGCGGCCGGTGATGGTGCCGCCGGAGCGCAGGCCCTCGACGGTGCCTTCGAAGCAGACGGTGCCGCCCCCCGTACCGGCGCCGGGACCGAGGTCGACGACATGGTCGGCGATCGCGATCGTCTCCGGCTTGTGCTCCACGACGAGGACTGTGTTGCCCTTGTCCCGCAGCCGCAGGAGCAGGTTGTTCATCCGCTGGATGTCATGGGGGTGCAGGCCGATGGTGGGCTCGTCGAAGACGTAGGTGACGTCGGTGAGCGAGGAGCCGAGATGGCGGATCATCTTGACGCGCTGCGCCTCACCGCCCGACAGGGTGCCCGACGCCCGGTCGAGGGAGAGATAGCCGAGGCCGATCTCCACGAACGAGTCGAGGGTGTGCCGCAGTGCCGTCAGCAGCGGCGCGCAGGACGGCTCGTCGATGCCGCGGACCCACTCGGCCAGGTCCCTGATCTCCATCGCGCAGGCGTCGGCGATGCTCTTCCGCTTGATCTTCGACGACCGGGCCCCCTCGCTGAGCCGGGTGCCGTCGCACTCGGGGCAGGTGGCGAAGGCGACGGCACGCTCCACGAACGCCCGGATGTGCGGCTGCAGCGCCTCCTTGTCCTTGGACAGGAACGACTTCTGGATCTTGGGGATCAGCCCCTCGAAGGTGAGGTTGACGCCCTCGACCTTCACCTTGGTCGGCTCCCGGTACAGGAAGTCCTGCATCTCCTTCTTGGTGAACTTGCGGATCGGTTTGTTCGGGTCGAGGAGGCCCGACTCGGCATAGACCCGCACGGTGAAGAAGCTGTCGGACTTCCAGCCGGGGATGGTGAACGCGCCCTCGGCCAGCGACTTGGAGTCGTCGTAGAGCTGGGTGAGGTCGATGTCGGAGACGGTGCCCCGGCCTTCGCAGCGCGTGCACATGCCGCCGGTGCGGTGGAACGTCGCCTTCACGGTCCTGGTCTTGGCGGCACCGCGCTCGACGGTGATCCCGCCGCTCGCCCGGACCGAGGCGACGTTGAAGGCGTACGCGCTGGGCGGGCCGATGTGCGGCTTGCCCAGCCGGCTGAAGAGGATGCGCAGCATCGCGTTGGCGTCGGTGGCGGTGCCGACCGTGGAGCGCGGGTCGCCGCCCATCCGCTGCTGGTCGACGATGATCGCGGTCGTCAGGCCTTCGAGTACGTCGACCTCGGGACGCGCCAGCGTGGGCATGAAGCCCTGCACGAAGGCGCTGTACGTCTCGTTGATCAGCCGCTGGGACTCCGCGGCGATCGTGTCGAAGACCAAGGAGCTCTTGCCCGAGCCGGAGACGCCCGTGAACACCGTCAGCCGGCGCTTGGGGATCTCGATACTGACGTCCTTGAGATTGTTCACGCGCGCGCCGTGCACGCGGATCAGATCGTGGCTGTCGGCACCGTGCGGCGCAGGCGACTGCGAATCCGCCTTCTTGGCCCTGGTCATCGTGTCTCCATCTGTCACGCGGGCCGCCTTCGCGGTCTCCGTCGGCATCGCCGGCTCGATCTAACCAGCTCCGGGCAGAACGGCGGGTTCTGTTTCGCTTCGTACCGCGGAGCCTCTGGGCCCGGCCGGGCGCGGCCAGGCGCCGGCCTCGGCCGAGCCCTGCTACGGGAGGCGGGCCCACCGTTTCGGCGGACGGCCGGATTCCTGCCGGTGGCCGTCCGTCCGCCGCAGCCACCGGCAGCCTGCCCCCGCCCGGGTCGAAGGTCAGCCCTACCGGATGCGCCGCACCGTCCGCCGAGGCGCCGGCCCCCGACGCCGATGCCATGGGTGAGCCGGCGCCCGGTGTCGCGACGACGCCGACCGGGGGAGCGGCGGTGGTACTCACGGGTCCTGAAGCAGCCCGAGGACGTTGCCATCGGGGTCGGTGAAGGAGGCCACCAGGCGGCCGCCACCGACGTCGTGCGCGGGCTCCTTCACGGTGGCACCCGCGGCGGTCACCTCGGCCAGCTTCGCCTCGATGTCCGGCACCTGCCAGTAGGTCACCGGTGAGGTCATGCCCTGTGAGGCGCCGCCCGGTACCAGCCCGATGTGCTGGCCCGCGGCCTCGAAGCCGACGTAGTAGGACTCGTCGCTCTGCGGCGGTACGCCGAGCAGGGCGGTGTACACCTCCTTGGCCGCCGCCAGATCGGTAACGGGGTGCAGCACGGTCATGATCCCTTGGGTGGAAGAGCTGGTCATGGTCACTCCTGGAGTCGTGGATCTGATCGGGGTGGTCGAGGGCCGGCCCCGCGGTCCTGGGCGGAACTGCGGGCCGGGCGGCGCGAAGACGAACGGGTGGTCCGGAACCGGGCTCCCGATCGCCCGGCAAGGGACCTCGGGTGGGCCGTTCGTCCTCACCGGGCCCGTCCGGCAGACGAAGGACGGCCACGCGGGCCGCCTCCCGTGGCCGCCCGGCAAGGCCACGGACGCGTCCGGTGCGTCGAGCGGGAGGAAGGCCCGCGAGGGGGTGATGCCCATGCAGCTGACGCTACGGGGGAGCCGCGCGCTTGGCTTCTCCGTTCCTGATCGGTTCCGCGTACCCGACCGGCCGCGTAAAGACCTTGGCGACACAGATCGGGGCCGGCCGGCCGGTGCTCGCGGGCCGGTGAGCACTCGGCCCTGTCGCTCCGCCCACCCGTATGACACCGGCCTTGAGGATGGTGCTGATCGGACGCTGTCTGGCGACCGGTACGTGACCGGCCGGGGGGAAGATCGTTGGCGCTGCATGCAGACGTCCAGGCGTGTATGCGCCGCCCTCGCAGGGGCCGCCGCTCTCCTCCTCACCGTGCCCGGCTCCGCCACTGCGGCGGGGGGCGACTTCCGCTACACCTACCGGGACCGCGATGGCACGGAAGGGACGGTCACCCTGCACGATCCGGAATCCGGAAAGTGCCTCACCCTTCCGGAGGCCGCCGTGGAATACACCCAACCGCCCGCTCACTCGCCGAGGAACCGGACCGACGCCACCGCCGCGGTCTTCACCCACGCGGACTGCTCGGGCGAGGTGTTCCGGCTCCGGCCGCACACCGGCGGCGGAAGCGCGCGCATGAAGCTCAGGTCGGTCATCTTCTCGTGAGCTGCCGCCCGATGGTGTCGGTCCTGGCTGTTACCGCGGCTCTGCTCGCCGTGACCGGAACGCCCGCAGCGGGGCGGGGTGCTGCCGGCCCGGCGCCCGTGGAAAGGCTGTACGGCAGTGCGGTACGGGAAATCCCCGATGCCGGGAAGGCTGTGGCGCTCACCTTCAACGCGGCCTGGGACGAGGAGGGCCTCGGCACCGTACTCACCGTGCTGCGGCGGTTGAAGTCCCCGGCCACCTTCTTCCTCACCGGGCAGTTCGCGGAACGGCATCCGGCCGCCGCACAGTCGATCGCGACGGCCGGCCACGGGATCGGCAACCACTCGCAGAGCCATCCGCCCTTCGGCGAACTCACCTCCTCCGAACGGGCACAGGAGGTCGCCCTCGCCGACCAGGCCGTCCGCCGGGCCACCGGTATCCAGCCGCTGCCGTTCTTCCGCTTCCCTTACGGAGACACCACTCCGGCGCAGATCGCGGAGGTCAACGCGCTGGGATACGCGGACATCGAGTGGACGACCGACACCAACGGCTACAAGGGCTCCGCCGCGGGGATGACCGTGCAGAAGACGGTGAAGCGGGCTCTGGACGCGCTGCGGCCGGGCGAGATCGTGCAGATGCACGTCGGAAACCTCGATGGGCAGGGCCCGGTCCTCGACGCACAGGCCCTTCCCCAGATCATCGACGCGATCCGCTCCCGCGGCTACCGGATCACCGATCTGCGCACCCTGCTGACCCCCGTCCCCGCTCCCCCTCCCGCGCCCTGACCCGCGGCTTCCGGCCACCGCGATTGAAGGTCCCGCCGGCCACCGCGGACCGGCGGGAGGGACCGCGGGCAAGGGGGCGGCCGAGGCGATGACCGGACCGCTACACCGGAGGCGGGTCATGCCGTGGGGTACGTCGGTGTCTGCCAGAATCGGCGGATGCTGAGCATCGGGACGATCGTGATGGGGGCCGCCGATGTGCGGCGGGCCGCGGAGTTCTGGACTCGGGCACTGGGCTACGTACCTCGCGACGGTGAAGTGGAGGACGACTGGGTGGTCCTGGTGCCGGCCGAGGGCTCCGGTGCCGCACTGGCCCTCGGCCTCAGTGCGACGCCCGTGCAGGACCACCCGAGAATCCATCTCGACCTCTATGCCGGCGACGCCGCCGACCAGGAAGCCGAGGTGGCACGCCTCATTTCCCTGGGCGCCGCACGCGTCGACTGGGACTCCTATCCGGACGACGCCGACTTCGTCGTGCTCGCCGATCCCGAGGGCAACCGGTTCTGCGTCATCGACACCGCTCACGGCTGACGGGGGCGGGACCCGCACAGGAGTCGTGGTCCGGAGGGCCTCCGCGTGCCGGGTCGGTCCTTCATCCGCCGCTTGCCGAGCCAGGTGACGATCTCCGGGTCGCGGTGGTCGAAGAACAGCGACGATTCGGTGTCCAGGGTGGCGATGGATGCCATCTGCTCGTCGGTGAACTCGAACTCGAAGACGTCGATGTTCTCCGCCATACGCTCCGCGCGGACCGACTTGGGGATCGCGACGATGCCGCGCTGGATCAGCCAGCGCAGCGCGACCTGTGCCACGGACTTGCCGTGCTTCTCGCCGATCTCGCTCAGCAGCGGGTGCGTGAAGAGGTTGTTGCGCCCTTCGGCGAATCCGCCCCACGACTGAAGCTGGACCCCGTGCTCGCGCATGACCTCGTGGTCGGCGGAGCGCTGGAAGAACGGGTGGGTCTCGATCTGATGGACCGCGGGCGTGACGTCGCATCCGGAAGGGCCGCTCCCGGAGCGACGTAAGCACGCAGGCCGGCCCCCCGAGCCCAATGAGCCGTCTGGTGTGAGCCGAGGACGGCGGGGCGCGCCGGCAGGGGAGTCAGGTCCGTGGCCGGTGTGTCGTCCTTCCTTGCTGTCAGTCGTCGAGGGCGTCGGTGACGGCCCTCAGGCCCACGAACTTGAAGTTGGTGGAGGGGCGTTGTTGGTCGCCCGGAGCGTCGTGCCCGTCCTGGACGACGAGCAGGCCGTGCGGGTAGCGGCGGCCCAGCGGTGCGTTGAGGGCCGCGGCGCCGTCACACTCCTCGGAGCCGTCGAGGGGTGCGGCGGCGGCCGGGATGCGGAAGCCGCCCTCGTACTCGTTGGCGTCGGAGACCTCGCGGTCGTAGGCGGCGAAGGTGTTGTCACCCTGGCTGGAGGCGAGCAGCCGGCCGTCACCGTCGTCCTCGCTGACCAGGGTCAGGCCCTCGACGTCCGCGCTGAGATGTGTGCCGCCGAAGCCCGGGTCGGCGCCCGCGACGCACTCCTCGCTCGTCTCGTCGTACGTGCCGGGCACGCCGTACTCGCGGACCTTGTCGATCAGCTTCGGGGTGCCGGTGAGGTCGGCGCGCAGCCGCCAGATACCGACGTCCTCCTGGCCGGCGTACAGCGTGCCGTTCGCCGGGTCCACCACCATGCCCTCGACCTGCGGGAGTTCGCCGGGTTCGGCGCAGGGCGACCAGGACGTGCCGTTCGGCAGACGGAACGTCGCGGGCAGGTCCAGCGCGCGGACCTTCGCGTAGCCGACGGTGCCGTCCGGGCCGGCCGTCAGCTCCAGGAGCGCGAGACGCGTGCGTTCGCGCTGACTGACCAGGGCGAAGGCGCGGCCGGAGTCCTGGTCGGTCCAGGTCGCCAGACCGTAGGCGGTGCGCTGTTCGTTGACCTCGCCCTGCGAGGAGGAGAAGACCGCGGGTGCCTTCGGGTCGGTCACATCGGTGAGCGGGCCGCCGGCCCGGTGCCGGTCGATGCGGTAGACGCGCAGCCGGTCGCTGCCCCGGTCGGTCGTCACGGCCAGGTTGGCGCGGTCGGACCCGAGCCGCAGGCCGTGCAGCAGGTCGACGTTGTTGAACCGGCCCGGGGCGTCATCCGGACCGGGCGCGGCAGGCGCCGGAACCGACTGCACTTCCTGGGCGTCGAGGTCGTACACGCGCAGGCCGCCCTGCTTGGCCGTGGCGATGACCAGGCTGCGGTCGGGATCGGCTGCGTCGCGCCAGATCGCCGGATCGTCGGCGTCCGCGTTGCCGCCGGCCTCGTCGTCGTGCAGGGCGGCGGTCTCGACGCGCGGTGTGACGCCGGGCAGAGGGGTGGCTGCCTGCAGGGGCGCGGTCGTCATGGCGAGCACGGCGACGGCCGCGGCAAGGACCACGGCGGACATCCGGGGGTTGACCATGCGACGGCTCCTTCATGTCGGGAACATGGCAAAGCCATCATGCGATGCCGCCGCAAGCAAGGAAGGGGGCGCGAGCGAGCCCCGGGTGAACGTGAGGGAACAACTCGGTGCTGTGGGACGGGGGCTCGTGCCGGACTCGGAGTCTTCCCTCATAGCCCGCCGCCCACTGAGCGGCTGTCCCCCGTCCGCTCCGTCGCCTCCTGCCGGACGAGTCCTGGGCGCATCCGCATGCCTGCGTCCGCAGCGCAGGGGGACCGACGCCCGCGGCGGTATGCAGGAGCTCGGCCCGTTGGCGTGTGCGCTATTGCGTGGGTGAAAAGTGTTAATAAATTTCACCTCAATGCAGCCTTGCCGGATTTCTTCATTCAGAGAACAGTGGCCCGCAGCGCGGCACTTCGGGGGTCGCGATCCGAACTCGGTATTCACCGATCCAGGAGGCGCGATGCCGGTCTCACCCACCTATCCGGGCGTATACATCGAGGAGATCCCGAGCGGGGTGCACACGCTGACCGGCGTGAGCACCTCGGTCACCGCATTCGTCGGATATACGCCCCGCGGGGCGGTCAACGAGCCGGTGCATCTCTTCAGCTTCGCTGATTTCGAGCGGGCCTTCGGCGACCTGGATGTGGAAAGCGACCTCAGCTACGCGGTCAAGCATTTCTTCCAGAACGGCGGCAACGAGGCGTACGTCGTCCGCGTCGCAAGGGGTGCGACCGCCGCGGGCGTCACCCTGCTCAACAACGTCGCGGTCCACCCGGAAGCAGTCCTCAAGGTGGCCGCCGCCGGCGCCGGGGCGTGGGGAAACGACCTGCGGCTCGACGTGGACTACGCCACCGCCAATCCGGACAACCTGTTCAACCTCACGGTGACGGAACTGCTCGACCGTGACGGCCAGAAGGTGCCGGGGCGTACCGAGGTCTTCCGCAATCTGTCGCAGAACAGCCTCGGCCCCGGCTATGTGATCGACATCGTCAACGCCGGATCTCAGCTGATCACGGTTGCGCGGACGGACTTCACGATCACCGACCAAAGAGGGGAGAGCGTCAGTGGCACGCTGGTCATGGACGACCTCAAGGAGATCGGCCCCGGGGCAGACCAGAGGGACAGACTGACCTTCCTTCTCGACGGGCGGGGGCCTTTTGGGGTGACTCTCGGGGCGGTGGCGGCCGCCACCCTGCCGGAGGCGCTGGACGAATTGGCAGAAACCCTGCAGGAGTTGATGGACAGTCAGGTGGGGACGGGCGCGGTGAAGGTGGAGCGCGTGGACGACGCTGACGCCCTCACCGTCCGCTCCCTGTCGACCGCGGACCTCAGGCGCTCCTCGGTGGTCTTTCTGGCGGGCGGCGAGCGCAACGCCGCGACCGCGCTCAAGCTGGGTGTCGCCAACGGCGGCGCCGAGCGCGACGCGACCGCGGCCTTCCGCCCCGCTCAGACGGGTACGGTCGGCAGCGCTCCGGTATTCGTCGGCCTGCCGGCAAAGGGCGAGATGGTTGTCGAGATCCGCAACGGTGCGGGGCAGCTCACCGGCCGCGCGGAGCTGACCGTGTGGGGACATCCCGCCGCGAGCGGTGGCAGCGTGCCCGCGCCGACCGACGTGGACGACGCCGCCGAACTCCTGCGCGCGGCGTTGCGCAGCTCCGGTAACCCGGTGTTGGGGGAAGCGGCGGTCTCCCTTGTCGGTGGGAATCTGCGTGTGGTGGCGGGCCCGACGGACCCGCACGCCTTGCTCGGTTTCCTTGACGCCGCCAGTCCGGCAGAAGCTGCGGCGACACTGCTGGGACTGGTGGGCGACGACAAGGTCAACGTCGCCCGCTACGCGCCGGGCATCGGAGCCACCGTCAAGGCACAGCAGAACACCGGGCCGGCCGGAAACGACGGCGTCAAGCCGGGCCCCGGCGAGTTGGTGGGCAAAGAGCTGGAGAAGACGGGCATCTACGCGCTGGAAGGCGTGGACCTGTTCAATCTGCTGGTGATCCCCGAGACCTCGGCGACCTCGGTCCTCACGGAGGCGATCGCCTACTGCACCCGCCGCCGCGCCTTCATGATCATCGATGCTCCGGAGACGCTCACCACCTTCGCGCAGGCGGAGAAGTGGATGCGGACGAACGCAGACCCGCTGCGCAGCCGTAACGCCGGCCTGTATTTCCCGCGGCTGCGAGCTCCCGACCCCATGATGAACGGCGTCGTGCGCGGCTTCCCCGCGGCAGGGGCGATCGCCGGGCTGTACGCGCGTACCGACAGCGAGCGGGGCGTCTGGAAGGCGCCGGCCGGGACGTCGGCAACCCTGGCCGGCGCCACGGGGCTCGCCCTCACTCTCACCGACAAGGAGAACGGGGTCCTCAACCCCATGGGCCTCAACTGCCTGCGCACCTTCCCGGTGTACGGCACGATCAGCTGGGGCGCGCGCACCTCGCGCGGCGCGGATGTGCAAGCGGACGAGTACAAGTACGTCCCGGTCCGGCGGCTGGCGCTGTTCCTGGAGGAGAGCCTCTACCGGGGCACGCAGTGGGCGGTGTTCGAGCCCAACGACGAGCCGCTGTGGTCGCAGATCCGGCTCAATCTCGGTGCGTTCATGCACACCCTGTTCGCGCAGGGTGCCTTCCAGGGACGGACCCCGCGCGAGGCGTATTTCGTGAAGTGCGACAAGGAGACCACCACCCAGAACGACATCGATCTGGGCCGGATGAACGTCGTGGTCGGGTTCGCACCGCTCAAGCCCGCCGAGTTCGTGATCATCAAGATCCAGCAGATCGCCGGCGCCATCCAGACCTGACGGTCACGACCGTCATGACGGCCATCCCCGGTACCGGAGACGCCCGCCACCCGTCACGCGCCCGCCCGAATACGCCCGCCCGACCGCAGGAGCAGCCACCCATGGCCAAGTTCACGGTGAACCCGACCCGCTTCGACCCGTATCGGAACTTCAAATTCAGGGTCAAGTGGGGGGCCAATGGCTATGTCGCGGGGGTGAGCAAGGTGACCGCGCTCAAGCGCACCACCGAGGTGGTCGAGCATCGCGAGGGCGGCGACCCCAGTAGCAGCCACAAGTCTCCGGGCCGTACCAAATACGAGCCGATCACCATGGAGCGCGGCGTCACCCATGACCCCGAATTCGAGGCATGGGCGAACAAGGTCTGGAATTTCGCCAACGCGCAGGCCGCCGCCGAGCAGCGCGAGAAGGAAGTCTCGTTGCGTGACTTCCGCCGCAACCTCACCATCGATCTGTTCAACGAGGCGGGCCAGAAGGCCGTCTCCTACAAGGTCTACCGGGCGTGGGTGTCGGAGTTCACCGCGCAGGCGGATCTGGACGCCAATGCCAACGCGGTACTCATCCAGTCGATCAAGATCGAGCACGAGGGATGGGAACGCGATCTGAGCGTGACGGAGCCCAGCGAGCCGCAATTCGACGGTGCGGGAGCCTGAGATGCCGCACCCGGCACCCGGCGCCACCCGCGTCGGCGTCCCGGGCGGGGTGTGGCCCGACGACCGGCCGGCGGGTGCCTCCCCGGTACCGGTGCGCGAGTTCGAGCTACGGCCGGTGGGTGGTGCGGACGAGGTGTTCCTCCTCGACGCCGCCGACACCGCCCTGCCGTGCGAGCGCGCCACGGCCCTGCTCGCCCGCTGCCTCCCCGACGGGGAGCGGATCGTCCCCGTATTGACCGTGGGCGACCGCGAGGCACTGCTGCTCCACCTGCGTCGCCTCACCCTCGGTGAAACCGTGCAGTGTGTGGTGCGGTGCCCCGCGGCGGATTGCGGTGAGCCGATGGACCTCGTCCTGCGCGTGAGCGACCTGCTGGTGCCGGCCTATGACGACGTGCGCCACCGCCATGAGCTGACGGTGCACCAGGCGGGCGTCCGGTACGACGTGGTCTTCCGGCTGCCCACCGCCGCCGACCTCGACGCCGCCGCGGCCGCGGCACATCGCGACCCGGGGGCGGGCGCCGAAGCCTTCCTGTTCCGCTGCGTACTGCGCGCCGCGGCGGACGGCGTGCCCGTCGAAATGCAGCGGCTCCCCGCAGAGGTGGTCACGGCGCTGTCCGCCGCCATGGCCGAGCAGGACCCGCAGGCGGAGCTGGAGCTGGAACTGACCTGTCCTTCGTGCGGTGCGGAAGCCACCACCATGTTCGACACGGCCGCCTTCTTCCTCGGCGAACTCGCCCAGCGCGCCGCCCGGTTGCTGCACGAGGTCCATACGCTCGCCCTCCACTACCACTGGAGCGAGGCCGACATCCTGCGGCTGCCGCCCAGCCGGCGGGCGCAGTACCTGGAACTGGTGGCGGCGGAAGCGGCGAGGGCGGCGGGACGATGAGTGACTTCCTCACCAACCTGGCGCACCGCGGCGCCGGACTGGCGCCGGTCGCGGCCCGACCGGCGTACTCCGACAGCGTGCCGTCGGACAGCGCCGGGACCGGGGACGAGGCTGTGACGGAAGTCGCGGGAAAGGCGAGTGCTGCCGGGAGCAGGGGAGCGACCGGTGAGACCGCGCCGCCGCGCTGGATGTCCGAACGGGAGCAGCAGGCGGCGGGGACACCGCACATGCAGCACCCACCGCACGAGGCGGCTCCGCTGAAAAATCCGCCCACGGTGAGGACGGGGCCCGCGCACCCGATCGCCGTGGGCCCCGGCCCGGTCGTCCGGCGCTCGCCCACGACGGCAGCTCCGGCCCCCTTCCGTGCCCCGGCGCCCGGAATTCCGCAACCGACGGTGACTCCGCAGGCCCCGGCGGAGCCCACCCCTACGGTCGCCGCCGCGGCGGCCACGCCGATGCCGCCGTCCGTGTCGTCGGCCCCCGCCGGGACGCCGCCTCCAAAACCGGAACCAGGCGCGGGTTCGGGTAAGGAGACTCCGACGGCCGCCCCGCACCCCTCGTCCGTGCCGATCGTCGGCCCCACCCTGCCGCTTCCCACGCCCGACGTCCGAGCCGCGTTCCGGGCCGATGCCCGGGCCGATGCCCGTAGGGATCCGCAGGAGACCTCGCCGTCACCAGGCGGCCACCGTGGCGATGCGGCCACCCTGCCGCTGGCGGTGAACGAACCGGCAGCGTCCGCCGCGGCCCTGCCCCCGGCGGTCCGTTCCGCGGCGCCGCCGGAGCGTGTGGTGCAGGTGCACATCGGCGCCATCGAGATCCACGGCACCCCGCCCGCCGAGGCTCCCGGGCCGGCGCCCACAGCACCCGAGCCGCTGGGGGACCGGCCGGCCGCCGGCTCGTCCGCCGGGTTCGAGGATTTCGTCGGGCTGCGCAGCTACGCGCCCTGGGGGCGGTGAGCGACCGCATGAGCGACTTCCGCGGAATCGGCGGGGTCAGCGCCACGCTGAAGACGCTGCTGGAGGACCGTATGGAGCTGCCGGACGGGGTCAAGACCGTGCCGGTCACCATCAGTTCGCCCGTCTTCTCGGCCAAGGACACCGATCCCCGCTGCGAGCAGCCGCGGGTCAGTCTCTTTCTCTACCGTGTCGCGGAGAACGGCCATCTGCGCAACCAGGACATCCCCGGACGCGGCTCGCCCGCCGCCTACGGGAAGCCGCCGCTGAGCCTCAACCTGCACTACCTCATCACCGCCTACGGCAACGACGAGCTGTCCGACACCGGGTCCGCCGTACCGCTCTTCGACGACACCAAGGCGCACTTCCTCCTCGGCAGCGCGATGCGGGTACTTCACGACACCCCCGTGATCACCGAAGACCTCACCACCGTGCGGGCTCCCAGCGGCAGGACGGTGCTGCATGCCAGTCTGCGGGACGAATTCGAGTATCTGCGACCACGGTTCGAGCTGCTGTCGCTGGAGGACATCTCCAAGGTCTGGACCGCGCTCGCGCTGCGCTTCCGGCTGTCGGCGGCCTTCGTGGTGAATGTGGTGCAGATCGCCGGCCGGCGGGTCACACCCGTCCCGCGGGCCGTGGGACGTCCGGTGTCCGCCGTCACCGGGCCGCTGCCGGACGACCCGCCGGCGGCCGGTCCCGCGGTGCACGTCATCAGCGTGCAGACGCCCACAGTCACCGACGTCGCGGTACGCCGCGCGGGCGAGAGCACCGAGCAGCCGTACCCGTATGTGCGGATCGGCGACACCTTGGTCCTGCGCGGCAGCGGGTTGGCGGCTCCCGCGACCGCAGTGGCGTTCGGGGACCTACGGGTGCCCGCGTCCCGGGTCGGGAGCGGGCGGGTGGAGGTGGTGGTGCCGGCCACGGCGCTGCCCGACGGCGCGTCGATTCCGGAGCAGCTGCAGCTGCAACCCGGCGTGTGCACGGTCCGGGTGGTGGTGGGCGATCCGGTCGTTCCGCAGAGCACGCTCAGTTCGAATGAGGCAGTGGTGATGGTGGTACCGGCAGTGAACCCCACAGCCCTGGCCTACGGCGCGGGTCCGCCGCGGACCGTCACCGTCGAGGGCAGCCGGCTGATCGCCCCGGGGCCGGGTGGGGAGACGGTGATCGGACGCAGCACGGTCCCGCGCTCCGCCTACCTCAGTGCCACCCCCGAACGGATCGTTGTGCCGGTACCTGACACCCTCCCCCTCCGCGGCGCGCACGTCCTCGTATCGGCGCCGCTCGCCGACCCGGTGCCGCTCGGCAGCGACGGGCGGACCCTCGACGTGTCCATCGGCAGCGTCACCCACCAGGTGACCCGGGACATCCTGTCGCAGCTCCCGCTCGGCGAACTCGCGGGCACCCTGGCGGCGATGGTCCACGACGCGGCCCCGGACGACCGGAGCTTCACCGGGACCCGGGTGGACCTGTGGGGCGACCGGCTGGTGGTGGTCGCCGGCCGGCCCACCGAGAGTCTTGCCCTCACCTCTCCCGCAACGTCCACGCTCGCTGCGGACCTCGGGCTGACGGACCCCCAGCCGCCCGGCGCCGCCTCTGGGTACCTCTCCGGCGTCCTGGGCGAGACGGTCTCGCTGTCGGCACGGGAGCCCATGCTGCGGCTGTCCGTCGGCGTGCGGCCCGCCGTGACGGTGCCCGTCCCCCGGGTCGCGCCCCTGGCTGCCCTCGCGGACGCGCTGCGGAGCGCGATCAATGCCGCCTCGGCCGCCCGGGAGTACGCACACGCGCTGGTCGGGACATCCGGATCCCGGTTGCTGGTGATTCCCGGAGCTGCCGGAAGAGTCACCTTCAGCGCCGCACCCGGCGACGACACCACCGTGGCGGAACTCCAGCTCCACGCACGCTTCGCCGTACGGGTCAGGGCCAACGGTGCCGAGAGCACCGACGAGGCGTTCGTGGAGCTGCCCCGATGACGGCGCACAGCGTGACACAGGAGCCGGGCCGGACGCAGGCTGCCGGCGCACCGACGCCTACGGGCCCGCAGAACGGCGAAGGGCACTCTCCGGAGGACGGGTACCCGCAGTGGCGCCGGCAGAACGCCCAATGGCTGGAACTGCGCCTGGAGCTCCTGCGGCTGCGGCTCAACCGGCGCGCGCTCTGGCTCAACCGCCCCCTGCCGACCGGAACCCGCGCCGCGGACTGGCTGCTGGCAGGCGAGGACGGGGAGGCGGAACGCGACTTCCTCTCCGGCGACGCCACCGCCCAGGCGATCGACGACCTCTCCGCCACACTCGTGGCGCAGCTGGCGGAGCTGGAAGATCTGATGTCCGCGCGCAGCCAGCCGCCCGCACTCCGCTCGCTCACCGAATCCGCCCAACTATCCGTCTTCGAGGAGGAGTTGTTGCTTCTGGCGGCCGCGCCCGCCCTCGATGCCGCCTTCGCCCGCGCCTACGCCGAACTCCACGGCGACGACCGGCAGTCCCACGCCACGCTGCACCTGGCGCTCGGCGTCTTCCTCGGTGAGCCGACGGAACGGCTGCTGGCAGCTGACTGCTTGATGCCGGGGCACCCGCTCCGCGCCCTGCGGCTGCTCCTGCTCGACGATGAGCACGACGACGGGGCCCGGCCGGTGCTCAGCCGCCGCCTGGGCGTGGACGAACGCGTCTGCGACTACCTACGGGGAGTGAACCGCCCGGACGCCGGTCTGCTTCCGCTGCTCACGCAGGTGCCGGCGGCACTTCCGGGAGCGGGCGCGGAACGGATCGCGGAACAGGTGGTGGCGCTGATCACGGCGGAGCCGAGCCGCTGGTCGACGGTCAACCTCGTCGGACCGGCCGACGGCGGCGCCCGGGACGCGGCCGCACATGCCTGTGCCGCTCTCGGCCTGCCGCTGTTCGCCCTGGAGCCGGCGAGACTGGCGGCCTGCCCGCCGGAGCAGCACGAGACGGTGCTCGCCCTGCTCGGGAGGGAGGCCCTGCTGAGCGGCTGCGCCTTCTTCATCGACGTCGCCGACCTGGAGCCGGGAAGCCCGGCCGCGGCTGTGGTGGACCGGCTGATCGAGTCCGTCTGCGCCACACTGTTCGTGGCCGGCCCGCAGCCCTGGCCGGGCGCCCCTGCCGGGCCGGCGCAGCTGGACATCGTCCGGGTGCCGCTCCCCACCCGCACCGAACAGCTCGCGCTGTGGCGGGCCGCCCTCGGCCCGCACGCCACCCGGATCAACGGTGAACTGGAGGCCCTCGTCCAGCAGTTCACTCTCGGCCCGGAAGCCATCTCGGCGGCGGTGGCCCGCGCCGAGCGGCGTGTCGACGACCCGGCGCTCGGTATCACGGGGCGCGAACTGCAGCGCTGCTGCCGGGAGGTGAGCAGCGCCGCCCTCGCCGAACTCGCCCAGCTGATCACTCCCTGCCACGGCTGGGACGACATCGTCGTCCCCCCGGGGCTGCGCGACCAACTACGCGAACTGGCCGGTCAGGTGGCGGGGCGCGGCCAGGTCTACGAGGGCTGGGGGTTCGGTGCCCGGCTCGGGCGGGGACGTGGCATCACCGCGCTGTTCGCCGGGCCCAGCGGCACCGGCAAGACCATGGCCGCCGAAATCCTCGCCGGTCACCTGGAACTCGATCTCTACCGCGTCGATCTCGCCTCGGTGGTGAACAAATACATCGGGGAGACGGAGAAAAACCTCCGGCGGGTTTTCGACGCCGCCGAACGCAGCGGCGCGCTGCTGTTCTTCGACGAGGCGGACGCGCTGTTCGGGACCCGGACCGAAGTGCGCGACAGCCATGACCGGTACGCCAATGTCGAGATCGATTACCTGCTGCAGCGGATGGAGGACTACGCGGGGCTCGCCGTCCTCGCGACCAACCGCAGGTCCGCCCTGGACAACGCCTTCCTCCGTCGGCTCCGCTTCGTGATCGACTTCCCGTTCCCGGCAGCGGAGGACCGCCGCCGCATCTGGGAGGGCGCCTTCCCGGCACAGGTCGAACTCGACGGCGTGGAGTACGGATATCTGTCGAGGCTGGAGCTCAGCGGTGGCAACATCCGCACCATCGCCGTGAACGCGGCGTTCCTGGCCGCCGCGGAGGGCACCCCCATCGGGATGCCGCACCTGGTGCGTGCCGCGGGACGCGAATACACCAAGCTCTCCAAGCCGATCAGAGTCGCCGAGTTCGGTGAGTATCACGCGATGGCCCAGACGTGAGCGGTGGTACGGGGCATCCGGACCCGACGGCGCACCGGGTGACGTACCGCGTGGAGGTGGACCGTGTGCGGGTGCACGGCGCGGAGGCCGGAGCGCTGGACGCGCACGCTCTGCGGGTACTGGTGGAGTCAGCCGTCATCCGGGAAGCGCAGCGCATGCCGCTGCCGGCCGGCCGGACCGCGCGCGCGTCCGTACAGCTGCCGGCGCGGCCGGTCACCCGCGGAGCGCGGGCGGTGGCGGACGCCATCGGCGAGGGCGTGGCCCGTGCGATCGGGGGAGGGCCCGGCCATGGGTGACGGCGAGCAGACCGGGAAGCGGGGCCGGCTGCTGGTCAGCCGCGCCCCGTCGCCGTCCGCCGTCCCCCACGCACCCCGCCGGCTGCCGGACGCGGCCGCTGCCTCCCCCCACGACCGAGAGCGTCCGCGAGCCTTGGCGCACCGTCTCGGGGCTGCCCTCGCACTGCAACCGCAGTTGCTGGTCGGGGCGGTTGACGACCCGCACGAGCGAGAAGCGGAACGCACCGCCGACGCGGTGCTGGCCGGTGGCACCGCCGCTCTCGAGGTCCGCCCGCCCGCCACCTTCCTGACGCCGCCGGCACGCCGTCTGACGGGCGAAGGGTCCCGGACCAACCAGGACTCCGCGGACGCCGGGTCGGACGACGAGCCCGGACGGCTGCAGCGGCTGTCGACGGGCGCCGCGGGCCCGGAGACCGTCCCGCAGGGGATGGCATCGCGCATCCAGGCGCTCACCGCCGGCGGCGGCCGGCCGCTGGACACCGCCACCCGATCCTTCTTCGAACCCCGCTTCGGCTACGACTTCGGCACCGTACGGACCCATACCGGCGGCGAAGCCGCAGGGGCGGCACATGCCCTGGGCGCTCGGGCCTTCACCGTCGGGGACCACATCTTCTTCGGCGCGGGGGAGTACCGGCCCGGAGGTCAGAAAGGCCGCCGGCTGATCGCACACGAACTGGCGCACACCGTTCAGCAGAAGCCGGTGGCAGCGCGCGTCCAGCGTGACTGGCTGTCCGACCCCAAGGCCGCCGTACTGCGCACGCTCGATGGCTGGGCGGCCAAGCTGCCGCCGTACGAGCTGCTCACCGTGCTGCTCGGCCGCAATCCCCTCACGGACGTCGCGGTCGAGCGCAATTCCCGCAATTTCCTGCGGGCCGCGCTCAAGCTGCACCCGGACGGTATGGCGATCTTCGAGGACCTGGAGAAGAACAAGACCATCGAGAAGGTCTCGCAGTGGTTCGACGGTGAGGTCGCGCACCTCAACCTCACCTGGGAAGGCATCAAGGCGCTGTTCCGGCAGGCGTGGGACGCCCTGGGCGTCACCGACCTCCTCAACCCGTCCGCGGCGTGGGAGAAGATCAGGGCGGTCTTCGCGCCAACTCTTCGACGGCTGGCGGACTTTGCCGGCACGGTCGCCGGGAAAATCATCGACTCCGTCAAGAAGACGCTGCTCGGTAAGCTCTCTGCCTGGGCGAAGGAACAGCGCGGATATGCGCTGCTGACGTTCGTTCTCGGACGGGATCCGGTCACCGGGGAGGTCGTGGAGCGCACGGCCAAGAAGTTCATCAAGACGGTCCTCGAACTGGTCGATGGGGGCGACCGGATCTACGAGAATCTGGAGAAATCCAAGACCATCGAGAAGACCTTCCTCTGGCTGAACGCCGAGATCGCCGAACTGGACCTCTCGTGGGAGAAGCTCAAGGAGCTGTTCGGCAAGGCCTGGGACGCCTTCACCGTCATCGATCTGCTCCGCCCGCTCACCCTGATCGAAAAGATCGCGGGCATCTTCCTGCCGCCCGCAAAACGGGTCATCAGCTTCGCCGCCGCGGTGGGCAAGAAGGTGCTGGAATTCATCTTCGAAGGCGCGATGATGCTGGCCGGACCCATCGGTGAGCAGATCGTGCGGATCGTCCGCAAGGTCGGTGACGCGTTCAACAAGATCGTCGAGGACCCGGTCCGCTTCGTCGGCCATCTGATGCAGGCGATCAAGACCGGGTTCGGGCAATTCGGGAAGAATATCTGGCAGCACCTGAAGACCGGTCTCATCGAATGGCTGGTCGGCGGCCTGGAAGGGGCGGGTCTGGTGCTGCCCAAGGTCTGGGACCTCAAGGGAATCGTCTCCGTGGTCCTTCAGGTGCTGGGGATCAGCTACGCGAAAATGCGCGGCAAGCTGGTGAAGGTCGTGGGGGAAGAACGCGTCGCGATGTTCGAGCGGGGCTTCGAGTTCGTGAGGATCCTGGCCACCGAAGGGCCCGCGGCCGCGTGGCAGCACATCGTCGAAGCGATCGGGTCGCTCTGGGACCTGGTCATCGGCGGGATCAAGGACTGGGCCGTCACCAAGATCGTCACCGCGGCCCTGCTGAAGCTGGTCACGATGCTCAACCCCGTGGGGGCGGTGATCCAGGCGATCATCGCGACGTACAACACCATTGCCTTCTTCGTGGAGCGGATCAAACAGATTCTGGCGCTGGTCGAGGCGATCACCGACTCGATCGCCAGTATCGCCGCCGGAAAACTCGCCCAGGCAGCCGATTTCGTCGAACGCGCCATGGCGCGCACCATCCCGGTCATCCTCGGATTCCTCGCCCGGCTCATCGGCCTCGGCGATGTCAGCGGTGCGGTGAAGAAGGTCATCACCGGCGTCCAGGCGCGGGTCGACAAGGCCATCGACAAGGTCATCGCCTGGATCGTCACCAAGGCGAAGAGCCTCTTCGGAGCGAAGAAGGACACCCCACCGGAGAAGCAGAACGAGCAGGAGAAGGACGCCAAGTGGCAGGCGGGGGTGGCGGGCGTCGAGGCGGATGTGGCGGCGATGACCCGACGGGGCATCGATCCAGAGGCGATTGATCGGGCGATCCCCACCTGGAAGAAGACGTACGGGTTCACCTCGCTCTCCGTCGAGGACAAGGAAGAAGGCTGGGAGATCGACGGCGCGATGAGCCCGGGGAAACCGATCAAGCGGATCCCTCTGGTGTTCAAGTTCACTTCCCGGGGCGCTGCCGGCAAGGCGGGTGTGGTGGATGCGGCGCCGCTGCGCCGCACGGGCTATGCGGCACCATCCGAAGATCCGGTCGGTTGGGAACGTCTCAATCATTCCTACTGGGTCCGCGGCCACCTCCTGCACGGCAGGTCCGGTGGGCCCGGGTCGCGGGAAAATCTGGTGCCGATCCCCAAGACGGTCAACTCGGCGATGTATCTGGAACATGAAGAGGTCCTGCACAGACATCTCGGAAAGCGTCCGCGCCCGGCGATCTGGTTCCAGGCCAACGTCGGCTACTGGGCGAGTGGCGGCCCGGAGAAAGTAAGGAAGCCCTCCGATTTCGTGCGGTTCATCACCATCGAGTACGGAGCGGCCGTGCACAAGGACGACAAGGTGGTCAGGGATACGGGTAAGTCTCCGCTGGCTCAGCTGTCCTATCCGGTGCGATTGCCCAGCAAGTTGTCAGGAACGGACTTCGCACCCGAAGAGAAATGACATCTTCATGCCCGCTGAATTCCCCCTCCGCCCCACCCTGCAAAAGGGCGCGCTGGCCGTCTACCCCACGCACACCCCCGGTTCGCAGCCGACCCGGCTCATCGTCTTCCAGTTCAACCCCGACACGATGAAGCGCACCCTCGCGCACCGCGCCGCCCCGCCGCCCGCGGCCGGGACCGCCGGGCCCGCCAAGGAGGACGTGCTGAGGGTCGCCGGGCCGCCCGTGGAGACCATCGGCATGACGGTCGATATGCACGCCGCCGACCAGCTCGCCGAGCCCGACCGGAACGCCGCCGTCGCGGAACACGGTCTGCACCCCGCGCTCGCCACCCTCGAACTGCTCATGTATCCGCCGACGCTTGAGGCCGGAAAGATCGAGGAGCAGGCCGCCCGAGGCCAGGTTCAGGTCAGTCCGGCCGACCTGCCGCTGATCCTGCTCGTGTGGGGCAAGTCCCGGGTGGTGCCGGTCAAGCTCACCAGCTTCGCGGTCTCCGAGGAGGGCTTCGACACCCGCCTCAATCCGATCGCGGCGAAGGTCGAGCTGGCCATGCAGGTGCTGACATACATGGAGTTCACCGACTCCAGCCTCGGCCGCGATGCCTTCATCGCGTACCAGAAGGCCAAGGAGAGCCTGGCCGCCGCGCACCTGCCGGGCAGCAACCTCACCGGCATCCGCAACCTGCTGCCGCACTGATCGCAACGACGGAGTCCGCACACCATGTTCTTCAAGGGCAGCCGCTACGAGCACGTCCCGGAGCACACGTTCACCGATCCCTCGGGCCGGGTGATCCGCTACAAGACCGCGCGCTTCATCCCCGACACGCCGGCCTTCATCGGCCACCGGGTCGTCGACGGGGAGCGGCTCGATCACCTCGCCTGGCAGCACTATCGCGATCCGGAGCGCTTCTGGCGCATCGGCGATGCCAACCGCGCGCTGTGGCCGCCCGACCTGCTCCAGGAAGCGGCGATCCTGCTCATCCCGCCCTCGGAGGGGTGAGCGATGGCTCCGCAGGTGACCTACAGCCTCACCCTCAACGGCGCACCGGCCCCGCCGTCCCTCCTGGGCGCGGTGCAGCGGATCGAGGTCGAGGACCACGCCGCGATGGCGGACATGCTGCGACTCAGGCTCGCCGTCGGCGTACGTGAGGACGGCAGCGGCTGGACGCTGCTCGACGAGGGACTGTTCACCCGCCTGGCCGGCATCGGGCTCTCCGTCACCGTGGGCAGCGGGCCGGCCGTGCCGCTGATCAGCGCATACGTGGTGGAGGTCGACACGACCTTCTCGACGGGCGGCGACGCCTCGGTGCTCACCGTCGTCGCCATGGACCCCACGGTGCTGATGCACCTGGAGGAAAAGGTGCGGGTCTGGCCGAACATGATGGACTCCGACGTCGCCTCCGCCATCTTCTCCGACGCGGCCTACCACTTCACCCCCGTGGTCGAGTCGACCCGGTGGTCGCGGCAGGAGAACGACCACGTACTGACCCAACGCGGCAGCGACATCCAGTTCCTGCAGCAGCTCGCCGACCGCAACGGCTACGAGTGCTTCGTCGAGACGGGCGCCTCCGGCGAGGTCGAGGGGCACTTTCACCCACCCCGCCACGATGCCCGGCCGCAGGGCACGCTGACCGTCAACATGGGCTCGGCCACCAATGTGAATTCCTTCCGCGCCAGGTTCGACATGCTCGGTCCGGCCGTTGCCCAGGCGGCGACCATCGACCCCGACGACGCGTCCGCACAGTCCGGCCAGGCCCAAGACCCGGGCCACACCGACGGGATGGGCCAGACTCCCGCCACTCCCGCGGAACGCCCGCGCAAGCTGCTGCTCAGCGGACTCGGCATGGCGCAGTCCGGGGAGGTGCAGCGCTATGCGCAGGCGGTCGTGGACCGCTCCTCCTGGTCGGTGGTGGCGGAGGGCGAACTGAGCACGGTCGCCTACGGAGGCGTACTCAAGGCCAAGCGGCCCGTCATGGTGCGGGGCGTCGGGAGGCAGTTCAGCGGCCGCTACTACATCGAGCGGGTGCTGCACACCTTCACCGGCGACGGTGCGTACACCCAGCGTTTCACGCTGCGCCGCAACGCCATGGGCCTCACCGGACAGGAGAACTTTCGCCTTGTCGACTCGTTGATCAATTGACTGGGCGGACCACATCCCTGTGAAGTTCCGATGAGCGAAGGTGCCCCATGACCACCCCCACTCGCGTCGCCGCCCCGCAAGGGAAGCAGCAGGGCGGCTCACACCAGCATCTCGGCAAGTTCCGCGGCTCGGTGACGGACAACAAGGACCCCCGGAACCAGGGGCGGATCCGCGCGCGGGTCCCCGAGGTGCTCGGCGAGGCGGAGAGCGGCTGGGCCCTGCCCTGCGTGGCGTACGCGGGCAACAAGTCCGGTTCCTTCGCCTGTCCGCCCATCGGTGCGGGCGTGTGGTTGGAGTTCGAAGCGGGCGACGTCTCCCGGCCCATCTGGACGGGGTGCTGGTGGGGCAGTAATCAGCAGCCCGCCGATGAGACAGGTACGGCGGCCACGCCTGACGTCAAGGTCACCCGCAGTGAGGAGGGGCTCGTACTGGCACTGCACGACGACACCCGGACCATCGCGATCAGTGACTCCGACGGCGCCAATCTGCTGCGGATCGAGGTGCGGCAGGGAAAGGTGACGCTGAAGGCGGCCACCAAGATCGTGGTGGATGCGCCGGCCATCGAACTCGCCGCGGGCGCGGCACATCCCGGAGTGTTCGGCGATCAGCTCCAGCGGTACCTCGCCCAGCTCGTCCAGGGGTTCAACTTCCATATGCACCCGGGCCAGGCCACCGCGCTGGGCCCGGTCACCCCGGCCCCGCCGGCACCCCAACTCGCGCCCCCCACCCCGGACCTGCTCTCCAGGACCGTAAAGCTCGGCTGACCCCGGGGCCGGCTGAGCCGACCTGGAGCCGACCCAGATCTGACACAGAGCGGAAATCAGACAAGCGGTGGAGACGACCATGAACCGGGCCGGGGGCGACTACCTCGACTTTCCGTACCACATCGACGGGCGCGGACGCACCGCGCTCACCGACGAGGACGACCACATCCGCGACCTCGTCCACCAAGTGCTCTTCACCAACCCCGGAGAGCGGGTCAACCGCCCCGACTTCGGCTGCGGGCTCGGCCAGCTGGTCTTCATGCCGGCCGGCGACTCCCTGGCCGCGGTCACCCAGTTCCTGGTGCAGGGGGCGCTGACCCGCTGGCTGGACGATGTCATCGCCGTACACCGCGTCGACGTCGTCCCCGAAGACACCACGCTCACCGTCAACGTCGTGTTCAGCAAGCGCAGCACGGGCGAGCAGCGTGATGAGCGTTTCCTGTCCCCATGGCGGGTGTGAGGGCTCGTGGTGAGATGCGACCGACGATGAACGCCGATTCCGCCACCCGGCTCCTGGAACTCCTTGGCCCCGGCTGCCGCGACCAAGGACGCCGGACCTTGCTGCTCCGGCAGGCCGCCGCCCTCGGTGACGAGGCGCTCAACGGCGTCGACTTCGTGGAGTACGAGCGGATCGAGCCGCCGGCGGGGTCGCCTGCCGGCGCCGAGCCGCGGCATGTGCTGCATGTGCACTGGCTGGCCGAGCTTCCCGCCGATGTGTACGGACTCCTCACCCGGACCGACTGGCTGCACGTGCACGGCGGCACCCGTATCACCGGGATCGGCGTCCTGCGTGCGGCCCGCGACACCGCCCGCGACCACGTCCTCGACGTCGAGGTCGACAGGCAGGGCGACTTCTCGCCCTATCTGCTGTCCGTGGGCTGGCTGCGCGACGACGACGGCTGGCGCCATGAACCGCAGCGGGTTGACCGGCTGTTCTCGGTGGCGCCGGTGAACTTCCGGCCGGGGTGCCCGGTGGACTTCGACTGCGCACCGCCCGCGCCCGGACCGCGTGCCGCGCCCGCGGAGCCCGCCCTCGACTACCTTGCCAAGGACTACGCCGGCTTCCGGCAGCTGCTGTGGGACCTGGTCGCCCAGCGCAACCCCCGGTGGACCGAACGCAGCCCGGCGGACCTGGGCATCACCCTGCTGGAGCTGTTCGCGTACGAGGCCGACCAGCTCAGCTATTTCCAGGATGCCGTCGCCAACGAGGCCTTCCTCGACACCGCGCGTCAGCGGGTCTCCGCCAAGCGCCATGCGCGGCTCGTCGACTACCTGATGCACGACGGTCGCAACGCATGGACCTATGCGCACCTCACCGTGGAGACGGCCGGCACCCTGCCCGCCGGTACCCAACTGCTCACCCGCATCCCCGAACGGCTGCACACCGATCACGGCCCCGCCGGGTTTACGAAGCCCACCCGCCCCCTCACTTCGGCCGGAACCCTGCTCGCCCCCGGGGATTTGGCCTATCGGACCGATCCCGCACTCACGCAGGTGCGCGTCTTCGAGACGGCGACCAGCACACGGCTCGACCCGCTTCACCACGCACTGCACCTGCACACCTGGGGCAACGAACACTGCGTCCTCGCGCCCGGAGCGACCACCGTGCATCTGTACGGGGTCGACGCGCACGATGTGGCGGTGCGCCCGCGGCTCGCGCCGGGCGATCTCCTGCTGCTGGAGGAGGTGAAGCGGCCGGGCGGGCACGACCGGGCCGCCGATCCCGCCCACCGTGTGGTCGTACGGATCGAGAAGGTGTCCCCCGGCCCGTCCGTGGACGCCTTCGACCCCGAAACCGTGCGGATGCGGGACCCGTTGTTCGGCGCCGTCGTCGATCCGGTGACCAAGGAACCCGTGCCGCGGACCGGGGCGGAGCCCGCTCTTCCGCTGCTGGAGGTGACCTGGAGCGCCGCGGACGCGCCGGGTTTCGCGCTGTGCCTGTCCGCGGTCCTCGACGACGGCACGACGCTGCGCGATGTCTCGGTGGCCCGGGGGAACGTCGTCGCCGCCGACCACGGCCGTACGGTGCGGGAGCAGTGCGTATGGGCACCGCCCCTGGGCGGGGAGCGGCCGCTGCGAATGCGGCTGAACGAAGCGCCGCTCACCTTCCAGTGCGAACCTGCCCGGTACGACCCATCCGCCCAGCGTGACGCCGATGTGCCGCCGCCCGGATCTCCGCAGGTGCGGGAGCGTCCCGGCCTCCGGTGCGACGTCATGGACGCCAAGCCCGCCGTGGCCGTACGGACCTGGCGCGGCGCGGAGCCCACCGACTGGTTGCCGGTGCCCGACCTGCTGTCCAGTGGTGAGTTCGACACCCACTTCGTGGCCGATGTGGACGGCGAGGGCCGCGCGGTGCTGCGCTTCGGGGACGGCCAGTACGGCGCGATCCCGCTCGGTGCGGACCGGGCCGAACTCCGGTACCGGGTCGGCAACGGGCACAGCGGCGACATCGGAGCGGACGCCCTCGCCCATCTCGTCGTCCCGCATCTGGAACCGATGGTCCCGGCTCCGGCGGACTGGCCCGTCGTCACGGGCGTGCGCAATCCGCTGCCGGCCCACCCCGGAACCGATGCCGAAACGATCGAGCAGGTCCGGCAGTACGCCCCGGCTGCGTTCCGGACCGGCCTGCTGCGAGCAGTCACCGAGCAGGACTACCGTGACGCGGCCCTCTCCCTCGACGGCGTCAGAGATGCGGTGGCCGCCTTCCGCTGGACCGGGAGTTGGTACACGGCGTGCGTCGGGATCGCCCCGGACGACCCGCGGCACGTCCTCACCGACGCGCGGGGCGCCACCTCCCTCGACCCCGCGTTCCGCAGCCGGGTGCATGCAGGCCTCAGCCGCTTCCGCCTCGCCGGATACGACCTGGAGATCCGCTCCGCACGCTACGTGCCCCTGGACCTGACTCTGCAACTGTGCGCCGCACCGGGCTACTTCCGCGGTGACGTGGCACACGCCGTGACGCTGGCCCTCGGCGCGGGGCCGGGGCCGGGCGGCGCACCAGGCCTCTTCCACCCCGCCGCTGTCGCCTTCGGACAGCCGGTCCATCTCAGCCGCGTCTATGCCGCGGCGGCCTCCGTCGAGGGCGTGCAGTCGGTCACCGTCACCGGGCTCAAACGGCACGGTCGACCGCCGGCCGGGGAGCTGGAGAGCGGAACGCTGCCCATCGGCCCCTGGGAAATCGCACGGCTCGACAACGACCCCAGTGCCATGGAGAACGGCACCCTGACCCTCACCGCTGGAGGCGGCTCGTGAGCGACGACGCCAGCCAGTGCTGCACGGCGTGTGACGCCGGTGCCCCGTTGCGGGCGGACAATCGCCCCGGGCTGTCGGCTGTCGCCTACCGGAGCGGCACCTTCAGCACCTTCCGGCAGGAGATCCTCGACCGGCTCGCCGATGTACCGGCCCTGGCGGACCTGACCTCGCGGGCGGCGGACGACCACACCGTTACCGCGGTCGAACTGTGGGCGGCGGTCGCCGATGTGCTGACGTTCTATCAGGAGCGGCTGGTCAACGAGGCCTTCCTCGGAACGGCGGTGCTACGCGACTCGGTGGCACGGCTGGTCCGGCTCATCGGCTACGAGCTGCGCCCCGGAACCGCGGCCACCACCCGCCTCGCCTTCACCCTGGAACCGGGCACGACCGCCGTGATTCCGGCCGGAACCCGGGTGCAGAGCGTCCCGGCAGAGGGCGAGAAGCCACAGAAGTTCGAGACGCTGGAGGAGGTGACCGCGGACGCCAGGCTCAACCGGTTGCGGCTCACCGGGGCTCCGCGCCCGGCGCACCCGACGGGGGACGGGAGCCTCGGCGCGAGCGCCGCCCCCGACGCCGAAGGAGTGCGCGCCGTCGCCGCGCTCACCCCGGGGGACAAGGTGCTCGTCTACGCCGGCAAAGAGGTTCAGGTACTGACGGTTACGCAGGTGAGGGCGCAGCAGGACCAGGAGGACATGGTCAGGGTGGAATGGACCCCCGCGATCAAGGGCGCGCATTACCTGGAAGCCCACCACGGTCGCAGCGCCGCGTCCCGTGCCTACCGGCTGGGCCGGTCCTTTCACCTTTTCGGCCACGACGCGCCCCGTGCGGTGGTGGTGCCGGTGGGTGCCAGGAGATTCGTGCGGCTGGTGGAGGCCGTCACCGACTTCACCTTGCACGGTGACGGCACGGACGGCCTCCATATCTCGCTCGACGGCCGGTACGACGGTCTCGGCCCCGGTTCCCTGCTGCTCGCGGTGGCCGGGCTGACCGACCCGGTGGTGATCCCCTTCCGCGTCAAGAATGTTGCCGAGCGCCATGTGAAACGCAGGGCGACAAGGGGCACTCGCTCCGTGGATGCCCACCACGGCACCGTGATGCAACTGAAACTCAGCCCGCTGATTCCCGGACTGGGACTGGACAAGCTGCTGCCCTCGGGAAAGGGCGACATCCGCGACGTGGTGCTCCATGAACTGCTCGATCCGCCGCTACGTTTCTGGCCGTTCGGGCACGCCCCGGTCGGCACCGATGAGGTGTATCTGCCGGGGGTGCCGGCAGGGCCGTCCGCCGTCGAGGTCGGACGTACGGTCGTCAAGGGCGTGGCGCGGCCGGGGACCGTGCTCAGCCTCGACGACGTCCCTCCGGGGCGTTCCGTGGTCCTCACCGACGGGAAGGGGCGGCTGCCGATCGGCGCGACCGTCGTCACGGCGTCGATCGTCGGTCCAGAAGGACAGATCATCGGGCCGGAAGGGACGGCGGTCGCCCCGCAGAAGGTTCCGCCACGCGTCTTCCTGCGCATCGGCCTCCGGCCTGCCACCACCGCCACCCTCGACCCGGACACCGCGGTACTGCTGGGCAATACCGCCCCCGCGAGCCATGGGGAGACGATCCGCGAGGAGGTGCTCGGCGACGGTGACGCCGCCGTCCCCTTCCAGCGGTTCCGGCTCGCCAAGAACCCGGTCACCCATCTGCCCGCAGCGGTGCCCGGTGGCGTCGCCTCCTCGCTCCGGGTGTTCGTCGCCGGCGTGCGCTGGACCGAGCGGCCCACCCTGTACGGCGCCACCGCGAACGACCAGGTCTATACCACCCGTATCGCCGCGGACGGAGCGCTGACCGTGCAGTTCGGGGACGGCACCACCGGCGCGCGGCCGCCGACCGGCCGGGCAAACATCGTCGCCCGCTACCGTCAAGGCCTGGGTGAGCAAGGGCGGGTGGCGGCCGGCCGACTGGCGACCCTCCTGGACCGGCCCACCGGCGTCAAGGGCGCCGTCAACCCCGTGGCGGCGGACGGCGGGGTCGACCCTGAGCCCCATGGGCGGGCCCGCGAATCCGCTGCCGCCACCGTGCGCACCTTCGGCCGGGCCGTCTCGCTGCGCGACTTCGAGGACGGCGCGCTGACGGCCGGTGACGTGGCGAAATCGACCGCCACCTGGGTGTGGACCAGCCGCCGCCGCGCGGTTCATCTCACCGTCGCCGGGCCCGGCGGGGCGTGGTTCTCCCCCGAGGGGCTGGCCCGTATCGCCGACACTTTCGCGGCGGAGCGCGACCCGAATCACCCCCTGCTCCTCGCCAACCATGTGGCGGTCGACGTGCGCGCCGACGCCACACTGGCCGTCGACGAGCGATACCACGCGGACGACGTGCGCGAGGCCGCCCGCGCGGCGTTGCTACGTCACCTCTCCTTCGAGGAGCGGAGCTTCGCCCAGCCGGTATACCTCAGCGAGGTGTACCGGGTCCTCCAGGAAGTGCCGGGCGTCGTCTCCGTGGACGTACACCTCCTCGACCTCAAGAGCGAGGACCCGGGCCTTCGCGCGGCGCACGGTCTCGGGCCCGGCGCCCCGCAGCCGCAACCCCGCCTGCTCATGCTGCCGGCCAGGCCCTCGGGGACGCCGGGCATCGTGCTCCCCGCCGAACTGGCCGGCGTCGGGACACCCGAGCAGGACATCGTGCTGCGCACCACCGGAGGAGCCGACCGATGACCACCGCCGCCGGGCCCGACCCCGACCGTCTGCTGAAGCTGCTCCCGGCGCTGTACCGGATCGCGGACGACGATCACGGTGAACTGGCCGCCCTGCTCGCCCTGGTCACCGAACAGGCTGACGCCCTGCACGCCGACGTCCGGCAGCTCTGGGACGACTACTTCGTCGAGACCTGCCGGCCCTGGGCGGTCCCCTACATCGGCGCACTCGTCGGCAGCAGCCCGCTGCACGACCCCGGACTGGCCTCGGCCGAACGCACCGCCCGTGTGCTCTTCCCCGACCTCGCCGGTCCCGGCCTGGCACCGCCCAGCGCGATCCGCACCCGCGCGGACGTCGCCCGGACGATCCACCACCGCCGGCGCAAGGGCACTCCCGCGATGCTGGAGGAGCTGGCTCGCGACATCACCGGCTGGGACGCCCGGGTGCTGGAGTTCCGCGAACTGCTGGACTGGAACCAGCACATGGAGCATCTGCGACCCGCCGCCCACGGCTGCCTCGACCTGCGCCGGGTGGACGCCGGAGACCGGACCGGCGGCCCGTGGGACACCTCCGCGCACACCGTGGACGTCCGCCCGGCAGCGGAGTGGCACGGCTGGTACGGGATCCACCGCCTCGGACTGTTCCTCTGGCGGCTCGGCTCGTACGGGATGCGGCGGGTGACACCGCGTCCGATCGCCGCCAAGCCCTGGTTTCTGGCCTTCAGCCCGCTCGGGCAGGACATCCCGCTGTTCTCGGCAGGCCGCCGCGAAGTGGACCGGACGACCGAACCGACCGTCCAGGGACCGATCCGGGCCGCCGCCTTCCTGGAAGACCTGCGACAGCGGCCCCACGGGGAATCGATCACGCAGTACTACGGCGATCCTGACACCACCGACGGCAGCCTGGTGGTGTTCGCCGACGGCAAGCCCGTCCCCGCCGCCGAGGTGCGGTGCACCCACCTCGGCGGTCCGGACGCGGACCCGGGCACGCACCCCCAGTGGTCACCGGCCCACCAGCCGGACGGCACCGTCATCGGGATCGACGTCACCCGTGGACGGCTGCTGGTGCCGCGCGGCCGCAGCGGGCAGCGGATCACCGTCTCCTACCACTACGGCTTCAGCGCGGCCATGGGCGGTGGCCCCTACCAGCGGGGAAAGTGGCTGGTGCCCGCCGCCGCCCCGCTGCGGGTGAGCGGCGGCGGCGACAATCTGAACGCAGCGATCACCGCCCGCCCCCCGACATCGCCCACCGTCATCGAGATCACCGACAATGCCGGCTACCGACTCGACGCCGCACTGACCCTCAGGGCGGGCGAGTCGCTCACCGTCCAGGCGGCCAACGGTGTCCGGCCCCATCTGCTGCCGGACAACGGCGTCGTCACCCTCCACACGGCGGGGGCCGGCTGCTCGCTCACCCTTGGCGGTCTGCTCATCGAGGGCGGCATCCACGTTGCCGACGACCTGCGAAGGCTCCGGCTGCTGCACTCCACCCTGGTGCCGGGCCGCTCTGTCTGCGGCCCCGCCCCGGCCGGACCGTCCGGGCCCAGCCTGACCGTCGCATCGACCAAGGCCGACGCGGCGGTCAACACCGGCCTGGAGGTCCAGATCGCGTTCAGTATCGTCGGCGCGCTGCGACTGCCCCCGGGGATCACCGGGCTCTGGGTGCTCGACTCCGTCGTCCAGGGAGTTCTCAGGCACGGCGTGCCGCCCGGCGTCGCCATCAGCGACAGCGCCGGAACCAGCGGCCCGCCGGCCCACCTCGAACGGTCGACGGTCCTGGGCAGCTGCGCCTTCCGGAAACTGCCGCTGGCCAGCGAGTGCCTGTTCACCGGAACGGTCACCGTCGATCGGCGACAGCAGGGCTGTGTGCGCTTCAGTCATGTTCCCCGCGGCTCGAAGACCCCGCAGCAGTACCGCTGTCAGCCGGCGCTGGCCACCGCCCTGGAAACCGAGCGGCGCGAACGGCGGGCGGCTGCGGGGAAGTTGACGCTGTCCCCCGGCTGGCAGACGGCCGTGGCGGACGAGGCGGCCACCCGGCTCGCCCCCGCCTTCGAGTCCGAGCGCTACGGCAGTCCAGGCTTCGGCCAACTCCGGCGCACCTGCCCGCCGGAGATCTTCCGGGGAGCCGAAGAGGGCTCGGAGATGGGCGCCTTCCGCGTGCTCCAGCAGCCCCACCGGGAAGACAACCTGCGACTGCGCCTCGACGAATACCTGCCGGTGGGCATGGAGACCGCCGTCATCCATGTGACCTGACGTACTGCCGACCGCGTACTGCCTACTCCCGAAGGAGCCACGAGACCATGGGCGGCGACCACTCCCGGTTGACCTTTGACCCGGCGAAGGGGTTCAGCGGTGTCCACAAACAGCAAGGGCGGGTGACCCTCGACGCCGACTTCAACGAGTTCGAGGAGATCCTCGACCGTCGCGGCCGCGCCACGGCGTACGACACCCTGGGCCAGGCGGTGTACCCGTCGTCCACCACCCCGGACGGCTTCAGGATCGACACGGCCGCCGACGGCCAACTGACCATCGGGCCCGGCCGGATGTACGTCGACGGCATCCTCGTCGAGTGCTTCGGCCCACCCGCCGCATGCGACGGCCCGTCCGCGACTTCACCCGTCGCCTACGACCCCCACCTCGGCGGCATCCAGGGCAAGGACCCGCTGCGCTACGGCCAACAGCCGTTCGGCTACCACCCCGGCTACCCGGCACCGTCCCACACCACCGGCGCGGTGAGCCTGGTCTATCTCGATGTATGGCAGCGCGAGGTGACGGTCTACGAGGACGACGCGCTGCGTGAGCCCGCCCTCGGCGGACCGGACACCGCGACCCGGGTGCAGACCGCGTGGCAGGTCAAGTCCGTGCCCGAGACCGCCGACTGGGACGCGCTGACCGCCCCCTCCACCGGGCGGCTCTGTACCCGTACCAAGCCGGTGGCGCCCGAGCCGGGACCGTGCGTGATCACGCCGGTCGAGGGCTACACCGGCCTGGAGAACCGGCTCTACCGCGTCGAGATCAGCCGGACCGGGACGCTGAGCGGTGCCACCGCGGGCCGGGCCCAGTTCAGATGGTCGCGGGACAACGCCTCGCTCGGCGCCCCCGTGCTGGCCGTCCGGACGCTTGCCGCCCCCTCCGCCAACGGGGCCAAGTCCATCGTCACGGTGGACTCCACCGGGCCCGACGCCTGGCTGCGCTTCGAGCCGGGTGACCAGGTGGAACTCCTCGACGACCAGGTGGAATACGCCTGCCGGGAACGCGGAACCGGCGGCACCATGGCGCGGGTGGTCGAGGTCAGGCACACCACCGGAGAGATCCACGTCGATGTGTCCCTCCCGAACGCCACCGCGGACACGACGAAGCACCCAAGGCTGCGCCGCTGGGATGTCGCCACGCCCGGGGACGCCGCGGTCCGCGAGGTACAGGCCGGAACCGCCCTCGACCTGGAGGACGGGATCACCGTCACCTTCAGCGGCACGGGAAGCCCCGCGGACACCGGCACCCTGCACGCCGGCGACTTCTGGGTCTTCGCGGCGCGCACCGCCGACGGCACCGTCGAGCAGCTGAGGAAGGCGCCGCCGCGAGGCATCCTCCACCACTTCGCCAAGCTCGCCACGGTCACCACCGGAAAGCCGGCGAAGACCGTGGACCTCCGGGTGCCCTGGCCGTCCCCGGCCGCGCACGGCGAAGGCTGCTGCACCGCGGTCGTCCACCCAGGTGAGGACATCCAGAAGGCGATCGACCTGCTGGAGTCCATGGGGGAGGGCGGTGGCTGCGTCTGCCTCACGGCTGGCGAACACCGGGTCACCGAGGAGCTGCGGATCCGGCGGGGGAACATCACCCTGCACGGCGAGGCACCCTGGGTCACCGTGCGGAAGACCGGCGGCACGGCGCTGGTCCTGGACATCGCCTCCGACGGCGGCGATCTGCGCAACGTCACCGTCCAGGGCCTCTCCTTCCTGGCGCCGGGCGGGGACAGTGCCGATCCGATGCTCCGGCTGTCGGGGGTCACCGGCGGGCGCGTCGCCGAATGCGCGCTGACCCTGACGGGCGAGCGGCCGGACCCGCGCGCCGGAAACACGGGCATCGTCCTGGACCAGGTCACCGACTACGCCGTGCAGTCGTGCGTCCTCACCGGCCTCCCCAACGGCATCGCGGGCACGGCCTGCGAACGGATCACCGTTGCCGACAACGTGCTGCTCGGACCATCCGGCGCCTCCCGTGAGGAACGGTTCGGCGCCGTCTCGCACGGCGCCCTGGGCATCGGCTTTCTCGGGGCCGGCAACGTCCCCGATGTGGCGGGCATGCAGATCGAACGCAACGACGTCAGCCATTACCGGCGCGGCATCCAGTTGGGCACAGCGGCCGACGACCGCCGCGGGGTACGAGGCGGTGGGCAGGACACCGACCACACAGGGGTGGCGGACGGTTGCCGGATCACCGCCAACAACGTCACACGGGCGGGCCACGACCGACTCCGGTCCAGGGGGAGCGTCCTCTACTTCGCGATCGCCGCGCACACGGCCCGCTGCGAGATCACCGACAACACGACCGTCATGGCCATCCCGGCCGACTGCGGGATCATCGCCGACGGCAGGGACGCACGGGTCGCGCGCAATCGGTTGCTCAGCGGCGTCGCGTTGGAAGAGGACGGCACGCTGCCCTCGGTGTTGCCGTACGGCGTGGTGGCCTACGTCCCGCGGGGCGCGGCCATGGACTGCACGGTGCGGAGCAATCTCTTCAAGGGTCCCCAGCAGGCGGTGCGCATCGGCGGCGGACCGCAGCGCCTGTGGCCGGCCGGTCAGGGACCGGCGCGCGGCGCACCGCATCGTGCGCAGGTCCTTGAGAACCGCGTCATCGCGCCGGACCAAGGGTCCGGGTGGCACATGGGCTCGGAGGCGGCGGAGATCCTGGCCCTCGTCGTCAGGGCCGCGGCCATCATCGTCGACGGCGTCCCGCACTCGCGCATCGCGGACAACGACATCGTGCACGCCGTCCTCGGGGTGCTGAGCCGCGGCGCGGTGGGCGGCGCCGTGTCCGGCAACCGCCTGTCGCATGTGCTGGTCGGCGCGGTGTCGGTCGCGGGGCAGCGGTCGGAGGTGAACGGCAATCATGTGGAAGGCGCGCACGGGGCCGCTGTCGTCCTGGTCGGAGGAGCGCGCAATACCGCCGCGCACAACGAGGTGCGCGATTGCGGTGCGGGCATCGCCTGTGTCAGCGGCAGCTCGACCAGGGTCCTGGACAATGCCGTCCACCGGGCCGGCGTCGGTGTCGGTCTGGCCTTTGAGACGGACGCGGAGGTCCGCGGAAATCTCGTCGAGGACGCGTCGATGGGCGGCATCATCTCCGGCGTGGCGCTGCACGGTCTGACACTCGCTCACAATCGCACCCTGCGCTGCGGCCGCGGCCGCAGCACCATCCCCACCCGCCGAGGTTTCCGCCCCCTCCCGTTCAATGGGCAAGGCGACAGCAGAGACTGCGGGACCGGCATTTCCGCGCTGGGCACGCTCGGCACCGTCACCCTCGAATCCTGCCAGGTGATCGACACCGGGGAGAAAGCGCCGGAGGACGAGCCCTTGCCCAAGCCCGTGCAAGAGCCCATGGAGGTGCGGATGGACGAGCCGAGGGAAGAGCCGAGGGAAGAGCCCCGCAGCGCGGTCCGGTACGGAATCCTCGTCGTCGACGCGGGCAGCGCCCGCGTCAGCGGCTGCGAGGTGTCCATCCGTCCGCAGCCGCCCCAGTCTTCCTTCGTCCCGGCCGCGCGTTCCCGTGCCCTGCGCGTCACCACCACCTTCACGAAGGTCATCGGCGGGACCCCGGCGGCACCCCAAGAGGTCGAGGAGCCTCCGTTCGCGGATATCACCGACAACCTCTTCGAACAGTCGGCCGGGAAGCTCATCGAGGTCGCCGCGTGCCGAGGGGAGCGCGGGGCGGGAGAGGTGATGTTCGCGATGAACCGCTGCGTGAATCTCTCCCCCAGAGCCGGCAAGGACGCGGCCGTCCAGCTTGCCGGTGCTCACGTGACCGTCACCGGTAACCGTGTCGCCGCGGCCACCCGGCAGGTATCCCTCGAAGTTTTCGCCCCAGCAGGGGTGTCGGCCGTCGGGAACATCGTCAGCTCGCCCCCGCAGATCTCAGCCGGCTCGCAGATGCCCCAACCCTTCGAGACCTTCAACAACATCTGGCCCTGATGAGGTGCTTGCCCATGAACCTTTCCCCCTACGAAGAGCTGCTGCCCCTGCTCTCCGGTCTCGCTCGTATCCTGCGCTGCCCGCAGAGCGACGGCCCGGCAGAAGGCGAGGCGCAGGAACTGACCGTGCGTACCTTCGCGGCCCACGAGAGGCTCCAGGCCACCGAAGCCGATGTCGCCGACGAGGCCGCAGCCGATATGGCCGCGATCGTCCACGCCGCTTGCGCCTCGATGCCGAGAGCGCGGGTGCGTTGAAGGAATCCGGCCGGATCGAATCCGGGTGAGGAAGGAGGTCCCAGCACCAGGCCGGCGAGTGCTACCGGCTGTGTGTGAAGGCCGGGGCGCAGTCTTCCGGCGCGGCCCTCCGTGGGGACCGATGCCGGGCCGGGCACGGCATCGCGGCGGGAAAGGGTGTGGCGCGCGGAGCGACCCCATGAAGTTCGTGGACACGAGTGCCGTCTCATTCGTCGTCTCAAGGAGGGGGGCAGTGGTAGGAATTACTCATGAAGGGTCTTTATGGCCGAAAGGGCGCTCGCCTCGCCGCCTGCTTGCCTGTCCCGTTGCCGGCCGAAGGGCAGCGGCAGACGCCAGCCCGCGGGCGCCGATCCTGCATCAGGACGAGCCGGACCGGCATCGGAAGCATCTCCCGGCGGCACCACCTGCCTCCGGGAGCATCTGGAGCAATGGGAGGAGCGGCAGCATCGGGAGGCTCGCGGGGGTGAGCGGAGAAGCGAGCAGGAGAACCTCGCTGCGCGCCCTTCTGAACCCGCGCAGTGCCGCCGCGCAGGTCTTCGCGCTCCAGGCGCTGATCGTGATCCTGCTGATCGCGGCCGCGGTGACGGCCTTGTGGATCCAGGCGGACCGGGACAGCCGGCGGCAGTCCGAGCGCGAGGTGCTGTCCGTGTCCGAGGCGATCGCCAACGCTCCGGGCATGGTCGCGGCGTTGGAGAGCAAGGACCCTACGGCGGTGCTGCAGCCCCGCATCGAAGCGGCCCGGAAGAGGTCCGGCGTCGACGTCATCGTGGTGATGGACACCAAGGGGATTCGCTATACGCACCCTGACCCCTCACGCATCGGCAAGAAGTTCGTCGGCACCATCGGGCCGTCGCTGGCCGGCCGCACCACCATCGAGAAGGCGGCAGGCCCCGTGGCCGCGGGGAAGGAGGCCACGACCGTACAGGCGGTGGTCCCGGTGCACGGGCCGGGCGGTTCGGTCATCGGCCTGGTGTCCGCCGGGATCACGGTCGAAAACGTGGCCGACCTGGTGCAGGAGCAGTTGCCGATTCTCCTCGGCGCCGGTGCGGCCGCGCTTGCCCTGTCGACCGCCGGTACGGCCCTGGTGGCCCGGCGGCTGCGCCGGCAGACGCACGGTCTGGGCCCGGCGGAGATGACGCGGATGTACGAGCATCACGACGCCGTGCTGCACGCCGTACGCGAGGGTGTTCTGATCTTTGACGCCGGCCCACGGCTGCTGCTGGCCAACGACGAGGCGCGACGGCTCCTGGACCTGCCCGCGGACGCCGAGCAGCGACCGGTGGAGGAGCTGGAGCTCGACGCGGAGACGACCCGGCTGCTGGCGGCGGATGACACGGTCACGGACGAGGTGCATCTGGCCGGCGACCGGCTGCTGGCCGTGAACAAACGGCCCACCGCGCCGCACGGCGGGCCGCCCGGCAGCGTGGTGACGTTGCGGGACACCACGGAGCTGGCGGCGGTCTCGGGGCGTGCCCAAGTGGCCCGGGAGCGGCTGAAGCTGCTGTACGAGTCGGGAGTCCGGATCGGAACGACGCTGGACGTGGTGCGCACGGCGGAGGAACTGGCGGAGGTGGCGGTCCCGCGCTTCGCCGACATCGTCGCCGTGGATCTGCTCGATTCCGTGGTCGGCGGGCACGAACCCGAGAGAGACGAAGTGCGGCACCAGATGCGGCGCACGGCGATGGCGGGTGGGCCGGAGACCGCATGGCCGCTGTACGCGGTGGGAAATCTGATCACGTTCGTGCAGGCGACGCCGCAGATGCGGGCCCTGGAGCAGGGACGAGCCGTGCTGGAGGCCGATCTGCGGCAGGCGGTGGGCTGGCAGGAGCAGGACCCGGACCGGACCCGGGCAGCCCTGGAGCACGGACTGCATTCGCTGATGACGGTGCCGCTGCAGGCACGGGGCGTGGCGCTGGGCATGGCCACCTTCTGGCGCAAGGGGGATTCGCCCTCGTTCGAGGAAGGGGACCTTCCGTTCGCTGAGGAGCTCGCGGCACGGGCCGCGGTGTGCATCGACAACGCACGGCGGTTCATGCGGGAGCGTGAGACCGCGGTGACGCTGCAGCGGAGTCTCCTGCCGCGGGGACTGCCGAAGCACGGTGCCTTGGACGTGGCCTGGCGGTATCTGCCCGCCGAGGCGGGGGTGGGCGGCGACTGGTTCGACGTCATCCCGCTGTCCGGAGCACGGGTGGCACTGGTGGTCGGCGACGTGGTCGGTCACGGGTTGCACGCGGCAGCGACGATGGGCCGGCTGCGCACCGCGGTGCACAACTTCTCCGCCCTGGACCTTCCCGTGGACGAGCTGCTGGGGCACTTGGACGAATTGGTCAGCCGTATCGACAGTGAAGAGGAGAACATCGGTGACGGGGGCACCGGCGACGCCCCGGACGGTCAGGAAAGCGAGGGGATCACCGGAGCGACCTGTCTGTACGCGATCTATGACGAGGTGACGGGAGTGTGCACGGTCGCTCGGGCCGGCCACCCGGGCCCGGCGGTCGTCCAGCCGGACGGCACCGTCACGTTTCCGGACGTGCCGGCCTCCCTGCCGCTCGGGGTGGGCGGCCACCCCTTCGAGATGACGGAGCTGCGCCTGTCCGAAGGCTCGCAACTGGTGCTGTACACGGACGGGCTCGTGCAGGACCGCAACAGGGACATCGACACCGGGATGCAGCTGCTGCGCGCGGCGCTGGAGGCGGAGGCGGGGCGCAGCGCGGAGGAGACGTGCCAGGCGGTGCTGGACGCGACGCTGCCCGCGCACCCCTCCGACGACATCGCTCTGCTGGTGGCGCACACCCGCTTGCTCGCGCCGTCGAAGGTGGCGAGCTGGGACGTCCCGCCGGATCCGGCGGCGGTGGCGACGGTGCGTGCGGAGTGCGGCGCGCAACTGGGCGAGTGGGGGCTGGAGGAGATCGGGTTCGCCACGGAGCTGATCCTGAGTGAGCTGATCACGAACGCGATCCGTTACGGGGCTCCGCCGATCAGGGTGCGGTTGCTGCGCGACCGCAGCCTGATCTGCGAGGTGTCGGACGGCAGTGGCACCTCACCGCGCCTGCGCCGGGCGACGACCACGGATGAGGGCGGCCGTGGACTGTTCCTGGTGGCGCAGTTCGCGCGGAGGTGGGGGACCCGGTACACCTCGGGCGGCAAGGTCATCTGGACCGAACAGCCCCTGCACAACGGCGTGCCCGACGACCGCTCGGGTGACGCGGTGGCCGATGCCCTCCTCGCCCAGTTCGACGACACCGACTCCTGAACCGCCTCTCTGTGAGAGGCGGTATGTCGTGGCGTTTGCCGCGTCTTCTCGCCCTCAGGAAATGCGGTTGAGACAGGGGGAGTTGGGTCCGTTGGCCCGCCCCCGGCCCGCGCACCGCACCCCTTTCATTCGTACCGCTGGGGTCGTCCTTCGCTCTCGGGATCCGGTCGACGGGCCCCGGCCGACGCGTCGGCGTCGGTATCCATGTCGGGATGCCTCTCCTGATGCCTCTCCTGATGCCTTTCCTGGTGCCTCGCCTGAGGGGTGTCGGGATGGCGAGGGCAGCGGTCGGCGTGGGGCCATGGCACGAACGTCCCGTCCTCGCTTTCCACCAGCAGCTGCCTCTCGCGTGCGACCACTCCGCGTGGCCGCAGTCCGATCAGGCTCGCCGTCGTGTAGGCGGCACTGAGGCCGGCGAGGTCGTGGACGATGCCGATCCTGAACAGGGAGTGGGTCTCGGCGATGGCTTCGTGGTCGCCTGCCCGGATGATGACGCGCAGATCGGGGGCGAGGGCACGGGCGGCGACCGACACCGAGATGTTGTCCAGATCGTCGGAGGCGACGGCCGCCATGGCCTGGGCCGAGTGCAGGCTGAGCCTGCGGAGCACGTACCTGTCGGTGGCGTCGGCGATGAGGACGGGGATGCCGAGTGCTCTGGCCAGTCGGAGGTTCGGTGCCGCGGGATCGCGTTCGACCGCGATCACGCCGACGCCGAGGTCCTGCAGCCGGGTGCACAGCCGCAGCCCCACCTGCCCGAGACCGACCACCACCACGTGGCCCGCCCGGGGGAGCGCCCGGGGACCCACCATGCCGATCGAGCGCGGGGCCAGCAGACGTTCGACCATGCCGGCGGTGAACACGGCGGTGAAAACGATGGTGATGAGCATGGCGAGGCCGGCGAACACCAGGTAGCCGGTGGAGCCGTGCGCCGACGCGGGGCCGACCGTGGACACCGTTCGTACCGCTTCGAAGAAGGCTTCCGCAGGGGGCCGATGACGGAAGGTCACCGACCAGGTCCAGTCCGCCGCCAGCAGGGCGAAGAGCCCGGCAAGGCCGGTCAGCATGATCCGTGAGCTGCCGTCGTGCGGGCGCAGCTGCCCCTTGATCTTCCCCAGCAGGGCGCGGTACCGCAGGGAGCGAGGCGGGCGGTACGGCTCCAGGCGCACGGTGCCCTCCGCCCAGCGGGCGCCGGTATGCCCCGAGGGTGTCCGGTTGACGGCCAGCAGGTCGGGTTGGAGGCAGGCAGCCAGCAGCCCCGGAGCGGCAACGTCGCCCGGCGAGGTGACCTGACAGTTCGGGACCACCCGCACGAGCTGTTCGGCCACCGTCCGGTCGAAGACCGTCACCACCATCGTGACGTGGGGACGGATGTGCTCGACCGCGAGCGCATAGCGCAGCGACGCGGCGTCGTTGTCCAGCAGAATCGCGACGCCTGCCACCTCCTGGCCCACCCGCGCCCGGTCCAGTGCATGGCGCAGTGCGTCATCCGTGGGCTGTGTCAGGTGGCGCACGAGGTGCCCCGCCGACTGAAGGAAGCCGCAGACCCGGCGCGCCTCGTCGTTGCCGATCACGACGAAGTACCGCCCTGGTGCTCCGCACGCGGCGCCGAGGTCCGGGGAACCCTGCGCGGGCGAGGGCTGGCCGGCGGCGCCGTCGCGGCACCGCTCAGATATCGAAGGTGCAGTCATCGGAGCGGTAGGGATCGCAGTCGAGGCACCGGAGGGCCGCGCAGCCACCGCAGGGGGCGAGCGCCCGGCCGCAGTGGCAGGTGGGGGCACTCGGATCACCGGATTCCGGGTCCGGGGCCGGTCGGCGGCGGAGGGTGCCCATACCCGGGCCGGGCCGCTTCTGTGCAGCACACATCGGTCTGCTCCCATCGAATGGTGGCGCCATGGGCGTGGTCTCGGAGCGCCCCGGCCCGCAACCGGGTGCGCCTGGCGCGCCGGCCACCCGTGGACCCTCCCGTGCGGGCGGTCCTGGGCCGTACCGCCTCGGCAGGTCGGGGTGCCGCACACCTGCGGATCAGGTGCCCGGGGCATCCGCGCCGGGGGAAGGGGCGCATGCAGCCGACGGCCCTCCCCTTCGGATTGCGGGGGAGCCAAGATCGGCGCGGGGCGCGGCTCGCCCGTGACGGGGAGCGCCGAGCCTGGCCGGTGAGGCGCGCCGGGGGTCACCCGGCGCGGACATCTCGCGTACACCGAACGTAGAGCGGCGCCTTCCTCCGCACCATGGACAGATGTCGTACTCCCGGCCCGCGTGATGCGACAGATGCACAACCTTCGCCGCGAGCGTCGTGCTCTCCGGGTGTGGGCAGGGGCTCCCAGGGAAAGGTGTCCGCCGCGTCCGGAACCGCCCTGAGGCGTGTTCCGGAACGGGTCGGCGTCCGGGGTGCTACCCGCGGGGGAGGCGTCCCTTGCTGCGCATGGCGGTGCGGACGCGTTCCTCTGCCAGGCCGCGGCCCGCCGTGTGCGGTGTCGTGTTGCGGCGTTTTGCCTCTTCAAGGACGGTGACGGCGTTGGCGCGCAGCCGGCTGGAGATCGTGTCGAAGATGGTGGGGGTCTCGGGCCGGAAGCCGGAGTGGCGGGCGTCCATGGCGAACGCGGCGGCGACGACGCCGCCGGCGTTGGCGACGAAGTCGGGCAGCACGGTCACGCCGCGCCGGGCGAGGATCTCCTGTGCCTGGGGGGAGGTGGGCAGGTTGGCGCCCTCCACGACCAGTTTCGCCTTGATCCGGTGGGCCTTCTCGACGTCGATGACGTCCTGCAGGGCGGCGGGAACCAGGACGTCGCAGTCGACGGTCAGTTCCTGGCCGGCGTCGATGACGGCGCCTTGGGAGACCCGGTTCACGAAGGCGTCGCCGTGCTCCTCGCGGGCGGCGAGCACGGCCGGCACGTCCAGGCCGCTGGGGTCGTGGAGACCACCGTGCGCCGTGGACACGGCGACGACGGTGGCGCCGAGCTCGGCGTACCGTGCGGCTGCGGCAGCGCCGACGGCACCGAAGCCCTGGATGGCCACCCGGGCACCGGCCAGTGGCATCCCGAGGCTCTGCGCGGCGGAATCGGTGGCCTCGGCGACGCCGTAGCCGGTGACTCCGAGCTTGTCGTAGGCGATGCCCCCCAGGTGTTCGGGGGTGCCGACGGCGGCTCCGCGGTCGCCCAACTCGTCCTGGATGATGGCCGCGTCGCATTCGGTCAGCCCCATGTCCAGGCCCATCACGTACTCGCGGGGCACCTCGTTGGACAGGGCGCGGGCGAACGCGCGCAGGATCGCTTCCTTGTCGCGGGACGCGGGATCGGCGACGATGCCGGCTTTCGCGCCGCCGTAGAACAGATCGACGCCGGCCCATTTCCAGGTCATGACCCGGGCCAGACGGGCGACTTCGCCGACGGTCACGGTCGGGCTCATCCGGGTTCCGCCCTTGCCGGTGCCCCGGGCGGTGTTGTCGATGACCAGCACGCCCTTCATGCCGGTACGCCGGTGGGAGACCACCACGATCTTCTCGGGACCCCAGTCGTCAACGAGGGAGAGTGCGTCAGTCACGTCTGTCTTTCCTTGTGGGTAGGTCGGTGGAGCGGGAGGCGGAGATCGGGCGGGTTACGAGGAGGGGCCGGAGGGCGGCAGCGCGCGGGCGATGAGCTGGGCGATGTGGGTGCCGGCGCGGTCGGTCTGCTGGGAGATCTGGGTGCGGCAGCTGAAGCCGTCGGCGAGGATGCGGGTGTCGGGGTCGGCCGCGCGTACGGCGGGCAGCAGGACCTGCTCGCCCGCGGCGACCGAGACGTCGTAGTGGCCGCGTTCGAACCCGAAGTTGCCCGCCAGGCCACAACAGCCCGAATCCAGCGCCGTGTTGTCGACGCCCATGCGGCCGAGCAGTGCGCTGTCGGCGCCGAAGCCCGAGGTGGCGTGCTGATGGCAGTGGGTCTGGCTGATCGAGCGGGTGTCGATGAGCGGCGGCTGCCAGTCGGGCGCCCGATGGACGAGGAGTTCGGCGAGGGTGACGGTGGAGCGGGCGATGGCGCGGGCGTCGGCGTCGCCGTCGAGGAGTTCGGGCAGATCGCTCTTCAGGGCAGCGGTACAGCTGGGCTCCAGTCCGACGATGGGGATGCCCGCGCCGGCGGCGGGGCCCAGGGCGGCGGTGGTGCGCCGGGCGACGCGACGGGCGACGCCCAGCTGTCCGGTGGTGATCCAGGTCAGCCCGCAGCACTGGGTGCCGTCGGGGACCTGTACGCGGAAGCCGGCGCTCTCCAGCACGTCGACCCCGGCCTGGAGGACGTCGGGGGTGAAGTGGTTGTTGAAGGAGTCGACCCACAGCACGACCGGTCCACGGTGGCCGTCGCCCTGAGGTGTGCGGCTGCGGAACCAGGTCAGGAAGGTCCGGTCGGCGAACCGCGGAAGGTCGCGCTGCGCGGCGATCCCTCCGAGACGTTTGACGAGGGGGGCCAGCCGGGACGAGGTCAGGGCGTTGACCAGTCGGGGTATGCGCGCGGCCCACCGGGACAGCAGGGGAAGCCAGCCCATCGTGTAATGCGAGGCGGGCCGGACGCGTCCCTTGTAGTGGTGGTGCAGGAACTCCGATTTGTACGTGGCGACGTCCACCCCGACCGGGCAGTCGGCGCTGCATCCCTTGCAGGACAGGCACAGGTCGAGGGCGTCGCGCACTTCGGTGGACCGCCACCCGTCAGTGATCACCTCGCCCTGGGTCATCTCGTACAGCAGGCGTGCGCGGCCGCGGGTGGAGTCCTTCTCGTCCAGGGTGACGCGGTAGCTGGGGCACATGACGTCGCCGCGGTGGTCGGCGGTGCGGCATTTGCCGACGCCTACGCAGCGGCGGGCGGCCTTGGCGAAGTCACCGTCGTCGGCGTGGAAGGGGAAGCCCGTGGACGCGCGAGCCAGGGGGAGGGGGGTGCGGTGCGGACTGACCCGCAGGTTTCCGTCCACCGGCAGCGGGTGCACGATCATGCCGGGGTTGAGGCCGTTGTCGGGGTCCCAGATGCCCTTGAACTCCTCGAACAGGGCGATGATGCCGGGCCCGTACATGAGGGGCAGCAGTGCGGAACGGGCCTGCCCGTCGCCGTGTTCGCCGGACAGGGAGCCGCCGTGCGCGGCGATCAGTCCGGCGGCGTCGGTGACGAAGGCGCGGAAGGCGGCCGTGCCTTCCTCGGTGGTGAAGTCGAAATTGATGCGTACGTGCAGGCAGCCCTCGCCGAAGTGGCCGTAGACGGCGCCCTGGAGGCGGTGCCGGTCCATCAAGGCGGTGAACTGGCGGAGATAGGAGCCGAGTTGGGCAGGAGGGACGGCGGCGTCCTCCCATCCCGGCCAGGCCTCCCCGTCGCCTCCGGAGGCGCCCGGGGGCAGGCGGGTGGCCAGACCGGCCCCGTCCTCGCGGATCCGCCACAGCCGGCGGGCCCGTGCCGGATCGGCGATGACCTCACTGCCGGTGAATCCGGCCGCCTGACGTGCCGTCGCGGCCAGGGCCTGGGCGCGGTCGGGCAGTTCGTGCGGTGTGCCGCCGATTTCGGCGAACAGCCAGGCCTGGGCGGCCGGCAGGGTGTCGATGGCGGCGCGGGTCCCGGGCCGGGTGACGATGTCGGTCAGGGCCTGGTCGAGCCCTTCGAGCGCCAGCAGCCGGTGGTCCAGCAGGGAGGGCACCGCATCGGCTGCGGCACAGGCATCCCGGAATGCGAGAACGACCAGGGTCCGGGCGGGTGGCGGGGTGATGAGGCGGACGGTCGCCGAGAGGATGACCGCGAGGGTGCCCTCGCTGCCGACGAGAGCGCTGGCCAGGTTGAAGCGGTTCTCGGGCAGCAGATGTTCCAGGGCGTATCCCGACACCTGCCGCGGGAACCGTCCGAGCTCGGTGCGCAGTGCGGCCAGATTGCCCTGGGCGAGCCGGTACAGGGACGCGATCAGCTCGGCGCGGTCGTCACCGGCGGCGAGGGCGTCCTCGATCTCGCCCTGGGTCATCTCGCCCAGGTGGACCACCGTGCCCCGGTAGGTGACCACTTCGAGTGCGGTGACGTTGTCCGCGGTGCGGCCCCAGGCCAGGGAGTGGGTTCCGCAGGCGTTGTTCCCGATCATGCCGCCGAGCGTGCAGCGGCTGTGGGTGGAGGGATCGGCGCCGAAGAGCAGGCCGTGCCCGGCGGCGGCCGTCTGGAGAGTGTCGAGGACGATGCCCGGCTGCACCGTCGCGGTGCGTGCCTGCGGGTCCAGGGCCAGGAGCCGGTTGAAGAAGCGGGAGAAGTCGAGCACCACGCCGGGGCCGACAGCCTGACCGGACGTGCTGGTGCCCGCGCCCCGGGACGTGACCGGTACGCCGAGGCGGCGGCACACGCCAAGGGCGTTGAGGACGTGCCGGCGCTCGCGGGGGAAGACCACCGCCAGCGGGATCTGCCGGTAATTGGAGGCATCGGCCGAGTACTGGGCCCGGCGCCCGGCGTCGCCGGCGACCTCACCGCAATTCCCCCGGCTGAGCGCGTCGGTCACCGTCGCCGCATCCGCGCCACCGAGGCCCGGCACTGTCGTGGTCACTGTGCTTGCTCCTTCGCTCACCGGTCACGTTCGACCTGGTCACCCACGATGTGGGCCGGCCACCACACGACACAAGAGCCAGCAGGACGAAAGAATTGACGCGGGAGGCCAACAATTGCTTATGCTCGCGTCCTCCGAGCCCCTGAGGAGCCCGCCGTGCTGAAGCCACTGCATCTGCTCACGTTGAAGGCCGTTGTCCGCAGCGGATCGTTCGCCGTCGCGGCCCGCGATCTCGGCTACACGTCCTCCGCGATCTCGCAGCAGATCTCCGCCCTGGAGAAGGAGACCGGGCTGGTCCTCTTCGAGCGGGAGGCGCACGGCATCCATCCGACCGCTGCGGCACACCGCCTGGTCGACCTCAGTACGCGGGCGCTGGCCGCCATGGACGACCTGCATTACCAGGTGCAGGAGCTCGCCAGCGGCGCCACGGGGCGCCTCAGGCTGGGCAGCTTCCCCACAGCCGGCGTCAGGCTGGTGCCTCCCGCGCTGTCGGCACTGAGCGAAACGCATCCGCGCGCGCAGATCCAACTGGAGGAGGGCGAACCGGAAGAGCTGATCGCCGCTCTCGGCAGCGGCGACCTGGACCTCGCCCTCGTGTACGAGTACGGGCTCAGCCCGCGCCAGTGGCCCGACGGACTGACCTGCCATCATCTGCTGCGGGAGGACCTGGTCCTGCTCCGGGCGCGCGGCAGCGGCCTGAGCGCGCAGCTCGCCCAGCTGTCGAAGGCGCGGTGGATCACCAGCCGGGAGGGAACGGCCGGGGCCCGCTCGCTCACCCGGCTGTGCGCGGCGGCGGGGTTCGACGCGGCGGTCGCCTTCCGCAGCAACAACTACGACGTGGTGCGGGAGTTGGCCTCGGCGGGGCTCGGGGTGGCCGTCGTGCCGGCACTGGGCCACGTACCGAGTGACGCCATCGAGGCCACCCGCCTGACGCAGCGCTCCGCGCACCGCCAGGTGATGGCGCTGCACCGCAGCGAGAACAGCAACCCCTTGCTGGCCACGGTGTTCGACGCGCTGCGGCGCGCGGTGCCCACCGGCGAGCCGTATCTGCACCCGGCCGAGGGCGCTTGATGACGTCGTCCTCCCTGGTGCCCGGTGGCCAGGGAGGACGACGGCCGGCGGGCCGGTGCCGCGCCCGGGGTCCCGTTACCGGGCGGGCTCCCGTTCGGGATCTGGCGTCGGCGCGTCGGAGTCGGACAGGTCGTCGAGGGCGTCGAGGTCCACCGAGCCGCCTGGCATGACCCTGCGCGTGCGGCGGTACCCGTAGGCCGCGTAGATGACGAGGCCGACGACCAGCCAGCCGCCCAGCCGTACCCAGGTCTCCCATTCCAGGAACGACATGAGCCAGACGGAGAAGACCATGCCGAGGATCGGCACGACCGGCATTCCCGGACATCGGAAGCCCCGCTTGAGGTGCGGCTTGGTGTAGCGCAGGACCAGCACCGAAGCGGAGACGACCACGAACGCCAGCAGCACCCCGATATTGGTGAGTTCGGCGACGGCGTTGATGGGCAGCACGCCCGCCAGTACGGCGGAGACGATGCCGATGACCCAGGTGGCGCGGTGCGGAACCTTCCGCTTGGGGTGGATGGCGCCGAACCACGCCGGCATCAGTCCGTCCCGGCTCAGCGCGTACCAGAGGCGGGAGGCGCCCATCATGAAGGAGAAGGTCACCGTGACGATGCCGATCACCGCGCCGACGGCGATGACGTTGGCCAGACCGCTCAGCCCCACCTTCGCGAAGGCGCTGGAGATCCCGCTGTTCGGGTCGAGATCGGTGTAGTGCTGCATGCCGGTGAGCACGATGCACACCAGGACGTACAGGGCCATGGAGATGGCCAGCGAGAGCATCATCGCCTTGGGCAGTTTCTTGCGGGACTCCACCGACTCCTCGGCGGCCGTGCTCAGCGCGTCGTAGCCGAACACCGCGAAGAAGACCGTTGCGGCGCCGGTGAAGGCCCCGCTGAGGCCGAACGGCGCGAAGGGGGTCAGATTGCCGGTGTTGACCTTGGTGAAACCGACCACGATCACCAACAGCACGATGCCGATCTTGATGAGGGTCAGCACCGTCTCCACACGGGCCGAGGTGCGCGTTCCGCGGGTCAGCAGCCAGGCCACGGCCAGGCAGATCGCCACGGCCAGCACGTCGACCCGGTGGCCGGCGCCGGTGCCGGGAGCGCCCAGCGCCCAGGCGGGCAGGTGGATGCCGACGGCGTTCAGCAGGAATCCCAGATAGCCCGACATGCCGATCGCCACCACGGCGACGATCGCGGTGTACTCCAACAGCAGGTCCCAGCCCACGATCCAGCCGACGATCTCCCCGAGGACCGCCGCGCAGTACGTGTAGGACGAGCCGGCCTTCGGCACCATGCCGGCGAATTCGGCGTAGGCGAAGGCGGCGCACAGCGACGCGGCCCCGGCCACCAGGAAGGAGATCAGGACAGCGGGACCCGCGACGTTTCTGGCCACGGCCGAGGCCAGGCTGAAGATGCCGGCTCCGATGATGGCGCCGATGCCGATCATCGTGAGCTGGGTGAGGCCGAGGGTGCGCACCATGCGCGTGTCGGCGGGCTGTTCGGAGGGGAGCGTTCGTCTGAAGACTCCCTGCGGTCCTCTTCCCAGCAGCGGGGGAAGGGGATATTTCGGGGTGTGCTTGGGGGACATCGCTCGCTCCCTGTCAGGCAACGGCGGCACGACGGGCCACCGTCGTGGCGTGGGTCACCACTGGCCTGAAACCCTCACCCACGTCCCGCCGCCGGCGAAAGGGAGCGCAGCCCGACAACTTACGACGCTGAGGGCCAGCAACGCTGATGCCTGTACGGCGGAGGCCGAGGAAAGCGCACTCTCCTTCAGGGTGCACCTATCTGACGCCGGAGGGCCTCCGCTCCGCCACCGCACGGCCGCAGCCCTCCTGGCGACCGGCTGCCCCGGCGACCGGCTGCCGCACCTGCGATTCCTACGCCGGGATGCCGCTCCGGGCCTCGGCGACCGCCTGCAGGACGGAGACCAGAGCCGCCACCGTGGGCCGGTGCTCCGCGGAGGAACGGATGATGACGACGATGTGCCGCTCGATCGTCTCGCGCAGCTCCACCACATCGAAGCGTGACGAGCGCAGCCTGAGCATCAGATCCGTCACCGTGCTCACACCGACGCCCGCCTCGACAAGCGCCAGGGTGGCCGCGGTGTCCGTCACCTCGTGCTGCACCTCGGGCTCGACGCCCGCCCGCCGGCACGCGGTGCGTACGACACGGCCGTAATAGCTGCCCGCCGACGGCAGAATCCACCGCAGATTCTGGGTGTCCGCCAGGGAGACCCTCGCGCGGTCGTTCATCGACCCGGCCGGCACCGCGAGGGAGAAACGCTCCCGGTACAGCTGAATCACCCGCAGGGCCGGATCGCGGGGGATGGGCACGTCCGGGTAGTCCAGGCCCAGCGCGAGATCCACGGAACCGGACGTGACGGCGTCGAAGACCTCGTCCACGTCCATGTCACGGCTGTGCACCAGCAGTCCCGGATGGGTCTCGCGGGCCCTGCGCAGAACCAGCGGCAGGATCTCGGCGGCCGCGGTGGCGAAGAGGCCGACCCGCAGCGCCCCGGAGGCTTCGTTGCGGGTGCGTTCGAGCGCCTCGACCGCTTCGGCTTCCGTGGACAGGATCCGCTCGGCGTGCCGGGCCAGCGTCCGTCCCGCGTCCGTGAGCTCCACCCGGCGCCCGATCCGCTGCAGCAGTTCCATGCCGGTGGCCTTTTCCAGCGCGGCGATCTGCTGGGAGACCCCGCCGGGCGTGTATCCCAGAGCCTCCGCCACCGCGGTGACGGTCCCGCGCCGCGTCAGCTCCACCAGGGAGCGAAGCTGCGCGCTCGTCCAATCCATATAGAGACTCTAATAGAAAAGGGCAACGAACTATTCATGGACGTCAACGGTCGGGTTGCTGCACGATGACGCACAGATAGCTGATCAGCATCGCCACGCACTGACAGCCCAAGCCACGCCCCACGGATGCCCCGGCGGCTCCGGCGTTGGCCCCTGGAAGGGATCGGCCCTTGTCCTCCTCATCCACCTTCCGCACCGTTCCGCCCACCGCCGATGTCGTGATCATCGGCGGTGGCGTGATGGGTGCCAGTACCGCCTTCCACCTGGCCGAGGCCGGGGTGCGGAACATCGTGGTCGTCGAACGCGGCGACCTGTGCTGCGGCAGCTCGGGCAAGCCGATCGGCGGCGTGCGGGCGCAGTTCTCCGACCCGCTCAACATCGAGCTGGGCCGGCGGAGCCTGCGCGCCTACCAAAACTTCCCGCAGCGGCCCGGCGCAGGCATCCGGCTCGACACCGTCGGATACCTGTTCCTGCTCAGCACCGACCAGCAGGCCGCGGACTTCGAGACCGGCATCGACATCCAGAACAGCCTGGGCGTCCCCAGCCGCATGATCAGCCCGACCGAGGCGCACGGGCTGTGTCCCTACATCAGCACCGACGGACTGGTGGCCGCGGCTTACTCCCCCACCGACGGCCATGCCCGCCCCGGACTGGCCGTCCAGGGATACGCGCGAGCGGCGAACCAGGCCGGTGTCACCCTCGCGACGCACACCGCCGTCACCGGCATCGACACCCGCGGCGACCGGATCACGGCCGTGCACACCGAACACGGAACGATCTCCTGCGCCACCGTCATCTGCACCGCCGGTGCCTGGTCGGCCCAGATCGGGGACATGCTCGGCATCAACCTCCCGGTCCGTCCGGTACGCCGCCAGCTGGCGTTCACGGCCCCGCTCACCCCGCCCGCCCCGCGCATCCCCTTCACCATCGACTTCTCCTCGACCGGCTACTTCCACAACAGCGACGACGGGCTGCTGTTCGGCCTGGCCGACCCCGGCCAGGAGGACGGCTTCGACACCGGCTGGACGCCGGAATGGCTGGAGCTGTTCCGCGCCGCCGCCCGGCGCCGGGCGCCCGCCCTGGCGGACATGGAGATCGCCGACGGCTGGGCCGGCCTCTACGAGGTCACCCCCGACCACAACGCATTGATCGGCCGCTCCGGCGAGGTGAGCAACTTCCTGTACGCGACCGGGTTTTCCGGACACGGCTTCCTGCAGGCCCCCGCCGTCGGAGAGATCGTCCGCGATCTGTACCTGGACCGCACGCCCTGCGTCGACGTCGCTCCGCTCAGCGCCGACCGCTTCATGACAGGAGCCGAAGTCCGCCCCGAAGCCCACGTGGTGTGAAACCCCCGTCTGAAAGGCAACACTTGCGATGACCAGCCAGTGGCAGCTGCGCGCCGCCTTCGCCGCGCGGCTCTCCGACATGTACGGGCGCGAGGTCCCCGCCTACACCACTCTGGTGGACGTCTCCCGTGAGGTGAACGAGGACGTCCTGCGCGCCCAGGGCGCACAGGCCGAACGCCTGGGCTCCATCAGCCGGGTGACCGCGGAGCGCCACGGCGCGATCCGAGTCGGCACACCGCAGGAAATGCAGCAGGTCGCCCGCATCTTCGGCGCCCTGGGCATGCGCCCGGTCGGCTTCTACGACCTGCGGGAGGCCGCCGCCAGCGCGGTGCCCGTCATCTCCACCGCCTTTCGCCCCACCGGAAGCAAGGAGCTGGCCCGCAACCCGTTCCGCGTCTTCACCTCCATGCTGACCCCCGCCGACCCGCGGTTCTTCGACGACGAGCTGCGCGCCCGCCTGGAGGCCTTCCTCGCCGGGCGTGAGCTGTTCCCCCCGGAACTGCTCGCGCTGGCCGACCGGGCCGAGAGCGAGGGAGAACTGCCCGAAGCCGAGGCCGAGCGCTTCCTCCAACTGGCCGTCCAGGCCTTCGAACTGTCGACGGAACCGGTCGACAAGGCCTGGTACGCACGGCTGGAGCAGGTCTCCGCCGTCGCCGCGGACATCGGCGGCGTCCGCAGCACCCACATCAACCACCTCACCCCGCGTGTCCTGGACATCGACGAGCTCTACCGGCGGATGACCGAGCGCGGCATCGAAATGATCGACACCATCCAGGGCCCGCCGGCCTGGAAGGGCCCTGACGTCCTGCTGCGCCAGACGTCCTTCCGGGCCCTTGCCGAGCCCCGCGCGCTGCGTACCCCGGACGGCACCGTCATCAAGGGAGCCCTGCGGGTCCGCTTCGGCGAGGTCGAGGCACGCGGCCTCGCCCTCACCCGCGAGGGCCGCGCCCGCTACGACAGCCTGCTCACCCGCATCGATGAGCAGGCGTCCGCCCAGCCGGGAACGGACCGCAGCGAACTCGCCCGCACCCTATGGGCAGAGCACATGCCGCACACCGAACACGAGCTCGCCACACAGGGCCTGGCCTACTTCACCTACCACGCCGCGCCCGACCGGCCGCGTGACGGCAGCCGACCGCCCACCGGCCTCCGCGCACTGGTGGAACAGGGCTGGGTACGCGCCGAGCCCCTCGTCTATGAGGACTTCCTGCCCCGCTCCGCCGCCGGCATCTTCCAGTCCAACCTCAGCGGCGGGGGCTCGCGGAACGCCGACCAGCAGGGCGCCGCCTACGACGCCGCATGGCTCTCCGGCGCGATCGGCCGCGAGGTCCTGGACCCCTTCGCCCTCTACGAGCAGCAGCAGAACGACTCCCTCGGGCAGGTCGCCCGCGAACTCGAACTCGACGACACCCCCGGCAAAGCCCCTCACCACTCCTAAGGAGCATCATGACCAGCACCGCCCTGCCCACCACCGAGGACCTGCGCACCCGCGCCCGCACCAGCCTTGAGCGCATCGGCGTCACCGTCCCCGAAGGCACCGACTTCCAGGCCCGCACCCCGATCACCGGCGAGGATCTCTTCGGCCTGGAAGCGGCAACCGCCGCCGGCACCGAGGAGGCGCTCACCGCGACCCGCGCGGCGTTCCTCACCTGGCGCACGACACCGGCTCCGCGCCGGGGCGAACTCGTGCGCCGGCTGGGCGAGCTGCTGCGCGACCACAAGAGCGACCTGGCCGACCTCATCACCATCGAAGCGGGCAAGATCCGCTCCGAGGCCCTGGGCGAGGTCCAGGAGATGATCGACATCTGCGACTTCGCCGTGGGCCTGTCCCGCCAGCTCTACGGCCGCACCATCGCCTCCGAGCGCCCCGGCCACCGCCTCGCCGAAACCTGGCATCCGCTCGGCGTCGTCGGCGTCATCTCCGCGTTCAACTTCCCGGCCGCGGTGTGGTCCTGGAACACCGCCGTGGCCCTGGCCTGCGGTGACACCGTGATCTGGAAGCCGTCCGAACTCACTCCGCTGATCTCGCTGGCCTGCGACCACCTGCTGGCCCGGTCCGCCGAAGAGGTCGGTGCGCCGCGTGACGTGCACCGGCTGCTGCTCGGCGACCGCACCATCGGCGAGCAACTCGTCGACGACCCGCGCGTCGCGCTCATCAGCGCCACCGGCTCCACCCGCATGGGGCGCGAGGTCGGCCCCCGCGTCGCGGCCCGCTTCGGGCGCAGCCTGCTGGAACTCGGAGGCAACAACGCCGCCGTGGTGGCGCCCTCCGCCGACCTGGACCTGGCCGTGCAGGGCATCGTCTTCGCGGCGGCCGGCACCGCCGGGCAGCGCTGTACGACCCTGCGCCGCCTCATCGTGCACCGCGACATCGCCGACACCCTCGTCGCACGGCTGACCGCCGCCTACCAGAAGCTCCCCATCGGCAACCCCTTCGACGACACCACCCTCGTCGGGCCGCTCATCTCCACCAAGGCCCTCGACGGCATGCAGGACGCACTCACCCGGGTGCAGAGCCAGGGCGGCAAGATCCTGGCCGGCGGCGGCCGTCGCCTGACCGACGCCGCGGACCGGGCCGCCTATGCCGAACCCGTCATCGTCCGCGTCGACGAGCAGAGCGATGTCGTACGGGAGGAGACCTTCGCCCCGATCCTGTACGTGCTGACCTACGACACCCTCGACGAGGCGATCGCGCTGCACAACGACGTCCCGCAGGGCCTCTCCTCCAGCATCTTCACCCGCGATCAGCAGGAGGCGGAACTCTTCCTGTCGGCGGAGGGCTCCGACTGCGGCATCGCCAACGTCAACATCGGGACCTCCGGGGCGGAGATCGGCGGAGCCTTCGGCGGTGAGAAGGAGACCGGCGGCGGCCGCGAGTCCGGCTCCGACTCCTGGCGCGCCTACATGCGCCCGGCCACCAACACCATCAACTACTCCAGCCGGCTCGCACTCGCCCAGAACGTCAGTTTCCTCTAGGCGCACCGCCCTCACCCCGCACGAGAAACCGAAAGAAGCCTTCGCCCGGAGCCAGGAGGCTCCGGGCGAAGCCGCGAGGAATATCCGGCAGGTCGGCCCTCGCGCGCACCCCCGGCCCCCTGGACCATCAGCACGATGGCCCAGGGGGCCGGTGCGTGGCCGTGGGTGATGCCCATGAGAGGCCCGCGCCGGTGCCGGCGAAGTCCGGTGGCCTGCCCGCCTCCAGCGTGCCGTGATCTACCACGATCGCGCCCCGATCGCTGCCGAATGCGCCAGCGGGGCCGTCGAACGTGCCTGGCGCACGCGGCGGTCGGAGGGCGCGCGACAGCATGATCGTGCGCCGTTTGCCTCCCCCCAGGGTTTATGACTCCTGGACGCGAGGTCGCCCCCCTTCACGCCGTACCGGTGTGCTCTCCCGCCTGTTTGGCTTGTCGCTGCGCACGGCCACCATCCTCACCACCGGCCGTTTTTGCTCACATCTGTTCACGTCCCGGGAGGGAATGTGTCCGCACCGGACAGTGTCACCGGTTCCGCTACCGAAGAGCCCGCCCTCGAACCATCCGCAGACAGCGCGCTCACCAGCCTCAGCACACAGGCCGCGCGCCAACTTGCGACCACCACCAAGTCCGAGCCCCAGATGCAGGCCATCACCTCACGATGGCTGCTGAAGATGCTGCCGTGGGTGGACGTCAAAGGCGGCTCCTACCGGGTCAACCGGCGACTGCAACTCCGCGTCGGTCGCGGCCGTGTCCAGTTCGAGCAGAACGGCGCGGACGACATCAAGGTCATCCCGCAGACGCTCACGGAACTGCCGGTCCTGCGCGGCTACACCGACACCGAGGTCCTCAAGGAGATCGCCGGCCGCTTCCGGGTCCGCGAGGTCCGGGCCGGCCAGGTCCTCTTCGAGGAAGGGCAGCCCGTCACCGAGGCGTACCTCGTCGTCCACGGCCGTCTCACCCGCTACACCGTCGGCAAATACGGCGAGCAGGAGATCATCGGCGTCGTCACGGACGGCCACCAGATGGGGGACGAGGCGATCGGCCGGGCCGATCCGCTGTGGCTGAGCTCGGTCCGCGCCGAAACCGCGGGCGTCGTGATGGTGCTGCCCTGGGACGTGGTCCAGGAGTTCACCGACCGGGCGCCGTCCCTGGCCGCACACCTGGCGGCGTACGCGGAGCAGCAGCAGCGCCCCATGAACCGCAAGGGTGAGGCCGACGTACCGATGCAGGCGGGACACGTCGGTGAGCCGACGCTGTCCAGCGGCTTCGTCGACTACGACCTCGCCCCGCGCGAGTACGAACTCTCCCTGACCCAGACCGTGCTGCGGGTCCACAGCCGGGTCGCCGACCTCTACAACGAGCCCATGGACCAGACGCAGCAGCAGCTTCGGCTCACCGTGGAGGAGATCCGCGAGCGCCAGGAGTGGGAGCTGGTCAACAACCGGGAGTTCGGACTGCTGCACAACGCCGACTACGGCCAGCGCATCAGCACCTACACCGGCCCGCCCACCCCCGACGACATGGACGAGCTGCTGTCGATGCGCCGCAAGACGCGGCTGCTGCTGGCTCACCCGAAGGCGATTGCCGCCTTCTTCCGGCAGTGCAACAAGCGCGGTCTGGTGCCGGGCACGGCGAACGTCGACGGACACGAGGTTCCCGCCTGGCGCGGTGTCCCCATCTTCCCCTGCGGCAAGATCCCGATCAGTGACACGAACACCACGAGCATCCTCGCGCTGCGCACCGGGGAGGCGGACCAAGGAGTGGTCGGCCTCTACCAGACCGGCATTCCCGAGGAGTTCCAACCCGGCCTGAACGTCCGGTTCATGGGCGTCGACAAGGCCGCGATCATCAACTACCTGGTCACGGCCTACTTCTCGCTGGCCATTCTCGTGCCCGACGCAGCCGGAGTCCTGGAGAACGTCCAGCTCGGCCGGAGCGTCGACTGACCAGGTGGAGGACACGCACCATGAGCACGCCCCCGAACGCCCCCGCCGCCTTCTCGCTGCCCGGACCGCCCAGCCTCACCCGCACCACGCAGGCCCGGCGCGGCGGACCCGTCCCCGGACTGAAGTACCGGCCGGCGGCCCCCGCGGACCCCGAAAAGGCCAAGGAAATCGACCACAGGCTGGAGGCCTGGGCCCGCGGCCTGGATCTGTTCCCTCCGCAGTGGGCCGGGGACTTCACGCAGTTCCAGTTCGGCCGGGCCGTCGTCCTCCAGCACCCCGGAGCGGCCGACCTCGACCGCCTCACCGTCGCGGGCAAGCTGCTGCTGGCCGAGAACATCGTCGACAGCTGCTACTGCGAGGAGGACGAAGGCAGGGGCGGGGCGCGCCGCGGCCTGGGCGGCCGCCTGATCATGGCGCAGTCGGCCCTCGACCCGTTCCACGGCACCACCGAAGCGGAGGAGGAGTGGCGCTGCGGTGTGCAGACCGACGGGCCCCTGCGCTCGTACCACTGGGCCCTGAAGGACTACGCGGCCCTCGCCACCCCCAGCCAGACCAACCGGTTCGTGCACGACATCGCCCGGCTGCACCTCGGCTATCTGGCCGAGGCCTCCTGGGCGGAGACGCGCCATGTGCCTCAGGTCTGGGAGTACTTGGTGATGCGGCAGTTCAACAACTTCCGCCCCTGTCTGTCGATCGTCGACGCGGTGGACGGCTACGAACTGCCCGAAGCGCTCTACGCCCGTCCCGAAATCCAGCGCATCACCGCCCTGGCCTGCAATGCCACCACGCTCGTCAACGACCTGTACTCCTTCACCAAGGAGCTGGCGAGTGACCCGACCCATCTGAACCTGCCGCAAGTGGTTGCCGCCAACGACAAACGCGGCCTGAAGGCCGCCTACCTGAAGAGCGTCGAGATCCACAACCAGATCATGGAGGCGTTCGAGACGGAGTCAGCGCTGCTGACCGCCACCTCGCCCCTCCTTGAGAGGTACGCCCAGGGCCTGGCCGACTGGGTGTCCGGCAACCACGAGTGGCACGCCACCAATACCAACCGCTACACGCTGCCCAACTACTGGTAGCCGTCCCGTGCACCACAGCAAGGAGTCACCGTTGACCATCGCTCACGCCGGCACCGCACGCACCCCGGTTCCCGCCCAGTCCACGTATCAGACCCGCGTCGCGGACTACTGGAACGCGGAGGAAAACCCGGTCAACCTCGAACTGGGGAAGATTGACGACCTCTACCACCACCACTACGGCATCGGGGAGGCCGACTGGTCAGTGCTGGACGAGCAGGACCCCGACCTGCGCCGGGAACGCGTCACCGGCGAACTGCACCGGCTGGAACACGCCCAGGCCGAGCTGCTCGCCTCCCACCTCGGCAACGTCTCTCCCACCGACCGGGTCTTCGACGCCGGATGCGGACGCGGCGGCGGCAGCGTGGTCGCGCACCAGCGCTACGGCTGTCACACCGACGGGGCCACGATCTCCGCCAAGCAGGCCGACTTCGCCAACGAGCAGGCCCGCAAACGCGGTATCGACCCCAAGGTGCGCTACCACCACCGCAACATGCTCGACACCGGCTTCACCTCCGGCGCGTACGCGGCGTCCTGGAACAACGAGTCGACGATGTACGTCGAGCTGGACCTGCTGTTCGCCGAGCACGCCCGGCTGCTGCGGCGCGGTGGACGCTATGTGACGATCACCGGCTGCTACAACGACGCTTATGGGCGCGCCTCCCGCGAGGTGTCCCTCATCAACGCCCACTACATCTGCGACATCCACCCCCGTTCCGAGTACTTCCGCGCCATGGCCCGTAACCGGCTCGTCCCTGTGCATGTGCAGGACCTGACGGAGGCCGCCCTTCCGTACTGGGAGCTGCGCCGGCAGGCCGACCACCTGGTCACGGGCATTGAGGAGACCTTCCTGGACGCGTACCGCAACGGGAGTTTCCAGTACCTGCTGATCACCGCCGACCGCGTCTGAGGCCGCCGGGCCGCGCCGTTCGCGGCGCGGCCCGGCTGGGCGATGGTGCCGGGGGGAACCGCGCTCAGCGCGGGGCGCCGCGCTGACCGGCACCCCTTACGCACCTTCCACTGCGCACCATCCACGGCGCACCTTCCACGGATGGCGCGCACGCAACCGATGCGCGCGCGGCGATCCAGCGGCCCATCACCGGCGAACCGCGCCGGTGGTGGGCCGCAGCCGCTCAGGGCCGGGCTCTCGGGGAGCGGCAGCCAGGATCTGACGTGGGGATCACGCCGGGCTCGCGGGGCGATCCGACCGACAGACCCTAGGCGAGGCGTTCCAGGGTGGTGAGTACCTCGTGTGCGCCGTCCTCTCGGGCGAGGGCTCCGGCGAGGTGGCGGGCGCGGGCGCGCAGAGCTGGGTTGCGGGTAGCCGTGGTGATCGCGGTGCTCAGACGTTCCGCGGTCAGGCGCTGGTAGCGCAGTGGCGGCGGCGAGACACCGAGGCCGGTGAGGCGGGCGGCCCAGAAATGCTGGTCGAGCTGGACCGGGACCGGTACGGCAGGGGTTCCGGCACGCAGCGCGGCCGCGGTGGTGCCGGCGCCTGCGTGGTGGATCACGGCGGCGGTCTGTGGGAACAGCCAGGAGTGGGGGACCTCTTGCACGGTGAGCAGGTCGTCGCCCGTGGCGTGCAGCCCGCTCCAGCCCGCCTGCACGATCCCGCGTACCTTGGCCCGGCGCAGGGCCGCGGCGAGCAGAGCACTCAGCCGCTCCGCATCGGCGGCGACGAAGCTGCCGAACCCGCAGAACACCGGCGGCGGCCCTGACGCGAGGAAGTCCAGCAGCCGCGGATCGGGCTGCCAGCCGGGCGGGGTCGCGGGCCACCAATAGCCGCAGACCCGGTGTCCGCCGGGCCAGTCCGCGGGGCGGGGGACGATCCGCGGACTGAAACCGTGCAGGACCGTCCGTCCGCGCGGCAGGCCGAGCGGCCCGCCGAACCTCCGTCGCGGCAGGTTCAGTTCGCGGCGCAGTTCGCTCATGGCGGGTGCGAAGATCCGGTCGGTGCAGGCCCACAGCGCGTGTGCTGCCAGCCGGTTGCCGTGCGATCCGAACGACCGGGCTCCGCTGATCAGCGGCGGAAAGGCGCCGGTGGGGTGGATCGGCTGCAAGTAGACCCCGAGGCTCGGCAGCCGCAGCGCCTCACCGAGCGCCGCGCACATCGGATCGGTGAGTGTGGAGCTCAGCAGGACATCGGCACCGTGCCCCACGGCGTCGACGACACCCGCCGTCAGCCGGGACATGAACCCCCGCGCCATGCGCACCAACCGCGTCATGGCCACGGCCGGGCTGACCGCCCTGGCCGGCCCGCGGCCCGCTTCCGAGGCCAGTTCCTCGCGGGGGTCGACAGGCAGCGCCCGGAAGCCGAGTCCGTGGGCGGTCACGGCCTGTTGGAAGCGCTCATGCGTGGCGAGCGCCACCTCGTGGCCCGCGGAGCGCAGCCGCACGCCCAGTCCGGTGTACGGGGCGACATCGCCCCAGGTCCCCGCCGTCACGATCAGTACGCGCACGGTGTTCAGCATGTCAGGTCCGCCGGGCGCCCCTGCGGGATTGCCGCCGGGGTGTCGTGCCGTCTGCCTGCCGTGCCGCGAACCGCTCAGAGCGGGGATTTCGGCAACCACGCGCGGGCGGCCGCTCAGGGCTGTCCCGTCGTAGCCCGCCCGCTCATCGCCCCGACGCGCCCCGCGCGGTTACGGCTCCGGCACGCGCGCCGTCGGCGGCTCTCCCGTCGAAGCCCGGGGGAGCAGTTGCACCGGAAGGGACTGGTGCGTGGCGCTGTCGGTCGGTCCGGTGGAGAGGTCGAGGAGGCGTTCGACGGCGCGGCGGCCGGCCTCGGCGGCAGGTACGTGCAGGGCGGTGACGTCGGGCATCGCGAGCCCGGCCGCTGACAGGTCGTCAGCACACGCCAGGCTCAGGTCGCCGGGCGCGCGCAGGCCCAGCATGGTCACGCGGTGCAGCAGGCCGAGGAGCAGCGTGCTGCTGTAGGCGAGGCCGGCGGTGCAGCCGCTCTCGCGTACGGCGTCCGCCGCGCGCACGCCCGCCTCGAACTCCGGTGGGTAGGGACCGAGCGCCACGACCTCGCACTCGGGGACGGCCGTACGCAACGCACGCAGTCGCCGCGGGTTCAGCCAGGACCGCTCGGGGCCGCCGAGGTAGGCGATGCGGCGGTGGCCGAGTCCGGCGAGGTGGGTGCCGATCGCGCCCACTCCGGTCGGCGTGTCGATGACCACCGAACTGACGCCGCGTACCCGCCGGTTGAGGGTGACCAGCGGGAGGTGGTCGGCGAGGGCGCTCAGTACGGGGGCGGGGGAGCGGGGTCCGGCGGCGGCGAAGCCGTCGACCCGGTCGGTCAGCCGGGCGAAGAGCGCCTTCTCGCGCTCGGCCGAGCCGTCGGTCACCACCACGATCAGCTCGCATCCCGCCTGTTCGGCGGCCTGTTGCGCGCCCTCGATGACCGGTGCGTAAAAGGGGTTGGCGAGCGTGGGGACGCTGAAGGCGAGCAGTTCGGTCCGGCCGGTGACCAGTGCGCGGGCGGCGGCGTTGTGGCGGTAGCCGAGTGCCTCGGCCGCGGCCAGGACCTTGTTGCGGGTCGCCTCGGAGATCATGTCGGGGCGGCTGAGCGCACGCGACACCGTGGAGGCCGAAACCCCTGCCTGACGTGCGACGTCTTCGAGCCGTGCCATTCGCGTCCCCTTCCCCATTCCCTCTCCGCGCAGGTTTTTGTAGTCTAGTGCAAACGCATGCTGCAAGCGATTGCACAAATGAGGAGCGGCGATGGCGACAGAACACGCGTCGGGGACCGGTGGCAGAGTCGACCGGATATTCCGGCTGACGGAGCGCGGTACCTCCGTCCGTACCGAGGCGCTCGCGGGCGTCAGCATGTTCCTCGCCTCGGCCTATGTGGTCATCGTGGTGCCGGGAATGCTCGCCGCCGCCGGCGTGCCGCACACCGCGGCGACCACCGGGGTCATCGTGACCGTGGTGCTCGCGACCCTGTTCATGGGGCTGTACGCCAACCTGCCGTTCGTCCTGGCGCCGGGCCTCGGCGGTGTCGCGCTGGTGACGGTCACCCTCATCCAGCACGACCACGTGCCCTATCCCGTCGCCATGGGCATGGTCTTCTGGTCGGGCGTGGCCTTCCTGCTGCTGACCCTGCTCGGCGTACGCCGGCTCGTCACCCGCATCATCCCCGACTGCGTGCGGCTGTCCATCGGCTCCGCCATCGGCCTCTACATCGCGATGCTCGGCTTCCGCTCGGCCGGGCTGATCGAGGCCGGACCCAAGGGCATGGCGCTCGGCGACCTCTCCTCCGGCGCCGCGCTGCTGGCCCTCGCGGGCCTGGTCCTCGTCACCGCCCTGGCCTCCCGGAAGATCCCGGGAACGCTGCTGATCACCATGGCCGTCCTCACCATCGCCGCGATCCCGCTGGGTGTCGCCGAGGTGCCGGACTCCTGGTTCGAGGCGCCCGGAAGCCTCGGCCCCGTCGCGTTCCACATGGACGTCCTCGGCGCCCTCAAGCCCGAGTACCTGCCCTACCTCTTCGCGCTCTTCGCCTCGGAATTCTTCTCCGCCACCGGCGTCGTCATGGCTGTCGGCCAGCGGATCGGCATAGCCGACGAGAAGGGCGAGATCCCCGATGTGAAGAAGCCGTTCCTGGTCGACTCGGTCGGCGTGATCGGCGGCTCGGCACTCGGCGGCCCCAGCGTCACGACGTACCTGGAGTCCGCGGCGGGCGCCGACAGCGGCGGCCGCACCGGCCTCACCTCGGTCGTCACCGGAAGCCTCTTCGCCCTCCTGCTGCTCTTCACCCCGCTGGCCACGATGATCCCCGCCGCGGCCACCGCGCCCGTACTGATCTTCATCGGCCTGTCCATGCTGGCCGGGCTGCGCAAGGTCGACATGAGCGAGCCCACCGACGCGATCCCGGCCGCCCTGGTCGTCGGCTGCACGCTCTTCTGGGGCAACTTCGGCACCGGCATCGCCGCCGGCCTCACCGCTTACGTGCTCATCAAGGCCGCGGCGGGCCGCTTCAAGGAGATCCACCCCGGCATGTGGGTCCTGCTGCCGTTCCTCCTCTACTTCTTCTACAACTCCGTCCACTGACCCAGACACCTCTGATCGGAAGCATTACGTGTACGTGCACGACATCCGTATCGCCGGCGGCCAGGTGGTCTCCGTCTTCACCGGTGAGACCTTCGCCGCCGATGTCCTCCTCACCGGCTCGTCCATCAGCGGGGTCGTTCCGCCCGGCACGGGGGGCGAGGCGGCCGAACGGATCGACGCGGCGGGACGCCTGATCGTCCCCGGATTCCTCGACGCCCATATGCACGTCGAGAGTTCGTTCCTCACCCCGGCCGCGTTCGCCTGGCTCACCCTGCCCCGCGGCACCACCACGGTTCTCGCCGACCCGCACGAGATCGTCAACGTCGCGGGCCGTACGGCGATGCAGTGGATGATCGACGCCGGCCGCGGCACCCCGCAGACGCAGCTGTGGGGCGTACCCTCCTGCGTCCCCGCGCTCGCCGGCTTCGAGCACTCCGGCGCGCACCTGGATCCCGAGGACGTCGACGAACTGCTGCGCTGGGAGGGCGTACGCGCGCTCGCCGAGGTCATGGACTACCGCGCGGTCGTCTCCGGCGACCGGCGGATGCACGCGATCATCGAGGTGGCACGCGACCAGGGTGTGCTCCTGGACGGCCACTGTCCGGGCCTCTCGGGCGAAGAACTCAGCCGCTACATGGCCACCGGCATCGACTCCGACCACACCAAGAACACCCCCGAGGTCATGGTCGAGAAGGCCCGCCTGGGCATGACGGTCATGCTGCAGGAGAAGTGCCTGGAGCCCGAGGCGATGCAAGCCTTGCTCGCCCTGCCGCAGCTGCCGCCGGTCTGCCTGGTCACCGACGACCTCGCCGCCGACCACATCGTCGCCAAGGGGCACTTGGACCACATCGCGCGCACCGCCGTCGCCGCCGGGCTGCCCGCGCTCGACGTGCTGCGCGCGCTGACCTGGACGCCCGCGCAGCGGCTGCGGCTGCCGGACCGCGGCATCGTCGCCCCCGGCAAGCGCGCCGATCTCCTCCTCCTGGACGGCCCGTTGGAGGACTTCGCCGTCCACTCGGTGATCGCCGGGGGACGCCTGGTCGCCGCCGAGGGCCGGGCCACCTACGAGGAGCCGCACCCCGGTGCCCACCCCTTCGCGGGCTCGGTGCATGTCGCGGAGCTTCCCGAGGACGAGTACCAGTGGCGGGTCGACCTGCCCGACGGCCGCCACCGCTTCCGCGGCCTGCGCGTCAACCCCGTGGACACCTACACCGAACCGGCCGAGATCGAGCTCCAGGTCACCGGCGGGACCGTCGCCTGGGAAGGCCACACGGCGCTGTGCTGGGTCCGCAACCGGCACGGCCGGGACCACACCGCCTGCGTGCCGGTGACCGGTATGGACCTCGGCGACGGCGCGGTGACGACGACGTACGCCCACGACAGCCACAATCTCGTGACCCTCGGCACCACCCGTCACTCGATGCGCGCCGCCGCAGCGGCGGTGCTCGCCGACGACGGGGGCGTGGCGGTCGCCCGCGACGGCGCGGTCACCGCCCGGCTTCCGCTCGGCGTCGGCGGGGTCATGTCCACGGCGCCCGCCACCGAAGTGGCCGACTCCTCGCGGGACGTTCGGGACGAACTGGGTGCCTGGGGCTGGCGGCACCGCAACCCCTTCATGAGCGTCTCGACGCTCACCCTGGCCGTCTCACCCACCATGAAGATCACGGACCTTGGGTTGGTGGATGTCCTGGCACGTGATTGGGCGCCGCAGGTGTTGGACTGCTGCCACTAGGTACGAGGAGTGCCGGCGAGCCCCCGTGCCGAGGCAGGCCGTGGGCTCGCCGCTTCCGCCGCGTTGCTAGCCCGCGGTCGCGGCCTTGAGGTGGTCGAGGGAGTCGCCGATGAGCTCGGAGAGCGTCCGCCCGTGGGCTTCGCCGAGCCAGCGCTCGAAGGAGACCTTGAAAACCGCGACCCCGGCCTCGGCGGTCAGGCTCGCGGTCGGCTCCGCGACACCGCGCCGGCGTAGCGCGTCGGCTGTGGCCGAGGCGAGCGAGGAGAGCTTCAGCAGTTCGCGTTCCTGGAGGCCGGCGTTCGCGGCGATCACGGTCTGGCGTCGCTGGGCGAATTCGCGGCGGTCCTCGAAGGGGGCGGAGGCGGCCTGGAGAGCCTCGGCCATGGCATCGAGGGGGGCCGCGGCTTCGGGCGCGCCGACGATGGTGTGCACGCAGATGTCGAGCAACTCGGCCTGCCCCGAGAACAGCACTTCGCGCTTGTCGGCGAAATGGCGGAAGAACGTGCGCTCCGTGAGGCCTGCCCGGTGGGAGATCTCCGCCACCGTCGTCTGCTCGAACCCCCGCTCGGCGTAGAGCTCCAACGCTGCTTGTTCAAGCCGCGTGCGCGCGCCCGGCTCCCATCGACCCATGAGCCGATTCTACGTGATGACAGTGACTGACATCGAGAGTACGATGCGATGACAGTCACTGACATCGGCGGTCCGGGCGCGCCCTGCGCCAAGGACGCCCCCGCACCTGGAGGCTTCTTCCTATGCGTGTATTTGTCACCGGAGCATCCGGCTTCATCGGCTCCGCCCTCGTTCCCGAACTCCTCCGCGCGGGCCACCACGTGCTCGGGCTGGCCCGCTCGGACGCCTCGGCCGAGGCGATCGCCGCCGCCGGGGCCGAGGTGCACCGCGGTGCCCTCGACGACCTCGACAGTCTTCGCGCGGGAGCCTCAGCCGCCGACGGGGTCGTGCACCTCGCGTTCATCCACGACTTCTCGGACTTCGAGGGCGCCGTCAGAGCAGATCTGCGCGCCATCGAGGCCTTCGGCGCCGCGCTTGAAGGGTCCGATCGCCCGCTCGTCGTCGCTTCCGGACTGCTCGGAGTCGCCCCGGGGCGGGTGGCGGCCGAGCGGGACAAGCTCGATCCCGACGTGGCCGGCGGCCCCCGGAAGGCCGGGGCGAGGGCGGCGCTGCGTCTGGCCGAGCGCGGCGTGCGTGCGTCCCTCGTACGTCTGGCGCCGTCGGTGCACGGCGAGGGAGACCACGGCTTCGTTCCGCGGCTGATCGACGTCGCCCGCGAGAAGGGTGTCTCCGGTTATGTCGGCGACGGCTCCCACCGCTGGCCCGCGGTGCACCGGCTCGATGCCGCGCGGCTGTTCCGGCTGGCGCTGGAGAAGGCCCCGGCCGGATCGGTGCTGCACGGCGCCGCCGAGGAGGGCGTGCCGATCCGCACCCTCGCGGAGATGATCGGCCGGCACCTCGACCTGCCGGTGGCTTCCGTCCCGGCCGAGGAGGCGGGTGAGCATTTCGGTTGGCTGGGCCGCTTCCTGGGTGTCGACGCCCCGGCGTCGCACGAGTTGACCCGCGAGCTGCTGGGGTGGCACCCCACCGGCCCCGGCCTCATCGACGACCTCGACCGCGGCCACTACTTCGGCGCCCCGTCATCCTGAACCCGGCGACTCCGTCACGTGAGGCGTCCCCCATGGGTTGAGGTGCTAGCCCGGGCGATCCCGCCGGAGCGGCGCCGGCCGGCGGCGGAAAGGGGGCGCCATCCCGGCGAACGGGCTGAGCGTCAGGTTCAGGGCAGGTCGCCGAGGTGGACCGGACCGTTCGCGGTCTGTTCGGTGCCGAGCGCGATGAGCGGTGCGGCCGGCCCGAGCGGGACCAGGGGCAGTTCGCTGAGCGTGCGCAGCGGATGCCAGATGACGGCTGATTTGTGTACGGTCCGGAGCCGTCGCCGGTGACGTGCCGTCGGAGACCGGCGGAGCCCGGAAGTACAGCTGGAGTTGCTGCACGGGGGTGTGGTGGTGGGGATGGGCGGGGTGACGTTCCGGCAGGTACTCGCGGACCCGGAGCAGTGCACCGACGGTGACCCGCAGTCCGGTCTCCTCCCGCACTTCCCGGCAGGCTGCTTCGGCAGCGGTCTCGCCACGCTCTACTCGTCCGCCGGGCAGGACAGGAAACTCCCGGTCGCCGTCGCGATGCCGGATGAGGAGGAGCCGGCCCTCTTGGTCCACGACGACCGCACGGGCGCTGACCCGTAGCCCGGCCGCAGGTGTGGGTAGCTCGGCACTGGGCAGCTCGGCACTGGGCTGTGGCAGCGAATGAGCATTCACGCGGGCAGCCTATGAGGCGGTCCGGGCGCTGCGCGGTGTCGCTGACGCGCCTGTACTGCCGTGGACGGGAAGTCGGTGCAGCCGCCTACGTATTCGGGTTCCGCCGGCCCTGTGCGCTGTACCGTCCGCCGGTCGCCCGGAGGGGCCGGGGTGACCGGCCCGGGTGGCGGATTCTCGGACGCCGGCGTACCGGATCGTACGCAGTGCGTCCGCGTCGGATCGTACGGAGTGCGCCGACAGGGTCAGGCCTCGTTCGCGGGACCCCTCGATTCTCAGCCCCTTCGCCTCGACTCCGGGTGAACAATGGGCGGCCAATTCGCCGTTGTTGTCCAGGAGTTGAGACGCCATCTCGACGCCAAGGGCTTCGTGATGACCTCTTGGGGCAGCCTTTACCGTTACTGATGGTGTGCGAGCCGCTGCTTGGAGTGGCGTTTTGGCGGTTTGGCTCCTCGTGCGGCGTATGTTCGGCAAAGGAAGGGTCAGCTCCGCTGAGGAATCGGGCAAAGAGGTCGAAGATCGTCAACTGCCGCCCCGGCGTGATGGGTTGACACGAACCGGCTGGCTGGGTGAGATGCACCGAACACGGTGAGGCTCGCTCAGTGAGGCGCAGTGCCGAGCCGTGGAGATATGCCCAGCGTTCGAGTGCTCTGCTCAGGACTCGGTCTCGGATGCTGTTGGCGCACGGGGGAGTGCCGTTCAGGCGGCGCATTTTGGGGGATATCTGTGTCTGTGTCCATGCGTGGCCGGTCGGCGGCAAGACGACTGACGGGGCGGCTGCGGAGTTCTCTGCACGGGGCCGTCCGGCCATGGCCATGCCGGGTTCGACGTCATCGATAGCGCCTGTTTCCGAGCCCTCGGGGCTCGCTGAACGCGGCCCCGCCGCTCTCCACAGGCTGCAAGAACTCAACGCGTAGCGCTCCCGTCCTGCCCTGCTCAACACCGTTGTGTGCCGGGGCGGTAGGAGGCGTGCGCGCTTCCTGACACCGAAAGACGGAGTGACTCGTGAAGAGTTTTGCCGGGCGCCTGCCGCTGTCCGCCGCGCAGCACGAAGTGTGGATCGCCCATCAGTTGGATGCCGGCGGCGCTCTCCACAACTGCGGCGGATACATCGAGATCCATGGGCAGCTGAACGAGGGGCACTTGGCGGAAGCCGTCAGAAGAGCCGTCGGCGAGACGGACGCCCTGCGCGTGCGCTTCGTGGCCGATGAGGAGGACCGGCCCTGGCAGGTTCCGGCGGATATCGACGCGCCGTTGCACGTCAGGGAGTTCGGGCGGCAGAGCGAGCCGCGCAGCGCCGCGGAGGACTGGGTCCGGTCGGACCTCGCCACCCCCGTCGATCTCACGACCGGTCCGCTGTTCACCCACACTCTGCTGCGTCTGGCTCCCGACCACTTCCTCTTCCATCTCCGGTACCACCACATCGTGTTGGACGGCTATGGCCAGGTTCTCTACTGGCGCCGGCTCGCGCAGATCTACACGGCGCTGGAGCAGGGGACGGCGGTGCGCGAGAAGAGCGCGGGCACGCTGGCCGACCTGCTCGACGAGGAAGCCCGGTACCGGACCTCGCCGGACCACGAGAGCGACCGCGCCCACTGGCTCGGCGGTACGGGGGACTGGCCCGACCGCATCAGCCTCAGCGACCGGGCCGCCGGAACGCCCCGGGCCGCCGCACGTTTCCAGCCCTCGGTCCGGGTCGGCCGGATCGACGAAATGGCCGCCGCATACGGGGCCCCCTGGGCGGTCGTCGTACTCGCGGCAACAGCGGCATACCTGCACCGGATCACTCAGCAGGACGAGATCGTCATCGGACTGCCGGTGCGTGCCCGCACCACCCGAACCGCGCTGACCACGCCGGGCATGCTCGCCAACGTGCTGCCCCTGCGGCTGTCCGTACGCTCCGGGATGACCTTCCGCGAGCTCGTGCAGCACGTCTCCACGCAGGCGAGCGAAGCGCTGGCGCACCAGCGGTTCCGCGGAGAGGACCTGCAACGGGAGCTGAGGCGGAGCGGCGCCGCCGAAGAGCCCTCGGGCGTGGTCGTGAACGTGGTGTCCTTCGACGGGCAGATACGGTTCGGCGGCCTGCGGGGCACGGTCCACCAGCTGTCCTCGGGCCCGGTACACGACCTGTCGATCGAGTTCTTCGGCGGTTCCGACGGCACCGATCTCCGGATGTCCTTCGACCCCCGTCCGGAGCTGCACGGCGCCGACATCCTTGCCGCGCACCGCGATCGGCTCGCCGCCTTCCTGGACACCCTCGCCCAGGCGGAGGGCGCGCATCTGCAGGTGGGGCAGATCGAGATACTGACCCCTGCCGAGCGGGCCCTGGCCGAGGAGGAAGCCGACGCCCACACACAGGACCACGACCTGAGCCGGCCGCTCCACGAACTGATCGAAGAGCAGGCCGAGCGGACACCGGACGCCGTCGCCGCCGAGGTGGAGGGCGGCTCGCTGACCTACCGCGAGCTCGTCGACCGGGCCCGCAGCCTGGGCGCCCGGCTCCGTGCCGACGGGGTGACGTCAGGTCAGGTGGTGGGGGTGCACGACGAGCGCTCGCTCGACCTGATCGTGGAGTTGCTGGCGGTCCTGATGTCCGGCGCGGCGTACGTGCCGCTGGACCCCGAACTCCCCACCTCCCGCCTCGCCTTCCAGATCGAGGACTCCGGCGCTCGTATCGTCCTGACCCGTTCGGACCTCGCCGAGCGGCTCGCCGGCACCGGTGCCCACATCCTCGCCGTGGACGAACTGCTCCCCACGCTGCCCCGGTCCGGGCCGCTCCAGGGCACGGCCACGCCCGATGACACCGCGTATGTCATCTATACCTCCGGTTCCACCGGCCGGCCCAAGGGCGTGGCGGTACCGCACCGCGGTGTCGTCAACCGGCTGCTGTGGATGCAGGACGCCTACGGGCTCGGGGCCGATGACAGGGTGCTGCAGAAGACGCCCTACACCTTCGACGTCTCGGTGTGGGAGTTCTTCTGGCCGCTGCTGACCGGCGCCGCGCTGCACCTGGCCGCCCCGGGCGCGCAGCGCGACCCCCGGGCCCTCGCGGACGCCATCCGACGGCACCGCATCAGCACCGTGCACTTCGTCCCCTCGATGCTGGACCTCTTCCTCGCGGAGCCCACGAGCCGGGACCTGCCGACGCTGCGCCGGGTCGTCTGCAGCGGTGAGGCGCTCCGCTCCGAGACGGTCGGCCGGTTCTTCGCGCAGTACGGTGCGGACGGCGCGCCCGAGCTGAACAACCTCTACGGGCCGACCGAGGCGTCCATCGACGTCACCCACTGGCGATGCACCCCGCAGGACGCCGACCGCCCCGTGCCCATCGGGCGGGCGGTGGCCAACACCAGCCTGTACGTACTGGACCGGCAGGGGCGGCCGCTGCCGCACGGGATCGCCGGTGAACTGCACATCGGTGGTGTCCAGGTCGCCTCGGGTTACGTCAATCGCCCGGAGCTCACCGCCGCGAGCTTCCTCGCCAACCCGTTCGGCCCCGGCACGCTGTACCGGACCGGAGACCTGGCCGTGCTCCGTGCGGACGGAGTCGTCCTGTACCGGGGGCGGCTCGACCACCAGGTGAAGGTGCACGGCTTCCGCATCGAGCCCGGTGAGATCGAATCCGCGCTCCTCGGACACCCGGCGATCGAGCAGGCGGTGGTGACCGCGCCGTACGGCAGTGACGGACAGCGTCAGCTCATCGCCCATGTGGTGCCCCAGGGCGACGCTCCGCAGCCGGCGGAGCTGCTGGCATGGCTGCGGGAGCGGCTGCCCGCCTACATGGCCCCGGCGCACTTCGTCGTCCTCGACTCCCTGCCCCTGCTGTCCAACGGCAAGCTCGACCGCAAGGCTCTGCCGATGCCGGAGCTCCGGACCCCGCGCGTCGCCGCCCCGCCGGAGACCGCCGCACAAGAGCTGCTGCACCGGGCTTGGTGCGCGGTCCTGGACATCGACGAGATCGGCGTGGACGACTCGTTCTTCGTGCTGGGCGGTGACTCCATGCACGCCATCCGGGTCCGTACCGAAGTCGAGCGCCACGGCCACACCTTCGAGGTGTCCGACCTGTTCCAGGGTCCGTCGATCCGCGAACTCGCCCTTCGGATCGTCCCGTTGGAGCAGCGGGAGAGCTCTGCCGACCGCGCGCCGTTCGGGCTGCTCTCCGACGAGGACCGCCGGCTGCTGCCGGACGGGCTCGACGACGCCTACCCGCTCAGCGCCATGCAGGCCGGCATGCTCTACCACGCCGCGTACGCCGAGGACTCCTCGGTGTACCGCGTGGTGACCAGCGCACGGGTCGCGGCCCGCCTCGACCTCGGCGCCCTCCGGGCCGCGGTCGACGACACCGCCGCCCGGCACCCCTCCTTGCGCTGCTCCTTTGAACTGGCGCGCTTCTCCGAGCCCCTGCAGCTCGTGCACAGCGACGTCACGATCCCCCTGGAGACCGGCGAGGACCTCACCGATCTCGATGACGAGGCCCGGCTGCGCGCCGTTCGGGAGTGGGTCGAGCAGGCGAAGTTCACCCGTTTCGACCCGGAAGTGGCGCCGCTGCTGAAATTCGTGGCGCACCCCTGCGGCACCGACGCGTTCGAGCTGTCGGTGATCGAACACCACGTCGTCCTCGACGGGTGGAGCGACATGCGCATGCTCGAAGAGGTGGCGGACCACTACCGCGCCCGCCTCGCCGGCCAGGAGCTGGACCTGCCGCCGGTCCGTTCGGCCTACCGGGACTTCGTGGCCGCGGAACGCCGGGCACTCGCGGACGAGGAATCGCGTGACTACTGGACCGGCCTGCTGCGCGGCGCCGCACCCACCCGGCTGGTGCCCCGTGGCACCACCGGGCAGGAGCGGCCCGGTGGTCTTGGGCCGGCCGCCCACCACCGGTGGGACGTCGCGGTGGACACCACGGTGGCCGAAGCGCTGCGCACCCTCGCCGGACGCGAAGGGCTGCCGCTCAAGTCGCTGCTGGCCACCGCGCACCTCGCCGTGCTGCGGCTGGTCAGCGGGGACGACGAGGTGCTCACCGGTGTCGTGGCCAACGCCCGGCTGGAGGAGGAGGGCGGCGACGAGACGATCGGCGTCTTCCTGAACACCCTCCCGCTGCGCGTCGACCTGTCGTCCGCCACATTCCTGGACACGGCACGCCGGGTCTTCGACCACGAGCGCCGGTCCGCGGCCCACCGCCGCTACTCCTTCGCGCAGATGCAGCACGACATGGGCGAGGGGCTCCAGCTCGACAGCTACGTCAACTTCATGGACTTCCACCGTGACCGGCACCGGTCGGCGGACGGCCTCATGACGGTCACGGTGGGTGTCGCCGAGACCAACTACCCGCTGGCCGTCAACTTCCTGATCGACCCCGAGCGGGGCGCGCTGCAACTGTGGCTCGACTGCGACCTCGCGGTCCTGCCCGAGGAGTTCTGCTCCCGGCTGGTGGGCTACTACGAGCGGGCCCTGGCAGCCGTCGCCCGGCAGCCGGCCACGGAGCTCACCGCCGTCGACCTGATGACCCCGGCGGAGCACACGCAGCTGGCCCGGTGGAACGACACCACGCTCGCCTACGACGCCGCGGACACGGTGCACGGACAGTTCGAGCGACAGGTCCTGGCACACCCGGACGCCATCGCGCTCACCCACCGCTTCGACCACCTCAGCTATGCGGAGCTGAACTCCCGGGCGAACCGCCTGGCGCATCACCTTCGTGACCAGGGCATCGGCCGCGGAGACCTGGTGGGCGTGAGCCTGCGCCGCGGTATCGACCTCGTCGTCGCCCTCCTCGCCGTGCTCAAGAGCGGCGCCGCGTACGTGCCGATGGACCCGTCCTTCCCCAAGGGGCGTCTGGAGAACATCGCCGCGGACGCCGGTATCGGATGTCTGGTCAAGGGGCCGGGCACCCCCGACGGCATCACCGCGCCGCGCGTGGTGGACATCGCCGCGGACGCCAAGACCGTCGAGAAGCATCCCGCGACGCAGCCGGGCGGCGCGGTCTCCGGTGACGACACGGCGTATGTGATCTACACATCGGGCTCCACCGGCAAGCCCAAGGGCACCGCGCTCCGCCATCGCAACGCGGTGAACTTCTTCGCCGGCATGGACGAGCGGGTGGGCTGTGCGCACGACGATGTGGTGCTCGCCGTGACCAGCGTCTCCTTCGACATCTCCGTACTGGAGCTGCTGTGGCCGCTCACCCACGGCGCCAAGGTCGTCGTCGCGGGCGAACGCATCATCAGCAACCTCGTCCCGCAGCCCGAGGCGACCGAGCGGGCCCTGGCCTTCAGCCTCTTCTTCTTCGCCGCCTCCGCGGGAGTCTCGAACCGCGAGGGCTACCAACTGCTGCTGGACGCCGCCCGGTACGCCGACACCCACGGCTTCGAAGCGGTATGGACCCCCGAGCGCCACTTCCACGAATTCGGCGGCCTCTACCCCAACCCCTCGGTGATGTCCGCAGCACTGGCCACCATCACCGACCGCATCGCCCTGCGCTGCGGCAGCGTGGTGTCGCCGCTGCACGACGCGGTGCGCATCGCCGAGGAGTGGTCGCTCGTCGACAACCTCTCGGACGGCCGCGTCGGCCTGGCCTTCGCCGCCGGCTGGAACTCCAACGACTTCGTGCTGCGTCCGGAGGCCTTCCCGGAGCGCAAGGACCGGATGTCCCAGCAACTGGAGGAATTCCGCAAGCTGTGGCGGGGCGAGCCCGTGCAGCGGGTCGGCGGCAGTGGCGAACTCGTCGACGTACGGATCTTCCCCGCACCGGTCCAGGACGAGCCGCCGATCTGGCTCACCTCGGTCGGCACCGTGCAGACCTTCCAGAAGGCCGGCGCCTCCGGCGCGAACCTGCTCACGCACCTCTTCGGCCAGGACCCGGACGATCTCGCGGCGAAGATCACGGCGTACCGGCAGGCGAGGGAGGCAGCCGGGCACGCCGGCCCCGGACAGGTCACCGTGATGGTGCACACCTTCATGTCGGACGACACCGAGCAGGCCAGGCAGCAGGCGCGCGAGCCGTTCCGGAACTACCTGCGCAGCTCCACCGAACTGTGGCGCACCCTGTTCGCCTCCACCGGCCAGGACCTCCCCGAGATGGGCGCCGAGGACCAGATCGACGCGGTGATCGACATGGCGATCAACCGCTACTTCGAGTCCTCCGGCCTGTTCGGGTCCCCGGACACCTGCGCCGAACTGGTCCGCGCCCTGGCCGCCGCGGGCGTCGACGAGATCGCGTGCCTGGTCGACTTCGGTGTGGCGCCGGACGCCGTCCTGGAGAGCCTCACCTGGGTCGACCGGCTCCGGGACGCCCAGGAGAGCGAGGCCGCCGAGAGCGCCCACTCCTTCGCCGCGCTCTGCGAACGGCACGGTGTCACCCTCGTTCAGGGCACCCCGTCGCTGTTCACCGCGGTGGCCGCCGAACCCGGCGCCCTAAAAGCGCTGCGGGGCCTGCGCGCCCTGCTGATCGGCGGCGAGGCCTTCCCCTCGGGCCTGGCGCAGCGGCTCATCGAAGCCCTGCCCGGCGTGCGGATCTGCAACATGTACGGCCCCACCGAGACCACCATCTGGTCGACGGTGCACGAGCTGGACCCGCAGCGGGACGCGACGGCCGGCGTCATCTCCATCGGCCGGCCGATCGCCAACACCGACGTCCGCGTGGTGGACGGCCGCGGCCGGCCGCTGCCGGTCGGTGTCCCGGGCGAGCTGTGGATCGGCGGGGACGGCGTCGCCGCGGGGTACATCGGGCGGCCGGACCTGACCGCGGAGCGGTTCGTGGCGGGCGGGGAAGGTACCGGCCGGTACTACCGCACCGGAGACCGGGTGTCCTGGCGCGCCGACGGCAGCCTGGTGTTCCTGGGCCGTGTCGACCGGCAGGTGAAGATCCTCGGCCACCGGGTCGAGCCGGACGAAGTGGAGAGCGTGCTCTCGCGCCACTCACGGCTCGACGCGGTCGCCGTCACCGCGGTCGAAGGGGCCCACGGGACCGAGCTGGTGGCCTATGTGTCGCCCGCGGACTCCCTCTCCGACGCCTCCGTGCAGGACGCGCACGTCCGCCGCTGGGGCGAGGTCTGGGAGAGCGCCTACACCGCGCCACCCGCGGACGGTGTGCCGGACGACGGCGCGGAGTTCGCCGGCTGGCTCAGCAGCTACACCGGTGAGCCCATCCCCGTCCCCGAGATGCGCGAATGGCTGTGCCACACCGTCGACCGGATCCGTGCGCTCGATCCGCGCGCGATGGCCGACATCGGCGTCGGTGTCGGGCTGGTGCTCCGTTCCCTGGCCGAGCAGGTCGAGGCGTACCACGGCGTGGACCTCTCGCCGGCAGCGCTCACGTCCGCGGCCGCCAGCCTGGGACGTCCCTTGCCGGAGCACGTACGACTCGCGCAGTCCGGGCCCGAATACCTCGCCGGTCTGGAGCCGGGAAGCCTCGACACCGTGGTCATCAACTCCGTCGCGCAGTACTTCCCCGGGACCGACTACCTGCGCACGGTGCTCACCGACGCCGTACGGGCCGTACGCCCGGGAGGGGCCGTCTTCGTCGGCGACGTGCGCTCGGTCGACATGCTGCCCGAGTTCCACACTGCCGTGCAGCTGCACCGGGCCGGGCCCCTCCAGACGGTCGAGGACCTCCGGTCCGCGATCTTCAGGAACCTGCGGGAGGAGCGGGAGTTGTGCCTTTCCCCCGCCTTCTTCCACCGGCTCGCCGACGAACTCGACGGCATCGGGGAGGTCCGCATCGAGCTGAAGAGGGGCGCGGCGGACAACGAGCTCTCCCTCTTCCGCTACGACGTGACCTTGCTGGTCGGCGATCAGGAGGCGGCCGGCGCGCCCAGCCACGTCCGTTGGGACGCGCTCGACGGCGGCCTCGACGGCCTGCGGAAGCAGCTGGCAGACCACGCCGGCGATCTGGTGGTGACCGGCATTCCCAACCGGAGGCTGCTGCGCGCCACGGCCGCGGTGCAGGCGCTGGAGGAGAGCGACCCCGCGGCCACCGCCTGGGACCTGGAGCGCCTGCTGTGGGACCTGGACGAGACGGCCGGAGCCCATCCGGAGGAGCTGTTCCACCTGGCCGCCGACGAAGAACGACAGGTCAGGGCCCTGGTGGCCCAGGACGGCCGACTGGACACCTTCGACGCCGTATTCGACCGGATCCTTCCCGCCCACGACGACGCCGAGGACCAGGCATGAGCCCGACCGGACAACTCGCCAACGATCCGCTCACTTCGTCCTGGGCGGCGGGCCTGCGCTCCTCGCTGCGCGCCTACGCCAGGACGCATCTCCCGGACGCCATGGTCCCGGCGCACTTCGTCGTGCTGCCGGAGCTGCCGAAGCTGCCCAACGGCAAGGTGGACCGGGGAAGTCTGCCCGCCCTCACGGTCGAGGAGAGCCCCGAGGCGGCCTTCGTCGCGCCCCGTACACCGGTGGAGACCCAGCTCGCCCGCATCTGGCAGGACCTGCTCGGCCTGTCGCAGGTCGGCGTGGAGACCAGCTTCTTCGACCTGGGCGGCGACTCCCTGACGGTGCTGCAGATGGCCGCGCAGGTTCGCGAGGCATACGACGTACGACTCGACCTCCGCCGGATGTTCGAGGATCCCACGGTCGCCCAGCTCGCCCGCATGGTCAGCTCCCAGGCGGACCCGACCGTGACCGGCGCCGGCAACCCCCGGGGCGTCGGAACCGAGGCGATGGTGGCCGACGCCGTGCTGCCCGACGACATCGTGCCCGAGGAGGGGGCCCTCCCGCCGTCGACGGGGCCGTACCGCTCGGTCCTGCTGACCGGTGGCACCGGCTACACCGGTGCGTTCCTGCTCCGTGAACTGCTGGACCGTTCGACCGCCGCCGTGCACGTCCTGGTGCGCGCCGAGGGGACGGCCGAGGCCACCCGGCGCGTCTGCGCGAACCTGGCGGAGTACGGACTGCTGCAGGACGGCGACGAGGAGCGCGTCACCGGGGTTCCCGGCGACACCGGGCGCCCCTACCTCGGCCTCACGAAGAGCACCTACCAGGAGCTGGCCGCCGAGGTGGAGCTGATCATCCACAACGCGGCGATCTCCAGCTGGATCGTGCCCTACACGAAGATCAAGCCGGTCAATGTCTTCGGCGCCATGGAGGTGCTGCGGCTCGCCTGCCGGACACGGGTCAAGGCGGTGCACTTCGTCTCCACGATCGGCGTGTACCCCGGGCACGAGGGGCAGCGCAGCTGGGCGGAGACCAGACTCACCGAGGCCGACCACGTCGTCGGCGGCTACCGGCAGTCGAAGTGGGTCGCGGACAGCCTGATGCTCCAGGCCCGGGACCGCGGCGTACCGGCCCACGTCTACCGGCTCGGAGCCATCACCGGCTCCCAGACCACCGGCGCCTGCTCGCCCGACACCTTCATCAACCACCTGATCAAGGGCTGCGTCCAGCTGGGCGCCTACCTGGACTACGACCTGCTCCTCGACCTCGTACCGGTCGACTTCTGCGCCGCCACGGTGGTGCACACCGCGCTGTCCGGCGGCCGTGCGGAAGCGGTCTTCAACGTACCCAGCGCCCGGTCCGTCAGCATGAACGAGATCTTCGACCTGATCGTCGCCTATGGCTATCCGCTGCGCCGCCTCGCCTACCAGGACTGGTACCGCGAGCTCGCCGCCGCCGTGGAACGCGGCGAGGAGAACGAACTCGCCGTCTATCTCCCGCTGTTCGGCGCGGACCGGCCCGCCGAGGAAGTGGGCTACCTGGGCAGCAAGCCGGACTTCCGCACCGGCAACCTGCGTGCCGCACTCGCCGGCTCCGGCATCGCGTGCAAGCCGATCGAGCGCGAACTGTTCGACCTCTACCTCGACTACTTCGTCTCGACGGGCTTCCTGCCCGCCCCTCCCGTGGGCTCCGCCCGCCCCCAGAACTAGTGGAGAGCATCGCCATGACCGCTCCTGCCGTACCCGCCTTCCCGATGTCGCGCCGGCACCCGCTGGACCCGCCGCCCCAGTACCGCGAACTCAGCGCCGAGCAGCCGGTCTTCCAGGTCCGGACGCCGCGCGGCGAGGAGGTGTGGGTGGTGACCCGCCACGCCGACGTCCGCGCCGTGCTCACCGACACCCGGTTCAGCTCCGACCCGAAGACGCCCGGCTACCCCTCCTACATCTCCGGCGACACCCCGATCCCGCCCGGCTTCTTCCTCAACCAGGACGCCCCGGACCACACCCGGCTGCGCCGTCTGGTGACCCGCGAGTTCCTGATCAGCCAGATGGAAGCGAAGCGCCCCAGGATGCAGGCCATCCTGGACACGCTGCTCGACGACATGGTGAGCCGGGGCAACACCGCGGACCTGGTGACGGGGCTGGCGTTCCCGATGGCCGCCACCGTGATGTGCGAGCTGCTGGACGTCCCGTACGAGGACCACACCATCTTCGTGACCCTCACCGACACGATCCTCAACCGCAGCAGCACGCCCGAACAGGCCGAAGGTGCCGCCCGCGAGCTGATGGCGTACTTCGACCGGGTCGTCACCGCCCGCGAGCAGCAGCCGACCGATGACATGCTCGGGCGCCTGGTGAACCAGGAGGAGGCGGGCAAGCTCAGCCACGACGAGTTCGTCGGCCTGGCCGCGCTGCTGATGCTCTCCGGCTACGACACGATGGCGCAGATGATCGGCCTGGGCACGGCCACGCTGCTGGAGCACCCGGATCAGCTCGACGACCTCAAGGCCGACCCGTCGCTGTACCCGCGGGCCATCGAGGAACTGCTCCGCTACCTCTCGATCAATCACGCCGGCCTGCCCCGCGCCGCGACAGGGGACCTCACCGTCGGAGGCCAGGACATCCGTGCGGGCGACGGCGTCCTGGTGATGGTCAACGCCGCCAACCGCGACGCGGCCGTCTTCGAGGCGCCCGACACCTTCGACATCCACCGCAAGGACCCGCAGGCTCATGTCGCGTTCGGTCACGGCTTCCACAAGTGCATCGGGCTGACGCTCGCACGTGTCGAGCTGAGCACCGTGTTCGCCGGACTCTTCGCGCGCGTGCCCACGCTGAAGCTCAGCCGTCCGCTGGAGGACCTGCCGTTCCGGCACGACATGGTGCTCTACGGCGTCCGCGAACTGCCCGTCACCTGGTGACCGCCCGGTGCTCCCCCGTAATGCCACCCACTTTCCCGAAGGACGCATGATGGCGGTTGAAACGGTCTTCCTCCTGCCCGGCCAGGGGGGTTACACCCCGGGGATCCTCGCCGGTGACGTCCCACCCGACGTCGGTGAGGTCCTCGACACGGCGGACCGGGTCGCGGCCGAGTTCGGACGCGACGGCATATCGGGCCTGTTGACGCGCACCGACGCGCCGTCCGCGGCCGAGCTGGTGCGCACCGACTCCTTCGCACTGCAGCTCGCGGTGTTCGCCGCGGCCGTGGCCGGCTACCGGATCGCGGAGCGGCAGCACGGCACACCGGACGTCATCGTCGGACACAGCATGGGCGAGATCGCCGCGCTGACGGTGGCCGGAGCCTTCGATCCGGCCGACGGCGCACGCCTGGTGTGCCACCGCTCGGAGGCGCTTCTCGCTCACTGCCCGTCCCCCGGCGGCATGGTGGCGCTGGAGCTGCCGGCTGCCCGCGCGGCACACCTGGTGGGCGCCGTCGGCGACCGCGGGCTCGCCGTCGCCGTCTCCAACGCGCCGCGGCAGACGGTCGTGTCGGGGCCCGATGAGGCGGTCGGCACGGTCGCGCGGCTTGCCGGGGCGATGGGCGTACAGGCCACCCGGCTCAACGCCCCGTTCCCCTTCCACAGCCCGATGTTGTCCCTCGCCGCGCGGGCGTTCGGCGAAGCCGTCGTCGGGGTGGCGCAGCGGCCCCTGCGCCGGGCCGTGTATTCGCCGGTGGCCGGCGGCCACGTCGGCGACGACACCGACCTCAAGGCGCTGCTGGCACGGCAGCTCACCACCCCGGTGCACTTCATGGCCGCCGTGCGCGAGCTGCACGCGGACGGGGCGCGGCGTTTCGTGGAATGCGGCCGGGCCGGACTGTCCGGGCTCGTCCGGCGCAGCGTGCCGGACGTCGACACCACCGGTACGGCCGCGACGGGTGGCACACAGAGCACGCCGGCCCCCGCGGTCCCCACGCCGCCTCCGGCGGAACCCGCCACGGTGCTCGACGCCCCTCCCGCGGTCGCTTCCGCCGGGTCGGTGCGGTCGGTGGGTGAAGTGCTGGAGGAGTTGCGGGAGTTGTATGCGTCGACGCTGGGTTATCCGGTGGAGGTGATCACTGGTGATGCGGATCT
>NZ_JBIWNU010000002.1:0-404804 GCF_044767385.1 Streptomyces sp. NPDC101393 | reverse complement strand
ATCTGGAGGCGGATCTGGGGATCGATTCGTTGAAGCGTGCGGAGATGTTGGGGAAGGTGACGGCGCATTTCGGGTTGGGGGAGTCGGCCGAGGACGGTCGTTTCATCGCTCAGTCCACGCTGGCCGATCTCGCCGGCCTCATCACCGACGTCCGCGGTGACGCCCCGGCGTCGGTGGTTTCTGCCGGGTCGGTGTGGTCGGTGGGTGAAGTGCTGGAGGAGTTGCGGGAGTTGTATGCGTCGACGCTGGGTTATCCGGTGGAGGTGATCACTGGTGATGCGGATCTGGAGGCGGATCTGGGGATCGATTCGTTGAAGCGTGCGGAGATGTTGGGGAAGGTGACGGCGCATTTCGGGTTGGGGGAGTCGGCCGAGGACGGCCGTTTCATCGCTCAGTCCACGCTGGCCGATCTCGCCGGCCTCGTCACCGCCGTTCAGGCATCCGCGCGCTGATCCAGGGCCTGTCGTGGGGATCACGCCGGGCTCGCGGGGTCCGGCACGCGCATCTGCCGCGTTGTCGGTTGTCGTCAATCAGCAACGCTCCGCGTTGCCTCAATCCTCCGCCTTGCAGCTGCACGCACCGGACCCCGCTCCCTGATCCGGCGTGATCCAAACGACCGACCCTAGCAACACAGGAGCCAGCATGTCCCTCGATCTCACCGGCCGCACCGTCCTGGTGGTCGGCGCCGGCCGCGCCCTCGGCACCTCCGTGGCGCGGCACCTCACGCATCTGGGTGCGCGCGTCGTGACCTGCGAAGCGCCGGACACCACCCGGATACAGGCCGCGCTCGACCGCGCCGGCGTACCGCACGGCCCCGTCGACGCGCTGGTCAACGCTGTGGCCGGCGAGCAGCGACTGCGCGACGCCCGCACAGTGACGGCCGCCGCCCTCGCGCTGATGGCGCAGCGGCGGCACGGCGCTGTCGTGCACGTGGCCACCGCGGCGACGGCGCAGGGCCCGGTGACGGAGCTCGTACGGGAACTCGCCGGCGGAGCACCGGACGGTGTCCGCGTCAACGCCGTGGTCCTGCACGACACCGAGGAGCAAGCGGCGCAGGGCCTCGCTCAGCTCGCCGGGTTCCTGGTCTCCGACGACGCCTCGTCCGTCGACGGCCGGACCCTGGCGCTGAGCGGAGGCCGGGCCGATACGGCACCGGCCGACGACGCGGTGGTGGTCGTCGGCATGGGCCTGGCCCTGCCGGGAGCAAGCTCGCCCGAGCAGTTCTGGGACCTCCTGAAGAGCGGTGAGCCGGTGTTCGGCGAACCCGGGGACCGGCTGGACCTGGAGACGATCTGGTCCGCGGACGCCGCTGCCGAGGACAAGACCTACTCCCGCGTCTCCGGTTTCATGACCGGCTTCGTCCCGCACCCGCGGTTGCGCCAGGAGATGGAGGCCGGGACGTTCGACAGCGGGGAATTCACCGCACTCTGGCTCCGTCACTCCCTGCTGAGCGCCACCGAGAAGGTCACCATCCGCCCCGGCGACCGGCAGTTGTTCGCCGTCGGCCTCACCCCCGACGGCAGCCACCACCTGGAACACAGCCTGGTTTCGGCCGGGGTGCGCGGCATCCTCGCCGAAGCGGGGACGCAGGTGCCGGAGGCGTTCCGCTCGCTCTACCCGCTGGCCTCCGACTCCCCGGAGGACGTGCTGCCGTACCGGATCGCCCGCATGGCCGCCCCCGATCTGCCCGATTCCGCGGAGATCGTCGTGGTGGACACCGCCTGCTCGTCTTCCCTGTACACCGTGGACCTCGGCGTACGGGCGCTGCGCGCGGGCGAGACGGATGTGGCCCTGTGCGGTGGGGCGTTCGCGCTGAGCGCCCAGAATCTGGTGCTGTTCTCCAAGCTCCGCGGCCTGTCCCGGTCCGGCCGGGTACGCGCCCTGGACCGGGATGCCGACGGTGTGCTGTTCAGTGACGGTGCCGCCGTGCTGGCGCTGAAGACGTACGCGAGGGCGCTCGCCGACGGTGACCCCGTCCTCGGCTTCGTCGCCGGGTTCGGCGGCTCGTCCGACGGGCGGGGCAAGGCGATCTACGCTCCGAACGCCGCGGGCCAGACGATCGCCCTCGACCGGGCATGGCGGGCCGCCGACGTCACGCCCGAGGACGTGGACTGGATCGTCGCGCACGCCACCGGCACGCCGACCGGTGACCGCACCGAGATGACGGCACTGACCCGGAGCGCGGGGCCGGCCAAGACGTGGACCATGACTTCGAACAAGTCGCTGGTCGGCCACGCCGGCTGGGCGGCCGGGGCGGTGTCCGCGATCCACGCCCTGCTGGCCATGCGGCACGAAGTCATCCCGGCGCAACGGCAGTTCCGTGAGCTGCCCGAGGGAGTGACGACGGCCGTCCACGTGCCGACCGACGATGTGCCGTGGCCCGCCGCACCCGGGCGCCCCCGCACCGTGGGGGTGTCGGCCATGGGCTTCGGCGGGACCAACGGCCATCTCGTCCTCACGGATCAGCCCCCGTCGCCCGGCGCGGTGTCCGCCCCGAAGCCGGAGACCGCCGAAGACGACCCGATCGTCGTCGTGGCTCAGGGCACACACCTTCCCGGCGATCCCGGCCGTGAGCGGCTCGCCCGCTGGCTCGCGGGGGGCACGGCCGACTGGCCGTCGTCCTTCGGCGACGCCTACCCGCTGCCGTCCCCGGTGGAGGCCAGGCTGGCCCCCTCGGCGATCGCGGCCATGGACCGCAGCCAGCTGATGGCCCTGCGCTGCGCGGACCTCCTGGCCGGGGAGTGGACCAAGGACGCGCGGCTGTGCGCGAGTACCGGCGTACTCGTCGGCCACACCGGGCCCACCAGATCCGCGCTCGCCTACGACCTGCGCTGCTACCGCGAGGACCTCGTCACCAAGCTGACCGGGCCCGCCGGCATCCCGTCCGGGACGCTCGACGGCGCGGTGCGCGCCATGACACCGCCCATCAACGAGGACGCCTATCCCGGCCTGATGCCCAATGTCATCGCGGCCCGGGTGGTGCAGCGGCTGGACCTGCACGGGCCGAACATGACGCTCGACGCGGGCCGGGACTCGACCAACTCCGCGCTGGTCACCGCCATGCGCTATCTGCGCGACGGCGACATGGACCTGGCCGTCGTCATCGGCGTGAACGCCACGACGGAACACGTACCGCGCCCCGGCGGCACCCAGAACGCGGAAGCCGCCGTCGGATTCGTCCTGACCCGGCTGAGCGTCGCCCGGGACCACGGCATGACCGTGCTGGCCCGGATGGAGCTCGCCACGCCGGACGCACCCGCCGACGGACCGGGAAACGAGCCCGTACGGGACCGCAGCCACCGCGGCGCCGAGGGCGCCGTGGCGCTCCTGCGCGCCTTGCATCGCACCGGGCGGCAGACGGTCATCCGGCCGGTGGAGGACCACCACACACCCGCGATCGTGGTGACACCCGAGCCGTCGGCCGACGCGCCCCCGCACGGGGAAGCGGGGGAGTCCGGTGCGCTGAGCGGCCACCTCGCGCGGCACGCGCTCGCGCTGCGCCCGGTCGCCGCCCGGAACGTCCGCCCCCACCTGGCCGCGCTCCCCATGGGGAGTCTGGTGCTGACCGACGATCCGCGCCTGCTGAGGGGCGTCGGCATGCCCGCGGACTGCTTGATCGTCGCGCCGGGCACGGCACCACGCGAGGCCGCCCTGCCCTTCCCGGTGACCTACCTCGACGCGCCGGAACGCCTGGAAGCGCTGCTGACGGAGGACGGCCGGAAGTTCGCTCAGATTCGCGTCATCGTGGGCGGAACGCGTGCCGGCGCCCTGAGTGGGGACGTCCCGAAGCGCGTGCTCGACCTCCACGACCTGGCCTTCCTGGCGGCCCGGCACTGTGCCGCGCCGCTCGATGACGGCGGCTGCCTCGCGGTACTCGCCCTGGCCGCCATGGACGGTGCGACTCCCGCCCCGGCCGTGGGCCTCTTCGGCGGACTGGTGCGCAGTCTGTCCCAGGAGCTCTCCGGCTGCCTGATGTTCGCGCTGGTCACCGATCGCGAGGAGGCGGCGGCCGGGCTGGCGCTGCTGGCCGGCGAATCGGGCGCCCACCGGTACATCCCCATCGCCTATCACGTAGGCGGTGTGCGGCTGGAACTGATGCTGCTGCCGGTCGAGGCGGCGCCGGACGGAGCGGGGCTCGGCCTGCCGGACGACCCGGTGATCGTCGCCACCGGTGGCGCGCGCGGCCTCACCGCCCACCTGGTGCAGGTACTCGTGGCCGACCGGACACCCCGCAGCGTCTGGCTGCTCGGGACGGGCCCGGCGCCCGATCCGGCCACGGCCGCCACGGCCCTCCTGCCGCGCGCCGACGCGCTGCGGGAGTTGATGGTGCGCCACCCGTCCGAGACTCCCGCCGCGCTCAGCCGTCGCTACGACCGTGCCGTCCAGCAGCTCGAACGGGCCGGCACGCTGGAGGACCTGGAGCGCTCGTGCGGTGCCGCTCGGGTCCACTACCGGCAGTGCGACGTCCTGGACGAGGGCGCGGTGCGCAAGGTGATGGACGAGATCCTGGCCGTGGAAGGCCGGGTGGACGTGCTGGTGCACGGCGCCGGCCTGGCGCGCTCCGCGGGCCTCACCCGCAAGAAGCTCGCCGACTTCCGGGCGGTACGGGATGTGAAGGTGCGCGGCTACGCCCACCTGCGCGCCGCCCTCGGGGACCGGCGCCCCGCCCTGTGGTGCAGCGTCAGCTCCGTCTCGGCGTTCACCGGGCTGCGCGGCGAGCCCGACTACGGCGCGGCCAACGAGTTCCTGCTGCTCGCCGCGGCGCATGCGCGGACGACCGAGGGCTCGGACGAGGTCGCCCTGGTCTCCGGACTGTGGGTCGAGTCGGGCATGGCCTCGGCCGACACCCCGGGTGGTGCCTTTCTGGCCAGGCAGGGAGAAATCGGCCAGATGTCCGACGCTCAGGGCCGCGAGTTCTTCCGCACCGAACTGACCGGCCGGGGCAGCCACGGCCTGGCGACGACCTGGATCGGTGACGCCGACTGGATGACCCTGCAGCGCAAGGCGCCCGGCTTCCGTGCGGCGTGCGAGACGGCCGCGCAGGGCGCGCCGGAGCCGCCCCGTGCTCCGGCGGCCGCTCGACGTGCCTTCCTGACCGGGCCCGCCGAGTACGACGGCGAGGTGGCGACCTGGACCTGTGACGTCGGCCTCGACGAGCACCCGTACCTGCTGGAACACCTCGTCGACGGCCGGCCGACGGTGCCGGGCACCTTCATCCTGGAGATGGCGGCCGAAGCGGCGGCCGAGCTCGCTCCGGGCCTGATTCCGGCACGCATCACCGACGTCGTCCTGTCGCAGTTCATCCGGGCCGCCCGGCACCGCTGGCCGCGCACGCTGCGGGTGTCCGCCCTGCGCGACGGCGATCAGGTGCGGGTCCGGGTCAGCTCGCCCGCGGCCGGACCGGTGCCCGAGCGCGAGCACACCCGCATGGTGGTGCACCTCGCCGCTGTGCTCCCGGATCGTCCTTTGTGCCCGCCGGTCCCGCCCGGCAGTTACGATGCCCCGAACACGTACGAACTGCCGGGCACACCAGTCGAGTTGAGCGGAGTGTTCGGAGCGTTGCGCTGCCCGAGGACGGCAGCCGACGGCGGCTCGGCGGATCTGCGACTCACCCTTCCGCCGGGCGGTGGCGTGTTCTCCCGCTTCCTTCTGCCGAGCATCGCGCTCGACTGCCTGTTGCGCACCTCCGTGCTCGACGGCCGGCAGCCGGGCGACGTGCCCGTGATGGTCCCCACCCGGCTGGCCTCGGTGGACCTCTACACCCCGGCCAATGACGTGGCGCTGGCCGAGGGGTGGCCGGACGGGCTGGTACTCCGTCACTGGTTCGACCCCGCCACGGGCGAGGAGCGCTGTGCCGTTGCCGGCCCCGACGGGCGCGCCCTCATCCAGGTGACCGGCATCTCGGGAGCGGAGAAGGGCTCGTACGACCCCGGTACGCGGACATGGCGTTCCGGGCCCGTACCGAAACCCCACGGCTGAGTCCGTGGGACCGCAATGAGTTGAGACCGAAGGCGGCACGGATGTGGCGCCGATCAGTGAGGAGAGCGTGATGTCAGCAGAAGCAGTCGTCGGCAATCAGGCGGAGGACGGGCCGCCGGCCGGCCGCGCACGGTCATGGACCTTGGCGCTGGCCTGCGTCGCGATGTTCATGCTGATGCTCGACGTGACCGTGGTCAACGTCGCGTTGCAGGACCTTCGTACGTCGCTCGGGGCGGACTTCTCCGACCTGCAATGGGTCATCGACTCGTACACCCTGACCCTGGCCGCCTTCCTCCTTACGGGAGGGTCGCTGGCGGACCGGCTCGGCCGCAAGCGGGTCTTCAACGCGGGCCTGGTCCTCTTCACGCTGTCCTCGCTCGCCGCCGGTCTGGCGCAGGACGTCCTCGCCCTCAACATCGCCCGCGGCGTGCAGGGCATCGGCGCCGCGGTGCTCTTCTCGGTCGGGCCCGCCCTGATCGGCAACGAGTTCCGTGGCAACGACCGGGGGAAGGCCTTCGGCGTCTTCGGCGGCATCGCGGGTCTCGCCCTGGCCTTCGGGCCGCTGGTCGGCGGATTCCTCACCGATGCGCTCAGCTGGCGCTGGATCTTCCTGGTCAATGTGCCGATCGGCATCGTGGCGCTGATCGTCGGGGCCCTGCGCCTGCGCGAGTCGCGTGACCCGGTCCCGCACAGCATCGACTGGGTGGGCATGGTGAGCTTCGGCCTCGGCCTCACCCTGCTCGTGTTCGGCTTCCTGCGCGGTGAGTCCTCCGGCTGGACCAGCGCCCCCATCCTCGGGTCGTTCGCCGGGGGAGTCGTTCTGCTCGTGGCGTTCGTCGTCGTCGAGAAGGTGCGCGGCGAGCGGGCCATGTTCGACCTTCACCTCTTGCGGACGCCCACCTTCACCGGTGTCTGCCTGGCCACGCTGCTGTCCAACGCGACCAGCCTCGCCGCGGTCTTCCTGCAGATCTCCTACGTGCAGAACGTTCTGGGCTACTCGCCCTGGGACACCGGAGTGCGCTTCATGCCGATGATGATCACCCTGTTCATCGTCGCCGCGGTGACCGGCGGCCTGCTGGCCAAGGTGGCACCCGGGGTGCTGATCGGCCTGTCCATCGGCTTCATCGCGGTCGGCATGGGCCTGATGGTGCTCGTCGAACCCGGCAGTTCCTGGACGGCGATGCTGCCCAGCATGATCGTCACGGGTATCGGCATGGGCCTGTTCAATCCGCCGCGCGCCGCGGTCACCATCGGCGTGGTCCGACCTGAGAAGGCCGGTATGGCCTCGGGCATGGGGGAGACCTTCCAGCAGGTCGGTGTCGCCGTCGGCGTCGCCGCCTTCGGTGCCCTCTTCCACCACAAGGTGGTCGACACCTTCGCCGCCTCGGGTACGGGCACGAAGCTGGGCGGGCAGGCCGAGGAGGTGGGCCGGCAGGTGGCCACCGGCGGTACGTCCGGCCTCGCGGACGCCGTGCCGTCGGCCCTGCTGGGTCAGGCGACGGCGGCGGCCCGTTCCGCCTTCGTCGGCTCCCTCGCCGACGTCATGGTCGTCTGTGCCGTGGTCGCCGCGGTCGGCGCGGCCATCGCCTTCTTCTGCATCCGCCGCCGCGACCTGCACGAAAGCGCGCAGAGCACGACCGTGGCCCCGACCTCGGAGGCGGTCACCGCCTGACCACGGCGGCGTTCCCTGAGCATGCCCGTAAGCCTGACGAGAGAATTGGGGCGAATCCCTGTGCAGCAGACCGTGAAGGTGGTCGGAATCGGGGGTTCGCCCCGGCCGGACTCGACAGCCGAGCGGGCACTTCGCGTGGTCCTGGCAGCAGCGGAGCGACACGGCGCGCAGGTGTCGCTCATCGGCGGTGCCGAGCTGGTGATGCCGCTCTACGACCCGCGGACCGAGATCCGCTCGCCGCGGGCACTGCGGCTGGTGTCCGAGATCGCCGGCGCGGACGGCCTCGTACTCGCCAGCCCGGCCTACCACGGAAGCGTCTCCGGGCTGGTGAAGAACGCCCTCGACCACGTCGAGGAACTGCGCGACGACGCCCGCCCGTACTTCAGCGGACGGGCCGTCGGCAGCCTTGCCGTCGCGCAGGGCTGGCAGGGCGGTGTGTCCACGCTTGCCGCGCTGCGGGACGTGACCCACGCGCTGCGCGGCTGGCCCACCCCGCTCGGTGTGGTGGTGAACAGCGCGACGGCCGGCTTCGGACCGGACGGCAACTGCTCCGATCCGCATGTGCAGGGCCAGTTGGAGACCATGGCGGCGCAGGTGGTGGGCTTCGCCCGGATGTACGCCCGCGGCACACCGGCACCGGACGTCGCCGGCATCGCGGCTCTTTCGCAGGCCGGCGGGTGAGGCCGCGCAGGGTGCCCCCGCTCCCGACCCGAGGGCCCGGACGCCCGCTGGCACACGGCGCCGTGACCTGCCCGCGCCCCGTACCGGGGGCTGCGCTGCGCCTCTTCCTGTTTCACCATGCGGGGGGCTCACACCTCCTCTACAAGGACTGGGAGCACGCGTTCCCCGCCGACTGGGAGGTGTGCCTGCTGGACGCCCCCGGCCGTGGGCGGTCGCACGGCATACCCCTGATCGGCAACAGCGACGAGCTGGTGGCCTACTTCGCCGGCGAGATCCAGCGATGGACGGACCGCCCCTTCGCCTTCTTCGGGCACAGCATGGGTGCTCTCGTCGCGTACGAACTGACCCGGCATCTGGCCGAGGAGGGGCGCCGCCTGCCCGTCTGGCTGGGCCTGTCCGCCTGCGGCGCGCCGCAGGCCGCCGGCGGCGAGAGAAGGGCGCGCCACCTCCTGACCGACACCGAACTGCGGAACTGGCTGCGGTCGGTCGGCGGCACGCCCGATGCGCTGCTCGACGAGGACGGGATGTGGCGCTTCTTCGGCCCCACCTTCCGCAACGACTTCGCTCTCGTCGACACCTGGCAGCCGGTGGTGGACGCGGCACCGCTCCCGGTCCCGGTGTCCGCGTTCGGCGGTGACGACGATCCGGTGGTCGGCCCGGAGCGACTGGCCGCCTGGTCGGACCGGACGGAGCGCTTCCTCGGCCTGAACCTCTTCGGCGGCGGGCACTTCTACCTCGGCCACCACCAACGGGCGATCACACGGCGCATCACGGCGGCGGTGTCCACGGCACGTCGGGCGGCCCAGGAGCACATGGCGTGACGGCGATCGACACCGTCGTGCGGCAGCTGCGCCTGCCGGCCGTGGAGAGCGAGAGCGATCTCGCGCTTCTCGACGCCGCGGAGCGGAACAGGGCCGACCGCTACCGCAGGACCGAGGACCGGGTGTCGTTCGTCGCGGGCCGGGCCGCCCTGCGCCGCGTCCTCGCGGACCGGCTGGGTTTCGCCGCCGACCGGATCGTCTTCGGGCGTAGCCCCTGCCCCGGCTGCGGGAGCGCGGACCACGGACCTCCACGCATCAGCTCGCCCGCCACGCCCGTCACGTTCAGCTTCTCGCGCGCGAAGCGGCATGCACTGGTGGCGGTGGCCCCGTCAGGGCCGGTGGGAGCCGATATCGAAGTGCTGCGTCCCATCGATGTCCGGGAAATGGCCGGCCAGTGCCTTTCGCCGACAGAGGCCGCCTACATTCTGCGACTCCCGCCGGAGGAAGGCCTACGGGCCTTCTACCGCGCCTGGGTGCGCAAAGAGGCGGTCACCAAAGCGGTCGGCGTCGGCATCGTGCTGGACCTGAGGACCGTCGAGGTGCGTCCTGAACGTCCGGGGGCGGTGACGGTCACCTGCGGGGCAGGGGCGGGCCCGGTTTCCTGGACGGTGACCGACATGGACGGCGGTCCCCGGGTGGCCGCGGCCCTCGCACTGCCGGATGCCGGGCGACGGCCCCAATTCATGCGCGATGCTGGGGACTTCTCCCCACGTAATACGTGAACGGTAAACGAAGACGTGAACGGTAAGACGTGAACGGCAAGAAAGGAACCAGATGAAATTCGTCGCCTTCTCCGGGAGCCTGCGGACCAAGTCGCTCAACACCGCGGTGGTGCGTACCGCTGCCGAACTCTGCCTCCCGCCGGTGTCGATGACGATCTACGAGGGGCTGGGGCAGCTGCCCTTCTTCAACCAGGAAGTGGAGAGCGCGGGCCCGCCGCCCGAGGTCATGGAGTTCCGCGCCCTGTTGGAATCCGCCGACGCGGTGCTGATCTCCAGCCCGGAGTACGCGCACGGCACGTCGGGCGTGCTGAAGAACGGCCTGGAGTGGGTGGTGGGCGGGGGCGAACTGACGGACAAGCCCGTCGCCGTGGTCACCGCGTCACCGTCCATGACAGGCGGTGACAGAGCTCAGGCCTGGCTCAAGGAAACCTTGTTGATCATGGGCGGGAAGGTCCTTCCCGAATCACTCCCCATCCCGCTGGCCAGCATCAAGATCACGAACGGCCGGGTCAGCGACGAGGAGACCCGGGCAGCCCTGCAGGAGGTTCTCGCGGCGATGGCGCGAGCGGCGAAGGAAGGGGGCACCGGGGACTGAGCCGGGCGGCCGGACACCACCGGTCCGGCCGCCCGAGTGACGCCCTCGCTTCCACGACGACCGCGCGGCCTACGGATCGAGGGCGTCGGCCGCTCAGCGCTTGCCGATGTCCTTGAGCGGCAGCCCGCCACCTGCCAGGACCACCTTGGAGAAAGCGCCGGCCAGTTCGGTGAGCCGACGGGTCCCCGCCGCCCCCAGATGCTCGTACGGAGCGACGTCGAGGCGGTCGGTATCGGCCTCGATGGCACGACGCAGTTCCGCACCCTGCTCGGTCAACGCGCCCTCGGCGTCGAGAATCCCGCGCTCCCGCAGGCGCTCCCGCGCCGCGGCCCACTCCTGTGGCGACCAGCCCCGCGCGGACTGGAGGTAGGCAGGCCGCCAGTTCGTGCCGGTGGCGGTATGGGACACCAACGCCTCCAGCCCGTCCAGACCGGCTTCCGACAGGGCGATCACATGGCCGTCGCCTCGGTGCTCCCGCAACAGGGTCGTGGCGTGCCACAGGGCCAGGTGCGGAGCGTCGGGCACCGGAAGGTCGGCGTTGGCGGAGTACAGCGGCCGGCCGGGCCGGCGACAGCCCTCGGCCGCCCGGAGGGCCAACTCGGCGGTCTCCGCCATTTCTTGGGAGGAGATCGCCTCATGCCCCAGCAGCCGGGTGAGGTACGCACCCGTGATCCGCAGCCGGGCCTCCAGGACAGCGGCAGGTGCGGCGACCTCCCAGGCGCGCGGGAGGTGCCGTGCGACGAGATCCGGGTGGAAGTTGTAGAAGGCGGCGGTGACCACCCCGGAGCCCACCGACCCGAACGGCGCCGCCCGCCCGGCCAGGTAGGCCATGGGGCCGTGCTCCAGCCCGAGCGCCGCATAGGTGTCGTCGTGCTCGGGTGAGAAGTAGTACGCCGCGTGGACCGGATGGTGAGCGTTGTAGCAACGCCGGGCCTCGCGCGGGGATATGGCCGTCATGACGCTCACATTACGGGGCAGATGATCCGCACGGAGCCCGTACGGAGAGCGCACGCCCCGCCCCGTGCCCGGCGGGTGGGCACGACATCGTTTCGTGCGGCATACGGGACCCAACGGGCTGCACATCGAGGACGGGTCCGGTCGATCGGGCGCCCCGGGGGCACGAGGGCGGGGCGGCTACTCCAGCAGCCGTTGGCTGATCAGTTCCATCACCTCCGCGCGGCTGCGCGTGCCGTTGTCGGCGGCGTTGAAGTGGTTGCCGATGCGTACCGAGACGGCGAGCAGGCAGCGGACCTCGACCTCGTCCTCGTCGGGGCAGAAGGCGGAGAACAGGGAACGCAGGTAGTCCATACGGCGGTTGTCGACGCGGCGCAGACGCTCGGCGACGGCCGTGTCGCGGCGGGCCCAGTCGCGGATCGCGATATCGGCGGTGGTGCCCCGCACCGGCCCGTCGGTGCCGGCCGCGACAAGGGCGAACAGTCGCTCCAGTCGGGCCCTGGCGTCACCTCCGCCGCTGTCCACCTGCTCGATCACGCTCTCGGCGACCTCGTACTCCCAGGTGTCGAGCATTTCCGTGAGCAGCGCGTCCCGGTTGCGGAAGTACCCGTAGAAGCCCCCCTTGCTGACGCCGAGTGCCTGCGCCAGTGCCTCGATCCGGACGGCTTCGGGCCCTCCTGCGACCAGTGCCCGCAAGCCTTCCTCGATCCACTTTCCGCGTGGTGTGCGGGTCGTGCCCATGCTGTGCGCCTCCTCACGTCCCGTCGAGTATACGGCGGCGTATAGGTGGGTCTATGCTCGATCTATACGCCACCGTATAGATATGGGGCCCTGCTGATGCGACTTCCCCGAACCGCCCACACCGACCGCCCCTGGCGGATCCACGAGATCACCGGCGACTTCACCACCGAGGACGTCTGGGTACTGCCCACCCCCGGCGGACCCGACGACTTCGTGTGGTTGGTGCGCCAGATGGCCGAGGGACTCCGAGGCGGGGTGCGCGGAGAGGGAGCCGTTTCCCGCGCGCTGTTCGCCATCCGGTGGAGGCTGGGAGCGCTGCTCGGCTGGGACAAGCCCGGAACCGACACCCAGCCGTGCCTGCGCGACCGGTTGCCGGCGGACCTTCGTGACGGCTCCCGGGGTCCCGACCTCGGCTCGTCGCCGTTCACCTCCGTCTATCAGCGGGACGACGAGTGGGCCGCCGAGATGGGCAACAAGACCGTGCACGCCGTGATGCACATCGGGTGGGTCCCGGACGGATCCGGCGGATACCGCGGCCAGATGGCCGTCCTGGTGAAGCCGAACGGGTTGTTCGGCACGCTCTACATGGCCGCCATCAAGCCCTTCCGGTACCTCGGGGTCTACCCGGCGCTGCTGCGCTCCATCGGCCGCGAGTGGCAGGCGAACGCGGCCGGCCGGCGCGTGCGCTGACCGGGGCGCACGTCGGTTCCGCCGGCCCTCCCCGCACGGCGAACGGCCCGGAGGCACGGGATGGCCTCCGGGCCGTTCGTGACGGCCGCCCCACGGTCCGACCGCGGCCCGTACGCCTGCGATCGCGCCTCCTCATGCCCAGACGCGTCACCCCGCACAGGGGTGGTCGAAGAGGGAACCGCAGGCCGACGACTTGAGCCTGACTCAACTCGCCGCGGGAGCGCATGCGTGGCCGCAGGCCGTGGGCAGCACGCATCAGGCAGCACGCGCGGAAGGTGCCGAAGAGCAGGCAGCAGGCTGCCACCGCGGATTGCGCGGTGGCAGCCTGTCTGCGTGGCAACCGTCAGCCGACGGAGCGGCGAGCGTCCGTCAGTGGGCGACGCAGTTCCCGTTGGTCGAGCTGAGCAGCCCGATGATGCTGATGCCGCACGCGTTGACCGGGACGTGAATCAGCGGCGGGGGCGGCGGGTCGGCCGCCAGGGCTTGTCCGGCGCCACCGAAGAGGGCAACACCGGACAGGGCTATGGCCGCAGCGATAGTACGCAGACGCATGAGGAGATTCTCCTTTGTTCGGGGCTGGTGCCTTCTAATCCACCGCATCCGCCGGTGTCTGGCGACTCTTCAAGCCCATACAGGTGATCCGTTCGGACGCGAAGAACACCGGCACTCGGCACCACGCGCGCGGCGTGTCGAGCACCCGGGCAGGTTTCGGAAAGGACACGGCAGGCCGGTTTCCGGGCGGAGACATGCGCACTGAGCTCGGACTTTCGCTCCCGGGCCCGGGAGGGTGCCGGGAGCGGGACAGGCTTGTGGCAGCCACGGAACCCGGGCCGGCTCCGTCGCAGGCCCAGATGGGGTGCCCGCCCCCGGCGTGGCGGTACGGGAGCGGGGCCTACCGGGATTCGGCCGGGGTGGACCCCTCGGAGTCGAGTACGTCGTCGCCGTACAGGCCCCGGACCCAGTTGGTCTGGTAGACGGTGTCGAGGTAGCGCTCACCCAGGTCCGGAGCGATGGCCACCGCCGTCAGCCCGTGGGTGTCGTGGCGGGCCAGCCAGTCCATGGCGCCGCTGACCACGGTGCCGGTCGAGCCGCCGAAGACGAACCCACGTCTGGCCATCCGGTGGCAGGCGCGGACGGTTTCCGCCTCCTCGACGCGTACGGCCTCATCGACGAAGGAATCGTCGAGCAGCGGCGGACGGACGCTCATGCCCAGGCCGGGGATCATGCGGCGTCCCGGTGGGCCGCCGAAGCTCACCGAACCGGCGCTGTCCACCGCGACGATGTGTACGTGCCGGTCCCACTGTGCGAAGTAGCGGGCGCAGCCCATCAGCGTCCCTGTGGTGCCGGCCCCGACGAACAGCACGTCCAGCTGCGGGAACGTGCGGGCGATGGCCGGCGCGGTCCTGCGGTAGTGCGCCTTCCAGTTGGCGGGGTTGGTGTACTGGCTGAGCCAGACGCACCGGTCGTCGGCGGCGCACAGGTCGCGGACGTAGTCGAGCCGTGCGGCGAGGTAGCCGCCCGGGGACTCCGGCGCGGCGACGACGTGCACCTGGCTGCCGAGGGCTTCCATCATCAGCCTGGTCGTCAGATTGCAGCGGGAGTCCGTCACGCACAGGAAGTGGTAGCCCCTGCTCGCGGCGATCATGCTCAGGGCCACGCCGAGATTTCCGGACGAGGACTCGACCAGGACGGAATCCGGTGTCAACGCGCCCTCCCGCTCGGCGGATTCCACCATTTCGGTCGCGGCCTTCAGCTTGATCGAACCAGCGAAGTTGAAACCCTCGCATTTGAGGAACAGCGATTGTCCGAAGACCGACCGCAGGTCCACATAGAGCTCTTCCTCGTTGAAGGCGTCGGGGACGGATATGACGGGCACGATGGTCTCCTCCTCTGGGCACAGCACCTTCGGATTCCTTCCGACGGTGGCGGCGGGTCTGTCAGATGTGCGGGCCGGGGCCGCGACGGCTTGGCCGTCGATCTCGGGCTGGGGCGGGGGCCGCTCAGCCGTACCGGCGTAGTTCGTGGAAGAAGTTGTCGATGGTCCGCAGGTCCCCGGAGCGGGCCACCTCGTCGTAGACGTACTTGCCGACCGCGAGGTCGAGCACCCCGAGGCCGAACGGGGAGAACACCGCGGGACGGTCGGCCGGCACCGTGGCCCGCCCGGCCATCACGTCGTCCAGCGTGCCGTGCAGGAAGTCCCTGTTGCCGGTGAGCTGTTCGGTCAGATGCGGTGAGGTGGCGGCCCGGAGGCAGTGCTCGATGTCGTCGACGATGTTGGTGGATGCCAGCAGGATCCGCGGCGCGAGGTCGCGCAGCGAGACGTGCAGCACGACCGGGTTGTGCGCGAACCAGGAAGGGTCGCTGACATGCGGCTCGGCCGCGACGGTGGCGAAGACCACCAGATCGCTCAGGCGGACCAGGTCCTCGGCGCTGTCGTGCACGGTGATCCGGGACGTGGTGCCCGACTGCTCCAGGTAGAGGCGGAAGCCTGCCGCGCTGTCGGCGGACAGGTCGTGCACACCGATGTCGTCGAACGACCAGCCGGTGCCCTCCAGGAAGGTGTGGATGTAGCGGGCGATCAGGCCCGTCCCGATGAACCCGACGCGCAGCGGGCGGGGGCGGCCGCGGCTGAGCCAGTCCGCTGCGGACGCTGCCGACGCGGCGGTTCTGCCGGCGCTGATGATCGAGCTCTCCAGGCAGGCGAACGGGTAGCCGGTGGCCGGGTCGTTGAGGATCAGTACGGCCGAGGCCCTGGGGATGCCGGCCGTCACGTTTCCCGGGAAGCTGGAGATCCACTTCACCCCGTCGACCTGTGACCCGCCGCCGATCGAGGCGGGCAGCGCGATCATCCGGGAGGAGGGGCGGTCGGGGAAGCGGAGGAAGGAGGACGGCGGGTTCACCGAGTCACCGGCGGCGTGCAGCCGGTAGGTCTCCTCGACCACCTCCACGATCTGCTTTTCCCGCCCCCACAGCGCCTCTTGGACCTGCGCTCCTGGGATCACCGCGAACGGCGGCACGGCGGGTTGCCGGGGCATGGCGGACTCGGTTGCGGGGGAGCGGACGGTGGTCATGAGACGGTCACCTCGATGGTCGGTGAGCTGTCGGTCAAACGCAGCGGGCCGGACATCGCCACGACGACATCGCGCGGCCCCTCGTAGGGCTCCCTGCTGTGGGCGGTGCGGATGTTGTCGACGAGCAGCAGGTCACCGGCCTGCCACGGCCGGCGCGCGGTGTGCGCGTCGTAGACCTTGTTGATCAGTTGCACGGTGTCCTCGGTGAGCGGATCGCCGTTGCCGTAGCGGGTGTTGAACGGCAGCCCGTCGGCGCCGTACTCGTCGATGAGGTACTCGCGTACCTCGGGCGCGATCGTCCACTCGTTGAGGAACGCGATCTGGTTGAACCAGCAGCGCTGCCCGCTGACCGGGTGGCGGGCGACGGCACTGCTGTGCTGCCGGGTGCGCAGTGCACCGTCGCTCTGCCACGCGAACCGGATCGAGTGGGCACGGCAGTAGCGCTCGATGGCGCCGCGCTCATCGGTGCCGAACGCCTCCGTCAAGGAGGCCCCGATCTCGTCGTTGTAGCTGCGGGTCAGCAGCCAGCCCTCCCGCTCGAAGCGCTCGGTCAGTTCGGAGGGCAGCGCGTCGAGCACGGCCGCGGCGTCGGCGACCGCGGTCGCCCCGCCCTGCGTGGGTGCGGTGAGACATGCGAACAGCAACAGGCCGGGGAACTCGCGTGTGTAGCTCAGCTCGTGATGCATGCACATCGGCTGGTTCGGGGGCCAGGCCGACGAGGAGTAGACGCCCGTCGAGTAGGTCTGCCGGGGGGCGAAGGCCTCCCGCTCGGTCACCGGCTCGGTGTCCAGCCCGGCAAGGAGCGCGCTGACCTGGGCCGCGTCGTGCAGCCCGAGACCGCGGACCAGGACCGCGCCGTGCGCGGTGACGGCGGCGCGCAGGACGTCTCGGCATCCGGCGGCCCAGTCCGCCGGGTCGGCAGCGGGCTCGGCCCGGAGCACCGGGGGCAGGCCGGCCTGCAACTCCAGGTCCGGCGGTGAGGTCGGCAGTGACGACAACATCGTGTTCTCCTTTCGGTTCTCTTCGCTTCGGTTCGGGTCCGGTCAGCGCGCGGCCGGCCGGTCCCCTACGCCGTGCTGTGCGGGTGCGAGGTCCGGCCCCGGCGGCGTCCGCGGCGGCTGGGACGTGCGCGGGGAACGCTCATCGACCAGGCGGGCCAGGTCGGCGAGGACCGGGTGATGAGTGAGGTCCTTGGGGGAGACCACACGGTCCAGGGCGATCGCGACCCGCACCGCCGACAGTGAGGTGCCGCCGAGGTCGAAGAAGTGGTCCTGCCGGCCGATCCGGTCCAGCGGGGTGCCGAGGGTCTTGGCCCATGCGGCGGCGAGCCGCAGTTCCGTCGGGGTGCCGGGCGGTTGGCTGCCGGACTGGGGCGTGTCGGTTTCCGTGGCGAGTGCGGCCAGCGCCTTCTTGTCGATCTTGCCGTTGGCGGTCAGCGGCAAGCTCTCCCGCCGGTGGAAGGCCGCCGGAACCATGTAGGCGGGCAGCGACCCGGCCAGGTGGTCCCGCAGGGCGTCCGCCGCCAGCGGGTGCCGCGCGGTGTAGAAGGCCACCAGGCGCGGGCTGCGGCCGGTGCCTCGGGAGACCACCACGGCACCGTCGCGGACGCCGGACACCCGCAGCAGGGTGTTCTCGATCTCGCCCATCTCGATACGGAAGCCGCGGATCTTGACCTGTGCGTCCCGGCGGCCGAGGAACTCCAGCTTCCCCTCCGGCTGCCAGCGGCCGTAGTCGCCACTGCGGTAGAGCCGGTTGCCCGCGCGGTACGGATCCGCGGTGAAGACGGCCCGGGTGCGCTCGGGATCGTTGACGTATCCGCGGCCGACGCACACCCCGGAGAAGGCGATCTCACCGGATGCGCCCAACGGCACCGGAGACAGCCGCTCGTCGATGAGATAGACGCGCACATTGCTGATCGGACGGCCGAGCGGGATCCGGTCGGTGTCCGGCACCCGGTCCATCACCTCGTGGTGGGTGTCGTCCGAGGTCTCGGTCAGGCCGTAGGCGTTGACCAGCCTGATTCCGGGCGCGGCCGCGAACCAGCGCTGGACCAGTTCCTTCTTCAGCGCCTCGCCGGTGACCGACACGCACCGCAGATCCGGCAGTTCGCGGGGGTGCTGCTCCAGGAAGGACAGGACGACGTCGAGGTAGGACGGCACCACCTGGAGCACGTCGGCCCCGCCGCTGACGAGGGTGTCGAGGAACCGCCGGACGTCCAGGATCGCGGCCTGCTCGACCAGCAGGGTGCGCCCGCCCGTGAGCTGCGCGGCGAGCAGTTGCCACAGGGAGATGTCGAAGCACTGAGGCGCCGTCTGGGCGACGACGTGGCCCTCGCCGATCCCCAGATCATCGATCTTGGCGTAGAGGTGATTGAGCATCCCCTCGTGCTCGCACATCGCGCCCTTGGGCTCTCCGGTGGAGCCGGAGGTGAAGTAGATGTAGGCAAGGTCGTCCGGGGCGACGCGCACGCCGGGGTCGCTCTCGTCGCGGTGGCTCTCGCATGCCGCGTCGATGAAGAGCGTCCGGACCCCGGGCAGTTCGGCCACGGCCTGGTCGAGGGCGGTGGCGCTGCACGGTTCGGTGAGGACGAGGGCGCACCCGGCACGGGTGAGCATGGTCGCCATACGGTCGGCCGGGAAGTGCGGCTCGATGGGCAGATACACACCGCCCGCCTTGAAGACCGCCAGCGCAGCGGCCATCCAGTCCAGACTCCGCTCGGCGACCACCGCGACGACGCCTTGCCGGCGCAGCCCTCGTGCCAGCAGGGCGTGTGCCAGCCGGTTGGCGCGGGCATTGAGCTGCCGGTACGTCCACCGCCGGTCCCCGTGCACGGCAGCGATGCGGTCGGGGTGCGCCCGCACCCGCCGCTCGAACAGCTGGTGGAAGCGGAGCGCGGGCAGTTCCCGCCGCGGTCCGGCGAACCCTTCGAGCTGGAGGCGGAGTTCCTCGGCGGACAGCAGGGTCTGCTGCCCGTGCGCGGCATCCGGATCGGCGACGATCAGGGCGAGCGCGGTGAGGTGGTATCCGGCGATCCGGGCGGCGCAGTCCCTGTCCAGCACGTCGGTCCGGTAGCGCAGCCGCAGTACGTGGTGGCCGTCGCGGCGGGCCACGGCCACCCGCAGCACGGTGCCCTCGGCGGTCCGGCCGCATCCGGTCGGGTCGAAGACGAACTCGGGCGGGGAGCAGGGCCCGCCCTGCCTCTCGCCGGCATCGTCGGCGGCGGGTTCTGCGTGCGCCAGGAGGCGGGACTCGGCCTGATGGGTGTCCGCCAGCAGCGTCCGCCAGGACGTGGCAGCGGTGGTGAGCCGGCAGGGCAGCGGGCTGCCGTTCTCCGCGCCGGTGTAGTGGGTGGCGACCTCGCGGTCACCGGACAGCGTGCTCAGAACCTTGGCGTGCGCGGCCAGGAGCACCGAGTTGAGGGTCACGCCGGTCTCGTTCGCCAGGTGGCCGAGCTGCGTCATGAGGTGGTCGGGGGCCGCCGTCTCGTGCTCGGCGGTGCCGGGCCGCGGGGTACGGGTCCAGCGCGGAACCGCGGTGAACTCCCCGGCGGTGAGCTGGTCGCTCCAGAATTCCTCGTCGGTCGTCGTAGCTGTGGTCATCGTTCTCACCTCCACTCACCGCCCTCGGACCGGCCGCTCTCCCGGGCCGGATTCCCTCCCCATCGCGCGTGGCGCGGGACGGTTTCGCCCTTCATGAGAAAGGAGTCGGGGGCGAGGACGGCGCCCTCATCGATCGTCACGCCGTAGTGCACGAGGGCGCCGACGCCGAGGGTGCAGCCGGAGCCGACCGCGGTGCGGTCGGACTTGAAGGTGCCGTCCTCCTGTGAGTGGCACTGGATGACGCTGCCCATGTTGAGCGTGCAGTCGTCCCCGATGGCGACCATGGAGCGCTCCGTCAGGGCGCACCCGTCGTCGAAGACCCGCTTGCCGAGCCGGACACCCTGCAGGCGCCAGATCAGGTTCTTGAACGGTGTGCCGTTGAAAATCCGCACGTACGTCTCCGACGGCACCTTCCAGAAGCGCTCACGCCGCCAGAAGCGGAGGTCGTAGATGGAGCAGAACAGCGGGCTCAGGGGGTGCAAGGCCGTGACGGCCCGTTCGACCAGCACGAAGTACACGGCGCTGAAAACAATGACCAGGACATTGGCCAGCGCGATCGCGGTCGTTCCGAAGGGCTCGTAGAGCTCTGCCGCGACCGAGACGAGCAGGGTGACCAAGAAGAAGTAGAGCCACCGCACCAGCAGGTACCAGGCCATGGTGGCGGCATTGTGCCGGTTCTTGGCGGGGAGCCGGCGGCGCAGTTCCTCGCCGCTCTTGAGCTCGTCGAAGCTGCTGTCGCGCAGCACCGACCGCGGTATCTCGAAGCTCGGCGAGCCGAGCAGCCCGACCCCCTCGCGGACCTTCCCGTCGACCGGGACCATGACCTTCGTCGCGAGGAGGCAGTTGTCGCCGGTCCTGCCGCGGGTGGGGTAGGCGATCCGGTTGCCGAGGAAGTTGCGCGCACCGATCGATGTGCGGGCGACGCGGAACGAGGTGCTGGAGAAGTCCGCGTTGTTGATCGACAGTCCGTCGGCGACCATCGTTCCGCTCCCCACGGAACTCAGGAACGGTGTTTCGTGCTTCACCGCCGTGCCGAAATTCGACCCGGTCTGCTCGACCCGGGAGAGGTCGTATCCCAGGCCTCGCAGGTAGTGGACGATGCCGGAACTGTCGCCGAACAGCTGGGTCAAGAACCTCCGGTTGGTGAGGAGCGTGATCACCCGGTGCGCCCCGTAGTGGAAGCCGTAGAGGGGATAGACCTTGCCCGGTGTGATGGTCCGGTGGAGCAGACGGGGAACGGTGGCCATGACGACGAGGCCGACGATGACGGCGCCGAAGAAGAGCACCAGGGAGGCGGCCAGCGCCTCGACGTAGAACGTCCAGTTCGTCAGGGCAGCAGGACCGGGCTCCAGCGTCGCCGCGAGCTGCGGCGCCTGGGCGAGCAGAATGCCCACGCCACCGACCGCCAGCGGCACGTACAGCAGCAGGACGGCCAGCAGTTGCAGGACGCTGTGGAGCGCCCTCCGCAGGGAACCGCAGCGGGCCGGGCCCACCACCTCGTAGTCCGCCTCGGCCCGGCGCGCCGGTGACCCGTGCCAGTGCTCGCCGTCCGGCACCGCCTGCCCGCTGTGCAGGGAGGAGGCATGGCCGAGCTGGGCGCCGTCGCCCAGCGAGCTCCCGATGTCGAGAACGGTGGCCTCGCTGACGACCGCGTGCTTGCCGAGGGTGACCGGGCCGGTCTGGATCAGACCGGCCCGGGCCCGGTAGCAGAGGAAGAAGGAGTCCTTGCGGACGACCGTGCCGTCGCCCAGGGCGAGCAGGTCGGTGCACACGGGCACATTCCGGGAGAAGACGGTGACGCCCTTCCCGATTTTCGCGCCCAGTGCCTTGAGATAGAGCGAGTAGAGGGGGGAGCCGACGAACAGGACCAGCGGGTCGGACCGGATGAGCGTCTTGATTATCCAGAACCGGACGTAGTCCGGACTCCAGATGCGGATCGGCCGCGGCGTCCACCGGCCGATGAGCGTCCATTTCGCCACGATCGGGAAAGCGCACAGAAAGAGGAAGCCCGCTGTGCCGAAGAGCACGGAGCGCAGGTACACGTCGAGGACGCCCGACCCGGCGGAGATCCAGTCATAGCCCCGGACGGTCACCAGCGCGACGAGGTAGGAGTACCCGAGGAACGTCAGCAGCTGGAGCGCTCCGCACCGCACGTACTGCGCGGTGTTCGTCGGCGCCGCCGGCGTCGGTGCCGGTGGTTCGGCCGGGGGAGCGGGCGCGGAGTCCGCGCGCGCGGCCGCGAGGCTTCTGATGGTGGGGTGTCGGTAGACGTCCTTCATCGACACCGGCGGCAGGTCCGCGCGTTTCCTGATCCGCGCGCAGAAGTGCGCCATCACCATGGAGTCGGCGCCGAGTTCGTTGAAGAAGTGACTGTCGACCGCCACCTGCCCGACGTGCAGGACGTCGGCCAGCTCTGCGGCGAGCACGCTCTCGACACCCACGGCCGGAACAGTGAGACGTTCCCTGTCCGTTGTGGATTCCGCGGGGTCGGAGGTCAGTGTCCCGACCGGTTTTCCCACCATGTGAGCTCCCTCAGGAAGCGCCGACCGCCATCGCCCGGCGCACCTGGCGCCGGGGTCCGTGAGCGGCAGTCGGACATCATGGCCTTCATTCGATGCCGGTACCGGTAGGGATTGGTATGTCCGGGAATCATCTCTTATGTCGGTCATGCATCTCGAAGGCTGGACGCCGGGTGCGTCGGACCCGCGCCTCGCAGCGACATCCGGATCCGTCCACGGGTCCGGACCCGTGGACGGGGTTCACGTTCGGAGGCGGCCACGGGACGTGACCAGGCGCTTTCCATGTTTCCGAGACGGCGCTGAGGCGCCAGCCCGGGGGCCGCCGACGGCGGCTTCCGGTTCAGGAGTGCGGTGCGGTGTGCTGCGGCACGGGGTCAGCGGAAGGTGATGGACGCGTCCACGGGAGTGAGGACGAACCAGCGCAGCGCGGTGTCGTCGAACCGGGTGTAGGTCGCGAGGTGTACGTCGATCGGGTCCGGCGCGACCAGCGGGAAATACATCGGGCGCGCCTCGTCACCGGGGCAGTCATCGACCTCGGCGGTGCCGGCCCACAGCTCGGCGACGCCGGTCTCGCGCCGAACGGTCCGCACCACTTCTTCCAGGCGCGGGTTGTCCGGCCAGCGTTGCCAGGCGAGGCGCAGCTCCGCGAGCAGCGGAACGGCCCACCTGGTGTCCCAGTCGCGCAACTGGTATCCGGCCTCCGCGGAAAACGCCCAGGTCATGGCGTTCGCGTCCGGGTGGGCCAGCCAGGGGCAGTGACGTGCCGCCACGGCGTTGACCGCGACCACGTCCCATGCCTGGTCGCAGATCCAGCTCACCCGGCGCTGCTGGTGCATCAGGTCCAGCAGCGCGGCGTCCGGGCGGCCGCCGGCCGCCCCGCGCTGCGGCGGCTGGTGGCCGGTGCCGCGGTGGAGGGCGGCCGTCTGCCGGGGGGAGAGGTCCAGGATCCGTGCCACGCCGGCGATCATCTCCGGCGCGTACCTGCGGTCCTCCCCTCTCTCCAGGGCCCGGTACCAGCGTTCGGAGACGCCGAGCAGCAGCGCCATGTCCAGTTGGGTGAGGTAGCTCCGGTGGCCGCGGAAGGGAATCGTTCCGGGCAGCAGGGCCGGGTCTCTCGCCATGCGCCAGGCGCGCAGCATGCGTCCGAGGTCTTCGCGTCGCGCGTCCAACATCGTAAAGACCTCGCAAAGATGAGGCTTCGGGGCGGGGAATGCTGCTTGTCCTGCGCGGTGGCTCGCCCGGACGGGAGCAGGCTGACAGCGTCGCACACAGGAGTGCCGACCGGAACTGCATAGTTCCGGTACCTCAGGTTCCGATCTTGTGGCGCGCGGGGCGTCCATGGTGAGCGCCGCACACCCGGCACGGTCCAGCGAGCCCTGTGACCAGGCCGTCCGCACACCTCGGAAGATCAACGGAGATTCCTCGATGAGCTACTTCCTGCCGGAGAACGACCCCGTGCTGACCGCCGCCCGAGGACTGGCCCTTGCTCATACCGGCATGATCGAGGTGAACACCAGCCCCTTGTACCTGCGGGCGAGCGCCCCGCACCCGGACCGCAGGGTCGGCCTGGTCTCGGGCGGAGGCTCCGGGCACGAGCCCCTGCACACCGGACTGCTGGGGCGTGGTGGCCTGGACGCCGTCTGTCCCGGTGAGATCTTCGCGTCGCCGCACAACCGGCAGATCTACGAAGCGAGCGTGGCGGCCGCAAAGAGCGACGGCGTCCTGCACATCGTCAAGAACTACACCGGTGACGTGATCAACTTCCAGATCGCGGCAGAACGCCTGCGGCACGACGGCATTCCCGTCGCCACCGTCCTCGTCGACGACGATCTGTCCACCGACAGCACGGACAGCGCGACCGGCCGCCGAGGGACCGCTGCCACGGTGGTCGTCGAAAAGCTCCTCGGCGCGGCCGCCGACCAAGGGGCGACCCTGGAGGAACTGGCCGACCTCGGCCGGCGGATCGTCTCCCGGTCCCGCAGCATCGCGGTCGCCGCCCGCGCCCATACGTCGCCCACGACCGTGAGCCCCGCCTTCACCCTGAGCCCGGACACCCTGGACTACGGCGTCGGCATTCACGGCGAACGCGGCACCTGCACCATCGCCCGTCCCGCGGTCGGCGATCTCGTCCGGCGGATGACCGACGACCTGCTGGAAGCCCTCCCTGAGGGGCCCGGCGAGGTGCTCGCCCTCGTCAACGGGCTGGGCGCCACCACCGAGTTGGAACTGCATTCCCTCAGCGTCCTGTGGAACGACGAGCTCACCTCCCGCTCCGTCCGGCCCGTCCACGTCGTCGCCGGCACCTACACCTCCGCCCTGGACATGGCCGGTTTCTCCCTGACCCTGACGCGTCTGGAGGAGGGCTGGTCCGACCTGTGGACCGCCCCCACCCTGACCCCGCTCGTCCTGCCCCGCCCCGCGCTCACCCCGGATCTCTCCGCACCGGCGCCCCAACCGCCCACGGACGCCCCGGCACGCACCCCGCGCACCGACGGAAGCCGCACTCTCCTCGACCGCTACGCGCTGACGGTCACCCAGGTCCGCGACAACCTCACCCATCTCGACCAGCTCGTCGGCGACGGCGACTTCGGGGACAACCTCGCAGGCGGCGTACGGCGTGCGGTGAAGCTGGCCGACGAGTCCACGCCGGACGGCATGACCGCGCTCGCCGATGCCTTCCTCAACGACGTCGGAGGGACCAGCGGTCCCTTGTTCGGGCTCCTCTTCCAGCACTTGGCGACCGCCTCGCCGAGCGACGGCCAGCCGCCCTCCCTCGCGGCCCTGGCGGAGGCGACCGAGGCCGGACTCGCCGCCATTCACCGGGTGGGCGGCGCCCGCCCCGGCGACTGCACGCTCGTCGACGCCCTCGCACCCGCCGCGGAGGCGCTGGCCGCCTCCGCCCAGGACCCGGCCGCCGAGGCCCCGCTCACCGAAGCGGCCCAGGCCGCCATCCGCGGTGCCCTGGCCACCGCGTCCCTGCGCCCCCGGCGCGGACGCGCCAGCTACGTGGGTGACCGCGCCCTCGGCGTCCCGGACCCCGGCGCCCTCGCCGTGGCCCTGCTCTTCATGGCCCTGGCGGACCTCCACGAGCCCGCCACCGCCCCGCGTCTGCCGGCTCCCGGCTACATCACCCTGCACTGACCGGACCGGCCGAGCACCGACGCCGCGCACCACCCCGCGGAGCACCGCAGCCGATCTCACGGATGACGGTGCCCCGCAGGGTGGTTGGCGCGGCAGCACCGCGCGGCCCCTACGGAACGGTCTACCGCGCCGCCGCTCGACCTCGATCCGCCGGTGACGGGCCCGGCGGACCGCGGCGGAGTCATCGCCGAAGGCGGTCTCGGCCTCCGGTGCACCCAGGAGTGGTCGGGCCGTTCACCACTGGGTGGCCATCTCCACGGTGAGGGAGCGCAGGGCCGTCTCCGCTGCGGTGTTGACCTCCGCGGCGGTGTCCGCACGGAGCATGATCTGGCCGATGCGCCCCATGTTGTCGTGGGGGCTGCCGACTTCGTCGCCGGGCAGCTTCGCCATGACGGTGGCGATGATGTGCTCGCCCTGCGGCAGGGGGCTGATCCACCGGATGATGCCGGCCTGCGGGGCGGTGACGAAGCGGATGGCGGCGGCCGACTCGTGTGCCGGGGTGAGGTCGGGGCGTTCGCCCAGGGTGGTCTGGAGGTAGGCGCGTGCGACGTCGATGCCGAGCGCTTCCTTGACCAGCCGCATGATGTGGTCGCCCGGGGGCCTGGCGCCCACCTCGATGATCTTCGGTTGTCCCTGCGGGTCGATCTTCACCTCGGTGTGCGCGATGCCGTTGCGCAGTCCGAGCGCGGCGAGGGCTCCGGTGACGGCGGTACGGACGGCCGCGCTCAGATGCGGGGGCAGCTGGGCCGGAACGGTATGACCGAGTTCGGCGCGGCTGGGCCCCTGGGCGGTGAACTTCTCGGTGAGCGTCACGTGGTGGGCCGCGCCCTCGACGGTGATCGTCTCGACGCTGAACTCGTCGCCGTCCACGTACTCCTGGGCCAGCAGGGTGGTGTCCAGCGCGATGCCGTGCGGGTGCTTGTGCGTCTGGGAGCGGGCGAGCCGCACCGCGGCGGGCAACTCCTCGGGCGACCGGACGACCGACACCCCGATCGACGCCGCGTTCTCGGCGGGCTTGACGACGAGGGGGTAGACCAGTCCGGCCTCCGCGATCCGCCGGACGAGGGCGGGGTGGTCGGACGCGACGACGGTGCGGGGGCACGGCACGCCGTGGGCGGCGAAGACTTCGGCCATGAGCTGCTTGTTGCGGCAGGCGTCGGCGAGGTCGTCGCGATGGCCGGGCAGCCCCAGCTCGGCCGCCAGCCGGGTGGCGAGCGGTGCGAGGAACTCCCAGCAGGGGACGACGGCGTCGATGCCGGTGGAACGGCAGAAGGCGGCCAGCTCGGCGAGGGCCGCCTCGGGGTCGCGGAAGTCGGTGAAGACGGGGGCGGTGATCTTCGACCGCAACTCGGGCCGGTAGGACGCGTACAGCTCCTCGTGGGTGGCCACGTACGCCTCCAGGCCGAGATCCGCGGCGGCGGTCAGCAGGTCCTCGCCGGCGGCGACATCGGCTTCGATCAGCAGGACTCTCTTCACGGTCTGCACGGTGGGGTTCCTTCCGGTCGCGTGCGGTCGGTCGGCAATTCGGCCGGTGGGTCCGGGAGCCGGCGGCCCGGGGCGCAGTTCGGGGCTCATCCCACCGCGCGCCGGCGGAGCGACGGCGCCAGGGTCAGCTGGCCGAGGGAAGCGAGCAGGCACAGGGCGGCGCAGCTGAGCCACAGAAGCGTGGAGCCGATGTCGAGGAGGCGGGTACCGACGAGCGGTGCGATGAGGAAGCCCGTGCCCCAGGCCATCCCGATCAGGCCGTTGTAGCGGCCGCGCAGAGCGGCCGGGGCGAGGTCGGCGACGACCGCCGCGGTGATCGCGAAGACCAGGATTTCTCCCAGCGTCGACACCGCGACGGCGAGGGCGTACCCCGCTGCCGCCGAGGCGGTGGCCGCCAGCGCATTGCCACAGGCAGCCACGGCGAAGCCGGTGGCGAGCACCCGGCTCTTGTCGAAGGCGTTCAGCCGGTGCCCGATCAGCGGCTGCATCGCGATGACGACGACGCCGTTGACCCCCATGACGATGCCGTAGGAACTGCTGGGTATCGCGGCGGCCTTCATCGCCAGCGGCAGGGTGGCGAAGGCCTGTTGGAAGACCACCGCGTAGACCACGATGATCCCGGCGAACGCCAGCATCGCGCGGTCGCGCAGCACGGTGCGGTATCCACCCGCCGACGATTCCCGGACGGCCGGGCGGGTTTCGGGGATGGCCAGCCACACCAGCGCCCCGAAGACCGTGCAGGCCCCGGCGTCCAGCCAGAAGATCAGCTGGAATCCGTGGGAGGCGAGGAAGCCGCCCAGCACCATGGCGACCGAGAATCCGAGGTTGACGGCCCAGAGGAGGAGGCCGTAGGCGCGGGTGCGTTCGGCGGCGGGCACGGCGTCGGCGACCAGTGCTTGGGCGGCGGGGCGGAACAGGTCGATCGTGATGCCGAGCACGAAGCAGCACGCGACGAGCACGGTGAGGCCCGGGGCGTGGCCGAGCGTGAGCAGCGTCGCGCCGTTGGCCAGCATGCCGCCGGTCAGGGCGGCCCGGCGGCCGAAGCGGTCGGCGAGGAATCCGCCGAGGGGCTGGGAGAGGACCGATCCGACCCCGACGACGGCGAGCACGATGCCGGTGTCGGCGAGCGAGACGCCCCGGACCCCCGTCAGATAGAGGCTCAGGAACGGATTGACCATCGAGCCCAGCCGGTTGACCAGCGAGCCGCCCCACAGCACCCAGAACGCGCCGGGCAGCCCACCCACCCGTACCCGGACGTAGGCGCGCAGCCGCCCCTCGGCGGGTTCCGTGGCCGTCGGTGCGTGGATCTTGCTCAATGCTCTCTCCTCGGGGCGGTCGGCGCGGCAAGCCGTGGTGTCAGGCCGGCGCGGTGCCCGGCCGGCCCGCCCCCGCCGTCTCCGCCAGGGCCGCGCGGTCGACCTTGCCGTTCGTGGTCGTGGGCAGGCGGTCCAGCAGGTAGATGTCCTGGGGGACCATGTACGGGGGCAGGGCCCGCGCGCAGAACGCGCGGACCTCGGCCGGTGCTGTCCGGGCGCCTTCCTCCGCGGTGAGGACGACGAAGGCGGCAAGTTGCAGGCCGCCCGCGGGCTGCGGCAGGGCCATGGCGGTCGCGGCCGTGGCGCCCGGGAATTCCGCCAACTGGCGCTCCAATTCGCCCAGTTCGACGCGGTTGCCGTTGATCTGCACCTGGGAATCGGTCCGGCCGTGGAAGAAGAACTCGCCGTTCGCCCCCTGCACCGCCAGGTCACCGGTGCGCAGCACGAGCTGGCCGGACTGCGGGCACAGCGGGTCGGGGACCAGCGCCGACCGGGTGGCCGCCGGATCGTCCCAGTACCCGGAGAACAGCGCGGGGCTGCGCAGATGGATCTCACCGGGCACGTCCGGCTTCTCCACGACGGCGCCGGCCCCGTCGACGAGGAGCATCTCCGCGCCGGGGTGCGCGATTCCGATGGAGAGCCTCTCCACGGTATCGGGCAGAGGGTTGGGCACATCCTTGAAGGAGCAGGCCATCGACTCGGTGGCGCCGTAGCAGTTGATGATGCGGGCGTCGGGCCGGAGCCGCTGGAGGCTGCGCAGTTCGGGCAGCGGGAACTCCTCGCCGCAGAAGAGGATGCCGCGCAGCCGGTCGAGGGCGGCCAGCCGCTCGGGTTCGTGGCGCAGTGTCTGGCGCCAGATCGACGGGACGCCGTGGACCTGCGTGGCCCCGGTCTCCCGCAGCACCCGCAACAGGTGCCGGGGCCAGCGCACCAGGCCCTGCGGGACGGGCACCACACCGGCGCCGCTGCCCAGCGCCAGGCCGATGGTGAGCAGACAGAAATCGAAGTGCAGGGGGGAGGTGGCGGCGATGCGGTCCTCGGGTGCGGCGATGCGGTGCGCCAGCATGCCCCGGTAGAAGGCGATCACCGCCCGGTGACTCATCACGACGCCTTTGGGGCGCCCCGTGGTGCCGGAGGTGAAGATGATGTACGCGGGGTCGGTGGCGCAGGGCACCCGGCGCCGGGGCGTGCGCCGTTCGGGGGCGCGTTCGACGGTCAGTCCGGTGGGGCCGAACCGCGCGGTGCCGACGGAGTCGGGGAGGTCCGTGCGGGTGCCGTCCGGTGGTTGGAGGTGGAGGGCCGGCCGGGCGGTGGCGACGATGGACAGCAGGCGCTGTTGCGGAATGTCGGGGCTCACCGGGATGAAGGTGAGGCCGGCGCGGGAGCAGGCGAGCAGCAGCGCGAGGGAGTGGGCGGTGGTGCCGGACTCCAGGACGGCCCGGGCGCCGGTCTCGATGCCGAGGGCGTCCAGGTCGGCGGCGTAGCGGTCCACGAGGGTGCCGAGTTCCGCGTAGGTGGTGGTGGTGATCCGGCCGGCCCGCGCGGATTCGATGACGGCGGGGGCGCCGGGGGAGTGGCGGGCGGGGTCGAGCAGGAACGCGTGGAGGAATTCTCCGCCCCCACCGGCAGGGACGGGCGGCTGCTGACTCACGTGGCGAAGACCCCTCGTGTGTGCGGGAACGGTGGTCCGGGGCGGGGCGGGCGGAGCACGGGAGCTGCGGCTCCTGTGCGGTGCCCGTGCCCGTGGGCGTCGGGCCTGCGGTCGGCTGCGCCCCTCTTGAATTCCGCTATGCGGAAGGGTGGTTCCGGGAATTGACGTCAGACTCTCATGGTCGTTGCGGGGGTGGAGTGTGAAGTGGGTCACTTTTGAGGACTTGAGGTTTCCGTCCCGGCGTATCCGTCGACCGGTTTCCGCGCACGCGAAGGGGGGTGTCGCCGTGGGGAGTTAGGGCTCCCGGGTGGAGTGATCCGGTGAGCGTGGAACCTGGACAGGCTTCAACGGATTGTGGCAGCGTCAGCCCTGCTTGGAATTCATATTTCGCATTATGAAAGTGCATCAATGGGGGGCGCATGTCCGAGGCAGAGCCGCTGTCACTGGGACAGCTCTCGGTGTGGCAGGACATCCGAAGCCTGCCGGACGCCCGCCGGCACGAGCCGAACAACGCGGTCGCCTGGCCCCTGCCACGGGGCGTCGACGCACCGCAGGTACGGGCCGCGGTGCGGGCGATCGCCGCCCGGCACCCGTCGCTGCGCACGCGTTACGACATCCGGGACGCCGACGCGCCCGGCCAGTTGCCGCCGGACGCCGACTGCCAGGACGCCCTCCCGGCCATCGAGGACACCTCCGCCGCGCCCGCCGGCCTCGCCGCCGAGCTGGCCCGCGAACCCTTCGACCTCAGCGGCCAACACGGGTGGCGCGCACGGCTGCTGACCCGTTCGGGCATCCCCTCGCACCTGCTGTTCGTCAAGCACCACATCGCCGCCGACGCATGGGCGCAGGAGCTGCTCCACCAGGACTTCCGGCAGGCGCTCACCGACCCCGGGCAGTTGAGCCCGCTGCCGCCCGGCCCCGCCGACCTCGCCGCCGAACAGCATTCCGCCGCCGGGCTCCGCCGGCAGGCGGCGGCGCTCGACCACTGGAGCCGGCTGCTGGACCGCGCACCGACGGCCGGCCTGCCGCGCCCCGCGGACGCGGCCGGCGGCGTCGTCCAGGGCACGCTGCACTCCGGGCCCGCCCGCCCCGCCGCGCAGGCCGTCGCCGAACGGGCGCGGGTGTCCGTCGCCAGCGTCGTCCTGGCCGCGTACGTCCGCAGCGTGGCCCGGATGTGCGGCACCGACGCGCTGCTGGTGCAGCTGATGAGCGCCAACCGGTTCGGCGGCCGCTGGAAGAATCTGGTGACGTCGATGAACCAGTGGGTACCTGCGCTGATCGAGGCCGCCCGCAACGACGACCTGGTCAAGCTGGCCGACGCCGTGCACTGGAGCAGCCTCGGGGCCGTCCGCCACGGCATGCACGACGTCACCGCCGTCGCGGCGCTGCGCGCCCGCATGCCCGGGGCTCCCGAAGCGGCGTGCGCCTTCAACTACGTGGCCGTACCGGACCGTGCGCCGCTGGACGCCTTACCGCACCGGGAGCCGGCGCCTGCCCACCCGCCCGTCCTCACCTGGGAGGAGCCCTTCACCACCATCGGCCCGCGATGTTACGCCCGCGCCCTGGAGAGCGACGACGCCCTCACCGTGCGGCTCACCGCCAAGGACCTCGGCCAGGAATGGTGCGCCGCACTGCTGTGGGACCTGCACGAGAGCCTGCTGACCGCCGCCGGCAGCCACTGAGGAAGCAGGCGGGCCCATCCCGCCGTCCCGGAGACCGGGGCCCGCTCACCCTCTGCCTTCGCATCCCGCACCCGGTGCGGAGAGTCGCCGGACTTCCCGCGGCGCTCGCCCCCTCGGGCCGCCCGAGGCCGGCCGCTCCCGGCGTACCCGGCCGGGCCGCACCGCCGGCCCGCCGCCCGTCCGCTTCCCCGTGCCCGTCCCTGCCCAGGAGACCGCCCGTGCCCGAACATGTCGTGATCATCCACCGCTGGACCGACCGCTACGCCGACTACGCCGCCTACCTCGACCACGCGGCGCACCGCGTCAGCTACCTCACCACCGAACGGGCCGCCCGCCATCTGCCGGTCGAACAGGCCGCGGCGGTACGGCTGGTGGACAGCACCGAGAACGCCAAGGCGGTCCGTGCCGCACTCGACGCGCTGGTCGAACGGCTCGGGCCACCGACCCGGATCGTCGCCCTGCAGGAGACGGACCTCGATCTGGCGGCCGAACTCCGGGGCGAGTTCGACCTGCCGGGACAGCGCAGCGCGGACCTGCTGCCGCTGCGCGACAAACTGCTGATGGCGCAGGCACTCGACGCCGCGGGCATCGCGGTGCCGCCGACCGCCGCCGCGCCGGACCACGAGTCGGTCGCCGCTTTCGCCGCCCGGCACGGCCGGCCGGTGCTGGTCAAACCACGGCGCGGCACCGCGAGCGCGGGCATCGCCCGGCTGGACACCCCGGAAGCCATCGCGGCCTACGACGTCCCCCGGGATGCCGAGATGCTCGTCCAGACCTGGCTGCCGCACCAGGTCCTGCACGTCGACGGTGTGTTCACCGGTGACGGCCTCGGGGCCTGGCGCGCTTCCCGCTACCTCAACACCTGCCTGGAGTTCACCACCGGCGCCGTCCTCGGCTCGGTCGAGATCGACGACGGTGAACTCCTCACCCGGATCGGCGAGATCGCCGCCGCCACCACGGCGGCACTCTTCACCGGCCCTTCGGTTTTCCACCTGGAACTCTTCGCGAGCGACACCGGTGAGCTGACCGTCCTGGAGATCGGGGCGCGGCCGGGCGGCGCCGAAGTGCCGTTCATCTGGCGCGAGGTGCACGGCATCGATCTGATGGCCGCGGCCGTGGCCCACCAGACCGGCACCGAGGACCTCTCGGCCCGGCCCGGGGCCGTCCCGGCGCAGGTGGCGGGCTGGCTGCTGGTGCCGCCCACGGCGGCGATGCCCTGCCGGGTGCGCGCGGTCACCTCCCACCAGGGAGCCGGCCCGTACGCCGAAGTCCTTCCGGAGGTCGGCGCGTTGCTCTGCGGCGGAGGCTACGAGCATGCCGGGTCGAGGTTCCGGTTCCGCGGGGACAGCAGCGCCGAGGTCGAGGCGGCGGTCCGCCGGACGATGCGGGACGCGGCGCTGGAGTGCACGCCCGTCGATCCCGGGACTCCCGGCCGGCTCGTCGTGGTGGGGTGCGGCAACCCGCCCTACCGCGCCTACGCGCTCGCCTCCCTGGCCGACCGGGTCACCACCGCGCTCGTCCAGGGCACCGACATCGACTGGCAACGCCCTTACGTGGCCGACCGGTTCCGCGTCGCCGACACAGCGGACACCGCCGCCACCACCCGCGCAGTCGCCGGGCTGCTCGCCGGCGACAACGGCCCGGGGGCCGTCCTGACCTGGGACGAGACGCTCCTGGAGCGCACCGCCGAGATCGCCCGCCGGCTGGGCCTGCCGCACATGACCCCCGAGGCTGCCCGCCGCTGCCGCGACAAGCTCGCCACCCGCCGGCTGCTCGACGCGGCCCGGGTGCCCTCCGCCCGGTTCCGGCAGGTGCACACCCGCGAGGAGGCGCTCGTCGCAGCCGAGGAGCTGGGCCGGCCCGTCGTGGTCAAACCCCGTGCGCTGGCCGGCAGCATCGGCGTCACCCTCGCCGGCGACCCCGGTGAGGTCTCCCGCGCCTACGCACAGGCGGCCGGCTCCTCCTTCCCCGGCATCCACGGGCTGTCCGGAGTGATCGTGGAGGAATATCTGTCCGGACCCGAAATCAGCGTGGACTGCGCGGTGTTCGACGGCGCCGTACGGATCGTGAACGTGGCACACAAGCGCCTGGGATTCGCGCCGCACTTCGAGGAGGTCGGCCATCTCGTCGCCCCCTGGCGGCACGAACCCTGGGCCGACGAGATGCAGTCCGTCGTCACCGACGCCCACACCGCCCTCGGTATCCGTACCGGCCTCACCCACACCGAGCTGCGCCTGACACCCACCGGCCCGCACGTCGTCGAGGTCAACGGCCGGCTCGGCGGCGACTTCATCCCGCTGCTGGGCACCCTCGCCACCGGCGTCGACCCGGTCGCGGCGGCAGCCGACATCGCACTCGGCCGCGCCCCGCAGCTCACCCCCGACCGCGACCGCTGCGCCGAGGTCCGCTTCGTCTACCCCGGCTCCGACGGCACCGTGCGCTCCCTGGACCTGACCGCCGCCGCGGCAAAGCCCGGCATCGTCGAGGCGGTGCCGCTCGCCGCCCCCGGCACCCGGTTGCTGCTGCCGCCCCGCGGGATCGTGCCGCGGCTCGCCGCGCTGGTGGCCGTCGGTGACACCCCCGAGGACTGCGCCGCCACGCTCGATGGCGCCGAACGCGCCGTCCAGCACTCCCTCACCCCACTTCCCTGACCGACCGTCCGCCGACGAAGAGAGATACCCATGACGTGGATCCTTGGTGTCAACGCACCGCCCACCGGCTGGCACGACAGCGCCGCCTGCCTCATCGACGGGAGCGGCGAGATCGTCGCCTTCAGCGAGGAGGAGCGCATCAACCGGCACCGCCACTCGCTCTACCGCAAGCCGCTCGGCGCCGCCCGGTTCTGCCTGGAGCAGGCAGGCATCGCCGCCGCCGACATCGACGTGGTCGCCCTCGGCTGGGACAGCGAGCAGCTCTACCCGCGCCGCTTCGCCACCGATGCCGACTTCCTCGCCTACGCCGTCGGCCTGGACTTCGGCGACCGCACCCCCGAGGTCGTCCGCGTCCCCCACCACCAGGCACACGCCGCCTCCTCCTTCTACGCCTCACCCTTCAGCAAGGCCGGCGTACTGGTCGTCGACGGCCACGGCGAGAACGAGTCCACCACCGTCTGGACGTACGAGGACGGCGCCGAGCCCCGCCTGGAACACACCTGGCAGCGCACCGCCTCGCTCGGTTACGCCTACGACGCCGCCTCCACCTGGCTCGGCTTCTCCTTCCTCAACGCCGGTAAGACGATGGGCCTGGCCGCCTACGGACGCGCCGCGCAACTCGACGTGGAACCCCTCGTGGAGCTCGCCGCCGACGACTTCCGCCTCGCCGTCGATCCGCTCACCGAGAGCCGGGGGAGCGCCACCGCCGACGAGATCAAGGAGCACTACGACACCGTCGTCGGCCGGTGGCGGGAGCGCTACACGAAGATCGCCGGTGCGGACGGCCCGACGGCACCCGAGGAACGGCTCACCGAGGACCCCCGCGCGATCCTGGTCGCCTACACCGCGCAGCGCCTCATCGAGCAGACCGTGACCCATCTCGCGGCGCTCACCCGCAAGACGTCCGGCGTCGACCAGCTGTGCCTCAGCGGCGGCGTCGCGCTCAACTGCAGCACCAACGGCACGCTGCCCGGCCCGCTGTACGTACCGCCGGTGCCGCACGACGCCGGCGTCGCCCTCGGCGCCGCATGGACCGTGCGCCCGCCCCTGAAGCGCACCGGACCGCTGAGCCCTTACCTGGGCACCGACATCCACCACGGTGCCGGCGCCCTTGGGCCGGTGGCCGGGGACACCTCGGACCTGGTCCGGACCGACCTGGACATCGACGCGCTGACCGCGCTGTTGCTGGACGGCCGGGTCGGCGCGGTGGCCCAGGGCCGCTCCGAGGTGGGGCCGCGCGCCCTGTGCCGCCGGTCGATCATTGCCGTACCGGACACGGCGGACGTCAACACCCGGGTGAACGTCATCAAGAACCGCGAGCAGTGGCGCCCCTTCGCGGGGGTCACCAGGCCCGCCTATGGCGCCCAACTCTGGGAGCAACAGGAGCACTTGAGCCGCTACATGCTCGGCGCGGCCAAGGCCACCGAACTCGGCCGCCGCGTCGCCCCCGGCGTCGTCCACATCGACGGCACCACCCGCCCGCAGGTACTGCACGGCGACGAGGCCCCCGCCGTGGGCGCGGCCCTGGACAGTCTGGAGCGGTACGGCGCGCCACCGGTGCTGCTCAACACCTCGTTCAACGACAAGGGCGAGCCCATCGTCAACACCGCGGCCGACGCCCTCACCGCTTTCCGCTCCATGGACCTGGACTTCCTGGTGCTCGGCGACGACCTGTACCGCAAACCGAACCGGACGGGAGGTGCCCGCTGATGCCGGCCGGCCTGCCGGAAGCGGAGCGGTTCCGGGCATACGGCCCGCGCCACCTCGACGACATCGCGCGGCGCTACGGACTGCCCGAGGACATCCGGGAGACGGTGCGCAGGGTGTCGCTGGTGCTGCCCTTCCGCGTCAACGAGTACGTCCTGTCCCAGCTCATCGACTGGGACCGGGTCCCCGAGGACCCGCTCTTCCAGCTGACGTTCCCGCAGCGCGGGATGCTGTCCCGGGCCGACGAGGACCAGCTGGGGAAGCTGTCCGCCGACCCGGCCGACAAACTGCTGCTGCGCGAGGCCGTGCAGGAGATCCGCGGCCGCCTCAACCCCCACCCCTCCGGACAGCAGCAGCTCAACGTGCCCAGCCGGGACGGCGTCCAACTCCCGGGCCTGCAGCACAAATACCGCGAGACGGTGCTCTACTTCCCCGGCCAGGGGCAGACCTGCCACGCCTACTGCACCTACTGCTTCCGCTGGGCGCAGTTCATCGGGGACGCGGATCTGCGCTTCGCGGTCCCCGACCCCGCCGGGCTCATCGACTACCTGGCCGGGCACCCCGAGGTGCATGACGTGCTGGTCACCGGCGGCGACCCGATGGTGATGTCCACCGAGCGGCTGCGCGGCCACCTGGAACCGCTGCTGGGTGTCGAGTCGGTCCGCACGATACGGATCGGCACCAAGTCGGTGGCCTACTGGCCGCAGCGCTTCGTCACCGACCCGGACGCCGACGACGTCCTCCGGCTGTTCGAGCGGGTCGTCGCCTCCGGGCGGCAGCTCGCCGTGATGGCGCACTTCAGCCATCCGCGGGAGCTGGCGACCGACCTCGCGCGGCGGGCGCTGGCCCGCATCCGCGCCACCGGGGCGGTGGTCTACTGCCAGGCGCCGCTGATCGCGCACGTCAACGACGACGACCGGGCGTGGAGCGCACTGTGGCGGGCGGAACTCGCGGCCGGGGCGGTGCCCTACTACCTGTTCGTCGAGCGGGACACCGGGCCGTACGAGTACTTCAAGGTGCCGCTGGCCCGCGCCGTGGAGATCTTCACCGCGGCGTACCGCACGCTGCCGGGCCTGGCCCGCACCGTACGCGGCCCGGTCATGTCGGCGACGCCCGGCAAGGTCGTGGTGGACGGGGTCGAGGAGACGCCCGAAGGGGCGTACTTCCGGCTCCGGATGCTCCAGGCACGCACACCCGAACTGGTCGGCAGGCCGTTCCGAGCCCGCTATTCGGCCACCGCCGCCTGGCTCGACGACCTGGAACTGGACCCCGCCACCCCCGCCGACCTCGCCGCCGCCGTCCGCGGCACCGACCCGGCCGGCACCACCCCACCCACCGACGGCGCACCCCGCGGGGCGCACCGTGCACAGAGGAACACGACATGACCGCCGTCACCGTGGCCCCGCCCTCCCCGAACCTGGCGCTCAACCAACTGGTGGACCAGCGCCGGGCCGCGGGGGAGTCCCTGGTACATCTCGCTTTCGGCGAGGCCCGGCTGCCCGTACTGCCGCAGCTGACCGAGCAGTTGGCGCTCGGCGCGGCGCGCTCCGCCTACGGTCCGGTGGCCGGCGCCGACGACGTCCGCGGTGCCGTGGCCGGCTACTTCACCCGCCGCCGGCTGCCCACGGAAGCCGACCGGGTGGTTCTCGCGCCCGGCAGCAAGCCGCTGCTGATGGCGCTGCAGCTCGTCATCCCCGGTGACGTGCTGCTGCCCAGCCCCGCCTGGAACACGTACGCGCCGCAGGCGGCCTACGCGGGCAAGAAGGTCTTCGGCGTGCCGATCCCCGCCGACTGCGGAGGCGTCCCCGCACCGGGCGCGCTCCAGGAGACGATCCACCGGGCGCGGGCGGCGGGCGCCGACCCCCGGCTCCTGGTCCTCACCCTCCCCGACAACCCCACCGGGACCCTGGCCCCGCCCTCGGTGATCCGTGAACTGTGCGCGCTCGCCCGTGCCGAGGACCTGCTGATCGTCTCGGACGAGATCTACCGCGACAGCGTCCACGACGCCCGCGCCACCCGCTTCCTCAGCCCCGCCGAGGTCGCACCGGAGCGCACCGTCGTCACCAGCGGACTGTCCAAGACGCTCGGGCTCGGCGGCTGGCGCATCGGCGTGGCCCGTTTCCCGGAGGGCGACACCGGGGCGCTGCTGCGGGACGCCGTGGTGGCGGCGGCCAGCGAGATCTGGTCCACGCTCGCCGGCCCGATGCAACAGGTCGCGCGCTACGCCTACGAGGAGCCGCCGGAGGTCGTCGAACGGATGCGGACGAGCGCCCGGCTGCACGGCGCGGTGGCCCGCGCGGTGCACCGGATCGCCGTCGAAGCGGGCGCCGACTGCCGCCCGCCCACCGGCGGGTTCTACGTCTACCCGGACTTCGAGCCGCTGCGCACGAGGCTGGCCGCACGCGGCGTGACGGACTCCGCGTCGCTCGCCGCCCGGCTCCTGGACGACTCCGGCATCGTCGTGCTCGCCGGACACCTGTTGGGCGACGATCCGCACGCACTGCGCTTCAAGGCCGCCACCAGCCTCCTCTACGGCGACGAGCGGCAGCAGGAACAGGCACTGCGGGCCGACGACCCGACCCGCCTGCCGCACATCGCCGGCCAACTCACCAGGATCGCGCAGGGCTTCGCCCGGTTGAAGGGAGCAGCGTGAAGGAGATACCCCCCACCCCGGAATCCTTCGGGGTGATCGCCGCGGCCACCGACCGGCTGCTGACCCAGGTAGCGGAGCTCGACGACAAGGACCTCGCGGCACCGTCCCGCCTCCCCGGATGGACCCGCGGCCACGTCCTGAGCCACCTGGCGCGCCAGGCCCCCGCACTGGAGCGGCTGCTGGAGTGGGCCCGTACCGGAGTCGAGACACCGCAGTACCCGAGCCGCCGGGCCCGTGACGCCGAGATCGAGGCCGGCGCGCGCCGACCGGCCGCCGCACTCGTGGCGGATGTCCGCGCGAGCGCCGCGCATTTCCGGCGCACCATCGAGGAACTCCCGGCGCCCGCCTGGCAGGCGACGATCCGGCCCTTCACCGGTGAACTCTGCACCCCCCGCCGGATCTTGGTGATCCGGATACGCGAACTCGTGCTGCACCACGTGGACCTGGACATCGGATACGGCGTCGCCGACATCCCGGCGCAGGCGCGGCAGATCGTCCTCGACGACGTCCTCGGCTACTACGCCGAGGCCGAGGGCATGGCGGACGTCGTCCTCAGCGACCGCGAAGGAGCGCTCCTCGGCCACTTCGGCACGGGCGGCCCGGTCGTCTCCGGCACACCCGCCGAGGTGCTCGCCTGGCTCAGCGGACGCTCCACCGGCGCCGAACTCGACTGCACGGCGCAGCTGCCCGCCCTCCCGCGGTGGCTGTGACCCACCGCCCCGCACCCCTCCCGACCCGCCCCCGCACAGCCCCGACGAAGCAAGGAAGGTGTACGGACATGGCCGTCACCGGCGAACCGGACCCGTTCGACCTGGATTCGGTGGACAGCGGTCTGCTGGACTGCATCCAGGCCAATCTGGCGGTGCTCGCGGACCACCACCACGGCCCCGGAACGTATCTCCGGCTCGGCGCGCCGCTGGCCTTCCGGTCCTGGGAACGGGCCGACGGTCTGCCGACGGTCGACCCACCGCTGACGCAGCAGCTGCGGGTGGCGCCGGAACTCCTGGGGCTCAGGGTGATACGGCAGGAGCGGATGGCCGCCCACGACCTGTTCGCGGAGCTGCGCGCGGGCGGCGGGGTGCGCTACGTCGTCGCGGACTCCTTCACGCTGCCCTGGCTTCCGTACCACGGGCACGCGCATATGGAGCACAGCTTCCTGCTCGCCGCGGGGGCCGGCGGCTGGCACCTCACGGACGCCTACCTCAGCGAGACCTCCTGGGGCCCGGCCAGGCCCGGCCGCTGGACGCTGCCCGAGGAGGACCTGGCGGGCATCGGGGAGGCCGACGTCGTCGAACTGGCCGCAATGGACAGCGGGGCGCTCCCCGCGCCGACGCTGTCGATGGCGGACGCCGACGTGGCGGCCTATCTCGACGCGTACGACGCCTGCGCCGACCGCGCGCGGGCCGTCGAACAGCTCACCGTCGAGACCTGGCTGCTGGCCCGCACCCGCAAGCTGCACGCGCGCTACCGCGCACACGTCGCCGGCCGGGCCGAGGCCACCGAGGCGGAACGCGCCCACCTGCGCGCCTGGGACACGGTCGTCGAGCAGACCTATCTCGCCCACCGCCGGGTGTCCCGGGGCCGTGCCGAGCCACCGGGCATCGTGGCACGCCTGCGGGACGTCCTCGCCGCCGACCCGGAGGTCTTCGGAGCCCCTTCCACCGCGGCACCCGCCGCCCCGGACGAGGCGCTGCGGCACCGCGTGGCCGCCGTGGCCGGAGCGGTGCTCGGGGTGGACGGGGCCGAACTCCTCGGCGGCGCCCCGTTCGACACCTTCGCCTCCTTCAGCTCCTTCCGTCTGATCGAGATCATCGAGCGGGTGGAGAGCGAGCTGGGCCGGGAACTGGACGCCGACGCGCTCGTCCCCGAAAACCTCCGCCGCGTCGACGACCTGTGCCGCATCGCCCGCTGAACCGCCCCGTACCGAAGAGAGACCCCATGGACGCCCGATTCACCGCACTGCTGCGCCCCTTCCTCAAGCACCCCGGCCCCGACGAGATCGCCCTCACCCCCGACACCGACCTGCGCGCCCTCGGCGTCGACTCCATGCAGGCCATCGAGCTGCTCTTCGCCATCGAGGACACCTTCGGGATCTCGCTGCCGGACGACGAGCTCAACGACGCCACCTTCGCGACGGCCGGCAACCTGTGGCGGGTGATCGCCGCGGAGCTCCCCGACCAAGCCGCCGACGGGGACACCGGCGAGGTGACCGCATGAGCACGGCGCCCACGGCCGCACACCCGGCACCCCTGGACCTGACGGCCCGCCTGGCCGAGGTCGCCGAGGTCACCGAGCTGCACGCGCAGCGCACCGACCGGGCCGCGGAGTTCCCGGTGGACGCGCTGGGGGCGCTGCGCCGCACCGGTCTGCTCGGCCTGCTGGTCCCCGTCGAGCACGGCGGACTGGGCGGCACCGTGGCCGACCTGGTGACGGCCGCGCAGACCCTCGGGCGCAGCGACATGTCCGTCGCGATGATCTTCGCGATGCACTGCCAGCAGTCCGAGGCGCTCATCCGGCACGGCCACGAACGCCTGCGCAAGGAACTGCTGCCCCGGATCGCGGCGGGGGAGACCTACCTCGCCTCCGTCACCACGGAAGCCGGCAAGGGCGGTCACCTGCTCAGTGCGCAATCCCAACTGGTCGATGAAGACGGCCGGTTGGCGATCGACCGGCACGCGCCCATCGTCACCGGCGGCGCCCACGCCGACGGCTTCCTCGTCACCATGCGCAGCGCCGGCGCCGCCACCGAACACGAGGTGTCGCTGGTGTACGCGCACCGCGACCAGCTCGACATCCGGACCTCGGGGGACTGGCAGCCGATGGGGATGCGCGCCAGCCACAGCGTCGCCCTCCAGCTGACCGGTGGCGTCCCCGCACACCACATCGTCGGCGCCCCGGGGGAGTTCCACGAGATCGCCGCCAAGGTCTTCGGCCCACTGGCCCATCTGGGCTGGTCGGCGGCGTGGCTGGGGACCGCGGCGGGCGCGCTCTCACGGGTGCTGCGACTGCTGCGCAGCCCCGCCGGACGCGAGCGCTTCGACCTCACCTCGGAACTGCTGCTCACCCGCCTCTCCCGGGCCCGGCAGCGGCTGGACACCGTACACGCCCTGCTGCAGCGCACGCTCCGGACGGTCACCACAGGCGAGGACCTCTCCGTCCCCGCCCGTCAACTCCAGCTCAACGCGCTGAAGCTCACCGCGTCCGAGGAGTGCCTCGCCGCCGTGGAGGATCTGATCACCGCGCTCGGACTGCGCCACGGCTACCTCCAGGACTCACCCACCGGCCTGGAACGGGCCCTGCGGGACCTGCGCTCGGCCGCACTGAACTACAGCAACGACCGGCTGCACCTCGCCGACGGGCGGCTGGCGCTACGCGACCAAGGAGTGAGCTTTGCCTGAGTCGCCGCACCGGGAGCCGCCCGCCGCACCACCGAAGCCCCGCGACGCCCCCCACCCCGTCACCACCACCGCCTTCGCCCCACTCGACGCGCTGCCACGCACCGCGGACGGCGCCCAGGTCTGGGCCGCACTCGGCGGCGCGGGCCTGATCACCCGCGCCTACCGCGGCGGTGACGTCAGGGCCGGCACCGACCCCGACGGACTCGCCGACCTGCTCACCGCCGTGGACGCCCGCAGCTCCCTCGCCGCCACCCTGTCGGTGAGCGTCCAACTGGCCACCGCACTACCGGTCCTGGCGGCGGGCCGGTCGCCGGCCGCCCGGCAGGCGCTGGACCGGGCCCTCACCGGCCGGGCGACCGTCGCCCTCGCCGCCACCGACGTCACCGCGGGAACCGACCTCACCGCGCTGCGCACCGAGGTGCGCATCGAGGACGACGCGCTGGAACTGTCCGGCGAGAAGGACTGGATCGCCAACACCACCACGGCCGCCGCCTTCCTCGTCCTCGCCCGGCACCGCCCCGGACGGCACTTCACCCACTTCACCTGGGTCCTGGTGCCCGCCGACGCACCCGGCGTCACCGTCCGCCCCGCCGGCTCCGCGCTGTTCGCCGACTCGGGCGTCGGCCACGTCGCCTTCGACGGGGTGCGGCTCGACCGGGACCACGTGCTGGGCCGGGTCGGCTTCGGACTCCCCCTCTTCGCCCGCCACATCGGCACCGAGCGGCTCGCCGGCGCGCAGTGGGGCGTGGCCCTGTGCCGCCGCGTCCTGGCCGACACCCATCGCCGGTTGTCCTCCCGCCCGCACGGCGCGGGCACCCTGTGGGACCTGCCCGCCGTACGCCAGCGGTTCGCCGCCTGTCTCCTCCGCGTCCGGGAACTGCACGCCCTGGTCGCCGCCTACGCGAAGCCCGTGGCGGTCCACCACGACGCGACCGCCGCCGCCACGCTCAAGGCCGCCGCGGGCGGCACCGTCACCCACGTACTGACCGAGTGCGGGCAGCTGTGGGGCGCGGCCGGCTTCACCACCGGCGGCATCCAGGAAATACGCGCCCAGGCCGCGCTGTTCGGCATCGGAGGCGGTGCGAACGAGGTGGTGCTGGGCACTCTGGCGGACGCCGCCGAGAGCGTCCTCGACGACCTGGTCCGGCCGGGCACCCTGCCGTGACGACGCCCCTCCTGGTGGCCGACGAGGTCTGGGTCGCCACGACCACCGCGGACCGGATCACCCCCAGCGCCCACCGCCAGGACGTGCGCCGGGCCGCCGCCCTGCCCGACCGGCGCGCCAGGGAGTTCCTCACCGGCCGCGGGCTCCTCAGGGAGGCCCTCGCCGCGCTGCGCCCGGCCCTGGCCGATGCCGACATCACCACCGATCCGCGCGGCAAACCGTGGCTGCGCGGCCATCCGGACGTCGGCATCAGCGTCTCCCACAGCCACCGCGCGGTCGCTGTCGGGGTCGCGGCCGGGCGCGCGCTCGGCGTGGACGTGCAGCACCCCGCCCCCTCCGTCACCGCGACCTTCGCCCGCCGGCTGCTGCACGATCACGCCGGGCGGATCGCCGCGCTGCCCCCGGCACGGGCCGCCGAGGAAGTGGCCTGGGTCTGGACCGTTCAAGAGGCGTGCGTCAAGGCCAGCGGGGCGGGATTCACCGGGCGCCCCTGGACCATCGACGTACCACCGGGGGCCCGCACCGGCCGCTGGGGCGACTACCGCTGGATCAGCCTGCGCGACCGCTCCCCGCTGCCTCTGAGCTGCGCCTTTTCCGTGCCCCGCGGACCTGCCACCCCGCCCGGCGCGCACCCTCCGGCCTCCGAACAGACCTGACCACCCCAGAAAGGCGAACGGTACGCATGCCCGCCGAACGGCACACCCTCTACGACTGGTTCGCGGCCTCCGCCGCCACCCACGCGGACCGCACCGCACTGGAGACCGGCGACACCGAGCTGACCTACGCCGAACTCGCCCGCCTCGCCGACGCCCTGGCAGCGCACCTCCTCCGCCTCCTGGGCGGCACACCCCCCGGCCGGGTGGGCCTGCTGGCCGGCCGGACCGCCGTCGCCTACGCCGGATACCTCGCCGTCCAGCGTCTCGGCGCCGCGGTGGTCCCGCTCGGCCCCGGCTTCCCGGCGGCGCGCAACGCCTCGACCGTACGAGCCGCACAGCTCGACGCGGTGGTCGCCGACGGGAGTGCCGACCACTCCGCATGGCCCGACGTCCCCACCCTCGCCCTCACCGACCCCGACCTGCTGCGTCTCACGGCACCCGCACCCCCCACCGGCCGCACCGCCCGCCCCGAAGACCTCGCCTACATCCTCTTCACCTCGGGATCGACCGGTGTCCCCAAGGGCGTCCCCATCCAGCACCGGAACGTCTGCGCCTACCTCGCCCACGTCGTTCCGCGCTGCGCGGCCGGGCCGGGGGACCGCTTCTCACAGACCTTCGACCTGACCTTCGACCCCTCGGTGCACGACATGTTCACCGCCTGGGGCAGCGGCGCCACCCTGGTCGCAGCGACCCGCGACGAGCTCCTCGCACCGGTCCGCTTCGTCAACCGGCGCGCCCTCACCCACTGGAACTCCGTTCCCTCCGTCATCTCCCTCGCCCAACGCTTCCGCGCCCTGCGGCCGGACAGCATGCCGACGCTGCGCAGCAGCATGTTCTGCGGCGAGCCGCTGACCCTCCAACAGGCCGAGGCATGGCACCGGGCCGCGCCGCACAGCACGGTGGACAACGCCTACGGCCCGACCGAGCTCACCGTCACCTGCACCACCTACCGGCTGCCGGCCGGCCACGCCGATCGTCCGGCGCCCGCCAACGGCACCGTCCCCATCGGCACACTCCACCCAGGTCTGCAACTACGTCTGGTACAGGGCCAGTTGTGTGTGCGCGGTGCCCAGCGTTTCCCCGGCTACCTCGATCCGGCCCATAACGCCGGCCGCTTCCTCGCACCCGACGGCACCCCGTACGACCCCGCGACCGTCCTGACCGACGCCCACTGGTACCGCACCGGCGACCGCGTCACCACCCTGCCCGGCGCCCCGGAGGATGCGCCGGGTGCCGCACAGGACACCCCGCTGGTACACCTCGGGCGCGATGACCAACAGGTCCAGGTACACGGCTACCGCGTCGAAATCGGCGAGGTGGAAGCGGCGTTGCGCGCCCTGCCCGGCGTCCTCGATGCGGCCGTCGTGCCGCTGACGAACCCCGGCGGCGTCGAACTCGGCGCCGCGTACACCGGGGAGGAGGGCGACGGGGACGAGCTACGGGCCGCCCTCCGGGCCCGGCTCCCCGTCTACATGGTGCCCGCCACCCTCACCCACCTGGACGCCCTCCCGCTCAACCACAACGGCAAGGTCGACCGGACCGCCCTCGGCGCGCTCCTCGGAGGGGCGGGCACCCGGTAGCGGTCACCGGCGCTACCGGGTGCGGGCGCAGCGGTCATCGCGAGGCCCGGGGCACCTGCTTCATCCGGAGGAGTCCGAGCCGTTCGCCGAGGAGCCGCCGGACCGCACCGACGGCAGGTAGCGCGGCGCCCTCCAGGCATCCAGCCGGTGCTCCACCGCGGCCCCCAGCGACAGCAGCTTCGCATCCTGGTGGCCACCGGCCATCAGGAGCAGACCGACGGGCAGCTCGTCGACGAACCCGGCGGGCACCGACAACGACGGGTATCCCGCCACGGCCGCAGGGGTGGAGGACGGGATCACGTCGTTGTCGCCCCGCGCGCAGTCGGTCGTCCAGGCGGGCGGGTTCGCCGGCGACGCGATGGCGTCCAGCTGATGGGCGGCCAGGGTCTCGTCCACGGAGCGCCGGGAGAGATCCTTCAACTCCGCACGCATCGCGAGGTACTTGGGATCGTTCGTGGAGGGTGCGGCGAGTGCCTGCTCGAACAGCTCCTGGCCGGCGAAGCAGGTGCGCTCCGCCGGGGTGGCGCGGTTGAACTCGATGAGACCGGCAAGGTTCCGCGGCCCGTGGCGGGTGGCGAGATAGGCGTCGATGTCCCGGTGGAACTCGCTCAGCAGCGCCGGGAATTCGAGTGCGGCGAGCCGCTTCTGGTAGGGCGGCGTCACCTCGACGACGTCGGCGCCCGCGCGACGCAGTTTCTCCGCAGTACCGGTCATCACTGCGTCCACCTCCGGCCCGAGCGAGGGCAGCCGCCACAGCCCGATCCGCTTGCCCCGCAGACTGCCGGGGTGTGGCGGCCCGCCGGGGCGGCCGAGAGTGCCGCCGGGCCCGGAGGTCTTGCCGCCGCTGAGTACCGAAAGGGTGAGCGCGGCGTCGGTGACGTTGCGCGCCATGGGCCCCGCGGTGTCCTGCTCGGCGGAGATCGGCACCACGCCGGCCTGGCTGACCAGCCCCAGGGTGGGCTTGTAGCCGGTCACCCCGTTCATGCCGGCCGGGCACACGATGGAGCCGTCCGTCTCGGTGCCGATCGCCACCTGCGACAGCGACGCGGCGAGCGCGGCGGCCGAACCGGCGGACGACCCGCAGGGGTTCCGGTCCAGCACGTACGGGTTATGGGTCTGCCCGCCCACCGCCGACCACCCGGAGGTGGGCTTCGCCGCACGGAAGTTGGCCCACTCGGACAGATTGGTCTTGCCCAGGATGACCGCCCCCGCGTCCCGCAGCCGCCCCACCAGCGCGGCGTCGGTGTGCGGCGGGCTCCCGGCCAGCGCCCGTGACCCGGCCGTCGTCGGCATGCCACGGGTGTCCACGTTGTCCTTGAGCAGGACGGGGATGCCGTCGAGCGGGCCGCGCACAGCACCGTGCCGGTGCCTGGCGTCACTGGCCGCGGCCTGGCGCAGGGCCGTCGGGTCGGTGCGCAGCACCGCGTGAATCGTGGGGTCGATGGCCTTGATCCGCTCCAGGTAGGTGCGGGTCAGTGCCGACGGGGTCAGCGATCCTTCGGCCATACGGGCCTGTAACTCCGGGATGGTCACGGTGTCGAGACCGCCCGCCGAGGCCGGGGACGCACCGGCCGGCAACGGGCGGCCGGCCCCGAGCCCAGCGGCTTCCGCCGGCGGATTCGGTGCCCCTGCCAGGAGGGACCCGGTGGCCAGGGCGGCGATCAGTGTGGCAACGCTCCTCATTCCCATGAGGGGCAGCCGACTACAGCACGGCAGTCGGGCGCAAGGGCGCCGCACCGCCCGTTGCGGGTCACCCTCCGGTCACCGGACTCCTCGCCAAGGGGTGTGCCGGGTGGCCGAATCCGGCCGCATGTCACCGTGGATTCGCGTCGCCCTGGCGAATTGTGATGCCCGAAATGAATCGCCCTCTGCTGCCGGGCCTGAAATGCGTGCCGCACGGGCGGCGAAAATCCGACGTACCGTGCATGTGCTGATTTCTTGGCGCCCACTGCCCTGAGTGCGGCCCGGCAGCGTGATATTTCTTTCATTGTGGCGAACTCGTCGGCCGCATCGAAGGGGCCGGTGCCCGATCCGGGACGCTTCGGAGGTGTGAGGCGCGATCTGCCGCGCGATGCCGGGCTTCGTGGCGTCGTTTGCCTGACATCTCGGTGCTGCGGGCTCCGAAGGGCCCCTAAGGCTCCGAAAGGCGCCGAAATGCCCTGGCCCGCAGGGATGACCTGCCGCGTATCCTCGGTTTCCCAGGCCACCGGATTCCCCGCCCTGCGGATTCACCGCCCGTGCGGCTTTGCCGGGGCAACTTGTGTTCCCGCAGGTCGGAGGGGATCCGGAGGGAATTATCAGGTGTGGGGGTGTCGGCATTTCTCGCTGCCTCTGGCAGAGTTCATGCTGACCCATTGGTGTGGTGCATGACGCCTCGTCAGGCAAAGGTCGCCAGTGGACCGGCGTCTGATCCGCCCCTCGCCGACACCATGGTGTCCGTCAACGGCAGGCTGAAGGGATCGAGAATGTTCCGCAAGGTACTGGTCGCCAATCGCGGCGAGATCGCGATTCGCGCTTTCCGCGCCAGCTATGAGCTGGGTGCGAAAACCGTTGCCGTCTTCCCGCACGAGGACCGCAATTCACTGCACCGGTTGAAGGCCGACGAGGCGCACGAGATCGGCGAGCAGGGGCACCCGGTGCGGGCCTACCTCTCCGTCGAGGAGATCGTCCGCGCCGCGCAACAGGCAGGGGCGGACGCGGTCTACCCGGGCTACGGGTTCCTCTCCGAGAACCCCGACCTGGCGCGTGCCTGCGAAGAGGCGGGCATCACGTTCGTCGGGCCGGGCACGGACACGCTCGAACTCACCGGGAACAAGGCGCGCGCGGTGGCCGCCGCCCGCGCGGCCGGGGTACCGGTGCTCGGCTCCTCGGAGCCCTCCACCGACGTGGACGAACTGGTCCGGGCCGCCGAGGACATCGGTTTCCCCGTGTTCGTCAAGGCGGTCGCCGGCGGCGGAGGGCGCGGTATGCGCCGCGTCGAGGACCCCGCCACGCTGCGCGAATCCATCGAGGCAGCGGCCCGCGAGGCGGCATCCGCGTTCGGCGACTCCACCGTCTTCCTGGAGAAGGCCGTCGTCGACCCCCGCCACATCGAGGTGCAGATCCTCGCCGACGGGCAGGGCAATGTCATCCACCTCTTCGAGCGCGACTGCTCGGTGCAACGCCGGCACCAGAAGGTGATCGAACTCGCGCCCGCGCCGAACCTCGACCCGGCGCTGCGCGACCGGATCTGCGCCGACGCCGTGACGTTCGCCCAGCAGATCGGCTACCGCAACGCCGGCACCGTGGAGTTCCTGCTCGACCGCGACGGGAACCACGTCTTCATCGAGATGAACCCGCGCATCCAGGTCGAGCACACGGTGACCGAGGAGGTCACCGACGTCGACCTCGTGCAGGCCCAGCTGCGTATCGCCGCCGGGGAGACGCTGGCCGACCTCGGCCTCACCCAGGACGCGGTCGCCCTGCACGGCGCCGCGCTGCAGTGCCGTATCACCACCGAGGACCCCGCGAACGGCTTCCGCCCGGACACCGGCAGGATCAGCGCCTACCGGTCACCGGGCGGCTCGGGGATCCGGCTGGACGGCGGCACCACCCACGCCGGTACGGAGATCAGCGCGCACTTCGATTCGATGCTGGTCAAACTCACCTGCCGGGGGCGGGACTTCCCCACCGCCATCGGCCGGGCCCGGCGCGCTGTCGCCGAGTTCCGCATCCGCGGGGTGTCCACGAACATCCCGTTCCTGCAAGCCGTGCTGGACGACCCGGACTTCCGCGCCGGGCGGGTCACGACGTCGTTCATCGAAGAGCGCCCGCACCTGCTCACCGCGCGCCACTCCGCCGACCGCGGCACGAAGCTGCTCACCTACCTCGCGGACGTGACGGTGAACAAGCCGCACGGCGCACGGCCCGAGCTGATCGCCCCGGTCACCAAACTGCCGCCCCAGCCCGCCACCGAACCGCCCGCCGGCTCCCGGCAGCGGCTCGCCGAGCTCGGCCCGGAGGGCTTCGCCCGGTGGCTGCGCGAGTCACCCGCCATCGGCGTCACCGACACCACCTTCCGGGACGCCCACCAGTCGCTGCTCGCCACCCGGGTGCGTACCAAGGACATGCTCGCCGTCGCCCCGGTGGTGGCACGGACGGTGCCGCAGTTGCTGTCCCTGGAGTGCTGGGGCGGCGCCACCTACGACGTCGCGCTCCGCTTCCTCGCCGAGGACCCCTGGGAGCGCCTGGCCGCACTCCGCGAAGCCGTCCCGAACATCTGCCTGCAGATGCTGCTGCGCGGCCGCAACACCGTGGGCTACACCCCCTACCCGACCGAGATGACCGACGCCTTCGTGCAGGAGGCCGCGGCCACCGGTATCGACATCTTCCGGATCTTCGACGCGCTCAACGACGTCGGGCAGATGCGGCCCGCCATCGACGCCGTACGGGAAACCGGCACGGCCGTCGCCGAGGTCGCCCTGTGCTACACCTCCGACCTGTCCGACCCGTCCGAGCGGCTGTACACCCTCGACTACTACCTCCGCCTGGCCGAGCAGATCGTGGACGCCGGCGCCCATGTCCTGGCCATCAAGGACATGGCGGGGCTGCTCCGTGCGCCGGCCGCTGAAACCCTCGTCTCCGCTCTGCGCCGTGAGTTCGACCTGCCGGTCCATCTGCACACCCACGACACCGCGGGGGGCCAACTGGCCACCTACCTGGCGGCGATCCGGGCCGGCGCGGACGCGGTGGACGGGGCGGTGGCGTCGATGGCCGGCACCACCTCGCAGCCGTCGCTGTCCGCGATCGTGGCGGCGACCGACCACTCCGAACGACCCACCGGGCTGGACCTGAAGGCGGTCGGGGATCTGGAGCCGTACTGGGAGAGCGTCCGCAGGATCTACGCACCGTTCGAGGCGGGCCTGGCCTCGCCGACCGGCCGCGTGTACCTCCACGAGATCCCCGGCGGGCAGCTCTCCAACCTGCGGACGCAGGCCGTCGCGCTCGGCCTGGGCGATCGTTTCGAGGAGATCGAGGCGATGTACGCCGCCGCCGACCGGATTCTCGGCCACCTGGTGAAGGTGACCCCGTCGTCCAAGGTGGTCGGTGACCTCGCTCTGCACCTCGTCGGCGCCGGGGTGAAGCCGGAGGACTTCGAGGCGACGCCGAACGAATTCGACATTCCCGACTCCGTCATCGGCTTCCTGCGCGGCGAGTTGGGCAACCCGCCCGGCGGGTGGCCGGAGCCGTTCCGCGCCAAGGCGCTGGAGGGCCGCGCGGAGCCCCGGCCCGTACAGGAACTGACCGCGGAAGACCGCACCGGGCTGGAGAAGGACCGGCGCGCGACCCTCAACCGGCTGCTGTTCCCCGGGCCGTCGCGCGACTTCGACGCACACCGTGAGGCCTACGGCGACACCAGTGTGCTGGACAGCCAGGACTTCTTCTACGGGCTGGGTTCCGGAACGGAGTACGCCGTCGACCTCGAACCGGGCGTACGGCTCCTGATCGAGCTGGAGGCCGTCGGCGAGGCCGACGAACGCGGTATGCGCACCGTGGTGTCCACCCTGAACGGCCAGCTGCGGCCGATCCAGGTACGCGACAACGCCGTGGCCGCCGACGTGCCGGCGACGGAGAAGGCCGACCGCGCCAACCCCGGCCATGTGCCCGCGCCGTTCGCCGGAGTGGTGACGCTCGCGGTGGCCGAGGGCGACGAGGTGGAAGCCGGCACCACGGTGGCCACCATCGAGGCGATGAAGATGGAAGCCGCGATCACCGCCCCGAAGGCCGGGCGGGTGGCCAGGCTGGCCATCAACCAGATCCAGCAGGTGGAGGGCGGCGATCTCCTCGTGGAGATCGGGTGAACCGCCGGACGGCGCGGCCGTCCCCCGGCCGGGGCGACGCGCTTCCTTGACGCACCGCCCTCAGCCGTCGCCCCACCTCGCCCCGCCGCAGCGTCAGTCCGCGGCGGGGCGGGGGTCCTTCCGCGGGATACAGACGACGGCGAGCGCGGCGGCAGCCAGGTACGCCGCCGCGCCGATCGCCATGCTGATCCGCAGCCCGGTGGCGAAGCCGGCCGCTGCGGCCAGCAGCGACCCTCCCAGCGCCACGCCCGCGGCGCTGCCGACCTGACGAGTGGTGTTGAACAGGCCGGAGGCGGTGCCCGAGTACGTATCGGGGGCGGCCGACATCACCGTGGCGGTCGACCCGGTGAGGGCGAACGACGTGCCGAAGCCCGCCGCCATCATCGGCCCCACGAGCTGGAAGTAGTCCGGATGCGAGCCGGCCGTGGCCCAACCGGCCAGACCCGCCGCCCCCAGAAGCATGCCGGTCACCACGAGCGGGCGGTGCCCCGTACGCCTCGCCAGCCGCCCCGACAGGACCGAGGCAAACATGGTCATGGCCACCGCCGGGAAGAGGGCGATCCCGGTGCGCAGCGCGGTCAGACCGCGTTCGTGCTGGAAGTACAGGCTGGCCGTGAAGATCATGCCGTAAAAGGCGAAGTTGAACAGCAGGCCGACGGCCGCCGCCCCGCCCAGCGGGCGGGAACGCAGCAGTCGCAAGGGCAGCACGGGAGCACGGGCCACCCGCTCGCGCAGCACGAACGCGGCCCCGGCCAACAGGCACAGACCGGCCCCGATGAGGATCAGCGGGTCCGTCCAGCCCCGCCGCCCGGCCTCGTTCAGGACGGCGGTGAGCAGCGCCACCGCGGTGATGAGCGCGATCTGCGCCGGCCAGTCCACGGGGCGGTCCGGACGCCGGGCCGATGCGGGCACGTGGCGCAGCGTCAGCCACAGGCAGACACATCCGACGGGCAGGTTGATGAAGAACACCCAGCGCCAGCCCACGGTGGTGACCAGAAGGCCGCCCAGGAGAGGGCCGGCGGAGGCGGCGATACCCGCCATGGAGCCCCACAGGCCGAAGGCCCGGGAGCGCTCGGCCGGTGAGGGATACGCCTGCTGGAGGAGGGCGAGGGAGCCGGGCACGATCAGCGCCGCGCCAAGCCCTTCCACCAGCCTGGCGGCGATCAGGGTCCCGCTGTTGGGGGCCAGTCCGCAGCCGGCCGACGCGAGGGTGAACACCACCACCCCGGTGCAGAAGATCCGCCGGTTGCCCAGCCGGTCTCCCAGTGCGCCGCCGGTCAGCAGCAGCCCGGCGAGGACCAGGGTGTAGCCGTCCGTGATCCACTGGATCGCCGTGAGCGAGGCGGACAGGTCCCGCCCCACCACCGGAACGGCGACGTTGATGACGGTCACGTCCAGGATGACCATGAAGTAGCCCGCGCAGACCGCGAGAAGCGGGGCCGGCGGCCCCGAGGACGCGGCCGCGGGCCCGTCCGGTCGATCGGCCCGGGGGCCACCTGTGCGCACCATGGCGCCACGGTATTCCGGGGATGATCGCCTCCCGCGACGCGAGCGGTCCGGCGGCGCGCCGCGTCGCTGAGCGGCCCGGGAGCGGGCCCGGCTGCCGGCCGGGAGGCACTCCGGAAGAACCGTGCTTAAGCTGATGGAGTGGCGCCGAAAGGGGCTGTTCCATGGGCTACCCGCTGATCGAGAATCACGGACTGATCGGTGATCTGCAGACTGCGGCGCTGGTGACCATGGACGGAACGATCGACTGGTTCTGCTGCCCGCGGTTCGACTCCCCCAGCGTGTTCGGCGCACTCCTCGACCAGGAGAAGGGGGGCCATTTCACGGTCAGGCCGGAGAGCGGGACGTACGCCACGAAGCAGCTGTACCTGCCGGACACCGCGATTCTCGTGACCCGGTTCATGACCCCGTCCGGCGCCGGCGAAGTGGTCGACTTCATGCCGGTCACCGGCGGCACGGCCACGGACCGTCACCGCCTGGTCCGGATGTTCAGGTGCGTACGCGGCAGCATGACCTTCGAGATCGATATCGCGCCGCGGTTCGACTACGGTCGTAAACCGCACACCCTGCACCTCACCGACCGTGGAGCGGTGTTCGCCTCCGAGGACCTGTCACTGACCCTGCACGTGGTGCGGGAACCGGAGGACGAGAGGCTGCTGAACTCGCTCTCCGGCGATCACGATCTGCACCTCTCGATCACGCTGAAGGCCGGACAGCAGCGCGGCATGGTCATGGAGTCGGCAGCCGACGGCCCTCCGCGCGATATCCGCCTCGCCGCGTTCCAGGAGTTCTTCGACGACACCATGGGGTACTGGCGGACGTGGCTCGGCCAGTCCCGTTACTCGGGGCGGTGGCGTGAGACGGTGGAGCGCTCCGCCGTGACGCTGAAGCTGATGACGTACGCACCCAGCGGCGCCCTGGTGGCGGCCCCCACCGCGGGCCTGCCGGAGCAGTTGGGCGGCGAGCGCAATTGGGACTACCGCTTCACCTGGATCCGCGACGCCTCCTTCTCCGTGTACGCCCTGCTGGGGCTGGGCTTCACGGAGGAGGCGAGGGCTTTCACCGGCTGGCTGCGCGACCGGGTGCAGGAGAAGGCCGGCGGCGACGGGGGACCGTTGAACGTCATGTACCGGGTGGACGGTTCCTCCGATCTGTACGAGGAGACCCTGGACCACTGGGAGGGGTACGAGCGATCCGCCCCGGTGCGCATCGGCAACGGCGCGGCGGATCAGCTGCAACTCGACATCTACGGCGAGGCGTTGGACAGCATCTACTTCGCCCACGAGCACGGCATCCAGCTCGACACCCGGGGCTGGACCTCGTTGCGCACACTGCTCGACTGGCTCATCGACCACTGGGACCAGGCGGAGGAGGGGCTGTGGGAGACCCGCGGCGGGCGCCAGCACTTCACCTACGGCCGGGTGATGTCCTGGGTGGCCTTCGACCGTGCGCTGCGACTGGCGACCGCGCACGGCCGGCCTGCTCAGAGCGGTCGCTGGGCCGCGGAGCGCGACAAGCTCTACGAGCAGATCCTGACGAAGGGCTGGGACCCGGGACGCGGCGCCTTCGTCCAGCACTACGGCAGTGAGGTGCTCGACTCGTCGCTGCTGCGGATGCCGACGGTCGGCTTCATCACCCCGGACGACCCGATGTGGACGTCCACCCTGGAGGCCATGGACCAGGAGCTGGTCACCGACAGCCTGGTCTATCGCTACAACCCCGAGGCCTCGCCCGACGGCCTGCGCGGCTCCGAAGGGACCTTCTCCCTCTGCACCTTCATGTACGTCGACGCGCTGGCACGGGCCGGGCGGATCGATCAGGCCAGGCTGGTGCTGGAGAAGATGATGACGTACGCCAACCACCTGGGCCTGTACTCCGAGGAAATCGGCCTGACAGGGCGTCAACTGGGTAATTTTCCGCAGGCGTTCACCCACCTGGCGTTCATCGACGCGGCCCTCACGCTGGACGCCGCCCTGAACCGCGCCCGGACCGGCGGCAGATGACGTCCGGCCGGTGTCCCGCCGTCCGCCCGGTCCTCCGGAGCTGAAGAACGTGCCCGATCGGGCAGCTCAGTCGTCGTCGGTGGTGTCCTCCGGCGCGGGACGGCCGCGCTGCAGATCGGCGTCCGTGAGGGGCTCCAACTCGCCATGGGTGTCCAGCCAGTAGAGGAGGGCGACGGCCGGGCCGATCAGCAGCAACGCGACGAGGCTGACCCACGCCAGCCAGGTCAGCGTCGCGGGATCACCCGCGGCGTCCGCCACGGTCAGCGACGGGGGGATCAGGTACGGGCGCTGGGCGACTCCCCAGGCCACCACGGCCGCGGCGACGACACCGACGGCGCCCAAGCGGGCCCAACGAGCCCGGCCCCGCAGCAGGAGCAGTCCGGTGGCGATGAGGAACACCGCGGACACCAGGGCCAGGGCGAGTCCCGCACCGTGGGTGAGTCCGCGCCATACGTGCGGGGCGTCGCCGTGGGTGACGGCGAGCGTGACCGCGGCCAGCACCGCCACGACGACCAGCCCTCCGAGGGCGCGGCGCCGGAAGTAGGAGGCGAGGTCGGGCACGTCGAAGCGGACGGCGTCGGCCGTCAGGAACACCGCGCCGAGAAACGCGGTCGCTGCGACGGTGAGCAGCCCGAAGAGGAGAGAGGTGGGGTTCGACCAGGCGTCCGCCGAGGCATCGGTACCCGGCGTGACCCGCCCGGAAGCGATTCCGCCGACCGCCGTGCCGAGGAAGAACGGGGTGAGCAAGGAGGCGAGGGCGAACACGGCGCCGTAGATGCGCCGTCGGGCCAGACGGCGGGTGGGTTTGCGCAGCGCGAACCCGGCGCCGCGCAGGACCATGCCGAGTGCGGCCAGCGCCAGGGGCAGCCACATCGCGGTGAACAGGGTCTGGAACGCCACGGGGAACCCGGTCCACAGGATGACCAGGACGAAGACCAGCCAGACGTTGTTGACCTCCCATACCGGCGCCATGGCGTGGTCGATCAGCCATCTGGGCCGCTTGCCGCGCTCGGCTCCGCCGGCCGTCAGGTCCCAGAAGCCCGCCCCGTAGTCGGTGCCGCCTGCGCAGGCATAAGCGGCCACCGCGAGCAGCAGCACGAAGGCGATGACGCCGGCGCTCATGACCCACCGCCCCCGGGAGGCGCGGGGCCGCTGCCGCCGGAACCGCGGGCGTCACCGGCCGTGGCCGGGGGCCGCGGACCGTAGGGGGTGACCGCTTCCGGCGCCTCCACCGGTCGCCCGCCCGCCTGCGCATCGGCCAGGCGCCAGCGGGTGCGCATCTTCAGCAGGACGGCGAGGAACGATCCGAAGACGAGCACGTACATCACGATGACGAGGCCGAACATGGTCCACAGGGAGGTGGAGCGGGTCGAGGTGACCGCGTCGGCGACGCGCATGTTCTGGTAGACGATCCAGGGCTGGCGGCCCACCTCGGTGGTGATCCAGCCGCATTCGACGGCTACGAGGGAGGCGACGCCGGCGCAGGCGGAGCTGCGGAAGAACCACGTGGAGCGGGGCAGCCGGCGGTGGCGAAGCCAGACCAGGCCGTACCAGAGGGCGAGGAGCAGGAGCACGGAGCCGGCCCCGACCATGATGTCGAAGGTCCAGTGGATGATGGTTGACTGAGCGACGGTCGGCCGGTCGCTCGCCGGTACGGAGGTCAGCCCCGTCACCTTGGTGTCCGGGCGGAAGCCGGCCAGGATCGAGTCGAGCTGCGGGACCTTGATACCGCCCGAGATGGATCCGTCCGGGTGGAGGCGCCCGAACAGGTACTCCGGGACGTGGGTGTCCGTCTTCCAGACCATCTCCATCGCGGCGAACTTCACGGGCTGCTTCTGGAACACCGACCGCGCGATCGAGTCGCCCAGCACGAACTGCACCGGAGTGGCCACCGCGGCGATGGTGAACGGAACGGTGAAGCCCAGCCGGTGGTAGCGGTCCCGGCGGCCGCGCAGCCATCCGACGGCGTAGACGCCTGCCACGACGTAACCCGCCGTCACCAGCATCGCCACCACGAAGTGCCAGTACTGCGGCCCGAACATCGGGGTGAAGACGGCCTTCCGGACGTCCACGTCGACCGGGTTGCCCGCGGAGTCGAGCGAGAAGCCCTGCGGGGTGTTCATCCACGAGTTGGCGGCCAGAATGCCGAACGCCCCGAGCAGCGCGGCGGCCGGCAGCGGCAGCGCGAGCAGGAAGTGAGTGCGCGGCTTCAGCCTCCGCCAGCCGTACAGGTAGATGGCGATGAGCACCGCTTCGAGGAAGAACGCCCAGGCCTCGACGCCGAATCCGATGCCGAACACATCGCCCCACCTGCCCATCAGCCCCGGCCACAGCAGACCGAACTCGAAGGACAGGACGGTGCCGGTGACGACACCGATCGCGAACTGGACCGCCATCACGGCGGACCAGCGGCGCGCCAGCAGCAGGGCCGTGGCGTCGGCCCGGCGCAAGCCGCGGTGGTGCATCACGAGGGTGATGAGCGGCAGCGCCACTCCCATCGGCACCAGCAGGATGTGGGAGGCGAGGGTGAAGGCCATCAGAGACCTGGCCGGGAGCATCTGGGCCGGAGCGTCCGCCACCAGGTGGGCCATGAGGTGCATGCGTTCCCTTGCGGCTCGGGGGACGGGTCGGAGGAGGTCAGCCGCCGGTGGCGAAGCCGGGGAAGAGGGTCATACCGCCGTCCACGTAGAGCGTGGTGCCCACGACGTAATCCATCAGGTCGGAGGCGAGGGCGACGGCGGCGTGGGCGATGTCCTCGGGCTCCCCGATGCGCTCGTACGGGATCAGCCGCAGCAGGTCCTCCTGCGCCTCGGGGGTCTCCCAGGCGCTGTGGTTGATCGGCGTTTTGATGGCGCCCGGAGCGATCGCGTTCACCCGGATCTTCCGGGGCGCGAGTTCCTGGGCCAGGGTCGCCATCAGCATCTGCACACCGCCCTTGGACGAGGCGTAATTGACGTGCCCCGCCCAGGGGATGATCTGGTGGACGGAACTCATGCAGATGATTTTTCCCGCCGAGCGGGACACCTCCGGTACGACCCCGCGCCGCAGGAACTCCTTCGTCGCCTCACGGGCGCACAGGAACTGGCCCGTGAGGTTGACGTCCAGCACCTTCTGCCACTGGGCGAGGGTCATCTCGGCGAAGGGGGCGTCGCGCTGCAGTCCGGCGTTGGCGACCATGATGTCGATCGTCCCGAAGTCCTGGACCATCCGATCCAGCATGGCCACGACCTGGTCCTCCTGCGACACGTCCGCCTCGTACGCGGCCGCGCGCACGCCGAACGCCGTGATCTCCTCCACGACCTTTTCGGCCTCTTCCCGGCCGGCGACGTAGTTCACGACCACGTCGGCGCCGGCTCGGCCCAGCCCGATGGCCGTAGCCTTGCCGATTCCCGAGTTGGCGCCGGTGACCAGCGCCTTCTGGCCTCTGAGCAGCTGGGCGGGCACCACGCTGCGACGTGGATCCTCGGCGGGACCGGTGCTCACGACGGACTGCCTCCTCGACTCCCTGGCCCGGCCCGCCGGTCGGCGGCCCAGCAGGGTCCGAGGGTCACCGAAGCACCGACGCCGGGGGCGGGCGGCCCGCTCGCGCTGCTGTTGATCCACACGGCCGAGCATCATCGCCCGGTCGGACCAACGGCCTCCGCGGCCGGAGCATCCGGTCCACGAAGTCACCGACTCCCACGCCGGAGAGGGACGGCCTCCCAAGGGCGAGCGTGGAGAACCCCGCGCGGGCTTGTCGTTGACCCGGAAGACCTCGGGAGAATTGCCGCAGCGGACTCCCGCAAAAGGGCCGAAGGAAACAGGAAGGGTGTTTCCGGCTGCCGATAAGGATCAGCGCGCATCGTGAGCGCACGGGGGAATTCCCCGCACCGATCCGTCCGAAGAAGCAGGTGCGGATGCCCCCTCTTCACCGGAGAAAACAAGCCGGTTTTCCGGAGTGTGCGCGGTGGGCGGGGGCACACGGTTGCTCGGAGGTTGATAACCATGGTTCCCCTGTTGATTGTTCTGCTCCTCGCCCTGCTGCTCTTCGGTGCCGGTTTCGCGCTGAAGGCCCTGTGGATCGTCGCGGTGGTCGTGCTGGCCATCTGGCTGCTGGGCTTCGTGATGCGCTCTGCCGGAGCCGGTGGCAAGCGCGGCCGGTGGTATCGCTGGTAGCCGGCGCCGAACGGCGCGCGGCCATGCACGCACGGCGGGGGCGCGGCAACAGAAATGTTCGCCGCGCCCCCGCTTTCCTCTTGTTCCCCGCACCCGTTTGTCGGCCGGGAGTGCCGGATGACGACCGGCAGGAGCGAGGCCCGCCGGGGCACTCCACGGCACGCGCGCGCCGCGTCTCCCGAAAAGCCATGCGTGTCCCGGGTGGTTCTGGGCAGGAGACCTTGCGAGCAGGGTCCAACAAGGTGAGGGGAAGTCAGACATGGGCGTCAACAGCACCATGGCCGAGACCACACGGGGCACTCGGACCAGCGCCGAGCCCTGCCCGCCGCTCGCCCCCTCGGATGCGCTTCCCCGGATCGAGGACCCCGGGAGCATCGCCCCCGCCGACGCGCGGGAGATGACCCGGCTGTTCCTCCAGCGCCTGGAAACCCTGGAAGAGGGGACGCACGAGTACCAGTACGCGCGCAATGTCCTCATCGAGATGAACCTGTCGCTGGTACGGTTCGCGGCCCGCCGCTTCCGTAACCGCGGCGAGGAGATGGACGACCTCATGCAGGTCGGCACGATCGGCCTGATCAAGGCCATCGACCGCTACGACCTGTCCCGCGAGGTGGAGTTCACCACCCTCGCCATCCCGTACATCAGCGGTGAGATGAAGCGGTTCTTCCGTGACACCACCTGGGACGTGCGTGTCCCGCGGCGTCTTCAGGAGCTCCGGGTCGACCTCGCCCGCGCGAATGAGCACCTCGCCAACGAACTCGGCCGGGACCCGAAGGTCTGTGAACTGGCGGCACACCTGGACATCACCGAGGCAGAGGTGGTCGAAGGCCAGGTCGCGGCGAACGGCTACAACGCCTCCTCCATCGACGCCGGCATCAACGACGAGGGCAACGACACCGCTCTCGCGGACATGATCGGTGCATGCGACGAGGACATGAGCCTCTTCGAGGACCTCCATGCCCTCAAGCCGCTGCTCGACGAGCTCGAGGACCGGGACCGTCAGATCCTCGAAATGCGCTTCGGCCAAGAGCTGACCCAGGCCGAGATCGGTAAGACACTGGGCATCTCCCAGATGCATGTCTCCCGTCTGCTCTCCCGCTGCCTGACCCAGCTGCGCGCCGCGATGCTCACCACGGATTGATGCTCACGGCCCGGCAGGATCCGGTACGTCCCCGTGGCGGGTCCTGATCCGCCGGAGCCACCCCGCACGCTCGCCGGGCCGCCCGGTCGCCCGGCGAGCGGTGATCTTGCGATTTGATAGCGTCGCTGATGCGGCGGCGATCCGTTTGTCCCCGTCTGCGCAGAGTGTCCGGCGGGAATCCCGGGTCGAGAGGCTGAGCTCAGGTGACGCTATGCACTGTCCGCGACGCTGTCGTCGCCGGCAACGCCGCCCTCGTCGGCCGCGAGCCGGGCGGATGCCGCGTGAAAGGCCTCCAGCCCCGCAGCGAGCTTGGCGACATCGGAGGCTTCCATCCGCTCCAGGGTGGCGGTGACCTCCCGGCTCCGCGCCGCTCGGTACTCCTCCAGCAGCACCCTGCCGCGCAAGCTCAGCCGCAGCTCGACCTCACGCCGGCTCGTCGCACTGGGGCCCCGTTCGGCGAGACCCATCGCTTCCAGACGGTCGCAGAGCCTGCTGACCGCCGGCGGACGCGAGGCGAGCGCTTCGGCGAGCGTGCGCAGATTCGTGCCTTCCCGCTGCTCGATCACCAGGAGCGCGCGGAGCTGGGAAGGGGAGACCTCCGCCGAGCGCGCCGCCTCCTGCCCTCGCCCCCACAGGACCTCGAGCAACTCGGAGGCGGCAAGGGCCGCAGCGCTCGTCTGCTCGCGGGAAGGGGGGCGGGTGGTGAAACGGGACACATGAACACTCTGTCACCCCGGGCGGCGCGTTGTCAGACCGACCCTGCTCTTGGCCGCGCACGAAGGGCGTCAGGGAACCATGACTGAACCCCACGAGGTGGGAGCGGCGCTGCGCGCCTCACTCCCGCACGCTCTGCTGGACACCTTGCGTGCCCACCTCACCACCACCTACGGGGCCACCTCGGTGCGCCTGTTCCTCACGGACTACGGCGGCACGGTCCTGAGCCCGTTGGACTCCCCGGGGTACGGCGAGCGCTCGCTACCCATTGGCGGCAGCGCGGAAGGGCGTGCGCTGGGGAGCCAGGAGCGGCGCGAGCAGCAGGCACCGCGGGGTGAGGCCGTCGACCACCACCATCTCCCGGTGACGGTGCGCGGCGACCCGATCGGCGTCCTGACCGTCCGGCTTCCGGCCGACCGCTCCGCGCCGGTGGTCCTCGACGAGCTGCGCCAGGTGGCCGGCCAGCTGGGCCACGAGATCCTGGTGGCCGAGCGCGACACCGACGTCTACCAGCGGGCACGCCGCGTCAGCCGCCTCACCGTGGCGGCGGAGATGCAGTGGCAGCTGCTCCCCGCCCGCGCCTGCAGCGCCGCGCAATACGCCGTCGGCGCCCAGCTGGAGCCGGCCTACGCCGTGCACGGCGACAACTTCGACTGGGCCTCGGACGCCGACGAGCTGACCCTCACCGTCACCAACGGCATGGGGCAGGGCGTCGAGGCCTCGCTTCTCACCCACCTCGCCGTCAGCGCGTTGCGCAACGCCCGCCGCGCCGGCGTCAGCCTCGCCGACCAGGCGGCACTGGCCGATCAGGCGGTCTGGGACCACTACCGGGGCGCATCCCACGTCTCGACGCTGCTCCTGCGCGTCGAGCTGGCGACGGGTCGCACGGAGATCGTCGACGCGGGGTCGCCGCAGATGTGGCGGCTGCGGGGAAAGTCCGTCGAGCGCATCGATCTGGACAGACAGCTGCCGCTGGGCATGTTCGAGGAGTCCCACTACGCGGCGGAGAGCTTGGTGCTCGAACCGGGGGACCGGCTGCTGTTCGTGAGCGACGGCGTCTACGAGGCGCCCTCGCCGCGGGGCGGACAGTATGCCGAACGGGCGCTCGCGCGGGCGCTGCACGCCACGCGTCTGCTGCCCGCCGCCATGGTGCCGGGAGCTCTCCTGCGCGATGTGGCCGAATACCGTGATGCGGAGACGCTGGATGACGCCCTGGTGCTGTGTTGTGACTGGTTCGGTAATGATCTCCGTTAAGCCTGGACCGGTATGGGTCCGCGACCGGTGTCCTGGCCGGCCACGTCTCCGTGCGGCCGGTGCCCGGTTCCCGTGACCTGGGAGATGGCTCCGGCACCGCCCCGGTCCGTTGCCGCCGACCAGCCACGGGACGTTGCCCCCGGTCCGCACGGCGACATCGCCCACGGCGCCCTGCTCCGCGCCGAGCTCCCGCCGGCGGGCCGGACCGCCGGATCCGGGACGCAGGGTTTTCTACCCTGTCTCCGGCCATAAGTCACCGCAGCGATCCAGCCGTTCGGCCAATCCCTGCCCCGGCGGGTGAAGAGGGGGCCCGCGGGTGTCACGCCTTGATCGCGCTCGCTAACATTTGCCGGAAGGCAAGTATCGACGAGTGCGGGTCGGCCCGGCCGCACTGCCGGGGTGAGAGTCCCGAGGCGGTCACGCGGGTCGGCCGGACCGAAAGGACGAAGAGTTGGTTTCCGCTGAAGCTGCCGCACGCGAACGCGTCACGAGCGTACTGCGCGAAGAGGCCGATGAGATCTCGGACCGCTGGGTGCAGTTGCAGCTGGCGCAGCCCTCGCTGGACGGCGAGGTGACCGAGGCCGAACTGGGCGAGGAGGCCGACGCACTGGTCGGTGCCCTGCTCTCGGGGCTCGATCTCGGCCTTCCGGTCGACCGCGTGGTCACCTCGCACGAGGAGATGCACCGGACGGTGTCGGAGATCTCGCTGCGCCGTGCCCGCAGAGGAGTCTCACCCACCGCGACCTCCCTGGCGGTCCTCTCGCTCAAGGAAGCCCTGCTGGAGGCCGTCCAGCGGCGGACCCGTGACGGGGAGGATCTTTTCCGTAGCGCGGTCATGATCAACCGCCTTCTGGACAGCGCCGGTGCGCTCTCCTTCGAGACCTTCGTCGAGGGTCGCGAGGAGATCATCCGCCGCCAGAGCCAGCAGTTGCTGGAGGTGTCGACGCCGGTCGTCAGGCTGTGGCGCCAGGTCCTGGCGGTCCCGCTGATCGGCACCCTCGACACCGCACGCACCCAGGTGGTGATGGAAAATCTGCTCCAGGCCATCCAGGAGCACGAAGCGCTGGTCGCCATCATCGACATCACCGGCGTGCCCACCGTCGACACCGCCGTCGCCCAGCACCTGATGCACACCGTCAACGCGGTGCGTCTGATGGGCGCGGACTGTGTCATCAGCGGTATCCGGCCACCCATCGCGCAGACCATCGCGCAGCTCGGGATCGACTTGTCCACGATCCTGACCCGCGCCACCCTCGCCGACGCCCTCGGCGAAGCCGTGAAGCTCACCGACGCGGCGCCGGACATCGCCTCGCTGGAGCGGCGATGAACGTCCCGGCCTCGGGCGGCGTTCCGATTCTGCGGCTGGGGGACGTCCTCGTCACGGGCCTCCTCAATGAACTCGACGACAAGACCGCCGTGGCGTTCACCGAGGAACTCACCAGCCGGATCACCAGCGACGGTGCCCGCGGAGTGCTCATCGACATCTCGCGGTTGGAGATCGTCGACTCCTTCGTGGCGCGTACGTTGATGGAGCTGACCACCATGGCCCGGCTGCTGGGCGCCCGAGTGATCGTTGCCGGGATGCGGCCACCGGTCGCCATCACCCTGGTCGAGCTGGGACTCCAGCTCACCGGAGTGGAGACGGCACTCAACGCCGAACAAGGAATGGCTGCGATGGGGTGGCGTCAGAGCCCGCAGTCGTCCGGAGGGGGACGGGGTGCGTTCCGCCCGGAGCACTGACGACGCGGTGGCTCTCGCCGCCACTGCGGCCGATGACGCCGTTGACCGTGAGGGAAAGGGGGACAGGACCGTGCACCACGTGCGCACCGAAGAAGACCTGCTGACCGTCCGGCACGCGGTGCGAGCGGCCACCCTGCGCGCCGGATTCAGCATCGTCGACCAGACACGCGTGGTCACCGCCGCCAGCGAGCTGGCCCGCAACGCCTACATCCACGGCGGCGGAGGCACCGTGATCATCGATCATCTGACCCTGGGCGGAAACGCCGGGCTGCGTCTGACGGTCAACGACGACGGGCCCGGCATCGGCGACGTCGACGCGGCGCTGACCGACGGCTTCACCACCGGCGCGGGACTCGGCCACGGCCTGGGAGGTGCCCGGCGGCTGATGAACGACTTCGAGCTGCACACCTCGTCCGGGCAGGGCACGACCGTGATTGCCACACGATGGGCGGGGCGGTGACCCTTCCCGAGGCCTCGCCGACGGCACACATCGCCGTGGACCACTACAGCGCCGTTCATCTTGCCGCCGAGACCGCCCGCGCGGTCGCCGGTCGCTGCCGCCTGCCGGGGGCGCTCCCCGACCAGGCCGCCGTCATCGCCTCGGAACTGGCGAGCAATGTGGCCAAACACGCGACCAACGGGTCGCTGTTCGTCCAGCCGCTGCCCCTGGGCGGCGGGATGGAGATCGTCGCTGTGGATCACGGCCCCGGCATCGGTGAACTGCAGCAGTGTCTCGCCGATGGCTACACCACCAGCAACACCCTCGGTGCCGGGCTGGGCGCCGTGAAGCGGATAGCCACCGCCCTCACCATCCGTACGCAGCCAGGGGCCGGCACCCTCGTCTGCGCCCGCCTCACCGAGGCCGACGCCACCCCGCCGGCGGGCCAGGAGGTGGGCGCCGTCTGCCTGCCGGCCGACCGCGAGGAGACCAGCGGCGACGCCTGCGCCGTCGTCGATCACGGCACCGCCCGCACCGCGGTCGTCGTCGACGGCCTCGGCCACGGTCCGCATGCGGCCGAGGCCGCGCAGGCGGCAGTGCGGTCCTTCCACCGGGCGCCGGACCTTCCGCTGCCCGAACTGCTCACCGCCATCCACCGAGCGCTGCGCCGCACCCGGGGGGCGGCGGTGGGCCTGCTGCGCCTGCACCCCGGCCGCGCGGAGTACACCGGCATCGGCAATGTCCGCGTCCTGATGCTGACGCCGCTCGAGGTGGGCCACCGCCTGACCGGCCAACCCGGCATAGCCGGCTTGAACATGACAGCGCCGCAGGTGCGCGCCTTCCCTCTCCCGCCCGGTGCCACCGCGGTGCTGCACTCCGACGGCATCGATCAACGCTGGGCCCAGTCGCCCTCGCCCTTCGTGCACCGGCTGCCGCCGCACCTGCTCGCCGCTTCCCTCGCCCACAGCCACCGCCTCAGCCGCGACGACGCCACCGTGCTCGCCGCCCGACCCAGCCAGAGACTTCCGTGACCTCCCACACCTTCCACGACCTGCCGGGCCTGCGCCGCGCCGTCCGGGGAATCTGCGCGGCACACCGCCTTCCGTCCCACAACGGCGAACGACTGCTGCTGTCCGTGTCCCGGATGGCCACGGCCGCCCTCGACGGCGGCGGCCCCGTCCGCCTGGAGGCCGCCGAACACTCCGTGCCCGGCGAAAGGAAGCTGCTGGCGGTCACCCTGCACGCCGGACCGACCATGGCGGCGCTGAGCACGACCGACCTCCCGCTGCCGGGGCGGGCCACGCCCGACGGCACGGTTTCCTGGCACCTCCCCCTCGGCGAGGGGGAGGGTTCGCCGCAGGGCGCCGCGCTGCCCGCTCCGCAGAGCGCCGTGCCCGCCCAGGGCCCCCGCGAGGCCGGCGGCGCCGAGGCGTACGAGGCGGAGATCGCGGCGCTCGAAAGTGATCTCGGCGCCGCGCTCTCTCGGGTGGACACCCTCACCACCGAACTGCACCGGCTCAAGAACGAGCTCGCCGAGACCAACAGTGGCGTGCTCGCCCTCTACGTCCAGCTGGAGGAGAGGGACGAGCAACTGCGCCGGGCGCACGGCCAGATCCTGCGCGAGCTGGAGGATGCGCTACGGCCCCCGCCGATCACCGCCGAAGGCCTGGAATTCGCTGTTCACTACGCCCCGGCCGACACCGACGCCCCCACCGGAGGCGACTTCTACGACTGGCTCCTGCTGCCCGACGGCACGGTGCACATCACGGTCGTGGACGCGCTGGGCCACGGTGTGCGCAGTACCCGCAGCGCGCTCAATGTCACGCATGCGGTGCGCACCCTGGCCCTCGAAGGTCATCCCCTCGAATCCATCGTGGCCCGTACCCACGACATCCTCGCGCCGTTCGACCCGGAGCTGATGGCCACCGTCCTGCTTGCCCGTATTGACCCCGAGAGCGGCGTACTTCACCTGGCCAACGGCAGCCACCCGCCGGCGTTGGTCGTCCGCGCCGACGGGAAGACCGACTACCTGGAGGTCCGAGGGCGGGGCATCGGGTTTCCGCTTCCCGGGAGCGAGTCCGTGCGGGAGGACACGCTGCACGAGGGCGATCTCCTCGTGCTCTACACCGACGGGCTGACCGAGAGCCGGCGGGATCCGGTCGAAGGCGAGGCGCGCCTGGTCAAGAGCGCCTCCGCCCATGCCCGACGGCCGGTATGTGACATTCCCGGCGCCGTCGCGGAGGACATGCACACCGTCATCCTGCATCCGGACGACACACTCGCCCTGGCCGTCCGCAGGGTCGAGGATCCGCGGCGCACCTCGGTGTGGCAGCCTTGAGCGGCCCCTGTGGCGGCCGGATGAACGCGCCCCTTTTCCCGAGCGAATGTCTGGGTACACGTCCCAGGGACAGCAGCCGAGAACGGGGTCCCACGAGCGGGGGGAGAGAGCCTTGCGACACCAGCTTGCGATCAACGACCACCCGTCGCAGCCGGTCCAGCGTGTATGCCACCCGGATTCTGCGGCGGACGCCCGCGATGTCGTGAGCGACTTCGCCACCTCGCTCCGCCCTCCGCCAACGGAGCGGACCACCCAGAATCTGCTGCTGCTCGTGTCCGAGCTGGTGGCCAACGCCTTCCGGCACGCCGGCGCCGTCACGGCTGTGCACCTGCGCGCGGACCGCGAGCGCATCGAGATTCTCGTCGAGGACCCCAGCCCCCGGCATCCGCAGGAGCGCAGTCCCGACCTGTCCGGCAGCGGCGGCGGCTTCGGGTGGCCCATGGTGCGCAGTCTGGCCCTCGACGTCGTCGTCCTCCCGGGCCCCGGCGGCGGCAAGACGGTGCAGGCGATCCTGGCCCGCTGAGCGGTGGCCCTGCCGCCGTGGCGCGGCCGGCGGCGAGGCTGTGTGGTCCGGCCGGGTCGGGGAGTGCGGCGCGCCGTCCCGGTACCGGCAGAGCCTGCCCCGAAGGAAAGACCGGCGACGGGCCCAGCCTTGGCGGTCGCCGCCCCCGGTTGCGGAGGACGGTGACGGCTGGGGTCTGTCGTGTGGATCACGCCGGGCTCGCGGGGTCCGGTGCGCGGATCTGCTGCGTTGTCGTCAATCAGCAACGCTCCGGGTTGCCGCAATCCTCCGCCGTGCAGCTGCACGCACCGGACCCCGCTCCCTGATCCGGCGTGATCCACACGACAGACCCTAGGCGTCGACGGCCTTCGTCACGGACTCGTGGAGCGGCAGGACCGTATCCAGCCCGGTGAGGGTGAAGAGCCGCTCCAGAAAGACGGAGGGGGCCGCGAGGCGCAGCGCAGGGCCCAGGGCGGTGTGCGCCTGGAGCAGGACATTGACCGTGGTGGAGTCCGCGAACGTGACGCCGGACAGGTCGACGACGACCCGTGCCACGCCGTCCGCGGCCGCCCTCTGAAGGGTCGTGTCGAGCGGCGCGATGTTGTCGAGATCGAGGTGTCCCGTGATGGCGACCCTCAGAGCGTCCCGCTCGCGCCACGCGATGATCTCTGTCTCAATCGGTCGGCCTCCACTGGGCTGGGGCAGCACGGTGAACCTCGCTGTAGGGCTGACGGCTTGAGGAGGCACAGGTCCGGACGTTCCGGACGGTGCGCACGGCCAGGGTGGCCGGCTCGCCCCAGGATAGAAGTGACAGTTGTCGTTTGACAACATTCGCTATAGGACAACAATCTGTTCTCGTCACAGAAGAAGGCGGCTGCGCCTGGCGTGGCTTGGAACGAACAGCGGCCTGAGATCCGCTGCACGCCGTCAGAAGACGAGGGTGGCCGCCGACGATCGTGGGCTGCCGCCCTCCATGCGAGGGGGAGGAGGCCGCACATGGAACGCGCTGTGCACTGCCGCGATGCCGCACACGACCGACGGCCCCTCGGGTGCGACTCCAGCGGCGAACTCCCGCCTGTGCGCCACCGGGTGCCCCCGGCAGCCGACGTCCGCACCGCCGTGAGGTCCACCGCCGCGCACCGGAAAGCCACCCGGCTGTGACGACGGGACCCCCGCATGACGGGACGTCTCCTGGCCCCATCCCCGAGCGACTCCACCGGTCCCACGGCGTCCAGGACGCCCGCCCTGCCGCGCCCGCGGGCACCGAGCGGCCACCGTAACGGGGAGACCCGACCGACCCCTCTGTTCTGTCGTACGGCGCGGTGCCCGCAGCCCCGCCACTGCCCTCGTCCATGGACGAAGAAATGTCTGAGAGACCGTGATTCAACGCCGTGAGGTAGAACGAGCGATGCGAGCGTCGGCCCCGCACGCTCTGGTGGACACGCTTCGTGACGTGCTCGCCGAAGGCTACGGAGCGCTCTCCGTGGAATTGCTGCTCACGGACTGCGCGGCGACCGCGCTCGCTCCCTTCGGCGCGGTGGGGAGGGCCGCCGAACCGATCCCGATCGCCAACAGCGCGGAAGGCAGGGCATTCGGCAGCCAGGAGCCCTGTCAGCAGATCCGGCACGGAGCCGTGGTCGACCACCACCTTCCGGTGACGGTCCGGGGCGAGCGCACCGGCATCCTCACCGTACGGCTGCCCCTTGAGCGGTCCGTTCCGGCCGCCGTCGACGAGCTCGTCCACGTGGCCGGTCTGCTCGGCCGCGAACTCCTGGTGGCCGAGCGCGACACCGACACCTACCGGCGGGCGCGACGCATCAACCGGCTCACCCTGGCCGCCGAGATGCAATGGCAACTCCTGCCGGCCAGGGCCTGCTCCGCCGACGAGTACGCCATCGGCGCCCAACTCGAACCCGCCTATGACACCCGCGGCGACAACTACGACTGGGCCTCGGACGCCGACGAGCTGATCCTCGCCGTCACCGACGGGATGGGCACGGGCGTCGACGCCTCGATGCTCACCCACCTCGCCGTCAGCGCCCTCCGCAACGCACGCCGAGCCGGTATCGGCATCGAGGACCAGGCGGCCCTGGCCGACCAGGCCCTCTACGCCCAATACCGGGGGGCCGCCCACGTATCCACCCTGTTGCTGCGCTTCGACCTTGCGACGGGCCGGGTCCAGGCCGTGGACGCCGGGTCACCGCAGCTGTGGCGGATGCGGGGGCGCACGATCGAGCGGATGGAACTGGATCCGCAGATGCCGCTCGGCATGTTCGAGGAGACGCACTACAAGGCGCAGGAATTCGAGGTCCGGCGCGGGGACCGGCTGCTGATCGTCAGCGACGGCGTCCATACGGCGCATTCCCCGCAGGGAGAGGCCTACGCGGACCGCGCGCTGGCCCGCGCCCTGCATGCCGGCCGGCTGCTCCCGGCCGCCGCCGTGCCTTGCGCCGTGCTCCGTGACCTGGCCGACCACCGCGACGCGGAATCGCTGGACGACTCCCTGGTGCTCTGCGTCGACTGGTTCGGGAGACCCGGGGACCGGGCATCCGGTGCGGAGCAGGCGGCCGACACCGGGGGCGTCCCCCGTTAGAAGCCGACGATCCGGGTACGAGGGTCAGGGCACCGCTCCAAGGGCGCAGTCGGTGCCATCAGTTGGAGCCTCGCTCCTGTCGGGGGCTCCGAAGCCGACCATTCGACGTACCCCCTTCGGAAAGGCGGATCATGCTCTTCCTGGTCGTAGCCCTGTTCTTGTTCGGAGCGCTCCTGGGTACCGCGGGACATGTCCCGGTGCCCGTCACTGTCGTCGGCGCCATCGCCATCGCCGCCTGGTTGGTGATCTTCTTCACCAGGGAGCGCCGCAAGGCCGGCAGCACGGCGAAGGGAGCGGGCCGATGACCGCCGCCCGGATCCCCCTGAAGACCGGACCCCACCCGCAGGCCGACCGCATGGCCGTCGCCGCCTTCGTCTGCGGCCTGCTGGGCGTCCTGGTCTTCAACGTCCTCCTCGGCCCGTGCGCCCTGATCTTCGGCGCCGCGGCTCTCTACCGCGGGACCATCCGGCGCCTGCGCGCCTCCCTGGGCCTGCTGTTCGGCACCGTGGACATCGTGCTGCTGGTGGTGCTGTCGGTCCACAACGGGTCCGTCAGCTGGCACCTCTGACATCCGCCGCGGCGGGCCGGGCCCCTGCGGTCGACGCAGGGCGCGCCCCCGAGCACGCGGATCGAGGAAGCTTGGCGGCCCTGGCACTCTGTCAGGGCCGCCAAGCTTCCTCGCATCGGTAGCGCTCCGCTGCTGCCCGCCGCCAGGGGAAGCGGTGTCCTCCCTCGGGAGGCACGGCTATGCAGCGGCCCTGCGCGCCCGCTTCCGCGCGGCGCGGCGCCGCATCGTCTGCCGCTCCTCCTCGCTCGTGCCGCCGCACACCCCGTACGCCTGACGGGATTCGAGCGCCCACTGCAGGCACTCCTCCATCACCGGACAGCGGCGGCAGAGGGCCTTGGCCTCCTCGGTCTGGAGCAGGGCCGGACCGGTGTTTCCGATGGGGAAGAACAGTTCGGGATCTTCGTCACGGCAGACGGCGTGATGACGCCAGTTCATGAGGGGCCTCCGTTCTCCGCGGACACGCGCGGTCGATGTGTGGTGCCGGGAACTCGGCGACAGCGTTCGTCGGCTGTCGCTCCCCTGGACCTCCCGTACGCGCCTGCCCCACAAGGCCGTTGGGATGCGGACCGGGAGGGTGCTTTCCGACGAACGGGGCCAAGGGGGAGCGGCGGGCCCACGGGGGAGTCCCGGCCGGCCGGTACCGGTCCGTGGGAGCGGCGGCCCTTGACGCCGTCCGGCGGCGCGCGCCCTGCCTGCTCACCCGTGCCACGCTCCAGGTAAAGAGCTCGCCCCCGTGCAGGACGCTCTCTACCCTGACCGGAGCGGGACCGCGCGGTCCCGCAGGTTGCGGAGCCGTGGCAGAGCGGCCCATTGCGATCGTCGTGAGGGAGGCTCCGCTCACGCCGACTGACAGGGACCGGGCGAGCCTGCCCCTCCCAGTCCGCGGGTTCGAATCCCGCCGGCACCGCAGCCGACCGGCACCGTGCCCGCCGAGGATCCGGTACGAGAACGGCCCCGCCCGCAGCCTCTCGCGCCCTGGCCGGGCAGCGGCCTCTGCGCGGCGCAGTACGTTCGGACCTCATGGAGATCACGAAGTACACCCACGCATGTGTACGGCTTGAGCATGAGGGCCGCGTGTTGGTCATCGACCCCGGGACGTGGAGCGAGCCGGCAGCCCTGACGGGCGCGGACGCCGTCCTTGTCACCCACGAGCACGCCGATCACCTCGACGCCCTGCGCCTGGCCGGTCTCGGAGTTCCGGTGTACGCCCCTGCCGAAGCGAACATTCCCCGGTTGGAGGTCACCGGGGTGTCCTCCGGCGGGGAGTTCACCGCCGCCGGGTTCCGCATCCGGGCGGTCGGCGGTCGCCATGCGCTCATCTACGGCGACGAACCGGACTGCGCGAATCTCGGCTACCTCGTCGACGAGGAGATCTACCACCCCGGTGACTCGCTGCACGTGCCCGAGCAGCCGGTCGAGACGCTTCTGGTGCCGATTCACGGGTCGTGGATGAAGACCGCGGAGGCGATCGACTTCGTCAAGGCGGTCAAGCCCCAGCGGGCGTTCGCCATCCACGACGCCCAGATCAATGAGCGCGGCCTCAGCAGCGTCAACGGCTGGCTCGCCGAGGAGACCCACCACGGCTACCGGTATCTGAGGCCGGGCGAGAGCGCCCGATGAGGGCCCGGTGCCCGGCTGCCGACGGGCCTGCGGTTGCGGGAGGGCTTCCGCGGCCAACGGGAGGCCCCACGGCCGTCATTCACGGATCGGCCCGATGCGCGGAGAACCGGCCTCCCTACCTCGCCACCAGCGAAGCTCCGCATTCTGTAAAGGGTATGTTTCACCATCAACTACAACTTTACCGACTCTTGGTGTAGTTGCATCAGATTGCACTCCAGTCTCGAACGCAACAGCGACGAACGCAATACTCCGGAATCGTCGCTTCCATGAGGCTGGGCGAGAGGCAAGACCACGATGGCGATAAGCAGAACGATCCGCTACGGAAGACGCATGGCGGCACTGTCAACGGCGGCACTGGGCATGGTCGCCGCAATGGCCCTACCGGCCGTCGCGGACGACCAGCCCACCCGTGAGCAGCTGGTGGGCGACTGCGCCTCGGGCGAGGGGAAGTGCACCTTCAACGACCCGAAGCTCGACAAGGCGTACCTCGGAGACTTCCACCAGGTCTCCAACTCGCTGTTCAACTGCACCACTTCGGACGCCAGCCAGTCGATGGGCTGGTCGGACACGGTGGGCTCCACGGACTCCGCCGGGGTCTCCGTCACGGCCGGCGGCAAGATCGCCGGTCTCATCGATCTGAGTGTGACCGCGACCTACAGCCACACCTGGACGAGTTCACACGCGGAGAACAGCTCCCTCAACATGACGGTCAAGCCCGGTGAGGTGGGCTGGATCTCGCGTGCACAGGTGATGCAGAAGGTCTCCGGCACCTGGCAGACGCACTACGACAGCCCGAAGTGGGGTCACTACTTCTGGTTCGTGCCGGACACCGTCACCGGGCCCGCTCCCAACGGCACGGACGGAGCGAACAACGCGGTGATCGTCAAGACGCGCAAGATGACCACCGCGGAGAAGAACTCCTGCTCGTCGGAAGGGAAGTCCGGCAAGGCGTTCGTGGTGCGGCGCTGACCACGACGGGCCCGAGCGGTTGGGCGGGGCGAGCCCGGCATGGGCCGCCCGCCTGACGCCCGGACACGTCCCGAGCTGTGCCTTCCGGCTCGCCGACCGGCAGGCACAGCCTTCGGGCGCACGGGACCCGAGGTCACCGAGCCGCCTTCATGGCGATGCGGTGTCCGCACGGGGCCCATTCGCCGGCTCGTCATCTTCACCGGCCAACCGGCTCACCGGGAGAGCCGTGGGTCCACCGGCCCAAGGCCCTCCGTGGCGTCGGCCGGACGCTGGATCCGCTGGAGCATCCGTTCCATCACGGGGAGGGGCAGCGCCGGGTGGCGGGCCGCGTCCTCCGCGGTGTCGGCGTCCCGCAGCAGCCGGACCAGCACCCGCGCGGGCAGCCGGGGGTGCAGGGCGGCCGCATGACGTACGTGGTCGTGCGGGTCGTCGAGAAGTCGCACCGCGGACGCGGCTGACAGTCGCGGGTCGTTCGCGGCCCGGTGTCGTACGTCCCCGTCACTGTCCCGACTGAACAGCTCGACCAGTTCGGCCGTCGACTCCGGGTCGTCCAAAGCCAGTTGACGCATGCGCGGGTCCGGGTCGGCGGCGTGGCGGAGCAGGTCGCTGCGGGGGAAGTTCGGATGACCGTGGGGGCGATCGGGGGCGCTGAGACTGCCGGTCCACCACTGCCACACCCCCAGCAGCATGTCAGCGGGCGCGTCGTCGCAGGATTCCGCGAGGAAGAGGTGGACGACGCGGTCTACGTCGCGGGCAAGGAGTTCGACCACGTCCGGCGGGAGGTGGCGTGCCCGCGCGACGCTTCTGCGGACGAGGGGGTGCGAGGAGGCAGCCAGGCGACGCATGGCGCCGGGATCGTCGTGCAGCTCCACCACCCAGTCGAGCGCGTGGTGGTGGACGCCTGGGGCGAAGTCGATGGCGATGTCCGCCCGCTGTTCCTCGGTGAGGTCGGGGCGCGTGGAGACCTCGAAGCGGACGTGGTCGTCCGGGTCCCGGGCGAGAAGGCGGACCAGGTCCGGGTCCAGGTGCGGGTTGCCCGCGAGGGAACGGCGCCGGTCGGGATCGTCGTGCCGGGCCAGGTGCTCGGCGAGGTCGCGCTCCAGACGGCACGTGGTCACCGCGCGGTCCGTCAGCTCTTCGGATGCGAAGACCGACCGGGGCATCGGGTGCTCCCGGTGGTGCTGCAGCAGTGCCTCCACGCGGACCTTGCCGTAGGGGTCGGCGAGCAATTCGCGTCGAGCCGGGTTTTCCAGGTGCGGCCAAGCTCTCCCGCAGGCCGAGGCCCGTACCGACGGATCGATGTCGCCGGCCAGCGCGGTCAGTATCGGGACGGGCAGCCCGGGAAGACGAGCAGTCTCCGCGCGAATCCGCGCGGACGAGTCCGACGCGAGCCGCTCGTACGCGGTGTCGGTGAGTTCGGCGTGCCGGTCCGCCGCCAGCATCGTGAGGATCCAGCGGCGCCCCGAGCTCTCCTCTCCCAGGATCAGACGGGTCCACTGCTCGGCCGTGATATTCGGCTGGACCTCGGCCAGCAACTGCCGCGTCTTCCAGTCCGGGTGCGCCATGGCGGCCTCGACCACCGCCGTCGGAAGGCTGCGCCACAGCAGGACATGCGACAGCCCCAGGAGCCCGGCGCGCAGATCATCGGGGGCCTGCGGGTTGAGCGCCAGCCCATGCGCCCAGCTCTCCCGCAGCCTCCTCGAAGGCCTCGGCCCCGGCCTCGAAAGCAGCGATGCCCAAGCGGCCGCCCGCTCCTGCGGGCTCTCCTGCGCCGCCGCCTTCGCGGCTGCCTCCTGCCACTCCCGGATGTGGCCCACGGCGATGAGCCAGACGTCGTACTCCTCGGTGGTCGCTCCCAGCAGGCTGTCTCCGTCCGTCGAGAGGGTGAGGAACTCCGGCTGCCCCGGCCGCTCGCCCAGCACCCCGGCGAGGTCCCACCGGCCCGTGAGCCTCACCCGCGTCCAGCGCCTGGGCGCACAGCCCGTCCCGTCGCCGCCGACGTCGATGAGGAAGACGCCGTCCTCGCCGATGATTCCGTTGCTGAGCGCGAGCCGGTGCCACTGCGCATTCAGCTCGGCGACCAGCTCGGGCAGGTCCCCCCGTACGGCCACGGTCGGCTCGGCTTCGAATGAGACGACCGGGCGCCATGCGGCCCGGGGAGGCAACACCTCCTCCACCCGCTGGTCACCCACGATTTCCAGCCCGGCACGCTCCAGCAACCCCAAGAGCCTGTCTCTCCCACCCGTCATGGACCTCATCCTGCCCGAGCCTGCTCGCTGCCCTTTCAGCGGCGAGTGGGATACGGAGTGCCTACGTGGGGCCGGCAGAGACGGGCGCCCGGCGAGGCGCTGAACCTCTCGCGTGCACGACCTCGTTGATCGCTGCGCACCTCATGCGGAGGCCGGCGCGCTGTCGAGGGGGATGACGCGCGCTGTGGCGGCGGCGGTGGCGATGGCCAGGCCGTCGGGGGTGGAGAGGGTCGCTTCCAGGAAGGCGATGTCGCCCACCCGGTGCACGACGCGCCCCTTCCCGATGATCCGGCCTGGGCGGACAGGCCGCAGGAAGCGGGTGTTGAGCTCCAGCGTGGACTGGAATTGGTCGGGTGCGAGGGTGGCCAGAAGGGCGGGGCCGACGGTGTCGTAGAGCATGGCGGCGAGGAAGGCGCCCAGCACGTTGCCCATCGGATTCGTGAAGTCCTCGGTCGCGGTGAAGGCCAGCTCGATCGTGCCGCTCTCGTTGTCCACGCCGAGGAATTCCAGCCCCAGCGTCGCCGCCGCCCGAGGCATCGGGGCGCGCCCTGCCACACCGTCCCAGAACGGTCCGGATCGTCCGCTCACCACACCGCCCCCACGTCGAGGTACCACCGTCGTGCTCTCCCTTCCTCCTCGCGCCGTTCAGGATGCCGACTCAGACCACGACTCACCCGAACGCCAGGCCTGAGGTCACAAAGCTTCAGTGGTTGAAGTTTCCACTGCAGGGGTGGCGGGCCATGGGTCTGCTTAGGCTTCGGGGTGTGCCGGATCTTGAACTTGAACGCCTGGCCCGTATCCGCATGGCGGTCACGGGGGAGACCTTGGCGCGAGCGCTCGCCGTTCTCGGTGGTCTCCCCACCGCCGAGGCAGATGACGGCACGGCGGATGCCGACGACAGCGTGGAGGACGACGGGGGTACCGATCCGGCATGGCCACCCCTGCGCGCGGTCGCGCCGGACGAGAGAACGCGATGACCTCTGTGCCGCATTGCCACGCCCCGAGCAGTCGATCAGCCCTCCCGCCCCCTCGATAGCTCGCGAACTCCCGTAGGTCCCTGTGCATTTGGGCGTCCGGTAGAAAACCCGCTGCGAACCCAGCGACCTCCATTCAACTCGGTTATGGAGCGGCCGCGTTCACCCTCGGCGTCCACCCTCCGTGTTCACTCGCCCGTCCTCCCGGGTTGCCCCTCGTTGGTGCGGCCGACCCAGGAGCGAGTCCCGGTGCATCAGAGGGGCCTGAGGCCGCGTCATCGAAAATCGGGACTTCAGGCCCTGGCGATTCGGGACTTTGGACCTATGGCGCTTCAAGATCAACATGATGGACTCGTATGGACCGATTTGGGCGCGGGTCCTTCCGTGCCCCTCTTTTTGGGGGAATAGTGTCTATCGCCAAATCCCGCCTGTTTCAGGCTACTTGCGCCACCGTCCTGACCGGCGCCGTGCTCGCCGGCGTCGCACCCACCGCATCCGCCGCCTCGCGCGAATCGAGCGAATCGCGCGACGTGAAGCCCGCGACGGTGACGGCCACCGATGAAGGCGGCGCCTATCTGGATCTCGCTTCCCAGGGCTACACCTACGAAGAAGCCGTTGAAGCATTCAAGGATTCCGACGTCGTCAAGGTCGTGCGGGGCGACCTCCCCGGCGGTGAGCATTCCCGGGTCAAGCGCGGTGTCAGCCTCGGCTGGTACGTCTATGTGAAGCTGAGCAAGTCTCAGGCCAAGGCGATCAACGCGGGCTCGGCGGCGACCGCAGCCGGCCTGATAGGTGCGATCACCGGAGGTATCGGTGGCGCCGTTGCCGCCGGCGTTTATGCCTACATGGTCACCCTCGGCAATGAGGGCATCGACAAATGCAAGAAGGGCGTCGAGATGAAGTTCACGTACCTTGGCAAGGCCGCAGGCGTCAAGTGCTACTAGCGCGTTAGGGTGATGAGCGTGAGAACCCGAACCTCGACATCTATAGGCCTGGTCGTTGCGGTCCTTTTGTTCTTCGCCATCTTGCTGATTGACGGCGAGGTGAGGGGTGGCGACGGGAGCCTCGGCGAGTCGCTGCTTTTCTATCTGGTCGTAGCGGTACCAGGTGGCTTGATCGCTCTCTGGGTCGCGACCAGAGGGCGACGCTGACAGATTCCCGGGAGGAAACGGGACGTCACGTTCCCTCCCGGGAATGCGGTGAACATCGATTCTTCGGTGCTCCGCATCCTGTGCGCCCGCCTGCCCGCCGAGGCGTCGTCCCCCCCGTGGCGCCAAGCCCCGTACTCCGGCTGCTAACCCGTGCCGCTGATGCTCTCCGGTTCGATGACGAAGAGCACGCGCTCCTCATCGCGGCCCCCGTACCAGGGGTAGGCCCGGCCGAGGTACTTCTGTGCGAGCTGCTCGATGTGCTCGACCGCGCCGTCGGCCGTGGTCTCGATCACCCGGCCGCGTACCTGGAAGTAGCGCGAGGGGTCGTCCGGGTCGGAGACGGCGACGGCGACGCGGGGGTCGCGCCCGATGTTCCGGGTCTTCACATGGCTTCGGACGCTGTTGATCAGCACATGCTCGCCGTCGGTGTCGACCCAGGTCTGGGTCAGTTGGGGTGAACCGTCGGGCATCGAGGTGGCCAGATAGCAGGTGCTCGGTCGGCGCAGCAGCGCGAGAAGTTCAGAGGGAAGGTGCACGGGGTCTCCCGGCCGGTTGGAGGGGGCGGCGGTCTGTCCGGTCCACGTACGCCGCCGGATGAATGTGCCCTGCTCGTGAGGGCCTGGCGGAGCATATACGTGCCGATGCGCATGGCGATCTTCGAGCGGGGGAGGGGGAGGGCGCGCGGCCGTGGACTTGAGGCAGGGGGCGCGGCAACGGCACGCGCCGCGGCGGGGCAGGTCATCCACCAGCCATCCACCGGCTATCCACCAGTCGTTACCAGGCCATCCGGGGGCGCCGTACCGACTCGGCACCATGCACCCACCGCACCCTTCCGCACCCTGACCTGACACGGCATTCCCCGACATGCCCGACCCGCCCGACGCACCCGACGCACCCTCACGGAGTGCCGCTACTCGCCCCGCGCCTTCGCGTGCACTCCCGTGCGGCCAGGCCGAAAACGAGACCGCCGACCAGGAACCAGGGATTCCACAGCAACAGCGTCCACCTCCGCTGCTCCGGGCTTACGTCGATCCCTTGGCCTGCCGCGTCGGTCAGCAGCAGCACCTCGACGGCGATGCCGCGCACGAGCAGCACAGCGCAGGCGCACCGGCCCAGGGCCTTGATCGTCCGTCCGGCCGGGCCGCGCGGACTCCGTCTGGCGAGAAGCCATCCCAGCGCGCCGCCGACAAGGCACAGCATCCCCACGCCCCACAAACCCACCGTCACAAACCACCCGGGACGTTCCTCGGCCAGGGGTCCTGCCGAGACGATCAGGCCCCACCCGCCGCCCAACGCCCAGGAGAAATGAAGCCCGGCGAAAGCGACCGCCCATGCACACGCGCCACGCCCCCACCATCTGGGCGTCGCCTTCTCGTGCGGATGTTCATGCATGGCCAGGAGCATTCCATCGCCGCGGCATGCCGTCGCCGGCAGCCTGAGAAGCGGGCAGACCTCCTCTGCGATCCGGCCCCTGCACCGTGTCAGCCGCGGGACGATGCGGACCGCGCAGGCGGTCATGAGCCGGCCGGCCAGTGTGCGCCCACGACCGTTGCTCACCCCTGTCGTTGGCGGTCTCCTGGCGGGCCGGGCCCGCGTGCGACGTAGGGGGCGCATTCCCGCTCGCTCAGGGGGCGCTTCACTGTGCGGGCGAATCCATACCGGCGCACGGATGAAGTAAAGAAAAGGTCATGGCGTGTTAAAGCGCAGCTGATGCCGCCATGGATAAATATGCCCCTGGCTCGTTCTTCATGTGAGCGAGTTGTCGCGGCGCCGGGACATTCGGCGCGCCTTCGAGCGCGCCCCGGACGCCGGACCGCAGTCTCTTCGTGGATTCCGTTAGGAGCAGCTCAATGCGCTATGGCCAAGCTCTGCGTGAGGACATCGCAGCCGAAGGTACGACGCCGTTGATCGGCGTGTACGACATGTACTCGGCCTCGATCGCCGCCGCGCACTATGACGGTTTCTTCGTCTCCGGTTTCGGATTTGCCGCGTCCTACTACGGACTGCCCGACATCGGCTTCATCGCCTGGCCCGACATGGTGGCCTTCGTGGAACGGCTGCGTGGCGCATTCCCCCGCCACCACCTCCTGGTCGACATCGACGACGGCTACGTCGACCCCGAGGTTGCCTGCCATGTCGTGCAGCGCCTGGAGCGGATCGGCGCCACCGGGGTGATCCTGGAGGACCAAAAGCGACCGCGCCGGTGCGGACATGCGGACGGCAAGCTGGTACTGCCGTTGGAGGACTACCTGGAGAAGCTGAACCTGGTGCTCGCCAGCCGTACCGACCTCCTGGTCGTGGCCCGTACGGACGCCACGGAGGAGGACGACATCCTGCGCCGCGCGGCGGCACTCGCCGAGACCGACGCCGATGTGGTGCTCGTGGACGGCGTACGCAGCGTCGAATGGATCCGCCGCATCCGCAAGGTCATCGGTGACAAGCCGCTGCTGTTCAACCAGATCGCCGGAGGCAAGTCCCCGCGGCTGTCGCTGACCGAACTCACCGAGCTGGGCATTGACGTCGCCATCTACAGCACGCCCTGCCTCTTTGCCGCGCACCGGGCCATGGAGACGGCGATGGCCGAGCTGAAGTTCGCGGACGGGCGCCTGCCGGGCACCGGCGACACCGGCGGTGAGGTCGGGGTCAAGGAAGCCACTGAGCTGCTGGCCAGGAACATCAGCCGGCATCACCCGGCGCGAGAGGCCGTCCTGGCATGACGGCCGGACTTCACTCGCGGCACGCCCGCCCACGGCCCCGACAGCTACGACGCCTCGCGGGCGGAGTCACCGTCCTCGCAGCGGCGATCGTCTCGGAGGCCGTTGGCGCCGGTGCGCTGACGGCGCAGGCCGCGGACCGATCCGTGGTGCTGATCGACAACTCCCATGCCGACTCGTGGCTGGAGGTGGACCGGGCCGGCAACCAGCAACTCGGCAGCGGCATTTCGGGCAGCGATCTCGACGGTGCGGCAACGGATCTGACGAGCACCGTGCTCCACCCGGTCATTCCGGGGGGCAAGCCGCACCGGCCCGTTCCGGAGGAACGGGATTCTCCCGAGGAGGACGCAGCAGTGGCCCAGGAAGCGTCACCCTCGCCGGGCGGCCCGGCCCACCCGGCGAGTGAAGGGAAGCCGACGAGAGCACAGGCGCAACCGGCCGACGCGGCCGAGCCGGCCGGCCCACCGCAGCCGCGCCCTGGAGGAGGCCAGGGCGCCGTGGGCGGAGCCGCGGAGGCCGGCTGAGGCCGACCGGACGCAACGGAGGCCGGCCGCCTCCCGCTTGACGCCGCAAGGCATGACCGTGTGTGCGGCGGTGTGGGGCTCTGAGCTCCGCACCGCCGGGCACCTCTGCAGTCGTCTGCAGCCGTCCGCGGTGGTGTCTCCCTGCTGCTGTCGCTGCCCCGGCCGGCTGCTGCGTCGCCGACGGCGCTACCGCCCGGCCCTTTGCAGGGCAGGCAGGGAAGCGCCCCAGCTCCCCCTCCTTACCCACCGCGATCCGCAGGGCTGGCGGGCCGGTCCCACCCGGCTATGCGTCAGCAGCTGCGCTCAAGCTCATCACGTAGATCTGGGTGTCGTCTTCGCACAGCGTGACCCGATCAGCGCCACCGTCAAGCAGTTCCTTCCACACTTCACCGATCCACGATTCTGCGTCGCCCTGAGTGGTGAATTCCTCCGGCTCGACGGCAGGAGACGTCTCTGTGCCATCAGCCTTCTCGAATCGCCAGGTCCACGTCACGATGCTTCCTCCGCTTCAGATCGACTGTCGCAGTCGGATTGTGTCCTGCCAGGTGAAGGGGTAACCGTCCCCGCGCTCCGAGGGCGCGTAGTAGCGAAGTGAGGCCGCGGAGCGTCGGTAGCGGTTCGTTGAACTTGCCCGTCACCGACAGGTGGCGAGGGCATCCGACGAACGCGCCGCCGTCTACGTGCGGACGGCCAAGACCTCCAGTAGCCCAACGGCCGCGCGAACCCGCGCATATCGCGCCGACAGCAACAGAGCTGAAGCAAGTGGGCTGTGAAGTACGGGCGTGCTTCTGGGGGCACGTAGGGGCTCGTCATACGGCGGCAGGCGGGATGGCTGACACCCGCCCGCTTGCGGTGAATTGCAGGCAGGGGCGTTCGCCCAGGGACCGGGGCGTACCGTCCGCGCCGAGGTGGATTCCGCTGTTTTCCGGGAGCGCCCACAGGGCGTTGGCCCGTAGTTCGGCGGCGCGGCCGAGCGCGCCGGCACGAGCCGCCGCAGTGCCCTCATAGTGGGCCAGGACGCTGGCACCGCCCAGCAGGTTCAGGCCGTCGTTGCCGCGCGGTGAGTGCTCCTCGGGTGGTGCGGTCAGGATGGTGGCGCCGCACACGATCGCGCCCGCGCTGCCGCCGCACAACAGGCCGCCCCGTGACATGTGCCGAGCGATCAGGCCGTCCAGCCCGGCGGAACGCAGTGTGCCCAGGAGCCGTCCGGTGTCTCCTCCGCCGAGGTAGACCGCGCCGAAATCCCCCTCGATGACGAGGGCTTGTGAGGGATCCTCCGGTGTGATGACCTCAGCGAATATCCCGCCGTACGCCGCCTCGAACCATTCCCTGCACCCAGGCCGGCGTTGCGGCTCCATCGCGTAGGGGAGATACAGCACCCGGCCGACGCCGGCCGCACGGGAGGCTGTGGCGAAGGCCCGGTCGACCGCCTGGCGGCCGTCGCCACCTCCGTCGAGGAAAATTCGCGGAGCGCTGATCATGCCCTGAGCTTGGCACTTCCGGCACCCTCTCCGGCAGCCCCGCGCTGAGTGAATGCGTGCACCGGACAGAACTCCGAAGCGTGCGGGGTGTACCTACAGCGGGCACACGCAGCAGGTGGTGGCGTCGGCTTGCGGCCGGGGCGGCATCCGCCAGTCCACGGACCTCCTGGGCCGGCTGCATGGTCAAGGCCGTGGACGACGCCACCCAGCTGCGCGTCGGATCGCCGACGGAGAGGACGGGTATGGCGGTTGAGCACACCGCCACGGCGTGGGCGTCGAGCTCCCTTGCCGTTCACGCCGTACCAGGCTCATGATCAGAAAGACTTCCGGAGACGGAATTCCATCACCACAACAGCATCACCACCACACACCGTCCTCGGAGGTGGGCCATGGCCCAGTCGGCACGCTCGCGCATCTCGGCGTACGCGATTGCCACGATGGAGGACCAGCTGCTGCTGACGCAGCTGTCGGAGGCCTCACCGGTGTTCCTGCCCGGTCTGTGGCACCTTCCGGGTGGTGGGATCGACCCTGGCGAACAGCCGCAGGAGACGCTGGCCCGCGAGCTGTACGAGGAGACCGGACTCGAACTCCTCAACTCCCGCCTGGTCGACGCGCGCAGTTACACGGCGCATCGGCTCGGGGTGCACTGGCACCTCGTCGGGCTGTTCTATCGCGTCGATCTCCAGCCCGGCGCGCCGCAGGTCACCGAGAACGACGGGTCCGCGGCCGAGGTCCGGTGGATGCCGCTGTCCGACCTCACGGACTCGATGCTGTCCCCCGCCGCGATCGACGGCCTCGACATGATCGGCCGTCCGTAGGCACGAGCCATTTCGCTGACCCGTTCCGGGCCTTGTCGTGGCCGGTCGGCGTGGCCGGCATGGCCGGCGTGGTCGGCGGATGGCCGTCGAACGGGAAGGAAGAATTCGTCCCGCGTAACCCAACCCGTGCCCTGGCCCCCGGGAACGAACGGAAGTGGGCACTTGGACACGGGGGCACGTGCTCACGTGGGTACTGGGGCACGTGGGTACGTGTCGCACGGCACCCCCGGCTTGTCGCCTTCCCGGAACCGTCCGGGAACCTGGCCGCCTCATGGGTTTCCGCGGTGGCAAGTGCTGGGTCCGCACATCCCCCGCCATGCCAGGACGCCCAGCAGGGCAAGGACAAGGACAGCACTCCCAGTAGCCACCGCGACTCTCATGGGAGCGGGGCTCCGAGCAGAAGCCGAAAAGGGAAAACCAGAAGCGCAGGACGAAATCGCGACACCTGCAGCACCCGCCGATTGCCCGAACAACCCCTAGCCCCTGCTCGAAATCCCCATATCCCCATATCCTCAAAGCGCGGATATTCCCTCACCCGTGGCAGGAGTATCCGGAGTACTCCGTAGCGCGTTGTCGCGTGGCGGATGAGTCCGACCGTCTATAGCGTCGTCCTCGAGCCCGTTCCGATAGCGGGAAGAGGCTGAGGCGCACTGTCCTTCGCACGTCGGTGCGCCCCAGCCGCCCCTTTGCCCAGTTCACCTGCTGCTCTCCACGTTTCACCTGGCACCGCCTCGCGACAGGCGAGTTACCCGCTCGCCGGGCCGGAGGGTGGTGCCGCGTCCAGCAGGTGCGGTCCGTTGTTGCGGACACTGTTGACCGCTGTCGAGACCGCGCGGACATCCAGGTGGCCGTCGGCGGGTGTGGTGAGGAGGGCGCGGAGCTCGTCGGGGTCTTGATGCGTGGGGTCCAGCCATTGCTCGTAGTGAGCAGGAGCGATGGCCAGCGGCATGCGGGGGTGTACTTGGCCGGCTGCGTCGGTGGCTTCGGTGGTGATGATCGTGCAGGTCGTCCGCCAGGCCGCCGGATCGTCCTCCGCGGCCACGGCCGGGTCGCGCCAGAACTCGTACAGGCCCGCCATCGCCATGACCTGGCCGTCCTCGGGGCTGATGAAATACGGCTGCTTTCCGGGCTTCGCCGTGCCGGGCACGGGGAGGGGCTGCCACTCGAAGAAGCCGTCCGCGGGCAACAGACAACGTCGTCTGGTGAAGGCCCGGCGGTAGGCCGGCTTCTCGTGCACCGTCTCCACCCGTGCATTGATCATCTTCGCGCCGGAGTTCAGGCTCTTCGCCCATGACGGCACCAGCCCCCAGCGCAGCGGCCGCAACTGTCGCAGCAGCTCTCCCGTTCCACGGTCGGCCCGTTCCAGGACCGCCCACACGTCATCGGTCGGCGCGACATTCCAGCTCGGGGCCAGGACCTCTTCCGGGTCCCACCGACTCACGTGGAAGAGCCCGGCCAGGTCCTTCGGACTGCGGGTGGCAACGAATCGACCGCACATCCCCCCACCCTCACACGCCGCATGCTGCTTTCTGCTCTCCAACATGTGCGGATTGACTCCGACGTAGAGCTCAAGCCTCCGCCGGGATGCCGCATCGGATGATGACCGTTACGCGCTGGGGGAGGGCGCGCCCGTTCCTTGATGTCAGCCAGGCGGTGGCTGCACTCTTGCTTTGCGGGCGGTCGCTGTCCGGCCGTCGGGAGGTGGCCCGGCCGCAGAGCATGTGCGACGGCCGCCGACCCTGCAAGCCACGCCTCGAACTGCGGTCGGTGTCGCCCCCTACTGGCCCGCGGGCCCGGCGTCACCGGCTCGCGCGGCGGCCGCCGTCTCCAGTAAAAGCCAGCCGTCGATCTCCAGCGCCTGCCGCTGCCCCGGCGGCCACCCGTGCGCGGCAGCCGCGTCGAGCAGGGCCCGGACAGCGCCCGGTTCGTGCAGGTTGAGCCAGGCGCCCCGGACATACCCCACGTCCCCGGAACCCATGGGGAACCCTCCCGGGACGTACCGGCCAGGGCCCTCGACGAAGACGATGCGCAGCGGGCCGCCGATGCCGGCCGGATGCGGGCACAGCGTCAGAACCTCACGGCAGCTCGCGGACCGGCCGCTGTCCGGCACGGAGTGGCTGTGGCGGAGCGTCCAGAGGTACACGCGCCCGTCGGCGACCAGCCGACGGGGCTTTCTCGGACGGCGGGGCACAGAGCCGAGGGTATGCGCGCCGACGGCCAGTTGGGGGACGTGCCCGAGGCCGGGCGGCGGGACGAGAGGGACATGCCGCCCGTCGGCATCGACCCGTAGCCGTCGCAAGGTCCACCGGGACCGTCACGGCAACACGGTTGAGCGCGCCATCACCAGAGTGACGGGCAGGCGAGGTATCGCCAGCCGCTACGCCGGCCGCGAGGTGGTTATGGCCCGAGAGGCTTGCTAACAGTCGGCCGGCGCACCGGGCGGAGCGGTGAAGTCCGCAAGGCTGCGGAGATATGACAGACCGGGCCGGCCGGAGAGCTGCCTCTCGCCGACGACGGTGAACCCGGAGCGGGCCAGCACGGCCCGCGATGCCGCATTGTCGAGCGTGCTCGAGGCACGCAGGTGGGTCAGCCCGTAGCGGTTCGCGGCAAGGTCGCACAGCTCCCGTACGGCCCGGGTGGCCAGCCCCCGGCCCGCGGCGCGCTCTGCGATCCGGTACCCGAGTTCGGCAGCGCCATCCGCCACATCCACGAGATTGACCCGGCCGAGCACGTCGCCCTCGGCGCCGACCACCACGTGGAAGTAACAGATACCGGCCTGCTGTTCGGCAAGCCGAGCACGATGCCGCTCCTCGAACTGCGCGAAGTAGTCATCGCCTCGGTCGGGGACGGACGCGGCGAAGTAAGCCCGGTTCTCCTGCTCAAAGGCGAGTAGTGCGGGGGCGTGGCCTGGGCGGAGGAGCTGTATCTCGGGCATGAACAGGAATATAGGCAATTCAGCCCCCGCCCGTTCCTCATTTCGGTGGCGGCATCCTCAGGTACAGGTGGGGCAGAGCGAACGGCCGTAGCAGTATTTTGGCTGGTGGAGCCGGGGCCGCTGCCGTTGCGCCGGCAGAAGGTTGTGGAGCGTGCGAGCACCTGCGGACCCTCGCCAACAGCGATCCACGGTGGTGCAGTCCGCGGTGGTGCTGCCTGCGGTGATGCTGTTCGCCGTGGTGCTGCCGGTGGTGATGCTGTTCGCCGTGGTGCTGCCTGCGGTGATGCTGACCGTTGTGGCGCCGGCCGTGGTGGTTTCCGCGCGACGACCACCGCGCGCGGCCGCAGTCCTCACCATCGGCGACATCACCCTGACGTTGTCCCGGGCACTCCCGTCCGGCGCCCTGACCAGTGTCCTGTCCGCGCCCTGATGGGCGTCCCGGCCGGACACCTCGCCAAGCTGCCGCGCCACACCCCCATCGGTACGCGCCGGGGCGGCTGACTATCCTGGCCTTGCAGTCACCCTTCAGGGGCGGCTGCACGGCGGTGGGGCCCGCCGTACCCAACCGCGGCACCGTCGCCGACAACGGTCCCTGCCTGAGTCCCGCGCGCCCAGCCGCGTGCGAAGCACCTGATCAGGTAGGAGATCCAGCATGACCCGTGAAGACGACGTGCCCAAGCCGACGGGATGGGCGGCAGAGCCCGTGGACCCGGACACGGCAATCGACCCCTGGCCGCCCCGGCCGGGCCGCACCCCGGCACGGGAACGGGCCGAGGTCCTCGCCGCCGTCGCGGCCGGCGGTGGTATCGGGGCCTGCGCCCGCTACGGCGCCACTTTGATCTGGCCCACTCAGCCCGGCGCGTTCCCCTGGACGACGTTCTGGATCAACATCACGGGCTGCGCCGCCATGGGCATCCTCATGGTGCTGATCACTGAACGCTTCACCGCCCACCCTCTGACGCGGCCGTTCCTGGGCACCGGGATCCTCGGCGGCTACACCACCTTCTCCACCGCCACCATCGACACCCAACGCCTCCTCGACGGTGGACACCCCGGTATCGGACTGCTCTACGCCGCGGCCACGCTGGCCGCAGCGGTGGCCGCGATCTGGGCTACCGCCGCCCTCACCCGCCTGATCGTCCTGCCTCGGGCTCCCGAAGAGCGGGGGCAGTCGTGAACTGGCTGATGGTCATCGCGGGCGCTATGGTCGGCGCTCCACTGCGATACCTCACCGACCGGGCCGTCCAAGCCCGCCACGACACCCTCTTCCCCTGGGGCACCTTCAGCGTCAACATCGCGGCATGCGCCTGCCTCGGCTTCCTCACCGGCGCCGCGACGGCCACCACCGTGCCCCAAGCAGTGCAGCACCTGATCGGGCCCGGCCTGTGCGCCACGCTCAGCACCTACTCCACGTTCTCGTTCGAGACCCTGCGCCTGGCCGAGACCGGAGCCAAGTACTTTGCCGCCGCCAACGCGGCGGTCAGCGTCATGGCGGGCCTGGGCACCGCCTACCTCGGGACCGCCCTCGCCCAAGCCCTCCTGGTGTGACGGCTCCGGACCGCTGCCGCCGCACCCGTCGGCCGTACGAGAGGACAGCAGGGGCTGGACACGCCACTCAAGTCGGCATAGCGGGGGAGTCCCTCTCAAGAGTCCCCCTCATCGCGTTTTCCGGCGAAGAGGGGTACCGAGACCTGTGCTAAATCAGGTCGGAGTGAGCAAACCTCCCCATCTACCTCCCAAGACCCGGCCGCCTCCCGAACCGTAACCATCGGGGCCCCCGGAGCGCCGCACGGCCGTTTCGTAACGTCCCTTCCGAGAACCGGAGTTGCCGGTCTGGGCGCCGCAACGGCCGCCAGCGGCCTGATGGGCGTTGCCCGGATGGCGCGGCGCGCGACGTTCGTTCGTTGAGGCCGGGGGCTCGGTCGCCGTGACCGACGCCGTAGCTGTCGCGGCATGGGGACCGCTGTCGCCACCGACAACACCCACTGTGAGAAAGCCCGACAGGACGTGCCAGGGGCGGGTCTGTGACTGCTGACGCAGCTGCCGGCGGTCCGCGCCCCGGCCCGAGACACGGTAGTGCTCCCTCCGAAAAGGTATGGCGACACGGTGCGGAATGCTGAACGCTGTCGTGATGCCTTTGGAGAATGCCTACCACGGCAGGTTGGGCGACTACTTCGCCCGGACCGCCGGCACCAGCCCTTTCAACGCCTTCACCGACCGCCCCGCGATGCTGGAACTCGCGGGTGACGTTGCCGGGTTACGGATCCTGGACGTCGGGTGCGGAGCCGGGCACTACACGGCCGACCTGCTGGACCGGGGAGCCTGCGTCACAGGGATCGACGGCAGCGCGACGCTGCTGCGCCACGCTCGTGAGCGTGTGGGCAGCCGAGCAGACCTGCGGCTGCACGACCTGGACAGCCCGCTCAACTTCGCCGCTGATGCCTCTTTCGACGCTGCCGTGTGCGCGCTCGTCTACCACCACATCGCAGCACGGGACCAACTCCTGACCGAGCTGCGGCGCGTAGTGCGGCCCGGCGGGTGGCTCGTCCTGTCGACGACCCATCCCACGGCCGAGTGGCACCACCACGGAGGTTCCTACTACGACGGGACCTGGGTCGACGGCACGCTCGCCGATCCCTCCATGGCCATTCGCTACCAGCGCATGACACTGGAGGCCCTCATGAACGAGTGGTTGTCCGCCGGATTCACCCTGGAACGCCTCGTCGAGCCCCGCCCGCTGCCCCAGTTGCGGGAAGTCGACGAAAGCCGGTACGACAGATTGAGCCAGGCCCCGAGCTTCCTGGCCGTGCGGCTTGGCAGCCCCTGAAGGGGCGTCGAAGTCGAAGGCCCGCAGTTGTCACGGGACTGAGTGATTACTGTCCTTCAGGCAGAAAGGGGAGGGGGAGGGGCGTGGCGCTGGTCATGAAGGGCTCACGTCGTATCACCGTCGATGGCATCACCTACCGGTGGAGAGTCCGAGGGCGAGCGACCTATGCCCAGGGATTGGGTTGGCGTCCGCTGACCTACGCCGTTGCGCAGGCGGATACGCCGGGCACCACTTTGGTGGTCATCACCCGTCAGCTGCATCCGAGCAATTGGTGTGAAGCCCGAGCCAAGCCGGTGCTACCCGCGGAGGTGGCCGCCACGATCCGCATGGCTCGCGCCAAGGGCTGGGTGCCGGAGAAGCCCGGGTCCCCCTTCCAGCTGGACCAGCGCCGGGGATTCGCGCCAGCTGGTTGACCGGCAGCGCAAGCCAACAAAATGCAGCTCGGCCAACAAACAATCAGTTGCCTGTTGGCGATGGGGGTGGAGGGAAAGCCCGGCAGGGTCACCCAGGTGCGCCCGTCACGGCGAGATGAGATGAACGTGTCCTACCGGGCCTTGCCACTCTGCGATCCGGGCAAACGGCAACCGGCACGTCGCATGGGAGACGCCCACGCCTGAACAGGAATGCGCCACCATCGCCCTCTGAAATGGTGCGAGTTGACGGCACGCCAGTTCAGATCGGCGCTCGCGTGCTGCTGACCCGGCCTGGGTGGGTTGAGGCAGGCAAACGGGTGCTCGCTGGGGCTTGAGCTGGCCGTTCGTGAAGTCAATGAGGCCGGCGGGATCGTCGGAAGACCTCTGGAGCGGCAGGTGGTCCGGGACACCGCGGCTGACCCGCGGAAGGCCGTGGCGGCCGTGGAGGAACTGGCGCGCATGCGCGTGGCCGCCTTGGCGGGGGAGTATCACAGCGTCGTCGCTCGCGCCGCCGCCACCAGGGCCGGTGCCCTCGGTCTGCCGTTCCTCTGCACGTCAGCGGTTTTCGACGCGCTCACCGAACAGCCGACGGCATGGGTCGCGCGCCTCTCCCCGCCGCAGCCCCGCGGCTGGCGGGTCCACGCGGACTTCCTCGTCGGCGCGGGCCACCGTCGAATCGCCGTAGCGGCCGAGCCGAGTGTCTACTGGGCATCCGGGGCCCGCATTCTGCGCGACCACCTCGCTCCACGCGGCGGCACCGTCATCGAACTCGACATGCGCACGCTCACCCCCACGGCCCTGTGCGACGAACTCGTCGACCACCGCGCGACAGCCCTCCTTCTTCTGGTCGGTCATCCGGATCCGGCAGTGTCGATCGTCAAGTCTGTCCGCCGTGACCCGCGCCTCGCCGACATCTTGATGGGTGCTCCGGCCGGGCAGCCGGAGTTCGCCGGAGGGGCGACGCTTGGTGTGGACCGGGCGCGCACTGCCGAATCCTGGCCGCGCGTAGCGGTCGAGGGGACCCGAGGGCAGGTCGAGTTCTCCCGCACGCCGGGCATCACCGTGTGGCAATGGGCCCGGACGCCCATCCAAGTCGTTGATCGAGACCCGGCGGAGCCCGATCGCTTTCGGATCCTTCGCGCCGGCTGAGAGGGGAGGGCAGGGCCCCGACTGACCAGAGCCGTCCGAACTCGGTCTGCGGCTGGTTGGTTGGTGGGCGGCGAGGGACCGTCGGCCGGGCACGGCGAGGGGTGGTCGTGGTCCACTCGCTGCCGACCCGCCGACCCGCAGACCCGCCGGCTCTCCGATGAGCAGCGATTACCTGAACGACTCGGCCTCAGCCCGCGGTCCTGGTCTTGACCGGTGTGGCGGCGGAACCGGGGCAGACCGGGCGGTTCCGTGAGGCCAACTGGTCCGTGCATGATCGCGGTTCGGGGGCGATTCCTGTGGTGACCTGACAGATCGCCGGTGATCGGGAATGATCAAGTGTCATGAGCACCGCAGGGATTTACGAGCATCCGCCGATCTACGAGCGTCTGGTGAAAGAGCGTGGCGACGTCCTGGCCGAAACGCGCGAGGTCGCCGCGCAGATGGAGCACCGCACCCGACAGGCACTCGACTGGAACTCCTTGCGGCCCCTCCCGCCGAGGAACCTTGGGGAAGCGCCGGCCGACTCCGCATTCGGCTGAGTACGCGTTCGGCTGAGTACGGGAGCTCTCAGCGAGGCCGGATGCGGGCGGGGTTGCTGCGGCCACGGCGCCCGGGGGCAGCCGGGGCCTGCCGGCCCGTCACTCAGATCACCTCCCTGCGCCGCGCCCGCTACGCCGCCGCCCACTCAAGTCCCAGCCCGGCCAGCTGCCGACGCTTTTCCGGGGCGAGTGTGGCGCGTCGGGTCTTGGTGTTGGAGAGGAAGACGCCCAGCTTGACGTCGGTCCCGTCGGGGAGCGTCTCGATGTGTCCGCGGGGCACGGTCAGGTGCCCTTCGCGGTTCTTGTACTGGGCGAGTGCGGCAACTCCCCGCCCGAAGGCCCCCGTTACGGCCGGGCGTCCCTGTGCGGGAGTGCCCTTCGTAGGGGCGTCCTTCGCGGTGGGCAGGGGTTCGACGTTGAGCTGGGTGAGGCGCTCTCGCTGCCCGTCGCGCAGCTGCTCCCAGCTCTCCCGCTGTGTGTGCAGCCAGGTGCCGATGTCGTGTCCGCCGACGGTGACGCCGGGGAGGATCTCGGCCGGCGTGGCACCGCCGTGGAGAAGGCCGGCGAGCGCGGCGTAGCGGCGTTGCCAGTCGATGGGCCATTCCGGGTTCCAGTCGGGGTCGAGGGCGGCCAAAGCCTGCCGACGGCCCTGCGCCCGCTTCTTGTCCCGGCCCAGGCCGCCGGGTTTGCGGCAGTTGGCGAGCCATTGACCGACCGCGACCCCGGACATCGAGGCGTCCTTGGGAGCCGCGAGCGTGCCGTGCGCGGCGACGTAGTCCCGCGCCGCCGACAGGTTCCTGTGGAACCGCGCATCCGCGACCGACCACACCATCCCCTGTTCGTTGAGCAGTTCGGTCCGCCATGCCTTGAGCGTGCCGGCGCGGAAGGCGCGCCGTTGCTCACTCACCCACGCTCCCAGGGGATACGTGCCGCCGTTGCCGCCGCCGTCCCCGTCGCTCTCGGTCGTCCGGAGGGGTACGACGGCGTCCAGGGGCACCTGCGCGTGGCCTTGGGAATCGACCCATTTGCGGAGGGCGTTGAGGCCGGAGAGCCAGACCTCGGAGTCCGGGCGCAGGACTCTGGTGCGCAGGAAGCCGGCGATGACGTCGGGATTGCGGGGCAGGGAGAACCGCAGCAACGGCACCCCTGCCGCTTCTTTCCCGCCCTTCCCCCGGCCGTCCCGGCCCTCGCCTCCGGCGCCGCGGGTCTCCTCGCGCACCGTGTCCGTCTTGCCCGCTTCGGTGACCGCGCTGCCGGCCCCCGCGACGGCCGTCGGCTCTGTCCCACCCGCGCCGCCCCCGCTCGCGCCCGTGGTCTCGTCCGCCCTTTCGTCGTGCTGGGGGTCGAGGGCGACGACGGGGGTGGCCCGGCCTCGTGCGGTGGTGGTGCGCAGTGCCATGCGTTCGACGATCCGGTCGTCGTGGGCGCGCAGGCCCTGCAGTACGGCGACCAGGGGCCGGTAGCTGGGGGAGGCCATCATGTCCTGGGGGTCTTCGCCGGGCTGGAGGAAGACGGGCACGATCAGCCGCGCCACCTTCCCCTCACCCGGGTCCTGCCGCAGACCGCGGCCGGTGATCTGGACGATTTCCACCGGCGAACTCCGCGTATCGGCGAACACCACGCCGCCGACGCCGCGCTTGCCCCGGATGTCGACGCCTTCGCCCAGCACCCGGCAGGACGCGAGGATGCCCAGGTCGGTCACCCAGCCGTCGGCGTCCAGTCCCTCGCCGAACCGGTCGAGCACCGCCCGCCGGTGCGCTGCGGGGTGTTCGCCGCACAGCCACTCCGCCCCCACCCGCTCGGGATAGCCCGCGGGATCGGTCCCGTGCAGCTCGGCCGCGGTCTCCGGGAGGGCCCGTGCGAACGCCATGGCGTCGATGGTGCGGCTGTGGAACGTCATCAGGCTGCGGGCACCGGTGGTGTCGGCGTGTTTGAGCAGTGCGGCCTGCAGCGCGGCCAGGCGCCGGCCGCGGACCTCCTCCGCGGTGGCGTCCGGCCCCGGTGCCTCGGGGTCCCGGATCTCCAGCACATCAATCTCGAACGACGCCAGGACGCCCCGTTCCACGGATTCCATCAGTCCGAGCTCGAACAGCACCGGCCCGTACAGCTCGACGTCATCCATCGACGCCACCAAACGCCCACCCAGGGAACCTGGGCCGTCACCGGAACCGTGCGCCGGCCCTTGCTGCGTCATTCCTCCGGTACCGCCCGGTGTGGCCCACAGGCGCGGAGTGGCCGTCATGTACAGCCGCCGTGCCGCCGGGATCCGCTCCTGGTCGTGCACGGCCGCCCACGCCTTGCCCAGATCACCGGAGGTGCGATGGGCTTCGTCCACGACCAGGAGGTCGAACGCCCCGAGCCGCTGCCCGTACGAGCCGCGCATGGCCTGCTCCAGCGCCCCCGGCGCGGCCGCGCTCCCGCTGCCGGGCCCGCCGTCCTCGACGTCCCCGCCGTCCTGATCGTCCTCCAGGCCCTGCGGCGACAGTGAGGCGTACGTCGCGAACACCAGCATCGGCCCGCTCCCGGCCCACAGCGCCAGCTGCGTCGGGTTGGTCGTGCACCGCACGTCCAGCGCCTCCAGCAGAGGGTCGGAACCGAGCGAACACACCGCCACGGCCGGGCCTTTGTGGCCCACCGCACGCCACGCCTCCACGGTCTGCGTCAGCAGATCCAGCGTCGGTACCAGTACCCCCACCAGCCCCCGCGGCATCATCCGCAGTGCCGCCGTGGCCGCCGTGATCGTTTTGCCCGAGCCCGTCGACGACACCACCTGTCCGCGCCACCCCCGGGCAGGCACCGCCCCGTCCAGCGGGCCGGAAAGCCCGCGGATCACCGCGTCCACGGCCTCCTTCTGATGCGGCCGAAGCGAAATGCCACCCTTTTCCATGCTCGCCATTCTCACATTCCCGCAATTCGAGCCCTGTCCCACGGGGAATTCACGGTGAGGGGGGCGAGGGGGGAGCGACCGATCGCTGACCTGGCTGCGTCAGGCCTCCGTGTCGGCACATCCCCAGCCCCCGGCGGCTGACGAGGACACCGCGTCGTCCGAAGAACGGGACGCCGCCGCATTGCCTGACGGCTGCTCGGCATACTGCTCCCGCTCGATCACCGCGACACACCGGAGGAGTTATGACCGCCACTTTCAAAACCGTCATCGACGTGGGCCCGGACCATCTCGAACAGGCCCGAGCCATCGACCGGGTGTTCCAGGAGGCGATCGCACCCGCGACCGTCAACTTCGACTTCGACAACATCCGGGAGGCGGTCGCCGCCATACCCGACGGCGTCATCGTCAAGACCGTCCGCGGGTGGGGACTGCAGGAATACGCCCCGATCATGGTCATGGTGCTCTCCTTGAAGGAGGCTGTGCGCCAGGCCCTGCCGGAGGCGTTCGCCGACGCTTCCTTCTGGGACACGATCGAGGAGGAGTTCGTGCGCGCCTTCACCGGCCTCGCCGCGCAGGAAGGCGGACCGGGGCTCTCGTACTACGAGGAGGGCGAGGAGCACACCAGCTTCTACCGGGACCTGTTCTTCGCCCTCCAGGACGAGGAGACCGGGGCGGGGGTGTACGCCATCGCCTTCTGCGTGGATGCGACCATCGGCCTGGAGAAGGCACGGGTCGGCGCTCTGGAGATCTCGGATGTCGCCCCCTTCGCGGTGCGGCTCAATGCGATCGTGCTGCGTCAGGAGCTGCAGCCGGTGAGCTGACCACCGTCTGACGGGCAGTAAGCCCTCCCGGCCCGCCGTCCCGGGCCGGTGTGCCGCACGCCGGAGTCGGCCGTGTACCGCCGACCCAACTCTCGTAACGGCCCTGCGCCGGACGGCCTGATCGCGGCGGCCTGATCGCGGCCCGGCCCGAGCGAGCCGGCCATACCGGCGAGCCGCCGAGCCCGCCAGGCTCCATGACCCGGACGTCGGCCTGACACCTGCTCGCAGGAACCGCCGCCTGCACCGTTCCGCCCATGAGCCCGTGCAGGAACAACTGGCGCGAGCCGTCGGAATGAGCGGAAGGGGACCGATCCGCTCAGCGATGCGCGAAGCGGTCAGGGCTCCTGGACACGAATGACGGGTGTATGGGCGATGGGGAAGTTCACCGAGCGCGCGATGAAGCACACGGCGGAGACGTCGCCGTGCAGCGCGCGAGCCTTCTCCACCATCGACGCGCTGGTGACCGTCACCTCGGGGCGCAGGACCACTTCGGTGATCTGGCCTCCTCCACCGCTCTCGTCCATGGCCATGACTCCCCGGGCGCTGTCCTCGTAGTCGGTAACGGTGACCCCGCCGGCAGCACAGAGGTGGAGGTACCAGAGCATGTGGCACTGGGCTACCGACGCCACGAGCAACTCCTCGGGGTTCCAGCGCGCGGAGTCACCGCGGAACGCGGGGTCAGAAGAGGCGGCGATCCCGGCCTTGCCGTCCGCCAATACCTCATGATCTCGGCTGAAGGACCGGTAGTTGTCCGTGCCTGACCCGAGGTTGCCTGTCCACTCGACCGTGACGTCGTAGGTATGCGTTGTCGTCGTCATGGGCCAGAGCTTAGAAGCCTGCTGGGGGGACGGTGCTGCGGAGTTGGCGGTTGCGCCCGACCGCCCGACCGCCCGACCGCCCGACCGCCCGGCCGGCCCAGTCCTCACGCTCCCGGCAGGATCAGCGGCACCGGTTCCCCCGGCCGCCACTCGGGCGGTACGGCGGCGAGCGCGTCGGCGAGGGCCGCGCCGTGCAGGAACGCGGATCCGTGACCGCCGAGGGCACGGGCGGTGACGCCGTCCCAGGTCACCGGGACGAGGCGGGTGCGCCCCGGGACGGGGCGGACCGCTCCGGTCAGCGGGATGCGGGGGAGGGCGGGCAGCGAGCGTCCGGTGAGGCCCGCCAGCAGCGGGGCGAGGAGAGTGTGGGCGGCGGCCAGGGCCGCGTAGGGATTGCCGGGCAGGCCCACGATCCAGCGGTGGTCGGGGAGTTGGGCGAGCAGTTGCGGATGCCCGGGGCGGACGGCGACCGTGTCCACCACCCACCGGGCACCGTGGTCGGCCGGCAGCCGCCTCAGCTGGTCGGTGGCGCCGACCGAGGTGGAGCCGGTCACCACGATCACGTCCGTGTCGTCCGACCTGCTGAGGACGGCGGTGGCCAGTGCCCCGGCGGGGTGATCCGGGACGGCGTGGACGTCGGTCACCTCGCCGCCGAGCGTGTGGACCAGCGGTGGCAGCAACGGGCCCAGGGCATCACGCACTTGGCCGGGGGCGGGCCGCCCGGAGCGGATCAGTTCGTCGCCGCTGACCAGGATCCGGACGCGGGGCCGGGGGCGTACCGGCAGCATGTCGTGGCCGCACGCGGCGGCCAGGCCGAGCAGCGCGGGGGCGGCCCGCGTCCCGGCGGGAGCCAGGCAGGTACCCGCCAAGGCGTCCTCGCCCGCCCGGCGGATGTGTTTCCCGAAAGCCGGTACCGGGCCGTGTACCGCCGCCCCGGCCCGCACCGCGTGCTCCAGCGGCAGCACCGCCTCGGCGCCGCATGGCACCAGCGCGCCCGTGGAGATCTCCACGGCCTCGCCCTCGACCAGCTCCCGGTGCCCCTCGACGGCGCCCGCGCGTACAGCACCGGCCGACAGCCGCCACGGGCCCGGTCCGGCGACGGCATAGCCGTCCATGGCCGCGGTGTCGAAGGCGGGAAGCGGGTGCCGGGCGCACAGATCCTCGGCCAGGGTCAGTCCGGCGGCCCGGCTGAGCGGTACCCGCCGGGCCGGCAGGGGCGTGGGCGCTGTGTATGCCAGTTCGCGCGCCCGCGACCACGGCACGTCGCGGCAGAGGGTCGCCGGGTCTGCGGCAAGTACGGTCATGTGTCCACCGTGTCGCCCCCGCTTTACCTCTTGTGGTTCCGGAGGTTGCCGCCGTGCACCAGGCCGCTCACGCCGGCCGCGGGGGGACGGTGAGGACCGGCGGCCCACGATCAGCCGTACCGCCCTCGCGGGCCCGGGAGGCGTCGCCTTCGAGGACTCGGTCACGGGCATCTCCTCGGCGCGTGCGGCGGGGCTGTACGTCGCCGTCGTGCCGTCCCTCCCTGGTACCGGCCTCGATCACGACTGGCTGGGTGCCGGCCTGGGCGCGCCCGAATTGCTGCGATGGGCCGGAAACTGGCGCATGACCGTGTCAGCTGATCCGCCTCCTTGAGGCCCATGGGTGGTTCTGCGCAACGCTGCACGGTGCCGGCACCGGCACCGGCCGCCCAGCGGTCTGCGGTCGTCGCCCATACGCACCGGGCGATGCGCTTGGAGCGGCCTCCAGATCACACATGCGAGCTTTTTGGCGGATTCTCTCAAGCATATGCCAGGTGATGTACGGATCCGCATCGCAGTTGCAGTATGGAAGGGTGTGGTTCCGGCGTGTGGGAGGCGGAGACCGGCGGGCGGTGTCGCGGAGAGCTCCGGGATGCCGGTTCGGTGCCGGTAACTGCTCCCGCGCCGGCCCGACCCGCCGAGGAGTGCCGACAGATCGAGCACCACCAGGGCGGGTTCCGAACTCCTGCTCACAAGGCGAGGTAGGGATCCATGGACGTACGCAGCCTCGACGGCAGAGCCGGTGACGTCGACCACGGCAGCATCGGCAGCGGCTATCCGAGCTACCGCCGCCCCGACCACCGCATCGCGCAGGCCATCGCCGACGCGCTCGGCGGTGCCCGTACGGTGCTCAATGTCGGTGCCGGCTCGGGCTCCTACGAGTCGGCGGCCGCCGCGGTGACGGCCGTGGAGCCGTCGCAGTCGATGCGATCGCAGCGTGCGGCGAACCTGCCTGGGGCGGTGAACGCGGTGGCGGAACGCCTGCCGTTCGGGGACGGGAGGTTCGACGGCGCGATGACGCTGTTCAGCGTCCATCAGTGGAGCGACCTCGAAGCGGGCCTGCGCGAGATGCGGCGGGTCACCCAAGGCCCCGTGGTCGTGCTGACCTGTGACCCGGAGTCGGTGCGCGACTTCTGGCTGTACGAGTACGCGCCCGAGGTTCTCGACACCGAGGCCCGTCGGTACCCGTCGATCGAGAAGATGGCCGCGTGCCTCGGTGGCGTCACCAGCGTGCAGGCTGTGCCGATCCCGTGGGACTGCACGGACGGCTTCAACGAGGCGTACTACGGGCGGCCCGAGATGCTGCTGGACCCTGCTGCCCGGCAGGCCTGCTCCGCCTGGAGTTTCATCGACGACGGTGTGCGCGAACGGTTCACCACGCGCCTGCGTGGCGACCTGGATTCCGGCGCGTGGGACGAACGGTTCGGTCACCTGCGAAGCCAGGCGTTCCACGAGGGATCGCTCGTCATCCTGCGTGCGACACCGCAAGACAAGGAGGAGCACCACCATGGGCGTACCTGATCGCATGGACGAGGAACTGCGCGTCCTGGGTCTGGTGGAGGCGCAGCGCAAAGCGACGGCCCTGTTCGCCGAGGTCGAAGCGCGCCGCCTGGTGGCGCCCGGCGCCGGTGAGCGGGAGGTCAGCGACCAGATCCGGGATCTGGCCAATGAGATGTTCGGGACAACGAAGCACTGGCACAAGCGGATCGTCCGCTCCGGCCCGCACACCCTGTTCCCTTACCGGGAGAACCCGCCGGACCGGGTCATCGAAGAGGACGACATCGCCTTCGCCGATTTCGGCCCGATCTTCGAGGAGTACGAGGCGGACTTCGGTCGGACCTTCGTACTCGGTGACGACCCCGTCAAGCACCGGCTGCGCGAGGACCTGGCGACCGTCTTCGCGGCAGGCCGGCGCGCGTTCCGGGCCGACCCTCACCTCACCGGGAAGCAGCTGTACGCCGAAGTGGAGCGGCTGGCGGCCGAGGCCGGCTGGACCCTGGGCGGCTGGCACACCGGGCATCTCGTCGGGGAGTTCCCCCACGAGACCATCGACGGCGCCACAACGGATTCCTACATCGTGCCGGACAACGACCACCCGCTCCGGCGCACCGACCGGGCGGGATGGCGCTGCCACTGGATTCTGGAGATCCATCTGGTCGATGAACGCAACGGGTTCGGCGGTTTCTACGAGCAGTTGCTGGACCTGGACTGAGGGCGCCAGGTCAGGTCACCCGGCGGCTTCGCTTCCCGCGGCCGTCGGCAACCTGTCCCGCGCTCGACACTTCCGCGGGCGTCGAGGTGCGGCCGGTCGTGGTCAGCGGTTGACGAGGGTGGTCAACCACTCCCGCGCGGCGGTCGTTTCCGGGTGGTCCTCGCCCAGCATCCGGCTGCGGCCCTCGGCCACCTCACGGGCTCCCGCCAGCGCCGCGGCCCGCTTGTCCTGTGCCGCCTGCGCCCGGCTGAGCGCCAGCACCACGCCGAGCACCAGCGGGTGTGCGTCGCCGTAACCCGCACGCTGACCTGCCAGCACTCTGCGCAGCACGCCTTCCGCCTCGGCTGCCCGGCCGTCCCGCAGCAGGCCCTTCGCCTGTGCGTCCAGCGCCCATACCGTGATCAGGTGCGCATCGCCGAGATGGCGGTCACAGTCCGCGACGAGCGCCGTGGCGGCGGTGTCATAGCCTGCGAAGTCCTCCTGGGCGATGCGGAGTTCGAGGAGTTCGCAGCGGGCCTTGAGGGTGAGCGGGTGGCTCGCGCCCAGGACCCGGAGGCGGCCGGCGAGCACTTCGTCGAGCAAGCCCCGGGCCTCGTCCAGCCGGCCCAGTCGGTGCAGTACACGCTGGAGTTCGAAACCGGCGTCGAGGGTGCGCACGTCGTCCGCGCCCAGCACCCGCAGCGCCGTCTCCCGCGCCGCACGGAGCAGCGCCTCGCCCTCCTCGTACCGGCCGAGCCGGAAGAGGACGGGGCCCGTGCTGAGGCGCGCCTCGATGGCGGCCGCGTGGTCGGCACCCAGCCATGCGGCGCCGCGCGCGGCGGTCGCCTCGCCCAGGGCCAGCGCGCCCGTCCAGTCCCCGGCTTCGTACACCTGCCGTGTCACCCGGACCGCGAGTCGCACCACCCGCTCGCCGGCGGCGTCCCCGGCGCGCGTCCGGCCGAGCAGGGCACGGACGTGCGGGGTGATCAGCCGCAGAGGCTCGGGGCCGTCGGCGGCCGACTCCAGGGGCCGCAGGGCGTGGTCCAGCAGGGCGGCTCGCTCGTCGTCCGGCACACCCGTGTGCACGCTGTCCAGCAGCACGCCGTGGGTCTGTGCGCAGCGGACCGAGGGGCCATCGGAGGCTCCGGGCACGGCGGTGAGCGCGACGAGCGAGTGCGCCAGTAGTCCTCGCAGCGCGCTCTCCAGCCGTCCGGTGGGCAGGAGTGCGCCACCTACCCGGCTGAGCAAGGACACCGGCAGCGGCTCGGCGGACCAGAACGAGAGCAGCCTCAGCAGCGACACTGCTTCCGGGGCGCCGTCCGCGGCCAGTGCATCCAGCGACAACTGCCAGGTCGTACCGATGAGTTGGCGAGAGGAGGGGGCTCCGGGCGCCGCGCCTTGATCGAGCAGAGCGGTCGGCTCGTCGTCCTCCAGACGCTGGTGATAATCGGTCATGGAGCAGACCTCCAGCAGCGGTTGGCCCATGTAGGACCCGGCGAGGTGCAGGGCGAGCGGCAGACAGCCCAGGCGGCGCGCGACCAGTTCGGCGTCCTCGACGCTGCCGGCGTCCGGCGCCAGGTCGCACAACGCGCGCGCGGCGTCGGCCAGCGGCAGCACCCCCACCGGGTGGCGGACGGACTCGCGCCACACCGGCGCCGCGCCGACCCGGCTCGTCACGACGACGGTGCCGAGCTCGCAGCTCCGCAGCCAGCCGCCCTCTTCCAGCACCGTCACGTCGTCGGCGTTGTCGATCACCAGCAGCCAGCGCAGCGCGGCACTGCCGAGGTAGCGCCAGACCAGGTCGGCCGGAGGCCGGCGCCCGGCATGGGCGGCGGCCAACTCGCCGTTGGAAGCGCCCAATTCAGCCGCGACCCCGAGCATTCCGGCGCGCAGGGTGAGGCGGTCGGCGGCATTGATCCAGAAGCAGTCCCGGCCGGCTTCCCGCTGCGCCTCCTGGAAGAGGGCGTGCGCCACCGCCGTCTTGCCGCAGCCGCCCATCCCGTGCAGGACGTGGCTCTCGCCGCCCGCGGCCAGCGCTTCGCGCAGCCTGCGCATCAGCTCCCGCCGGTCACGCAGCACAGGGGGTGTCCGGCCGGCCAACGGCGCGCGCACCGTACAGGGCCCCAGCTCCTCGGTGGCCCGTGCCCCCGGAGCCTGCTGCACGAAGATGCGCTGTTCGGTGATGTATTGGTCGCCGGACGCCTGGAATATCCGCCCCTGGTCGTACGCCTGGGCTCGCTGACCCGGCACCCGAGCCGCACCGTCGAATCCGCTCAACTTCCGCTCCCGCCCCCGGCTTCCCCGCGGGCCCGCGCCCGCCCACCACGTCACTGTGGTGTCCGGCCAGCGTAAGGGGAAGCAGTGACAGTGCCGTCCTGCTGCCGTCAGCAGGACGGATGCCAATGGACGCCTGTGGATGTCTACGGATGCCCAAGGGGCCGGGGCGGGGCCGGGCGCCGCGTCCGTGACAGGGACATCAGCGCCGCGCGCCCGACACCCTGCGGCCAGTACTGCTCCAGGCTTGTCCCGCTGGACCGCTGGACCGCTGGACCGCTGGACCGCTGGACCGGTGCCGGGGAGCTGCCGCGCGGGTGTGCCGGTGAGCCCGGCCGGTGGCGCTCGCCGGTTCGGTGGGCAGCAGGACCCGGCAGGCCGGAGCGGACAGCCTGTCGGCGGCGGGTATGGGCAGAGGTCGGGGCGGAGTCCGGCCAGGTGCTTCTCGTCGGAGGCCCGGTCCGGAGTGTGGCAGGGGAGTGACCGCGGCTGAAGCCGTGTCACCGGTCACCTCCGCGGGGCGAGTTTGCGGTGGACGGGCCGGGTGGGCCGGGGCAACCTGGGACGGAGGTGGTGAAACGGTGAGCGATGAGCGTGGCAGGGACCGGGCGGCGGCTGCCCCGGCGGGCCGGCCGGAGCAGCTTCCGCCGTGGACCCTTCCCTCTTGGTACACCGCGGTGGCCCGGCTGTCGCTGCTGATCCCGCTCGTCATCACGCTGGCCGCCGGCTCGCTCCCGGATCCCGTCACGTTCCTCGTGCTGCTCGTCGTGTACGCGGGATGGAGCGTGCTGCGGGCCGTATGGCTCCGGGGGCGACCGGTCGGGGCAGCGATCGCGGCCCGTGGGCACACGGCGGTGGCGGTCGTCGCCGACCTGGGGTTGCTCGTCGGCCTGACCCTGACCTCCGGCGGACCGGATTCCCCGGTGCGCTTCGCCTTCTTCGTCTGGCCGGTGGCCACGGTGTTGTGGCGCCTGCCCAAGGCGACAGGCGCGGTCGGCGCGGGCTGCCTCGCCGCCTACGTCACCATGCTCGCCGCCCACGGTTTCGGGGGCACCCGTGCCACCGAGGGGGACGCCGCGGTCGAGGCCTCGCTCCTGCTGTGGACGGCGCTGGTGTGCGTCCTGATCGCCGCGATCCTGGCGCTCCGCGAGCGGCAGGTCGGCGACCTGCTGGCCACCCGCCGGGCTCTGCTGCGGGACGCGCTCGCGGCGGAGACCCGGGAGAGATCCGTGCTCGCCGACGCGTTGCACGACGGCCCCTTGCAGACGCTCCTGGCGGCCGGGCAGGACCTCGCGGAGGCCACCGGCGCCGACGGCGCGTCCCCGTCCGTCCGCCGTGCCGACGAATCCGTCCACCGGACCGTCCGCGAACTGCGTGAAGCCGTCTTCGCCCTGCACCCGCAGGTGCTTTCCGCGGCCGGGCTGGGGGCCGCGCTGCGTGCGGCGGGGGAGCGGGCGGCACACCGCGGAGGTCTCACCGTGCGCTACGACCTGCGTGTCCCCGGGCATGTGCCGGGCGAGCAGCTGCTGTACTCCGTGGCCAACGAGCTGCTGACGAATGTCGTGCGGCATGCGCGGGCGGCCACCGTGGAGCTCCGCCTGGAGGCCGCGCCGGACGCCGTGCTGCTGACCGTCGCCGACGACGGCGTGGGAATCGACCTCTCGGCGGCCCGCCGCGGCCCGGCCGAGGGGCATGTGGGGCTGGCCGGACACCGCGCGCGGCTGGAGGACGCGGGCGGCACCCTGGACGTGGTACCCGGCCCGGACGGTGGCACGGAGGGTCGGGCCAGGCTCCCGTTCACCCCGGGCGACGGCTTCGGCGCTACCGGGGACGGCGTCACCTCGGACGGCGCCACGCCCGGTTGACCCGTCCGGCGCCGACCCGAATCCTGCGGAGGGCGCAGCGCACCACGTACGGCGCCCGGCCACGCGCGTCCACCGGCTCCGAGCGCGCGCGTCCGCCTGCCCCGTCCGGGCGCGCCACCGGGGCCACCCCGGCCCCCGTCCCCACGGCGGTGCCCGCGGCAGGGCCTACCGCAGGCAGGACGACCTCCACCTGGGCACCGCCGCGGCTGCCGGGCCCGATGCGTAGCCGCCCGCCTGCCGACTCCGCCGTCCGGCGGGCGATGTCCAGGCCCAGACCGCTGGAGCCCCGCCCGCTGTGGCCCCGCTCGGCGGCCCGCCCGTCGCAGATGCCGGGGCCGCCGTCCTCCACGATCAAGGTCACCTGCGACGGGCTTCGCATGACCGTGCTCGCCGTCATCGGGGTGTGGTCGGGGGTGTGCGTCAGCACGTTCTCGACCAGCACGTCGACCACCGCGGCCAGGTCCGTCTCCCCGATCGCCACCCGGGGCGCCTCCGGTGCCGTCCGCACCTGCCAGATGCGGCCCTGTTCCTGGGCCAGCGGCAGCCAGAAGCCGACCCGCTCGATGACGACATCGTTGAGGTCGGTGGTGGCGGACGAAGCGCCGCACGCCTCTCCGCGAGCCTCCTTGATGACGGCGCTGAGCTGCCCTTGCAGCCGCGTCACCGCCTCCAGCAGCCGCCGCGACTCGTCGGGGTCGGACAGCGCCTCGGCCTGCAGCATCAGGGCGGTGACCGGGGTGCGCAGCCGGTGCGAGAGGTCCGCGGACGCCTCCCGCTCGCGCGCCATCAGATGCGCGACGCGGCCCGCGAGATGGTTGAACGTCTCGCCCATCACCCGGAGTTCGGACGGCCCTTCCGGTCGTACGCGGGCCGAGAGATCGCCGTTGCTCAGCCGGGCGGCGGCCGCGACGAGCCGGTCCACCGGCTGCACGATGGATCTGCCCAGCCGCTCGGCGAGGAATACCGCGGCCAGCGGCAGCACGATGAGTCCCGCGATGACGGATCCCCCGACGAGGAGCAGGGAGTGCCACTGACCCGACGTCTCCACCGCCACGGCGACCCATGCGGGCCGGTCGTGGCGCGAATGCGTCGCCACCACGGCCACCCGGCTCGACCCGCACCACGACGTCCGGGTCTCCGGGCCGGCGTCCGCCCCGGCCCGCAGCACGCAGGGCGTGGTCTGGCCGTAGACCTGGCCCCGTCCCATCGACACGACCACGCGCGCCTCGGACACCTGCTCCTTGGCGACGGAGGTGATCAGCGCCTCGTCCCCGGCCTCGTGGTGGTGCACCGCACTGGCCATGATCTGCGCGTTCACCTGCGCGAGGTGGTCCACGTCGGACAGGTAGCTGTGCCGTACGTAGAGCACGAACGGCGTCGCGAACAACAGCAGGCACACGAAGGCGCAGAAGGCGGCCAGCAGAGCGAGCCGCCGCCTCACGGCGGTGGTTCCACGAGCTTGATGCCGACACCGCGCACCGTGTGCAGGAAACGCGGCGCGGCAGCCGTCTCGCCCAGGTGCCGGCGCAGCCAGGAGAGGTGGACGGCGACGGTCTTGTCCGTGCAGGGGTAGTCCCCGTCCCAGATCTCCGTGCGCAGTTCGTCCTTGGTCACGACCCGGCCCGCGTTCATCGCCAGATACGACAGCAGCCGGAACTCCTTGGGCCGCAGGGGCAGGCTGCGCCGCCCCAGATGGGCGGTGTGCCCGCGCAGGTCGACGGCCAGCTCGCCGACCTGCAGGTCTTCCTGCTCATCCGCCAGCCGGTAGCGCCGGCGGACCGCGGCCATCCGCGCCTCGACGAGTTTGGCCGTGTACGGCTTGGTGACGTAGTCGTCCGCGCCGAGCTCCAGCGCACGGATGATCTGGGACTCCGCGTGCCGCCCGGACGCCACGAGAAGGGGGACCTGGGTGCTGGACCGGACCATCTTCAGGAAATCGAGCCCGTCCAGGTCGGGAAGTCCGAGGTCGAGAATGACGAAATCGGGATTCTCGGAAACGGCCATGCTCATGCCCTGGTATCCGCTGGCCGCGGTCAGTACGTCATGGCGGCGTTCCCGCAGGCACCGGGCCAGCGATTCACGTATGTCTTCGTCGTCCTCGATGAGTACGATCCGCAACGGGTCCATCACTCCACTGAACATTGTCTGTGCACGTCGCGGCACACGGCCGCCCGCACCGCCGGTGTTCCGGCAACGGCGTCCTGCTGCGGTGCGGACCACCGCCGGACTGCCATGCTCACACGCGGCAATTAAAGGAAGGTAAAACCGGTTCCGTGCCCGCACCGGCGGTATACATGAAGCGCCGGGCGGTCTCCGTAACGGTGGCCGGGCGCCGCGGCGGGAATTGCGGTCGGCTTCGGAGGAACAGCTCCGGGAATGCCCGGCGACGTAATTCCCCCACGAACGGGCAAGGCGCTGCCGCTCGCCGCCGGACAGAAGGAAGGAGTGGGCGTGAAGGAGCCGGAGCGTGTGACGGTCATCGTCGCCGATGACCACCCGGTCTACCGGGAAGGCATCGCCCGCGCGCTGCGCGCGAGTGAGCGGCTGCGGGTCCTGGCCGAGACCGAGGACGGTCCCGCGACGATCGACGCGATCGCCGCGCAGGCCCCCGACGTCGCGGTCGTCGACTACCGGCTGCCCGGCGCCGACGGCATCGCCGTCGTCCGGGCCCTCGCCCGGGACGGGAGCCCGACCCGGATTCTGCTGCTGTCGGCCGTCACGGACAGTGCGGTGGTCTATCGCGCCCTGCAGGAAGGGGCCGCCGGGTATCTGTCGAAGGAGGCCGAGCGGGCCGAGATCGTGGCCGCGGTGCTCGATGTGGCAGGCGGGGGGACGGTGCTGCCGCCGGCCCTGATGGGCGACCTGGCCGGTGAGATCCGGGCGCGAGCGGCGGATGAGCGCACTGTCCTGAGCGAGCGTGAGCGGCAGGTGCTGGTCGCCTTCGCGCGGGGCAGCAGCGTTCCACAGATCGCCGAGGAGCTCTACCTGAGCACCAGCACGGTCAAGAGCCATGTCCAGCGCCTCTACGAGAAGCTGGAGGTCTCCGACCGCGCCGCGGCAGTGGCCGTCGCGATGCGGCGAGGTCTCCTGGAATGAAGCGGAGTGCGTCGGCGCGGCGACCATCACCGCGCGGTGCGTCGCCGGCCTCCGCCGGGTACGCACGCAGCGCACGGCGTCCTCTGTCCTGAGAGTGCTCACGGTGCCCTCAGCCGGACGCCGACGCCGTGCACGCTGTGCACATAACGCGGGCGGGCCGCGCGCTCGCCGAGCTTGCGACGCAGCGCCGAGAGGTGCACGTTGACCGTCCGTTCCGCATGGGGGCGGCGGTCGTCCCACAGCTGCTCGGCCAGCTCGGCGCGGCTCACCACACGACCGTTGCAGCGGGCGAGGTGGAGCAGCAGCCGGAACTCCGTGGGCCGCAGGTCCACCTCCTGCCCGTCCACCGTGACCCGGTGGCAGCGCACGCTGATGCGCAGCCCGCCCACCTCCACGTCCGGTTCGTCGGCATCCCCGAGGTACAGGGTGTGCAGGTGCAGGGCGGCCAGTTCGGCCGAGCACGACGCGGGCATGTAGCCCGCGGCCCCGGCATGCAGCGCCGGAATGATCTGCTGCTCCTCGCCACGCACCACGACGGGCGCCGGGGCGCAGTGCCGCAGGAATCCGTGCAGTTCGACACCCTGGCGCGGTGGGAGGTCCAGGTCGAGCAGGACGGCGTGCGGCCGACGGTGTTCGGACAGCCGGAGCGCCTCGGAGCAGCACCGGGTCACCTGCACCGTGTGCCGTCTCCGTTGCAGGACGTGCAGCAGTTGCTGCCCGCGCAACGGGTTGTCGTCGATGATCAGCAGGCGTGCCACGGCAGGGATCCACCTCACTCTCCGGCTGCCGGGCCGGGATCGGCGCGGCAGCTGCCGGATGTCGGGTACCTCCAGCGTCGCTGCCGTCCGGTCGGGCCGGTATCCGTGGATCGGACGCCGACAGGATGATCCGTCGGCTCCGATCGGGGGAGGCCGATCGGCCCAGTGCCGAGCTGCCCCCGTGCGCGCAGCGGCCCGCCGTCGGCGTGCGCAGAACCCACCGTGCGCACATACAGATTTTGACCTGCGTGAAACCTGACAGGAGAGCATGAGGCCCGGAGCGCGAAGCGGGGCCCGTGCCTGCGTGGCCGTTGCCGCTTTCGTGACGCTCGGCCGGGGCAGAGCGGTGCGAAGGGGAGTGCCTGTGCGGATATTGCTCGTCGAGGATGACACGGGAGTGCGGGAGCTGCCGGCGCAGGGTCTGACGTCGCTGCACCACGAGGTCATCACGGCCGCGAGCGGCTCCACAGGTCTGGACTCGGCCCTGACCCGGGACCCCGACCTGGTCGTGCTCGACCTCGGGCTGCCGGACCTTGACGGCCTGACGGTGTTGAAGATGCTGCGCACGGTCACCTCGGTCCCCATCGTCGCCGCAACCGGCCGGGACACCGAGAGCCAGGTCATCCGAGGCCTGGAGGCAGGAGCCGACGACTACGTCGTCAAGCCCTTCACCGCCGCCTTACTCCACGCCCGGCTGAACGCGGTGATGCGGCAGCGGCGGGGGCGGAGGAGACGAACAACGTGCGGGTGGGAAGGCTGGAGGTGGATTTCCGGGGGCAGGCCGCCGCCTTGAGCGGGCGGCCCCTGGAACTGCGGCCCAAGAGTTCCAGTTGCCGGCCCATCTCGTCACCCATGCGGGCCGGGTGGTCGGCCGGTGCGAACTCCGTGCCGAGATGTGGGGCGACGATGTGTGGGCGGGGGCAAGACGCCGGCCGTTCATCTGTCCGCGCTCCGGCGCCACTTGGGCGAATCGGCGGCGGCCCCGCGGTATCTGCACACGGTGCGGGGCGTGGGGCTGAAGTTGGTGGATCCCGCGGTGTGAAACGGGTGGGAGGCAGCGGCGTGCGGGGCCCGCCGTTGCCGGGGGAGGGCATCGGCGGGGACGTGACGCGGACGGGACGGGTGCGCCTGGCTCATTGGCCCCCCCCCGGCGGGCGCTCCTCCGCGGGCTTGCGGGAGCCTCTGCCCGCGGAGCCAGGGCCCGCCCGGCGTCGGTCACGCCTCGCCGCGGCGGATCCGCCAGATGCACCGTACGACCGGGATCACCGCGAGGAGCAGGCACAGCGCCGTCGCGGAGGCCTGCAACGGCCAGAGGTGCGACGGCGGAGCACGTCCGGTCCAGGTGCCGGACACCCCGAAATGCCGGAGGCAGCCGGCGGTTCGCTCGTCCCCGCAGAGGTGATGCGGGCACCGGCCGCAGCCCCCACCCGGACCGACTGGACGGTGAGCGCCACGGGCAGCGGGCCGATGACGAGGAACGGGACGATGCCGTACCCGGCCGCCGTGCCCGTATGTAGAGGGACACCGGGAGCGACCACCAGGTGACGGCGGCCGCGGCAACTCCCGTGGCCAGGGCGGTCCCGGTGACGGCCGGCGCGCGGGTGATCAGCAGCCGGCGCACCCGTGAGACCGACTGCGACCAGACCAGGCGATAGGTGCCGCTCTCCCGCTCCTGGCTCCTGGCCGATCAGCGGAGCGCCGAGGAAGACGCCGCAGAGCACGGGCAGCGCCGGCAGCGCCAGGCCGGCGTTGCGCAGCGGCCCGGCAGCGGTCTGCCGCAGTGCGGTGAGCTGACCGCAGCGGCCCGGCTGGGGGATTGCGCGGCGGTGCAATCCGTGAGGTGGTGGGCTTCGATGGCGGTGACCACGCTGTGGTGCCGGACGAGGGTGTAGACGGCGAACACCACGGCGGCGGTCAGGCAGATCAGGCAGGCGGTGCGCTGCACGGCGCCAGGCCGGCCGGAGCAGGCACCGGGTCTGGCGACCGGCGATGTCCTTCGGGGACGTGACGGTCATGAGCGCAGGCCCCCGGCCTCGATACGGGCGCCTTCGGTGATCATGGGCGGGGCGGCCGGGGCGCCCAGATAGGCGAGGAGCAACTCCGCCAGGGGCAGCCGGGTGGTCGTCCACCGGCCGGACAGCGGCTCATCCAGCCGGACGATCGCCGAGAGCCTGCCGAGGTGTTCCCGGCCCGCGATGATCGCCGGGTGGGGGAGCAGCGATGCCTGCGACGCGTCGCCGAGGAGGCGGTGGTGCGCGGCGAGGATCCGATCGGTCTCCCCGGCAAGGCGGATGTTGCCGTGGCTGAGCAGCACCAGGTGGTCGCAGGCGCCTTCCAGGTGCGCGATCATGCGGGACGACATCAGGACGGTCATGCCGCGCTCGGCCGCCTGCTGCCGCAGGATCCGGGTCATCTCACGCCGCCCGGAGGGACCCAGGCCGCTCATCGGTTCGTCCAGCAGCAGGAGGTCGGGGCGCCTGCCCAGCGCGAGGGCGAGTGCGATGCGGGTGCGCTGATCGTCCGAGAGCGCACGGATACGGGCGGACAGGGGCACCGCGCCCTCCGCGACGAGGCGTTCGGCCAGGGCCTGGTCCCAGGTGCCGTTCCGTTCGCGTCCGACGCGGAGCGTCTCCTCGACCGTGAACTGCGGGTAGAGCGGCCTGTCCTGCCCCAGGTATCCCACCCGCCGGCGGGCGCCGGAGGCACCGGATGGGTGGCCGAGCACGGTGACGGTGCCCTCGCTCGGCGGCAGCATGCCCGCGGCGAGCGAGAGCAGGGTGGACTTGCCGGCGCCCTTCGGACCGACCAGAGCGCAGATCCGCCCCCGGGGCAGCCGGAAGGAACAGTCGCGAAGCGCCCAGCCCCGTCGGTGCCGGTGACCCAGCCCCGTGGCGACCAGGGCGTCCGGGGTGTCGGTGGTCTGCGCGGATGCTTCCGTGGGGCGGGCTGTTGCTCGGGTCACGGTGTCCTCCTGGCACGGTCGGTGACGGTGAACGGGGTGCCGGTGACCGCTGTGCCTGGCCGGACCGGCGGATCGCGCGGGGCCGCACGGGCCCCTGCTGCCGAGGGTCGTAGCCGTTCCTTAACGGAGTGCTGGAGGAGGGCCATCGGATGGCGAAATGTGCAGGTTTGCCACGAATGGTTATGCGTCCCGAAGGGTTCGTCGTCGGGGAAGGCTGCGAGGGCACGGAGAGGACCGAAAGGCGCGGCGGCGGAGGCAGAGCCGGATGCCGGCCCCCGCGGTGCCTGTGTGCTGCGTTCCGCCGGGCCCGATTTAGCGTTCCGTTGAACCTCCTCCGGCACCCTGGCGCGGTCCCTCGTCATCGTCCAGGAAGAACGCGGTCCCGCATGAGCAACAAGAAGAAGCCCGCCGCCGGTGCGCGGCGCCCCGTGAGCGCCGGTCTCCGCGCGCAGGCCCAGCGCGCCAAGGAGCGGCGGACGCGCCGACGCCGCGCCACCGCGGTCGCCGGCTGCATCGTGCCGCTGGCCGGAATCGGCGTCCTGGGGACACACCTCGCCGACCGCTCGGCCGACGATCCCTCCGTCGCACGCGCCGCGAGCGGCCCGGTCAAGGTCCCCGCGGCCGCGGCGCCGAAGGACCCCACCACCCTCAGCTACGGCCCGGCACACGCCAGGAACACCCTGGACGTGTACGAGGACCCGCGCTGCCCGATGTGCGGCATCCTCGAACGGTCGGTGGGCAAGGAGGTGCGGCGCCTCGCCGATCAGGGCACCGTCAAGGTCAACTACCACTTCGCGGTCTTCATCGACCGGTCGGCGGGCGGCACCGGATCCCGCTTCGCCGTCAGCGCCCTCGGCGCCGCCGCCGACCGGGGCGTGACGTGCTTTCAGCGACTGCACGAGGAACTGTTCGCCGACCAGCCCGACGAGACGGACGACGGCTTCGGGAACACCGGACATCTCCTGGACCTCGCCGCACGGGTCGACGGACTGCGTTCCCCTTCCTTCGACGCGGCCGTCCGCGGCCTCCGGTACCTGCCGTGGGCGGAATCGGTAGGGAAGGAATTCCAGCGATCGGGGCCCGACGGTACACCGCAGATGGAACTCAACGGGCAGCGCCTCGACGTCTTCAGCGACCGTGGTGAACCCCTCACCCCGAGCGGCCTCACGCGTCTGGTGCGGGAGCGAGGCGCCTGACCGCAGCGACCCGGCCCCGGCCCGCTGCTCAGCCGGCGGCCGGGCCGGTGTCCAGCGCCGTCGCTCCGTAGACGGCCCGGACCCAGTCGTCGCGGTACACCGTGTCAAGGTAACGCTCGCCCAGATCAGGGGCGATGGCCACGGCCGTCGTGCCGGACGAGGGCCGCGCGGCCAGCCACTCGGCGGCGCCCGCGGTCACCGTTCCCGAGGAGCCGCCGAGCAGAAAACCGCACGCCGCCAGCTGCCGGCACATCCGCACCGTCCGGGCCTCCGGTACGTGCACCACCTCGTCGACGACCGCGGGATCCAGCAGCGGTGGCCGTACTCCGGCTCCCAGGCCGGGAATGCGGCGCGGCGCGGGCGGCCGGCCGAACGACACCGAGCCGACGCTGTCCACCGCGACGATCCGCACGCCGGGGCGGTGCTGCCGGAACCAGCGGGCGCAGCCCATCAGGGTGCCCGTGGTGCCCGCGCCGACGAACAGCACATCGAGCCGCGGGAACTCCGCGGCCAGCGCCGGCGCCGTCGTTTCGTAGTGGGCCTGCCAGTTCCGCCGGCTGGTGTACTGGTTGAGCCACACGAACTCCGGGTGTGCGGCGAGGAGTTCATGCAGCAGGGCCAGCCGGGCGCCGAGCAGGCCACCGTGCCGGCCGGGCTCGTCCACGACGTGCACCGTCGCGCCGTACGCGGCCATCAGCCGGCGCGCGGTCTCGTTGCAGTGCCGGTCGGTGACACACACGAAGCGGTATCCGCGGCTGGCCGCGATGATCGCGAGTGCGATGCCGAGGTTGCCCGACGAGGACTCCACCAGCACCGAGCCCGGACCGATCATGCCCTCCCGCTCCGCCGCCCGGACCATCGCCCGTGCTGCCTTCAGCTTCACCGAACCGGCGAAGTTGAAGCCTTCACACTTCAGATGGAGGCCCAGACCGAGCGTCCGTCGCAGGTCGATGTAGAGGTGTTCCTCGTTGTAGTCGAGCGGGGTCGAGATGATCGGCACAGTGCGCTCCGATGCGAGGTGGGGGGCGGCGCGAGCGGACCGGCGGGCCGTGCCGGTCGCTCAGGCGGGGTGGGGCAGGAAGCCTTCGATGACCGTGTCGTCGCCCGTGGCCCGTACGCGGGCCAGCACACGGGCCGCCAGCGCGAGATCCAGGACACCGAGCCCGAAGGGCGAGAACACCACCGGGCCGGTATCGGGCACCCGCAGCGCGCCGGTCAGCGCCTCGTGCAGCGTCCCGTCCACCAGGCCGCTCGCGCCGAACTGCTGGGCGGTCAGCTGGAGGGACGTGCCTTCGCGCAGCGCGTGGTCCACGTCGTCCACGACGTTCACCACGCCGCGCAGCACCTCGGGTGCGAAATCGCGCAGGGAGAGATGAAGCACCAGCGGGCCGTGCGCGAGGTCACGAGGATCCATCAGATGCGGGTCCCCGGCAACGGTGGCCACCACCACCAGGTCGCTCTCCCGCAGCACCCCGGCGGCGTCGGACGCGGCCGTGGCCACGCCCGTGGCCGGCACCGCCGACAGCTCCGCCGCCAGCCCCGCGGCCCGCCCCGCCGAGGTGTCGTACACCCGCGTGGCGTCGAAGACCCAGCCGTCCGCCGTGAGGTGCCGGATCGCCTGCCGGGCGATCAGGCCCGCGCCGATCACTCCGAGACGCCGTAGCCGGGGCCGGTGTGCCGACAGCCGGTCGGCGGCCAGGACGGCCGACGCCGCGGTACGTGCCGCGCTGATGAGCGAGCCCTCCACACAGGCCACCGGACGCCCGGTCGCCTGGTCGTTGAGGAGGATGACGGCGGAGGCGCGCGGCAGGCCGGCAGCAGGGTTGGCGGGCACGCTGGAGATCCACTTGATGCCGTCGACACCGGCCGCGCCGCCGAGGGACGCCGGCAGCGCGATGATGCGGGCGTCGGGACGGTCCGCGAAGCGGAGGAAGGCCGACGGCGGGTTGACGGTGGCGCCCTCCCCGTGCAGGCGGTACGCCTCCTCGACGACCCGTGCGGTCTCCCGCTCCCGGCCGCGCAGGACCGCATCGACCTGCGCGGCGGTGACGACGCTGAAGCGGTGGGGGTGGCTCGTGTTCAAGGGGTTTCCTTCCGTTTCTCGGCCGGCGGCCGAGGGCCGACGGCGACAGTGCGGGGCCGGAGCGGACGGCCGATCGGCGCCAGGCCGGGCAGGGCGCTCCGGGCGGCGCCCCGGGACACCCGCAGCGCGTCCCAGCCGGGACCGCGGGCCGGCAACAGGCCGGGGGACAGCAGCACTTCGCCCGCGTGGACCTCGGGCAGCAGGGACCGGTGCAGCAGGTGGGACGCGCACTGGATGCCGCTGATCGCGACGCCCGTGATGCCGCTGCCGTACCGCCCGCTCTGTCCCACGACGAACAGCCCCGGCACCGGTGTGCGATGGTCCGGACGGGCGCCCTGCCGTCCCCACCGGCTCAGGCCGTACGGGGTGCCGCCGGAGGAACCGGTGAAGCGCTGGTGGGTCAGCGCGCCCGCGTACTCGGCGTGCACCAGATGCGCGCGGACCGGCCCCAGCGCCGACTCCGCCGCGTCCAGCAGCAGCTCCCGCATCCGGGCCTTCTCAGCGCGGTAGGCAGGATCCCGGCGGTAGTTGACGGCGTCCCCGGGGAGGAAACCGGGCGCGCAGGGGGACATGATCTGGAGGTTGTGGTAGCCGGGCGGGCCGGTGTGCGGGGCGCCGGGGTCCTTGGCCGAGGCGGTGGAGACGAAGACGAAGGGGAGGCTGCGCGGGCGCCCCGACGACAGCTCCTCGTAGGCCGCGTCGATGTCCCAGCCGCGGTGCCACCACAGGTTCGCCGGCACGGGGCGGGGGAACGAGGGCGCCAGCGCGGCGTAGAGGACGGACACCGGGTACCGCATGTGCGCCGTACGGGCCCGCCGCACGTACTGCGGGGGAAAGTGCTCGGGCCCCGTGAGGTCCAGCACCGTCCGCAGGTAGTCGGCGCCGGAGATCACCAGAGGAGCCTGCACACGGCTCCCGTCGGCCAGCCGCACCCCCGCGGCCCGCCCGTCCTCCACGAGGATGCGCTCCACCCGGGTGCGGGTGCGCAGTTCACCGCCCGCGGCCTCCAGCGCCTCGACGAGCGCGGCGGCCAACTGCTGCCCGCCGCCCTCGGGATAGCTCGCGCCGCGCAGGTAGTGGTCCAGGACCGCGACGTGCCCGGCGACATCCACACCGGACGGCGGGGCCCCGTAGTTGCCGGACTGCGCGGCGAGCGCCGTCCGGGCCCGGACGGACAACGCGCAGTGCGCGAACAGCGCGGCGAGCGGCCTGCGGGCCCAGCGCAGCACCCGTGGCGGAGCGCCCGCCGGCACCTGCGGCCCGTCGCCCGGCCCGGAAGGTGCCAGGAGCGAGTCGCGCTGCACCGCGCCGAGCCGCGCGCAGATGCCGGTGAAGGTGCGGATGCCGTCCGCGTCGCCGGGGAACGCCGCACACATCCGTTCGGTGTACGCCTGCCAGCCGGCCGGGACCCGGACCGTCGTGCCGGGGAAGCGCAGCACGTCGAATCCGTCGGGGTCCAGCTCCCGGAACCGCACCCGGTCCGCCAGCCCCAGCCCGCGCAGCACCGCGGGAAGGATGCCGTCGGGACCGCAGTCGCCCAAGTAGTGCACGCCGACGTCGAATTCGAAGGCGCCGCGGCGCCGGAACACCTGGCTGTTGCCGCCGGCGACATCGTGCTGCTCGAGCACCAGCACCCGCCGCCCCGATGCGGCCAGATACCCGGCGCACACCAGGCCACCGATGCCGCTGCCGACGATGATCGCGTCGTACGACGCCTGCGGTGCGCCGCTCATGCCGGCACATCCGTCTGTCCGGGCGGGCCGCCGGAGGGGAAGGGCTGGGCCGCCACCGGAAGGGGGTGGCGCGCCGCGAGTGCGAGCCGGGTGCCCGAACCGGACAGCGGCACGCTGCAGACCCACCAGCCGGACACGGTGGGCCGCCACCCCGGATGCCAGGACGGCAGCGGCGCCAGGCGCGCCGGTCGCCGGCCGGCGCGCCCCTGCGCCTTCAACAGGGCCTCGGTCTCCGCCCATTCACGTATCGACGCGGGTGTCCCGGCCGGGTGCCCCAGGATGACGCCCAGCCGGTGCAGGGCGTGCGGCCGGGGCACCTCGTCCTGGACGTCGATGCCGACCCAGCCGCCCCGGGTCAGCGCCACGGCGCCCAGCGCGCCGGAGTGCGACACCGACGCGTACCAGCCGGCAGCAGGCCAGTGCCACCGGCCGTCGGGTGTACGGGCGGGGAAGTGCAGCGGCGGCGGGCAGCTCTCCCGCACCTCCCCGGGCAGCGCACCGCCCAGCGGCGCGGGCAGCCGTCGGCCCTGCCCCGCCCCTTCCGTTCCGCCGTCCCGCACCTGCTGCACCGCGCTGCGCATCAGGTACGTCCCGGTCGGGCTGGTGGGCCGCCCGAACGGATCCCTCGGCAACCGGTCCGTCCGGCTGAGCACCATATGGATCACCTGCCGCCCACCGGGCGCGGCGGCTTCCGCCACCGCGGGTGCCCCGCTCACCGCAGGAACCTGAAGCGCGGCAGGGCGACGGCGAACAGCACCGCCGCAAGACCCACCAGCAGCCCCGACGTCAGCAGCACGGACGGCAGATCGGCGCCCCGCACCAGCACATCCTGGAAGGCCTGCAGCGCGCGGCCCTGCGGTGTCCACACGGTGATGTCCTGCATGAAGGACGGCATGAACACGGCCGGCACCATGCAGCCACCCAGGGCGGCCAGGACCAGCACGGCGATGGTGCCGATCGAATTGACCTGGGTCTCGGTGTGGGCGAAGGACGCCAGCAGCAGCCCCATGGCGACCGCACAGCACGCGGTCGCGGCGGCGATCGGCAGCAGAGCCAGCGGATGCTCGCCCAGGTCCATGCCGAACACCCAGTGACCGAAAGCGGTGAGGGTGGCGACCTGCACCAGCGCGACGAGGAAGTAGGGCGTGATCTTGCCCAGCAGCAGCCGCCATCGAGGCACCGGGGAGGACAACAACCGGCGGAAGGTGCCCTCGCGCCGTTCCGTCATCAGCGATCCGGCCATGACGGTCACGATGAAGAACACGTACATCACCGTGTAGGCGGGCACGTTCTGCTGATACACCGTGGGGTAGCGCGGCGGTGTCATGCCCTCGGGGTACGACACCTTCGCCTGCACTTCGGGCATCGTCAGCCGGGACAGCTGGCGGTGCAGCTCGGCCCGCCGCTCCGGGTCGGGGCTCGCGCGGATCTCCCGGGCGAGGACCGACGCCGCCCGCGTGTGCACCGCGACACCGCGCACCGCACCGTCCACCGCGGACTTGAGCGGGTCCACCGCCTGACGTGCGGCGCTCGGGTCGACGACCAAGGAGACCTTCGGCGTGCCGCCGTTCCCGACGCTGTCCCCGAACCCGGCCGGGATGACGACGGCGAGCGACTGATCCCCCTTGCGCACCTGCGCGGACGCCTGCTCCCGGGTGAGGGAGCCGTCGCTTCCGTCGTCCGTCACCACCCGCAGGTCGTCACTGCCGCCCAGCGCCCGGGTCACCGCGCGGGCGGCGACACTGCCGTCCTGGTCGACGACGGCCACCCGCAACTTCGGTGCGTCGGAGCCGAGTTCGCTGAACGATCCGCCCAGGGCGAGACTCATGACGGTGATGAACAGCACCGGGGACAGGAAGAGGGTGACGAGCGCCGCTTTGTCCCGCAGCAGGACCCGCAACTCCTTGCAGATCATCGCGAACATCAGTGTTCCTCCCGTATGTCACGGCCGGTCAGGTCGAGGAAGAGGGATTCCAGCCCCGGCCGCTCCAGCCGCACCCCGGCCAGCGAGATCCCGTGCCGGGAGGCCGTACGGGGCAGCTCCCGCAACAGCGGGCCGGGGTCGCCGGCCCGGACCCGCAGGGCCGGGGTCCCGCCGGGTCCGGTGGTGACCAAGACCTCGCCGGCGCCGCGCAGTGCGTCGGCGAGAGTGCCGATTCCGTCGGCCAGTGCGGCGAGTTCGGACCGCGACGGGCTCCAGTGCAGGACGCTCCCGCCCAGCGGCGCGACCAGGTCCTCCTGGGTGCCCTCGGCCAGTACGCGTCCCTGGTCGACAATGACGACGCGGTCGCACAGCTCCTCGACCTCGGGCATGTAGTGGCTGGTGTAGACGACCGACATCCCGAGTTCGGCCCGCAGGGCCCGCACCGTTTCGAAGATCTGGTTCCGGCTCTGCGCGTCCACCCCCACCGTCGGTTCGTCCAGGAACAGCAGCCGCGGCCGGTGCAGCAGCGCCGCCGCGATGTTCACCCGGCGCTGCATGCCACCGGAGAAACCGGCGACCCGGTCGGCGGCGCGGTCGGCCAGCGCCACCACCTCCAGCGCCCAGGCGATCCGCGACGCCCGTTCCTCGCGCGGCACCCCGTACACCGACGCGAAGAACTCCAGGTTCTGCCGGGCGCTCAGCGTCGGGTACAGCGCGATCTCCTGCGGGACCACGCCGATGAGGGGCTTGGCGCGGGCCGGAGCCGCCCACAGGTCGTGCCCGCACACCGTGACGGTGCCGCGGTCCGGGGGCAGCGCGCCCGTCAGCATGGCGATGGCGGTGGACTTGCCGGCCCCGTTCGGCCCGAGGAAGCCGACGATCTCCCCCTCCCGCACCAACAGGCACAGGGACGCGACGGCCTCCCGGTCACCGAACCGTTTGCCGATGTCCTCCGCTTGCAGGGCGTACGGCGTGGGCGGTGCGGACGTGGTGGTCATCGAACTGCCTCCTTCGAGACGACGAGCGAGACATAGCTCCCGCCGTAGGCGAAGCCGGAGATCAGGGCGTGGCGCACGTCCGAGCGCACCCCGCCCCGCGGCACAAGACCCGGCAGCCCCTCGGGCGCCGGTCCGACGCCGCGGGCGCCGGGGACGCGGCCGTCGCCGAGTGCCGCCACCGCGGCCAGCAGACCCAGCCCCGGAGCGGAGCCGGAGGTCTCGCCGAGCACCGCCTTGGGCGCGACGAGCGGGCGGGAGGCCAGGCCCGCTCCGCGCAGCGCGGCGGCCTCCGTGTCGTCGACGGCCGGGCGGCCCATGGCGGCGCACACCACCATGCCGACGTCGTCCGCCGTGATCCCCGCGGCGTCGACCGCCCCGCGCAGCGAGCGGGACCACGCCTCGCCGTCGGGCCGCAGCCCGGCGATTCCGCTGTCGTCCGAGGCGAGGCCGAAGGCGCCGACCGTGGCCAGGGGCTCGGCTCCCGAATCCTGCGCCGACGCGGAGGACTCCAGGGTGATGGCCACGGCGCCCGCGCCGAGCACCGTGCCGTCACCGCCGAAGGGCCGCACCTCGGTGTCGCTGAGGAAGCCGGGGATCTTGACATGGCCGGCCAGCAGCGCCGCCGGGCACTCGTCGGCCACCACGACCACCACCCGGTCGGCCGCTCCGCGGGCGATCAGGCGGCTGCCGTAGTGCAGCGCGGTGAGTGCGCTGGTGCCGCCGGTCGACACGGTGGCCGTGGGGCCGCGGAAGCGGTGCAGAATCGCCAGATGCCCGGCCGCGGCGTTCACCACCGTGTTGGGGAAGTACCGCGGATTGGCCCCGGCCGCCCCGTCGTTGAGCACTCCGCGGTGGAACTGCTCGACCGGGGTGATCGGCGCGAGGCCGGTGCCGAAAATGAGCCCGGTGGTGTCCGCACGGGCGCGGTCCGGGCGGCCGTGCCGCCGGTGCAGCTCCGCCACCGCGGCGGCCGCCAGCCGGCTGGTGGGGTCCATCCGGCGCAGGACCGACGGGTTGACGCCCGCGGTGGCGGCCGTGAGGTCCACGACCCCCGCCGGGCGCGACCCGTAGCCGGGCACCTCGACCCGCTCCCCGTACACGGACACTCCGTCGTGCAGCGCCGCGAGGAGCGCGTCGTGGCCGGCGGCGGAACCCGCCAGCCCCGCGATGCCGGTGATGTACACCCGGCGGGGGGAGACGGCGGCCACGGCGGCCGGCGGCGGCCCGCCACCGCGCTCCGCATCACGCAGCACCACCGCGGCGTTGTTGCCGCCGAAGGCGAAGGAGTTCGACACCACCACTCCGGCAGGCCGCAGCGCGGCGACCTCCGGGATGATGTCGAGGCCGCTCGGGGAGCGAGTCACCCCCGCCGTGTTGGCCGTCGGTGGCTGGACGCCCTCGCGGACGGCGAGCGCGCAGACCACGGCCTCGATCGCACCCGCGGCGCCCAGGGTGTGGCCGATCATCGACTTGGTGGAGCTCACCGGGGGCGGCGGGTCGAACAGCAGCCGGATCGCCTTCGGTTCGACGCAGTCATTGGTGGGGGTTCCGGTGCCGTGACCGTTGATGTAATCGACATCGCCCAGCTCGTGCCCGGCCGAGGCGACCGCCGCGGCGATCGCCCGCGAGGCACCCTTGCCGCCGGGGTCGGGCGCGGTCTGGTGGTGCGCGTCCGCCGACAGCCCGTACCCGGCGATTTCGCAGACCACCCCCGCACCCCTGGCGAGAGCCGCGTCCCGCCGTTCGAGCACCAGGAAACCGGCGCCCTCCCCCAGACTCAGACCGGCCGAGCGGGTGTACGGGGCGCAGGGCGCCGGATCCAGCGCCCCCAGACTGTTGAACCCGTGGAAGGAGAGGCCGGTCAGCGGATCGACACCGCCGACGAGCACCGCGTCCGCCTCGTCGCTCCACAGCAGTTCCAGGGCGTAGCCGATGGCCACCGCACCGGCCGCGCAGGCGTTGGACATCAGGGCACGGGGCCCGGTGAAGCCGAGCCGCGCGGCCAGCAGGTCGGCGACGCTGTGCAGGGCGTAGCCCTTCAACAGCCGTACGTCGGCGTGCCGGAGCCCCCGGCTGCGCCACTGGGCGTGAAACCTCTCGATGCTGCGGGTGGTGCCCAGGCTGCTGCCGACGACCACCCCGACGCGTTCCGGGGCGTACGCGGAGCAGGGCAGACCACTGTGGTCGGCCGCTTCGAGGGCGGCCGCCCGCGCCAAGGTGAAACACCGGTCCGTGCCCGGCTCGTCCTTCAGGGGTGCCTGTCCGCCGAGGCGGGTGATCAGCCCGGCGGTGTCGACCACATCGACCGGTCTGATGCCGGCCGCGCCGCGTCGCACCGCCCGCCAGCACTCCTCGGTGTCGCGGCCCAGGGCCGAGACCATGCCCAGCCCGGTCACGACGACGCCCTGCGGCTGCCTTCCGGGAAGCTCCTGCTGTCCGTCTGCCATGTCAGATTCCGATCCGTTCCGACCAACTGCGGGGGAGGACGGCGGGCGAGGAGACCGTGACGAGGCCCACCGTCCGGCCGTCGGCGCCGGTGCCCTCCAACGGCACGCCGGGCACGTCGAAGGGCTTGTCGAGCAGCCCGTACGCAAGCTCCGTGGCGGCGCCCGGTGCGGGCGCCACCCGGTGCACCGTCCCGACCCGTTCACCCGCTGCCCGCAGCGCGGAGCCCGCGGCGGGCCGGTCCCCGGCGGGAGAGGTGAGCAGCACCAGCCCGCGTCGTGGCGCACCGGCCGAGCGGAGGGCCGCCGCGCCGCGGAAGTCGTCCTCGCGCTCCCAGTCGACCAGCCATGCGAAGCCGGCCTCCCGCACCGACAGGCTCTCGGCGCAGCCGAGTTGGGGGTGGCGCACCTCGGCACGGGCCCGGTCGAGCGCTTCGGGGCCGACGCTGCCGCCGCCGAGCGCCCTGGCCCGTTCGGCTACCCAGGCCGCCGAGCCGGCTTCCTGGGGGAAGACCAGCAGATAGCCGTACTCGCCGGTGCTGCCGATGCGGGCCAGTACGCCGTCCGCCCCGCCCGCATCGGGCAGCGCCACGGTGACCGCGCCGTGCAGCACCAGGCTGGAGATCTCGTACGGCACGATCTCCTGCGCGATGTGCCAGGACCGTGGGCCTTCGAAGGCGATCGCCGCGTGGGTGCGGGAGAGGTCCGTGATCTCCACATCGGTGAGGCCGGCCTCCGCGGCGACGGTTTCGAGCAGCCGCGCCAGACCGGGCCGGGCATGGGACAGCAGCAGGGAACGGTCGTCGAGTTCGATGTGGGTGACGACGTCCCAGACGCTGCCGTCATCGTTGAGGAGCAGGCTGTCCCGGGCGGTGTCCGGCTCCACGAAGCTGCTGTCGCGGGCCAGCGCCTGCTGGAGGAGAGAGGACCGCTCCAGCCCGCCGATGTCGACGAGCGCGCCGGGCGCGACGGGGCCGGGGGAGTAGTGGCCCACGGTCTCGCGGAGCCGGAGGTGATCGGTGTGGGTGTCGTGGGGCAAGGAGTACGTCACTGTGGCTTCCTCGTCGTGGGGAGTTCACCGGCCGCGTTCGGGCCGGTCAGGGGGACAGGAGAGGGAGGCACCCGGGGAGCTGCCGGAGTGCCGGCGCAGGTGGCGGACGGCCGACTCCTCGTCGTCGGCCAGCAGCAGCGGCATCCGCGCGGTGAACGGCAGGTGTGCCGGGCGGCGGGCGAACAGCGCCAGCAGGGGGCCGTGCGCTGTCCGCCGGACGAGCACCTCGTCCTCCGCGCGCAGCGCCGCCGTCACCAGCCAGCGTCCGTCGGCCAGTTGGAGGGCGGCCTCGCGGCACCACTGCTGCCATGGCGCGGCGCGCTCCAGACGCCAGAGGTCACCGGGACCGCCGGACGTCAGCGCCCGCGCCTCCCGGCCGGACGCCGGGGTCAGCCAGACCACCACGTCCTCGGTCCCGCCGTCCGGCTCCGCGGCCGAGGTCACCACCGCCGACCACGGCCCCTCAGCGCAGAAGGCGAAGGACCAGGCCAGGGCCTCGGAGGAGGCCGTGCTGCCGCCCGAGGCCGTTCCGCCGGCCTCGGAGAGCGCGCCGTTGGACGCATCGAACGACCAGGCCGTACCCGGCGGGGGCACCCCCCAGCCCGCGCCGTGCCGCAGGTCTTCCCTGACGGGCTGCCGCGTCACCCAGAGCCCGGACCGCCAGGCGGCGTTGGGGCCGAAGGCGCGGAAGCGGGGGAACGGTGAGGCCAGGACGCGCGCCCCGGACCGCCGCCAGGACACGATGCCGCCGCTCTCCGCACTGCACAGCACCTCGTCGTCGCCCACCGCCATGCGGTGCACCGCTCGCCGGGCCGCGGTCGCCGGAGTCCAGCGTGCCTGCGCCGCAGGCTCCCGGCGGGGCAGCGGGCATTGCGGCACCTGCGCCGACGCCGGCAGCGCACCGCCCCCCGCCCCGTCCGGTGGTGCGACGCCCGGGACGGCCACCGGGACCCGGCCTTCGGCCTGCGCGCCGCCGTGGGAGCGCGACACATCGACGCGGTAGGCACAGCCCGGCGCGGAGTCCAGCAACAGAAGGAGGGACGAGAGCAGCCGGGCCCGGATCCCGCCGTCCCATGCGACCGTCACCGACAGACCGGAGTACGGAGCCCACCAGGACAGCCGCCGGCCAGGCGTCACCTCGTGCCCCGCGGCCGCGAAGTCGGTGGCGTCCGCGGGCCACAGATTGCGGCCGGCGGGCGCGCACACCGCCTCGTGCGACTGCCCCTGTACGAGAACCGACGAGCGCAGACCCACGGTGAGGGCGGATCGCAAACACGGCGCGCTCACCGGCACCGGGACCCGTGCGGAGCCGGACGGCACCGCGCCGCCCTCCGCGTACGCCGGTGCGTCGGGCGTCCAGTACAGCGACTGGACGAGACTGCCGCCCCACAGCCGGGAATCGCGGGTCAGCACGCCCCCGGGATGCCGCTCGGTGACGGTCCAGCCGTCGTCCCACGCCGTCACCCCCAGTCGACGCCCGGGGGCCGGCCGGCGCCATCCCGTCGCGTACGGCGGGCCGTTCACCGGCCACGGATCGGACAGCAACGGGCCGAGGTGGTCGCCGTGATGCAGTGTCACCGTGCCGTCGCCCGGATCGAGGGAAAGGCACAGCCTTCCGCTCCGGACCGTGGTCGGCCCGGCGTAGGCGCCCCGGCCGCCGTCCGCCGCCGGGGCGGGGCCCGCCGGCAGGACCGGTCGCACCTCCGGGGCCCGTGCGTCCGGTGCCTGTCGGACCGCCCCGTCCCCCACGGCCGTCGCGAACACCTCACCCGTCCAGGGGTCCGCGTGCACCGCGACATGCGCCGGCCCGCACGACACCGCGCTGCGCACCGAGGGCCGGCCGAGCGCCCGTGCCGATCCGACGACCAGTCCCGGACCGTCGACGCCGGTGATCACCCGCCGCCACAGTTCGGCGTGCGGCAGATCCGGCGGCAGCACCTCAGGGAAGTGCGTGCGGAGCAGCGAGACCAGCACCGGCACCTGGTTCACCAGCTCCACCGCGCCGTCCTCGTCGGGCATCCCGTCCCCCACCACCGAGCAACCGGCCTGCAGATAGGCGGAGTACGCCGCGCGGTTGGCGGGATCGGTGGTGAGCCGGATGGTGCGGATGCCGCGCGCGGCGAGCGGAGCGACGGCCTCGACGAACAGATGCGCCGCCGCGGCGCCGCCGCGGAGCCCGGGGATGAGGAAGAACATGTCCCCGAAGACCTCACCGGGGCCCGCGGCGCGCTTGCCGCAGCTGTGGAACATGCCGAGCGTGCCCCGCACCCGGCCCTGCTGTTCGGCGACGAGGAAGAGGGCGGTGCCCCGGTCGGACAGCTCCGTGCGCACCATCGCGGCATCGAGCTTCCGGTCGACCCGGTTCGGTCCGTCGGGGTAGCGGTTGTAGAGGTCCGCGATACCGGGGGCGTCGTCCGCACGGTACGGGCGCACCAGGAACTCACCGTGTGCCATGGGGCCTCCGTCCGGGGTGCGGCGGCCGGGCGGCGTCGTCCGGCGCGGCTGCGGGAACGGTTTCGGCCGGGCCCCGCTGGGTGACGGTCAGCGAGCCCTCGGCGACCGTCGCGCCGTCGCAGCGGGCCTCGACCGTGACTGCGGTCAGCCCCCGGAACTGCCGGCCCAGCCGCGCCGACAGCACGATCTGGTCGCCCGGCACGACGAGCCTGCTGAACTTCATCTGGCGGATGGCGCCGAGATAGCCGACCCGTCCCGCGGTGCCGGGGTCCGCCGCCGGATCGCCTCCCGCGGTCCAGGACGAGGCGTGGACGACGGCCACCAGCTGGGCCATCGCCTCGACGATGAGGACGCCCGGCAGGATCGCCTGGTCGGGGTAGTGCCCGGCGAAGCAGGCCTCGGCGACGGTCACGTTCTTGATGCCCGACCCCGAGATACCGGGATGTACGTCGTAGGCCCGGTCCAGCAACAGCATCGGTGCCCGGTGCGGCAGCAGGGCCCGTATCTCGTCCGCGGAGAACGCGAGGGCGGTGCGGTTTGCGCTCATGCGGCGCTCCCGCCCAGGGGGATGCCGCCGCGGCGGGCGATCACACAGTCGGCCAGCTTGTTGATCGAGCCGAAGACCTCGCGTTCGTCGTCCGTGATGCCGACGCCCAGGTCCTCCTCGATCATCACGACGATCTCCAGGGTGTCCAGCGAGTCGAGACCGAGGCCGCGGCCGAACAGTGGTTGGTCGTCGCCGATCAGATCCGGCCGGACGGTCAGCCCGAGGCCCTCCGCCAACAGGACTTTCAGCCGGTGGTTGAGCGCCGTGCGTGCCGTGGCGCGGGCCAGCAGATCGTCGTACGTCATGCCGGTCATGCGAACTCCTTGAAGGCAGGGGCCTGTTGGGGCCGCCGAGTGGGTGTTGTCAGGGGAGGAGGCGTGGTCGCGGAGGTGTGGCCGGACGTGGTGCGGTCAGGGGAGGAGGCCGCCGTCCACCACCAGCACCTGACCGGTGATGTACGCGGCGGACGGCGAGGCGAGGAAGACGACGGCGGCCGCGGTCTCCTCCGGGCGTCCGGCGCGGCCGAGCGGGACGGCGGACACCAGGCGTTCCCGTGCTGCCGGGTCCATTCCGCGGAGCATGTCGGTCTCGGTGAATCCCGGAGCGACGACGTTGACGCGGATCCCACGGCCCGCCACTTCGCGCGCGAGTCCCCGGCCCAGCGCCGCGACGCCGCCCTTGCTCGCGCTGTAGTTCAACTGGCCGGGAACTCCGGACACACCGCTCGTCGAGCCGATCAGGACGAGCGCACCGCCCTCGCGGTACATGCACTTCACGGCCTCCCGACAGGTCAGAAAAGCCCCTGTCAAGTTCGTCCGCACGACGCGCTCCCACTTGTGCACACTCATCGTGGCGAGGTAACCGTCGTCCGTGATGCCGCTGTTGGCCACCGCGACATCGACCTTCCCCCACTGGGAACGCACCGTCTGGAACATCGCCCGCACCTCGGACTCCTCGGCGACATCGCCGCGGACGACGAGGGCCCGCCGGCCCATCCCGGCGATCTCCGCGGCGACCGCCTCGGCCGCGTCCGTGCGGGTGTGGTGGTGCACCGCGACGTCGTGACCGGCCCGCGCCAGGGCGAGCGCACACGCACGGCCGATACCGCGGGACGCGCCGGTCACCAGCGCCACCGGAGCGGCGGCGGAGCGGGATCGTGTGGTCACGGCGTCACCGTCCGGGTGCCCGGTGACGGCGCGGGCCTGCTGCCGGGCACCCCGGCCAGCCGGCGGGTCAAGGCGGCCAGGGACGCGGGGGAGTCCACCACCGGCACCTGCGGAGCCCCCGGCATCTGACGGGCCAGACCCACCAGGACCCGCCCGGGGCCGATGGCCACCACCGGCTCCGGCCTGCCCAGCAGAACACCGGTCACCTCCCGCCAGCGCACCGGTTCGCACAGGCCCCGCACCAGGTCGGCACGGATCTCAGGTGCCTCGCGGGACAGCCGCCCCTGGGAAGGCGAGGCCACCGGCACCCGCGGATCCTGGACGGTGACCCCTTCGACGGCGTCGCTCCACCGCTCCCGCACCGGCTCCATCAGACTGCTGTGGAAGGCGTGCGAGACATCCACCGCCTTCGCGCGACGGCCGACCAGGCCGGCGAACTCCTCCACGCGGCGCCGGTCACCGGTCACGACGAACTGCCGGGGAGAGTTGTCCGCGGCCACATTCAGCCCCATCCGGACGGACCGGGCCATGAGGGCCACCCGCTCCCCGCCGGACGCGGTGACGGCGCACATCGCCCCGTCCCCGGGAGCGGAAGCCATCAGCAGTCCGCGCTGCCGGGCCAGTGCCACGGCGCCGGCGAAGGTGAGACTGCCGGCGGCGACGCAGGCACTGAGCGTGCCCACACTGTGCCCGGCCACGGCGGCGGGAGCCAGCCCCTCGGCCTCCAGCCCCCTCCAGATGGCGACCGACGCGGTCACCAGTGCCGGTTGCGCGTTCTCGGTGGCCCGCAGTTCTTCGGGACCGCTCATCCAGCACAGCCGGCGCATGGGGATGCCGAGTACGTCACTCGCCTCGTCGAAACAGGCGGCGGATTCGGGATATACGGCGGCCATCGCTCTGCCCATCCGGACCGCTTGGCTGCCCTGCCCGGGAAACAACGCGGATATCGCGAAGACCGGTTCTCGTTCCTGATTCATGGCGCATCGCGCCCTTCCTGCGCCTGCCGACACAGTCGCCTCGTCGCTCGGCCGAAGAATTCCTTGCGCCGCTCCGGTGGCGGAGCCGGCGGCCTGTTCAGCCACGCTAAGAAGGCGAATGCCAAACGCAGGATAGAAGGGGTTTAACGCTCGCCAATCGCAGAATTGATCTTGCGCCGAGGCGTGGGACCGCCGAGAAACAGGGGAGGGAGACCGGAGCGCCGGTTTTCACGATCCAGGACGCTGTGTGCCTCGCCGTGCCGTCACCTGCCGGAACCCCACTGACAGCGTCTTCATGCCAGAGGCAGCCGGGGGCTGCATGGCGAGCGGGGACCCCATATCCGTGGGCGTGGCTCCGCGCCCGCCTTTCGGTAGGAAGTATTTTTCCCTTCGCAGGTGACCATTCCCGGCTCGCCTCCGGAGCCGAAGCTCGCCGAGGCTGCTGCGGAAATCCGCGTGAACTCGTCCGGTTCCACCGAACGAAGGCATGCTCGCGGGCAAGACCCGTTAAGGCCCCGCATATTCGAGCCGCCCCATGCCGAACTCCGTTGCCCTCACGCGGATCTGGACGCTATTCGTGTTCGCGCACGATGCGTGCGGCGGTGGCGAGGCGTCGTCCGGTTGCGGGGCCCGGTGGGCCTGTGCGGTGCTTCCGGGTGGTCGGGGGCCGCAGGAGCCAATAGGCGGCCCCTACGGTGGCCGCGAGGGTGACGGCGCCGGCTGTCGTCGCGGTGACGGCCATGGCGTCGACGAAGGACCGGCGCGCAGCCGTGAGCAGTTCGAGCCTGCCGGCGGCGGGGACCCCGGCGATCGTGGAAGCCGTGGGCGTGGGATTCCCGGTGAGCGCACGGACGGCCTCGTCCGGGACGTTTCCGTGCGCGGTGAGGGTGTGCAGGCGAGACGTGGAGAAGGTGGTGAGGAGGGACCCTTGTACGGCGACTCCGAGACTGGAGCCGACCTGGCGGGTGGCATCGTTGATCGCTGAGCCGAGACCGGCCCGGTCCGGGGGCACGGCGCCCATGACGGACTCGGTACCGGCCGCGGCCACCAGCCCCGCGCCGAATCCGGCGATGAGTTGGAAGACGGCGAGCCGGGGGTAGCCGGACGCGGTGCCGGTGCCGGCCAGCACGGCGAAGGCCACGGTTACCAAGGCCAGACCGAGGGCGATGGCGACCCGCTCGTCACGGCGGGCCAGCAGCGGCAACGCCGTCAGCGCTCCGATGCCCAGGGCGCCCGGCAGCGGCAGCGTATGCAGTCCCGCTTCCCAGGGAGTGAAGCCCAGCACGCCCTGCAGGTAGAGGGTGATGACGAACAGGGCGCCGAACAGGGCGAAGGACATGAGCGCCAGCGCCGTCGCCCCCGCGGCGATACGGCTCTCCCGGAGCAGTGGCAGCGGCAGCATGGGTGCCCGGCAGCGCCGCTGCCAGCCGACGAAGGCGGCCAGCAGCAGGAGCGAGCCGGTGAACGCGACCAGTACGGGCGGGGAGACCCAGCCGCGGGTGGGCGCTTCGATGATGCCCCAGACCAGCGCGAGCAGACCGAGTGAGGAGAGCGCCGCGCCGATCAGGTCGATGCGGTCCGGGTTCGGGGCCCGGGATTCCGGTACCAGCCAGAACGCAAGGGTGATGGCGACCGCGGCGACGGGCAGGTTGATCCAGAACCCTGCGCGCCAGGAGAAGTGCTCGACGAGCCATCCGCCGAGCACCGGCCCGGTCAGCCCCCCGGCACTGCCCACGGCGGCCCAGATGGCGATTGCCCGTCGGCGCAGGGCCGGTTCGGGATAGAGGTGGGTGATGACCGACAGGGTGGCGGGCATGATCAACGCGGCGCCCGCGCCCATCCCGCCCCGCGCGGCGACCACCTGGCCCGGGTCGGTGGCGGTCGCTCCCAGCACGGATGTCGCCCCGCACACCGCCAGCCCCAGGACGAAGGCCCGGCGCCGCCCCATGCGGTCCGTGACCGCTCCGGCCGCCAGCACGGTGCCGCCCAGCACGAGGGCGTATCCGTCAACGATCCACTGCACCTGTGCCATCGGGGGCGACAGGTCCGCCTGAAGATCAGGGACGGCGACGTTGAGGATGGTCAGATCCAGACCCAGCACGAACAAGCCGAGGCAGAGCACGACGGTGGCAGCGCCGCGGTGGGGTGGCGCCTCCGGTGCGGCGCTCATGGCGCCGATGCTCACACCGTCTCCATGGAGGCGGTCAGGAGGCGCAGGACGCGCTGGGCGAGGTCATTGATGCTGTCGGCGTTGATGACTTCCATGGCCGGTACCTCGCAGTTGAGTTCGCGTTGGAGAGCGACGACGAGTTCGGTGGCCATGAGCGAATCCAGCCCGAGACGGTCCAGGCGGGCGCTGCGGTTCAGACGGTCGGCGGGGAGGTGGGTGACGCGGCCGATGAGGCGGGTCAGCAGGTCGGCAATGGCCGTTTCCCGGTCTTCTTCCGAGCAGGCCGCGAGAGTCCGCCAGAGACCTCCGTCGTGTTCGGAGCGCTCGTCGGCGGGTGGCATGAGCAGCTCGAAGCGGGGGGAGCGCAGGGTGGGCAGCAGGCCCACGAGGCGTGTCCAGTCGAAATATCCCACCTGGGCCACGGGGGTGTCCTGAGCAAGGAGATCTTCGAGCGTGGCCATGGCCTCCCGCGGGCTGATCGGGCCGAGGCCCATGCGCTGAAATGTGGCCGCGACCGCTTCGTCGGCGGCCGTGCCGACCTCGTCGATCAGCCCCCAGCCCACGGACAGGCCGTGGCAGCCGGCGGCCCGGCGGGAGCGGATGATGCCTTCCATCGCGAGGTTGCCGGCGCTGTAGGCGGCCTGGGCGCGGTTGCCGACCAGCGCCGAGATCGAGGAGTAGACGACGAAGAAGTCGAGGTCCATCCGGCGCGTCAGGGAGTCGAGGAGGGCCGTACCGCGCACCTTCGGCGCCAGCGTGGTGTGGATGTGGTGGTCTTGAAGGTCGGTGAGCAGGTGGTCTTCGATGGCCATCGCGGAGTGGACGATTCCGCGCAAGGGGTGTCCGGTAGTGGAGATGTCCGCGAGGACGGTGCTGAGCGCGGAGCGGTCGGTGACGCTGACCGCGTGGGCTCTTGCGGTCACGCCTCGCGCGGCCAGCCGGTCGAGCAGGGAGGCTGCCTCGGGTGAGGCGTCGCCGCGGCGGCTGAGCAGGGCGAGGTGGCGGGCGCCGCGGTCGGCCAGCCACTCGGCGGTGGCGGCGCCCAGGCCGCTGAGGCCGCCGGTGACCAGGTAGGTCGCGGCGGGGTCGCAGACCAGGGCCGTGTGGCTGACGGTGACCTCCGGCGGCTCTTCCAGAGAGATCACCACCTTGCCGACGTGCCGGGAGTGCTGCATGACGGTGAAGGCATCGGCGACATGGGTGGCGGGGAACACCTGGTGCACCACGGGCCGCAGAGTGCCCCGGTGCGTACGTGCGGTGATCTCGGTGAAGTGCGCGGCGGACAGGCCCGGTTGCTTGCTGAGCATCTGGTGGGCGTCGACGGCGTGGAACGTGAGGTTGTTACGGAACGGGTGGAGCGGCAGCCGGCCACCCGTGTGGATATCGCGCTTGCCCAGTTCCACGTAGCGCCCGCCGGGACGGAGGATGTCGAGGTTGCGGGCAATGGCCTCGCCGGCGAGAGAGTTGAGGATGACGTCGACGCCCTGTCCGTCGGTCAACTGCCGTACCTCGTCGGCGAAGGCGAGCGTCCGTGAGTTCAGGACGTGTGCGGCTCCCAGGAGTTCCAGCAGGGCCCGTTTGGCGGGGGTGCCGGCCGTGGCGATGACGTGGGCCCCGATGTGCTGCGCGTACTGGAGGGCGGCGAGTCCGACGCCGCCCGCGGCCCCGTGGATCAGTACGGTCTCGCCCGGGGCGAGGCGCGCCAGGTGCTCCAGGCCGTGATGCACGGTGAAGAACACCGCCGGCATCGTGGCGGCCTCGGTGAAGGAGAGCTGGTCGGGGATCTTGCCGACGGCGCCCGCGGGGACGACGACGTGGGACGCCATCGCGCCGGAAGCGAAGGCGAAGACCCGGTCCCCGACCTGGAGGCCATGGGGCTGTGTCCCGGGGCCGGTCGCGGTGATCACTCCGGCGCATTCGAGCCCGAGGCTGGTGTCGCCCGGGGCAGGAATCTCGGCGCCGGGAGGCAGTTGGCCGACGGCCATCATCACGTCGCGGTAGTTGAGTCCGGCCGCCCGGACCTCGATGACCACCTCGTCCGGTCCGGGCTCGTCGGGTCGGGCCGCAGGGACCCAGCTCAGCTCGTACGTCCGTCCCGGACGACGCAGTTGAAGCTGGTAGGGGCCTTGGTGGGCGGCGCTGGTGGGCGTCGGCATCGGTTGGTGGCGGGCCACGAAGCGGCCGCCCGGGGCGAGGGCGATCTCGTCCTCCTCGGGGAGGACGGTGAGGAGTTCGCGTGCCAGGCGGCGGGCGTCGGCGGCCGGGTCGGCGGTCGGGGTGAGGGTCACGCGTCGTACGGCCAGCTTGGTCAGTTCGTTGGCGAGGGTGCGTGCCGCACCCCACGGCACCGCGTCGTGCACCGCCGACGGGGCCTCCGGTGAGGGCAGGGCCCCCGAGGGGCGGGTGATGAGCCAGAGCCGTGGCGCACTCAGCTGTGCCAGCCCGGTGCAGGCTCGTGCGAGGCCGCTCAGCACGGCCGTGCGGGTGACGGCCTGTTCCAGGGTGGCATCGTCATCGAGGGGTTGATGACGGGGGCCGGCGCCGTCCGCGGACTCGGACCGCTCACCGCACAGCAGGACGATGCCCGGTCGCGGGTCGCCGCCGGAGAGAGCGGCGGCCCACTGATCCGGGTCGGTGGTCGCGCACATCACCGTGACCGGTGCCCCGCCGACTTCTTCGAGTACGCCGACGAGCGCGTCGGATGCCGCTCCTCCCGGGCCCTCGGTCACCACCAGCCAGGACGTCGCCGCCTCAGGGCTCGGCGCCCGTTCGTGCTCCGGGACCGGTACCGGGAGCGGCCGGGTGGCGCGGCGGGCCAGGAGAACCGAATAGTCCCCGCGGGCCACGTCGGTCTCCGCCCCGAGTTGAGCCACTTCGTCGAAACCACAGCCGTTCAGGACGGCGGGCCACTGCCGTGCGTCGAGCAACGGGTGCTCGGGGCGCAGGTCGGCATCGGCGGACGACCAGAAGCTGTCGAGCAGCCCGAAGCAGGGCACCAGGACATCAGGGTTGTGCGTCTCGACCGCCAGCAGGTGCCCGCCGTCGGCGAGCGTCTCCGCGACACGGTGCAGGCTGCGGCGCAGATCGCTCGTGGCGTGCAGGACGTTTCCGGCGACGACCACATCGAAGGCCCCCGCGGGAAAGCCCTGGTCGGCCGGTTCCCGGTCGATGTCGAGGGTGGCGAAGCGCACGTGCGGATACGCGGCGAAACGCGCGCGAGCCCGGGTGAGGAACGTCTCCGAGACATCGGAGAAGGTGTAGCAAGTGGCCTCCGGCGGGAGGACCTTGAGGAGGGCGGAGGCCAGTCCGCCGGTGCCCGCTCCGATCTCCAGCACGCGCAGGGGACGGTCGGCCGGCCGTTGCCGTGCGATCTCACCGGCGAGCAGGGCGGCCACGGCGTTGTAATGCCGCGTCACGGGGGTGGCGGTGTAGAGGTTTTCCAGCAGATGGTGCTCGTTGTCGCCGAACAGCAGGTCCACGGCCTCCCGACGGCCCAAGAGGACGTCCGGGAGGTGGGTGCCGCACTTGGTGTACAGCATGAGTTCGGCCGCTGCGCCGGGTGCGCCGCGCAGGACCTGGGCCAGGGCGTGCTGCGGATCCGCTGCCTGCTCCCGTGTCCAGTGCCCGTTGTCATGGTGCAGCAGCCCCAGGCGCTGCGCCTGGCCGAGCAGGGCGTGCAGCAGGCGGCGGTGGCGGGGCAGCACGCCGGCGCCGATGAGGTCCTCGACGGTGAAGCGCTGCCTGCCGGGCGCGATGGTCTCGACAGCTCGCACGGTGAAGTGTGCGCTCATCACCTCGACGAGGCCGACCGCGCGGTCATACAGAGGCCCGTCCCATTGGCGGCCTCGGGCCTCGGTCGCGGCGGCGACGGACCGCGTCACCTCGCGGGGGCCCGGCGGGTGGTACGGCGCTACATCGAGGTCGGTCCCGTCGGGAGCCGCGCGCAGCACGGTGGTGAGCCGCTGGGCGGGCCCGCTGCCGCTCTCGAAGGGCCGCAGCCTGCAGGCGTCGAGTTCGGCGATGACGTGGCCCTCGTCGTCGAGGAGGCGGATGTCCCAGCACACCTCGTTGCCCGAACTCTCCCTCTGGCGTACGTGTGCCCAGCCCTCGGCGGGTGCCTTCTTCCACACCCGGACCCTTTCGACGGCGGCGGGCAGCAAGGCCGCCGTCTGGAACTCCTGAGCCCCCTCCGGCGTGTGGACCAGCGGAGCCCCTGCCTGGATCGCGGCGTCGAGAAGAGCGGGATGGATGCGATAGCCCTCACAGGACTCGTCGCATGCGTAGCGCGCCATGACTTCCTGGTCCCCGACGTACAGATCGGTGAGGATCTGGAAAGCCGGCCCGTACGCGATGCCGGCACGCGCCGCGGCGGCGTAGTGGTCGGCCGCCGCCAGGTGACCGGGAAGAGCCGCGAGCAACGCAGCGGGGTCGAGCCGCTCCGGTGCACGGCCGAGCATCCGCCGGACGCGCCCCCGGGCGTGCTCGCGCCAGGGCCCGGCTCCGTTACGGCTCGACACCCGCAGGCTGCCGTCCTCCTGATCGAGGCGGACCTGCAGTTTCACGTCCATGGTGTCGTCGTCGAACGGCAGCGCCAGGGCACGGTGGACGGCCATCGCCTCGACCTGCACGGGTGCCTGGTGCAGGTCGAAACCGGCAGCCAGACCGAGCTCCATGTAGGCGCTGGCGGGTACGACCACCGAACCGCCCACGCGGTGATCGGCCAGCCAGCTCAGGGCGCCGGGGTCGAGGTCCGTATGCCAGAGCGGATCCGGGTGCGAGGTGCTCCGGCCCAGGAGGGAGTGGGCCGCGGGCCCCTCCCCGCAGCCGTCCCGACACCATTCCGGCGACCCGTTCCAGTGACGCTCGCGTTGCCAGGGGTAGGCGGGAAGCCCGGTGGGGCGCCCGGGGACCGGGAACCAGGCGTCCCAGTCGACGGTGGCGCCGGCCGCCATGAGATGGGCGGCCGCGGCGTCCACAGCGTCGGCACCGTCCTCGCCCCGGGCCAGGGTGGGCACCACCGCGATCGTCTCCGAGGAGCGGGACTTCGCGCTGCGGCGCAGATAGTGGGCCAGCACGGGATGCGGCCCGATCTCGACGAACGCGTCGCAGCCCTGCTCGGCGAGTGCCCGGGCGGCGTCGAGGAAGCGCACGGGCTCGCGGACGTTACGCCACCAGTACCCGGCCGTCAGGTCGGTACCCGCGGCGAGCCGTCCGGTCACCGTGGACGCGAACGGCATCAGGGCCTCGCCCGGCGACAGGCCCGCCAGCCGCGTGCGAAGCGGCTCCTCGATGCCGTCCATCCGGTGGCTGTGGAAGGCATAGTTGAGGTCGAGCTTGCGGAAGAAGACCTGGCGGTCCGCGAGGACATCGGCGAGTCGCTTCAGACTCTCCTCGCTGCCCGCGACGGTGACGTCCTGGGGGCTGTTGACGGCGGCCAGCTCCAGGCTCCCCGCAAAGGCCGCCAGTTCGTGTGCGGCCTGCTCCGCCGACAGCCCGACGGCGGCCATCGCGCCCCTGCCGGCGGTCAGCGCCTGAGCCTGGCTGCGGACAGCGACGACCCGGGCGGCGGCGGCCAGATCGAGGGCGCCCGCCGTGTGAGCGGCAGCGATCTCCCCCACGCTGTGTCCCATCACCGCCGCGGGGCGCACCCCGCGCTCGGCCAACGCCGCGACGAGGCCCACCTGCACCGCGAACAGCAGAGGCTGGGCGATCTCGGTCAACGCCAGGCGGTCCTCGTCCGGTGCGCTCAGCTCGTCGAGGACCGACCAGCCCACCAACGGCGTGAGCGCCGTGTCCGCGGCCTCCACCGCGTCCCGGAACGACGGCGACTCGGCGAGCAGCCGCGTCCCCATCCCCGCCCACTGCGCTCCATTGCCACTGAAGACGAAGGCGACGTCACCCCGCGGCAGCGCCTCGACCGGACCCGTCTGCTGTACGCCGTCCCGGAGCCGGGCGGCGGCGGTGCCCGGATCGGGGGCGAACACCACGGAACGGCAGGGGTGGTGCCCACGGCGCCTGACGGTGGTGTACGCGGTGTCGTAGAAGTCCTCGGGTGCCACGCCCGCGAAATGCCCTGCCAAGGTCGCGGCGGCTTCGTCCAGTGCCTGAGGTGTCCGGGCCGAGACCATCACGGGAAGCGTGCCCCGGGGCACCTCCGGCCGGTAAACGGGCGCGGGCGCCGGTGCGAGAACCGCGTGCGCGTTGGCGCCGCCGAAGCCGAAGGAGTTGACGCCCACCAACCCTGCGCCGTGGTCCCGCACCGGCGTCTCGGCCGACACCGGAAGCAGACGGAGCGCGGGGAAGTCGATCGCGGGATTGGCCGGCTCGCCGTGCAGCGAGGCGGGGATCGTGCCGTGCCGCAGGACGAGCAGGGCCTTGAGGAGCCCCGCCAGCCCCGAGGCGGGCTCCAGGTGGCCGACATTCGACTTGATGGAGCCGATGGGCAACGGGCGGTCCTGCGGACGGTGATGCGCGAGCGCTTCGGCGATGGCCCGGCATTCCAACGGGTCACCGACCGGGGTCCCGGTGCCGTGGGCTTCCAGATAGACCAGGTCCTCGGGGGTGAGTCCCGCGCCGGCGTAGACGTCCCTCAGGAGGGCGGCCTGAGCATCCGCGCTGGGCAGCGCCAGGCCCGCGGTGCGCCCGTCGGTGTTGGTGCCCGTCGCGGCGATGACCGCGTGGATCCGGTCCCCGTGCGCCTCGGCATCCGCCAGCGTTTTGAGGACCAGGACGGCCCCGCCCTCGGCCCGCACGAACCCGTCGGCCTGCGCCGAGAACGAGCGGCAGCGTCCCGTGGGCGACAGCATGGCCGCCTTCGAGAAGCCGACGAATTCGTGCGGCCCCAGCAGCACGTTCACGCCGCAGGCCAGGGCCATCCCGCCGCGCGTGCGCAGCAGTTCGCAGGCGTGGTGCAGGGCGACCAGGCTGGAGGAGCAGGCGGTGTCGAGGGCGAGGCTGGGCCCTCGCAGGTCGAAGGCGTGGGAGATCCGGTTGGCGGTGTTGCCACTCGCGATGCCGGTCATGGTGTGCTGGTCGACCGTGGCGAGCCGACTCATCTGAAGGGTTGCGTAGGAGTGGTTCGACACTCCCACGAACACGCCCGCGTCAGAGCCCGCCAGGTCGCGGGCGGAGAGGCCGGCGTCATCGAAGGCCTCGGCTGTCATCTCCAGCAGCAGGCGCTGCTGCGGGTCCATGCGGGCGGCTTCGCGCGGCGAAATCCCGAAGAACTCGGCGTCGAAGGAGGCGATGTCGTCCAGAAAACCCCCCGCTGCGGTATAGGTCTTCCCCGGACGACGCGGACTGGAGTGGACGAACGCACCCGAGTCGAACCGCTGGGGCGGGACCTCCGTGACAACGTCCCTCCCCTCTACGAGAGCGGCCCACAGAGCCTCCAGGCTGTCGAGGCCGCCGGGCAGCCGGAACCCCACCCCTGTAATCGCAATAAGAGTGTTCCGATTATCGGGCCGCACGTAGATATCCCATTCCGCGATCGGATGCGAACGATTCGGTGCAAACGATGCAGTGTATGCACCCGCGGAAAGAGTACAGGGACTCCCCTCGTGAATTAGTGTCCGAAATTATCTCAGGGATAGAAGATACAGGCACACCGTACGATAATGAGGCGAGGCGAGGATGTCTTATGCTGACCCATCGGATTACATAGGGAGGGGACCGTGAAACGCATTGGCAGTGGCGTACTGTACGACTTCACCCCGCCACGCACATACGGGGATACAGCGATCCTGCTGCTGCCCGCCCTCGGTGGAAACGCCGTCGACTATGCGACGTGGATACGGCACCTCGGCGGCTTCCGCGTGCTGGCGGCCCAATACCCTGGACGCGAGGGACTCGGTGGTGTGTCACCCGCGGCCGGCGCCCGGGGTCTCGCCGCGGAGCTGGCGGACCAGGTCCGCCTTCACGTCCCGGAACCACTGGTCATCTTCGGTCACAGCATGGGCGCCCTGATCGGCTACGAGACCGCCTGGCGCCTCCAGGAAACGGCCCAGCCGGCACTCGGCTTCTACGCGTCGGCCGCACTGTCGCCCATCGAGTACTCAGACATCCATCTGGGAGTCGACGGGAAATCCGCGGCGGACATCGAGAACCTGGCCGGCGATCTCGGCATTCCCCTGCCACAGGCAGATTCCATGCGGCAAAAGATGCTGCTCGGACTCCGGCAGGACCTCTCACTGGTCGATGCATATCACTACGGCCACGAAGCTCGCCCCCTTACCTGCTCCTTCACCGTCATCACCGCCCTGAGCGATCAGGTCATCCCCCTTTCGTCGGCCGAAAAATGGGCACAGGCCGCGTCTCATCCCCTCGTCCGCCACGAAATGCCGGGTGGCCATGGATACATTTTCCAGGCCGTCGCACCGATCGCGCGAATCCTGCGCGCTGCGCACGGATAACTCGATCCACTTCAGCGGAGAGCGCATAGGGTCATGGACGATCTCTCTGGGTGATCGCGTCTGACGTTCCGGGCGGTCGGATCACCCTCGGTGTCTTTCGCATCCAGCTTGGTGCCCCGTGAGGAGCGGAATGAGCAGCCAGTGGGCCGTGGTGGTGTCGGGTGGTGCGCTGACCGCTTACGGGGCGTTCTCGCGGCGGTTGTCGACGACCGTGGTCTCCGGGCCTTTGGTGTTCGTCCTGGTCGGCCTGGCGATCGGGCCGCTGGGTCTGGACCTGTTGAGCCGGGCCAAGGATCCCGAAGTGACGCAGGCCCTCCTGGAGGCGGCACTCGTCCTGCTGCTGTTCACCGACGCGGCCGCGATCCGTGCCTGGGACCTGCGCCGGGAAGGGTTCCTGCCGGTGCGCCTGCTCGTCGTGGGTCTGCCGGGCACGATCGTGTTGGGGTGGCTCCTGGCGTGGCCCCTGCTGCCGGGGCTGGGCGTATGGGAGTTGGCGCTGGTCGGCATCGTTCTGTCACCGACGGATGCCGCGCTGGGACAGCAGGCCATTTCCGACAAGCGTGTTCCGGCGCTGGTACGCGGTGGACTGGGAATCGAATCGGGCCTGAACGACGGCATGGCGCTGCCGTTCTTCGTGCTGGCGCTGGCGGCCGCCGGTGAGGGGCAGGGGCATCCGGGTGTCGCCGAGACGTTCCTGCGGGCGCTGTTGCTCAGCGGGGTGATCGGGCTGACGGTCGGCCGGTTCGGAGCGTACGCGCTGCGATGGTCGATGGCCCGGGACTGGAGCGGCCCGGATTGGCGCCCGATCCTCACGCTCGCCGTTCCGGCTGTCACGTACGGGTTGTGCGTCGCGGGCGACGGCAGCGGGTTCATCGGCGCCTGGGCTGCCGGCCTGGCCTTCGGCAGCGGTCTGCGCCGCGCACCGTCCGGTCGCGAGCCCCATGGGGACATCCAGGATCCCGGGCAGAGCACGAGCTTCACCGAGCACCTGGGGCTCCTGCTCGCCTCGCTCAGTTTCCTGGTCTTCGGAGCGGTCATCCTGGGACCGGCCCTCCAGCACCTGACCTGGCGGACGGTGCTCTACGCGGTGGCCAGCCTGACCGTCGTGCGGATGCTGCCGGTCGCCCTGGCACTGATCGGCACGCGCCTGAAGCCGGCCTCCCTCGCCTACATCGGCTGGTTCGGCCCACGCGGGCTCGCCTCGCTGGTGTTCGGGCTGCTCGCATTCGAAGAGCAGCTCCCCGGAACGACCCTGCTCAGCGACGCCATCGCCGTGACGGTGGGCCTGAGCGTGCTCCTGCACGGCGCCTCGGCGCCGTTCCTGGGCAAGCGCTACGGCGAGTGGTTCGCGAAAACGCTTCGCCGCGAACCCCGCCTCCGCGAGAACATGCTCGCGGCCGACAAGAGCCCGGACGCTCGGGCGCCCGGGTCCTAGAACTCCCTCACGCGGCCGCTTTCCCAAGAGGCCGGCGCCCACGTTCCTCACCCTGACGCGACCTCAGCCCGACAGCGCCGCCACCACCGCCGTCGGCGCCCTCCAAGGCCTGCTGCACGGCGGTACCCCTCCGCCCGTAACCACGGAGACCAGGTCACGCCATGGCGGCCGAACCCTCGGCTGACGCCCGCCCGAGAGGCCGTGTCAGCTGAGGCACACCACCCCGAGCACACACAGCTGCGAGGGCGAGGCCGGATCGGCTGTCGGCGACGTCGGCTGGGTGCTCGCGGGCGGGGTGCTCGTGTCGGAGGGTTCCGGGCTGTGCTCCGCCGGGGCGGGCGTGGTCGTTGAGGGTGCCGGTGCGGCCTCGGTGTGCTCGGCCGTCGGCTTCTTGGCCACCGTGGAGGCGGTGTGCGGCGTCGCGCTCCGGGGCGCCGGGGCCTGGGACGTGGGTCCGGCGTCCGGCTGCCGGATCGGCGTGCCGACGGCCGACGTGTCGGCGGTGGGCTTCCGGTGCCGGCCCGTGGCGATCGGCTGACGGGATTGGGGATGCCGCGAAGCCCGCTCCGTCGAATGCTCCGACGACGCGTCCGTGCCCGTGTTCCGGGAACTGGCCGCGCTCTCCGGGGCCGGCGCAGCGGAGGCCTGCGCCTGATTGCCGGAGGGCTTGTCCGGCTGCAGGGCGACGGTCAGAGCACCGCCGGCGAGCGCAAAGGCGGTAGCAGCCACGGCACGGCGCTTGTGCTTCTTCCACCGGGCCAACTGACGCCGCCGAGCCGCCCGACCCTGCCCGGTCGGGGTGGAGCCGGCCGCTGCGGCCTCCGGCACCGCGGCCTCCGCCTCCATGGACGCGCCACCGCCGATCGCCACGCCCACGCCGGTGTACCGGGCCCCGTGCTGGGACAGCGGGGCTGCTTCCACAGGCGGCCACGCGTCCCACTCCGTCGTCGGGGCGGGTATCGCGTTGCGGTGAGCGGGCGGGGCTATGTCCGGGGCGTAATCACCGCACCCGGGGCAGACAAGAGCCCCGTTGAGGATCCGGCGGCACGACGAGCAGTAGTCCATCTGCGATCTTTCTGTGCTGACTGCGCCGCCCGGGGCGCCGGCTTCCTGGTGCGCGTTCGCACAAGGGGTCGAGCGGACAGTAACGCTATCGGCACATGCGGAAGGCCGAACGTGGGCCTTGTGATGCTTCCGTGCAGATTCCCCGACGGCGCCAAAGGCACTCCGGACATGTCCTCATGAAGCGCACGATGGGCCACTGGACGTCCCCCGGGCCCTTGTGATCCACGGGCACCCACCAGCTCCATCCAGGCACCGCGGCTTCCCCCCGGCAGCCATCACCGCTGACCGGAGCGTCCAGGCACCGTGGCCAACACCGGCACCGGCGTCGCCCTCGCACCCCTCGTACCGGACAGGGGGTGGGAGGGCACGGCCATCGGCCGTGCCTGCGAGATGTCCTACGGGCGGCCCGGGGGACGGAGGATGCGGGGCCAAGGGCGCGGGGGAGGGGATGCGGGGCACGTGCGACTGCCGGCGAACCCGTCGGACGGCGCCGTGGCCGGGACGCGGGGGCGGTCGTGCCGGTGGCGACGTGTGCGTGCGGCCGCAACCAGGTCAGCTGGGTCAGTGCCTCGGCAAGGCCCCTTCGCCACCTCCCGCTCCCCGGGCCACCTACCTTCCCAACACCCCACCGTCGCCTGGGCGGAGCGCTACAGTTCCGTACGGTGAGCGAGAAGGAGAACGGGCTGACCGAGGCTGTCGCCGCCGCGCTGGGCGCGCAGCGGACCCGGGCCCTGTCGGACCTGGCGAGTCGAGTGGCCGACCTACGCCGCATGAGCGTTGATGCCGGAACCAGCGATGTCCTGCTCGTTCCTCTGAAGGGTCGAGACGCTCAGAAATGGGAGCGGCTCGCGAGCCGGGAGGCCGAGGACTGGGTCTACCTGCGCTCCGATGACGGCGCGACCGTCCTTGCGGTGGATCAGGTGTCGGAAGCGGGGATGCGTGACCCGGCAGCCGCTGTCGTCTACCCCGAGATGCATACGCGGCTGGTCAGTTGGTGGCTCGTACATGCGTGGCGGAGTGTCGACCTGCTCGCGGATACGCTGGAGAATCTGCGGCAATGGCGTATCACCTCCGGTGCCGTGACGGCCCGGGCCGTGATCGAGGAAGCGGGATCGCTGGTCGATGAGGTGGGAGCCATCGCCAAGGCATGGCGGGTGGGAAAGGCTTCGGCCAAGGACCCCATGGGGCGGCCCACGCTGGTGCGTGAGGCGATCGCTCCGGTTCTCATGAAAGCCGCGCTCGGCTCCCGGATGAAGGGAAGCCATGAAGAGCTTCAGGCGACCAACGTCCTGACCCTGGTGAAAAAACTGTCCAGGGTGACGTCCGACGACGGCTTTCCGGAGTGGTACGACGTGCTGTCCGATGCGGCGCATCCCGCCTTTGGAGCCAGGATCGCCTTTGCCACACCGCCGCTGGCCCATCCCTCGCGCGCTGTCGTGGTCCGCAGCTATGCCAGATCCCCCATGTCGCTCAGGAACGGAAGCGAAGTCCAGGGGCTGGAGCCGACGGTCGCCTTCGCGGTAGCCGATTCCTTGATTGCTGCGGGCATGCTGATGACGGGAATTCTTGAGGACGGCCTGGCCATGGTGGACGACTTCGGGTTGACGACCGGGGCGGCCACTCTCACTCGCCGCACGTATTGGCGGAATTTCCACCCGACCCGTGGAAGTCGCCAATGCCCTTGCGGCCGCGGAAGCTGGGCTGTTTGCGGCCACCGCTGGGGAAATGCGGTTCCCCCGCTCAGGATCCCGTAGGGGAACGATTCCCGATCCCGCTCCCCTGCTGCGCTTGAGGCCGCTTCGCTGCCCGTAGGAGACTGGGCGCTCGATGGTCCGCACCCGGGGTCCGCACTCCGATCCGTACGGACCGCCGTGTGCGACGGGGGCGAGGGGCACGAGGGTGCGAGGTGCAGAGGGCATGAACGACGGGGCGTCCTTCCAGGCCGATGCGCGGGAGGACGCGCGGATCTACCAGGCGGCGCGCGACCTGCACATCACCTACCAGCAAGGAGACCTGCCCGCCGCGGGGGCGGAAACCCCGCTCACCCTGGCGCATCTGCTGTCCTGTTTCGCCGACGCCCCGCTTCCGGTGTACGTCCTGTCTCCGGAGGCGCTGGCCGCCGTACCGGTGCCGGGGCTGACGGCGGAACGCGTGGCGGCGGAGCTGCGCGCGCTGCCGTCCCTCACCGTCGACCCCGATGGCACGGCCGGCGGACCGCCGATCGTCTGCGTGCAGCCGGGCGAGGCGGCATCGGGAACTCCGTCCGGGGAGCTGACCGACGACATGCGGATGCGGTTGCGCGCCGGCGCCGCCGCGCTGCTCGACCGCGCCATGCTGCGGTCGCGTCCCCTCGAAGGCACGCTGCTCGACCTGCTCGCCGCGCATGTGCGGGCGTTGCTCTGGCACCCCGGGGGCGAACCGGTACGGACCTCCGCTGCCCGGGACTCCGACCTTGCCGCGGTGTCCGTCACGATCGCCGCCGCACGCCGGGTCCGGGACGCGTACGAAGGGTGCGGACGGTATGACGAAGGGCTGCCGTTCGCCGTCCGGATCGTGCAATCCGGCGCCGCCTCGCCCGTCACCGATGGGCTCGTACTCGGCCAACTGCACGTCGGGTGCGGGGACTTCGACGAGGCGGAGGCGGTGCTGCGGCCGGTGCTGGCACTGGTGGAACAGGAGGCGACCGGGCGCGGGCTCACGGTGGCCGGACTCACCGGCCCCAGCATCGCCGAAATCTTCCGGGACAACTCTCCGGGCCCCTACACCAGTCGGCTCACCGCGGTCGACTGCGAGGTGCTGGCGCAGGTCGCCGCAGTGCAGCACACCCTGTGTGACGCGCTGTACGGGCTGCGGCGCTACCCGGAATGCGAACGGCTGCTGCGCACGGCCGTGGGCCTGCGGCTGCGGGTCCTGGGGGCGGCGCACCCGGCGTGGATGCTCACCCAGCTGCGCCGCGCCCGCGTGCTGGGGCGCCAGCGGCTGTGGCGGGAGGCGATGGGGTTCGTCCACGACGCCCTCGTCCACCGGGACCGCGCCGAGCTGGACCGGGACCGCCCGCGGGACGCCGCGCTGCTGCGCCTGGCGCATGCGGAGGTGACGGTCGAAGCGGTCCGCTCGCTCCAGGAGGAGGGCGCCGGACGGTCCCGGGGTGTCGGGATGTTCCCGGCGCCGGTGGTGCGTCTCCTGGACCGCACGGTGGGCGGCAACCCCCAGCCGGAGAAACTCACTTGGGACGACGCCCGGCGGCTCGTCGAAGAGGCCGCGTCGTCCTGCGAACGCGCCTTCGGCCCCACGCACCCGCATACGCGGGCCGCCCGGTCCCTGCGCGACCGTGCCGTCCAGGGGAACGAAACCGGCCCTTAGGGCGGTTCTTTGGTCGGTTCCGCACAGTCCTTCCTGGCTCGCGGCGCCTGCACGCACCCTCGCCGCGCCCGCGGCTGCCACGCTTCGCCGGCGGCTTCGGTGGTGTTCTCGGTGATGTTCCCTGAGGCCTTTGGTCACCGCCGGGATGTCAGCGGTGACCGAAGGCCTCAGGGAGGGCAGCACTCGGCCTCGTCATCGTCGCCCTCGTGGCCCTGGTGCCGGGGCCGAGGGTGACGGGAGGAACGCAGAAATTCTGACGCGGCGTCCACCGCGCAACCTTCCAGGCAATCGACCGCGGCCTCCGGACATGTCCGGTTGTCCGAGGGGAACGAAGCGAAATCGAGTCCTCAGCCGGACCAGGACCGCCGCAGAACTCATCGACACATGGGCCGCGCACTGCCACCGGATCTCCGGCACCGCGAGCAGCCGTCATGACGCCATCTGCACGATTAGTACGTTTTACCCACATTCGTGTCGGGTACCCCGCACAGGACGGCGCGCCTCTGCCGTCGTGTGCCCTCAGCCGTCGTTCTGGAGATTTCATGTCGGATCAGCGCACGAGCTCGTTCGCCACGATCAATCCGTACACCGGGGAAACCGTCGCCGAATTTCCGGAGATCGAGGGCGAGGAGGTCGACTCCGTCATCAAAACCGCAAGTCACGCCTTTGAGGCGTGGCGGAAGCGGTCGATCCGGGAGCGCGCCGCCGTGGTCGGACGAGTGGCCGAGCTGATGCGGGAACGCAAGGAAGCGCTGGCGCGGACCCTCACCCTGGAGATGGGCAAGCCGATCTCCGAGGCGCGCGGAGAAGTGGACCTCTCCGCGTCGATCCTGGCGTATTACGCGGAGCACGGCCCGGCCTTCGCCGCACCCGAGATCCTCGATTTCGAGGGGGAGGGGGAGGCCTATCTCGTCAGCGAGCCACTCGGTGTGCTGCTCGGCGTCATGCCGTGGAACTTCCCGCTCTACCAGGTGGTGCGCTTCGCGGGCCCCAATCTGGTGCTCGGCAACACCGTGCTGGTCAAACACGCCGGGATCTGTCCGCAGTCCGCGCTCGCCCTGGAGTCGCTGTTCCGCGACGCGCAGGCCCCCGACGGCGTCTACACCAACGTGTTCGTGAGCCACGACGAGGTCGCGCGCATGATCGACAGCCCGGTGGTGCGCGGGGCGTCGCTGACCGGCAGCGAACGGGCGGGCGCCCAGGTCGCCGAACGGGCGGGGCGGAACATGAAGCCCAGTCTGCTGGAGCTGGGCGGCAGTGACGTGTTCATCGTCCTCGACGGCGAGGGGCTGGAGCGCACGGTCAGTGCCGCCGTGGCCGGCCGGATGGTGAATACCGGCCAGAGCTGTACGGCCTCGAAACGGTTCATCGTGATGGCGGACGTCTACGACGATTTCGTGGAGGGAATGCGCCGCAGGTTCGAGGCCCTCACGCCCGGCGACCCCGCCGACGACGCGACCACACTGGCTCCGCTCTCGTCCGAACGCGCGGCAGCGGACCTGGTCGATCAGATCCGAGAGACGGTGGAGCAGGGAGCCGAACTCGTCATCGGCGGCAACCGGATCGACCATCCGGGCGCCTTCGTCGAACCGACGATCCTCACCGGGGTCAAGCCCGGGATGCGCGCCTATGCGGAGGAACTGTTCGGGCCCGCCGCGGTGATCTACCGGGTGGCCGACGAGGACGAGGCGGTCGCCCTCGCCAACGACAGCGAGTACGGCCTCGGCGGATCCGTCTTCTGCGCGGACGTGGAACGGGGCCGCCGGGTGGCCGAGCGTGTCGACACCGGCATGATCTGGGTGAACCACCCGACCTCCACCCAGCCCGACCTGCCGTTCGGCGGGATCAAGCGCTCCGGCTACGGGCGGGAACTCTCGAAGCTCGGGATGCAGGAATTCGTCAACCGCAAGCTCGTCCGGATCCTGCCGCCCGACGCGGAGCTGGGCGGCGTCGCAGGCTAGGGCCCGGTCCCCACGAAATTCTCGCGGGCGATCCCGCTGTGTTGCTTGTGCCGCAGACGTGAACGGGCAGGCGTTCCCCAGACAGATTTCCCCGGACAGACCTCCCCCGACAGACCTCCCCTGCCCTCCGGGGCAGCAACGGTAAGGAGCCATCGTGGCCGCAGTACCCGGCATCACCCTCAACAACGGTGCACAGATCCCCCAGCTCGGCTTCGGGACGTTCCAGATTCCGCCGGAGGAGACCCGCGCGACGACGCTGGCGGCCCTGGAGGCCGGCTACCGCCACATCGACACGGCGGAGATGTACGGCAACGAGAAGGAAGTCGGCCAGGCGGTCCGGGACTCCGGCCTCGACCGCGCCGACGTCTTCGTGACCAGCAAACTGAACAACGGCGCCCACGCGTATGACGACGCCCTCGAAGCGTTCGACCGCACCATGGAGGAACTGGGCCTGGAACACCTGGACCTCTTCCTCATCCACTGGCCCCTGCCCGACAAGGGAGACTTCGTGGAGACCTGGAGGGCGATGGAGGAGATCTACCGCTCCGGGCGGGCCAAATCCATCGGGGTCTCCAACTTCCAGCCGCACCACCTGCGCCGACTGCTCGAAAGCAGCGTGGTGGTGCCCGCCGTCAACCAGATCGAGGTGCACCCCTACCTCACCCAGGACAGCGTCCGGGCCTTCGGTGCCGAGCACGACATCGCTACCGAGGCATGGTCGCCCATCGCCCAGGGCAAGGTGCTCGACGACCCGGTCATCGCCCGTATCGCGCAGCGGGTGGGCAAGTCGACGGCACAGGTGACCCTGCGCTGGCACCTGCAGCGGGGGGACATCGTCTTCCCGAAGTCGGCGACCCGGAAGCGCATCGAGGAGAACTTCGACCTCTTCGACTTCGAGCTCACGGAAGGCGACATCGGGGAGATCTCCGCGCTGAACCGTGACGAGCGCACCGGGCCGGACCCGGACCGGTTCAACGGCTGAGGCCGGAGCCCGCGTCGGGTGAGGTGGTGACGGGCGTGGCGACCAGGGCGTCAGGGCGCCCTTGGAGTGCAGCCGCGCGACCACGAAGCGGTGACGCGCGTCCGTTGAGACAATGGAGGCACGCAGCGATGTGCTGCGAGGAGGTTGCCGTGGCCGATACACCCTCTGCGTCCGTCCAACCGCAGCGCGCAACCGTAGCGATCACCGAGGCTGATGAGCAGCGCGTGGTGCTGACGTTCTCCGGTGCGCTGGACGCGCACGACCTGCCCGAGCTGGAAGAGCTCCTCGGTGACCGGCGCCTGCGGCAGGCAGGCAGCTGGATCTGGGACATGAGCGATCTGCAGCGGATCGACCTCGCGTGCGCCTACGCCCTGCTCCGCGCGGTCACGCGTGCCCCGGAATCGGTCTCTGTCGCCACCCGGGGTGCCCGCCATGCCGTCCAGCGCACCCTGCGGCATGCCGGTCTCGACACTGTGGTGACCAGCATCGAGGAGTAGGAGCAGGAGGAGCGGAGTCGGTAGAGGGCCCGGGGCGGGGCCGGCGGTGCGGGCGTCCCCGGATGCGCCCCAAGCCTCGGGCGCTTCCCGGCCGCCTCTTGGGTACCTCCCGTCGGCCCGGCCGCGGGCCCACCGGGCCGAGCCTCGCCGAATACCGGCCAACCATGCTCCTGGACGAACTCCCCGGGATGTCGGCCGCCGCCCCCAGACCGCTGGGCTGACCTGCGGTGGCCGTTCGGCGCCGGCATGGGCCCAGGGACGTCCGAAGCCTGCGCACGACAGCCGAAGCCCGTGCACGACAGCACCGTTCCCTCGCGTCCGCGGCAACCCGCACACGTCCTCGCTGCGCGCTGGGCCCCGACCGGACCGCGGTGGGCACGCCGTGGCGGGATCTGGCGCGTGGGCCGCCCGTGCGCGCGGCCGCCGCATACCGTCGCGTCGGTGTCGGTTTCGGTGCTGTCGCCACCAACCACCTTTCCCAGAGGAGTTTTCGTGCGTCTCACGTCAACCGCCTTCGTCACGGCTGCCCTTGCCCTGGCTGCCATCGTCCCGTCCTCGGCCTCGGCCTGGGCCGATTCCGCAGGCCGGAGCGGTTCGTCGCTGCCCAGCAAGAGCCAGTGGCTGTCGGACATCGCTCCCGTCGCCGACGCCCTGCAGAGCCACCTGGAGGAGCGCCTCCCGGACGTTGCCGACGGTTCCGAGCCGGCCGTGGTCCTGGACATCGACAACACCTCTCTCGCCACGCACTACGACCGGGGCCGGCCTGTCCAGAGCATCCTGGACGCCGTGGAATACGCCCACGACCACGGCGCTGCCGTCCTGTTCGCCTCGTATCGCGATGCGGACGCGGATGCCTCGACCCGGCGGCAGCTGAAGGAGGCCGGCTACCCCGTCGACGGCCTGTGCCTCAAGCCCGAAGGCCACAGCCCAGGAAAGGCCGCCGTCAAGCTCGGCTGCCGCAAGTCCTACGAAGGCCAGGGCTACACCCTCATAGCGAACGTCGGTAACCGCTCCACCGACTTCGAGGGCGGCCACTACGAAAAGGGCTTCAAGCTGCCCGACTATGACGGAGCCCTGAGCTGATCAACTCCCTTGTGAGCGACGCCTTGTGAAGGCATCACTACAGGATGGCCCGGGGCGGGCCCTTTCGTGACGGTCCCCGTACCCGTCGGAGTCCCGGTGCCGGTACCGGTCTGCTGATGGTGGGTTGGGGCCCCGGGCGTGCGCTGTGGGACGGGAGTTGTGGGCGCCGCGTGCGGCCGTCTTCTCATGGCGGCCGCACGCGGCGGCGTCCGCTCCGTCGAAGTCCCGCACGGTCGACTGCCCTTGATGTGCAGGCCGGCACGTCCCGCCGGCGCCGCCGTTTTTCGACACCAACCGTGGCGACGTTGGACGAGCCCGGCGTCCACCGTCTCGAACTCGCCCACGCGGTCGGCAACTAGGCGTCATGCCGGGTGGCCTTGACGACCGGATTCGTACCGGTAGGCACCCGGCGCCGCGCATCTGCACCTGGAGTGCCGGCACGACACGCACCCTCACGCCCGCGTCCCGAGTGTCGTGTGAGCTGGGTCGGGTGCGTCACTCCCGACGGCCGGATGGAACCCCGGCCGGGGTTCAGCCGTCTCTCTTCTCGCCGAATACGCCCAGGGCAGTTGCGTCAAGGGCATCGGCAGAAGCGATCAAAAAAGGCCATCATTCGTTCGATTTTGACGTTTTTCACGTAGGAATAGGTCAGACGGCGCTACGTGCCCCCGGCCCAGACCACCGGGTGTTGCAGCACCCCGAGCCTGAAGGAGAGGTATGCGACCGTTCGCTCTGAGCTTTGCCCGTCCGCGGGCTCAGTCGTCGACCGCCGTGCCGTACACCTACGACGCCACACGACAGTTGAACGTTCTCCCTGACGGCCGCCCGGCGACGTACAGCAGGGCGGTGCTGCTGGCCACCGGCACCACCGCCTCGACTGCCGGGTCCAAGACCCACTTCGACGACTGATCCGCGATGACCGTCCTGATTCTCACCTGCGAGGAGGACGTGACGGCGGACATGGTGGTGGCGAGGCTGTACGAACTCGGCGTCCCGCTCGTCCGCCTCGACCCCGCCGACCTGCCCGGGGAGGTGGCCCTGTCGTCGGAGTACGACGAGGGCGACTTCGAGGGCTACCTCAAGGCGGGCGAACGCGTGGTGAGTCTGAGCAGTCTGCGGTCGGTATGGGTCCGGCGCCCCGGCACACCCGGAGCACGTGCCTCGGAGCCGTCCGCATGGCTCACGGCCGAGTCCGAGCATGCCCTGTACGGCGTGCTCGACTGCACCCGGGCGCGCTGGATGAACCACCCCGTCGCGGCCGCACGAGCGCGCCGCAAGCCGTGGCAGTTGCGCGCCGCCCACCACAGCGGATTCCCCGTGCCCCCCACGGTGATCACCTCGTTCCCGTCGGTCGCACGGCAGTTCGCCCGGACGCATCAGGATGTCGTGGTGAAATCGGTGTCCGGCGGGCACCCGACCGATCCGCCGATGGTGCTGCCGACCACGCGCATCAGCCCGGACGTGGATTTCTCCGGGGTGGCGGCCGGTCCGACCCTGCTCCAACTGCATATCCCCAAGCGGGCCGATGTGCGGCTGACCTGCGTCGGAGAACAGCTCTTCGCCGCCCGCAGGAAGGCCGACCCCGATGAGGTGGACAGCCGCTTCGGCGAGGGCGGTCTGTGGGAGCCGGTTGAGGTGCCGGACCGCGTCCGAGCCGCGGTGAACGCCTATATGTCGTACGCCGAACTCTCCTACGGAGCCTTCGACTTCGCCGAGGACGCCGACCGGACGTGGTGGTTCCTGGAGTGCAACCAGGGCGGCCAGTTCGGCTTCGTCCAGCTCGACACCGACCAGCCGCTCGCGCAGGCCGTGGCCGTCTGGCTCGCAGCCGAGCCCTCCGCCCGTTGAGGCAGGCTCGCCGAGGGGCGATGGGAGCGCGTTCCCTCGGTTGGCCGGCGTCCGACCGCGTAGTCCACCGGGTCAGCGATCCGCCACGAACCTAGCGCCGTCAAGAGAGCGGACCCCGGCGGGCAGGGGCTTCAAAGATGGGTTCGAGACCGTCTTCCTCGTCCCACTGCTCGCCGACCTCGACAAAGCCGAAGCCCACGAGGGTGGCCAGGGATGCCACGTTGTCGGGGCTGATCGTCGCCCGCACCGTGGAGATTGCGGGTTCGGCAGCGGCCCGGCGCAGCAACTCGGTCAGCGTGGGCCGGGCGTATCCCTGGCGGCGGAAGCCGGGGGCGACGGCGTAGCCGATCTCCACCATGCCGACCTCGTCGGGCGGTCCGTGAAATCCGGCATGTCCGACGACCAGACCCTGATCGCCGACGACTGCCTGCCGCACCATCCATCGCACGCGGTCAGGATCGGCGGCCATCTGGTCGAGCCGGAACCGCCAGAGCCACCGCGCCCTGTCGGTGAGGAAGTACGCGGTGAGCGAGACCCCGGACACCCGGCCGGCTTCGGACAGGTCCCCGCCGAGCAAGGCGGACACGGCCTGCCCGACAGCTCCACGAACCACACAACGCCCGGCTGGTTCCTTCGGGGCCGATACCGGGTGCCTTAGGGTCGGCTGCATGCGGCGAAGGACAGGACTGGCGATGGCTGGGGCTGTTGCTCTGGCCTGGGGCGAGTGGTTGAACTGGCGTTGGTCGCGGGCTCTCGTGGGGAGCCGTGCGGGCGCTGCCGAGGCGGTGGTCGTGTTGGGCTACCGGAATCCCCAGGCGACGGCCAACGTCATCAACCGGTGGCGAGTCCGTACGGGGATGCGCTCCCTCGGCGCCGACGGTGGCACGCGCGTGATCTTCAGCGGCGGCGCGACGGGCGGCGGCGCCGCGGAGGCCCAGTTGATGGCTGACTACGCGAAGTCGGTGCTGGAGTTCGACGGCACCGTGCGCCTCGAAGACCGAAGCGCGACGACCTGGGAGAACATCACCAACGTGATCCCCTTGCTTGAGGACGTCGACCGCGTCGCGATCGTCTCCCAGCCGGCTCACGCGCTCAAGGCCCGCGCGTACTTGCGGCGGCAGCGCCCTGATCTTGCCGAGCGGCTGGTGCGCGCGGACGACTACCGCCTCGGCGAGTGGCTGGTCGCCAAACCGCTGCTGGCCCTGTACGGACTGTGGACGCTCCGCGGTCTCCGTGCCGACGAACGGAAGCTCTCGCGGTAGACAGCCGCCGTCACGGGGTGTGACGCACGCGGCGGCTCGATCACCACGCGCAACTCAGCCACGGACTCCCACGCCGCTGGATATCAATAGCATCCCAGCCTCCCTTTCCGTCTCTCGCATCAGTTATCGGATGATCGGAAAGAAGCGTCCCTTCTCCCGCGTCTCAGTTTCCGGGAGAGCAGCCGGTCATCGAGCAAACTCTCCAACCGCTTGGGACCTTGAGTGCTTGTTACGAGGGATGCTCTGCGTGTTCTCGTGGCGCTGCGGTCCACGGTGCGCGACGATACGGACGCCGAGTCAGGCTCGCATATCGGCGTCGTGCACAAGGGTAGGAGTTCTCGCCGGCGGCGAACCCCGCGTTGACTGCCGCGGGTCCGGTCGTTTCCGGTCGGCGGGCGTCGTGGCGCGCCAGGAGCGCGGCTCGCGGTGCTCGACTCCGGTTGGGCAACCAACGTCAAGAGCAAGCAGCCACCAGAAGGAAACCCCGAGACAGGAAGAAGGACGGACGTGTCCGGCAGCGAAAGCGAGAACCCGGTAATTCCCTCCCCGGCCCCCACGTCGACCCGACCCAGGACGAACCGGGACTGGTGGCCGAATCAGCTGGACCTTCAGGTGCTGCACCAGCACTCGTCGCGTTCCAATCCGATGGGCGAGGACTTCAACTATCCGGAAGAGTTCGCGACCCTCGACCTCGATGCCCTGAAGCGGGACGTCTTCGATGTGATGACGGCCTCTCAGGAATGGTGGCCTGCCGACTACGGCCACTACGGGCCGCTCTTCATCCGGATGAGCTGGCACTCCGCGGGAACGTACCGCATCGAAGACGGCCGGGGCGGTGGCGGCGCCGGCGCTCAGCGGTTCGCCCCCCTCAACAGCTGGCCGGACAACGCGAGCCTGGACAAGGCGCGCCGTTTGCTCTGGCCGGTCAAGAAGAAGTACGGCCGGAAAATCTCCTGGGCCGATCTGCTGGTCTTCGCCGGCAACTGTGCCATGGAATCGATGGGGTTCAAGACGTTCGGGTTCGGCTTCGGGCGAGAGGACATCTGGGAGCCCGAGGAGATCTTCTGGGGGTCCGAGGACACCTGGCTGGGAGATGAGCGCTACAGCGGTGACAGGGAACTCGCCGCTCCTTTCGGTGCTGTGCAGATGGGGTTGATCTACGTCAATCCGGAGGGGCCCAACGGCACCCCGGACCCCGTCGCGGCCGCCAGGGATATTCGCGAGACATTCGGGCGCATGGCGATGAATGACGAGGAGACGCTTGCGCTCATCGTCGGCGGCCACACGTTCGGCAAGTGTCATGGTGCGGTGAATCCCGAGTACATCGGGCCGGAGCCCGAGGCCAGCCCCATCGAGCAGCAGGGCATCGGCTGGCGGAACACCTCGGGCAGCGGCAAGGGCGCCGACGCGCTCACCAGTGGGCTCGAGGGCGCATGGACCTCCGCACCGACGAAGTGGGACAACGGGTACCTGGACAACCTGTTCGGATACGAATGGGAGCTGACGACGAGCCCCGCCGGCGCGAACCAGTGGACTCCCACGGATCCCTCGGCCCAGGGCACGGTGCCTGATGCTCATGATCCGTCGAAGAAGCACGCGCCCATGATGCTGACGACGGACCTCGCACTGAAGGTGGATCCGGTCTACGCGCCGATCGCGAAGAGCTTCCACGAGAACCCGGACAAGCTCGCGGCAGCGTTCGCCAAGGCGTGGTACAAGCTGCTGCATCGCGATATGGGCCCGCTCTCGCGGTACCTCGGACCGTGGATTCCCGAGCCGCAGCTGTGGCAGGACCCCGTCCCGGACGTCGATCACCAGCTGGTCGGGGATGCGGAGATCGCCTCCCTCAAGGACAGGCTGCTCGCCTCGGGACTGTCCCTCGCCCAGCTGGTCACCACCGCATGGGCATCGGCGGCGAGCTTCCGCGGCACCGACAAGCGTGGCGGCGCCAACGGGGCGCGGATTCGACTCGCGCCGCAACGCGACTGGGAGCTCAATGACCTGCCCGAGGTGACCGAGGTGCTGCGGACCCTCGAAGGGATCCGGGACGACTTCAACCGCTCTCAGGCCGGCGGAACGAAGATTTCGCTCGCCGACCTGATCGTCCTGGGTGGGTGCGCGGCCGTCGAGCGAGCCGCGAAGAACGCCGGAGTCGACATCACCGTGCCGTTCGCACCGGGGCGCACGGACGCCTCGCAGGAGCAGACCGACGTGGAGTCGTTCGCCGTCCTCGAACCCAAGGCGGACGGGTTCCGCAACTACCTCCGGCCGGGGGAAAAGCTGTCGCCGGAGACCCTCCTGCTGGACCGCGCCAACATGCTGACGCTGACCGCTCCCGAGATGACGGTCCTGATCGGCGGCATGCGGGCGCTGAACACCGGCTTCAAGGGCGCCCCGCACGGCGTCTTCACCGACCGGCCGGAGACATTGACCACCGACTTCTTCGTCAACCTGCTCGACATGGGCACGGTGTGGAAGGCATCGGCCTCGGATGAGAACGTCTTCGACGGCCGGGATCGCGCCACGGGCGAAGCCAAGTGGACCGCGACCGCCGTCGACCTCATCGTCGGTTCGCACTCCCAGCTCCGAGCCGTCGCCGAGGTCTACGCGTGTGAGGACGCGGGGGAGAAGTTCGTGCGTGACTTCGTGGCGGCGTGGGACAAGGTGATGAACCTCGATCGGTTCGACCTCGCCTGAGCCCGATGTCCCGGCCGGCCGTTCACCGGCCGGCCGGGACACCCTCGGGATCAGCTCTTTCTCGCGCCGTGGCACGTGACTTACCGGTCGACGTGGTGTTGGAGTACGTCGCAGGTGTACTGGAATTCCTCCATGAGGCGGGTGGCCTCGATGACGAGGACTCCGTACGGGCGGCCCGGGTCGGCGAGTGGCAGGCCGTCCTGCTCGGCCTGTTCGCTCACGCGGTGACGGCACTGCTGCGCCTGGTCCGCCAGTCGGCAGAGTTGCGGGGCCTGCTCGTTCAACTCGTCCTCGTCCAGGGCGGCGAGGACCTGGGTGATTTCGGAGATGGACTCCACGAAATCCGCGTAACACTGCAGGAACCTGCGGTAGTTGTGGTGCTCCTCGTGCTGATTCCTGCTCCACTGGTCCAGGCTGCGCGTCAGGGATGCCGTTTGATAGAGCGCCCGCTCCAATGCCTCCAGTACCGCACCGTAGCCCTGGAAACTCGTGCGGCCGCGGTGGCGGCGCAGCAGGCGGCGTGGGTTGTAGTGGATGCTTTCCCGGGCGGTGCGCAGGCCGGTCCGGGCATGGGTGACCAGTTCTCCGGTCTGGTCCGCCCGCTCCCGCCAGTGCCCGGTGCGTTCCTCGTCGAGTTCACCTTCGCGCAGCGCCGGATGCATATCGCTGACCAGATCGCACAGTGCGTGGGCGAGGCTCCGGATGCCGTGTTCGGCACCGCGAAGCCGCAAGGGCGGAAAAACGGTGACGTTCACCAGGACGCCGACACCGCACCCGATGAGGACCAGCAGGATGATCTGTCCGAGCTGGGTGATCTTGTCGAAGTCGGACGTGGCGGAGATGTAGGTGGAGAACGCGAAGAACGCCGCGGTGGCCACCTGAGAGCCCTGTGAGCCGAGGGCCGGCCACCGTCCGATGGTGAGCGCGACCAACGCCACCAGCGCGAAGGTCAGCAGGTCAGGGCCGCCCAGGAACCCGAGAGCGGCCTGCACGGCCACACCCGCGGCCACGGCCCCCACGTAGCGCGTGGACTGCAGCAGCGACTGATAGACCGTCACCTGCATGATCAGCACCGCGGAGAACGGCGCGAACGCCGGCGACTGAGCATTCAGGACGTTGTAGGAGAGCACCCAGGCGAGCGTGGCGGCGACCGTACTCTTCCCGATCAGCAGCGCCGTGTGACGCTCATGGCCCTCCGACCCCCACGCGCGCCGCCACCATTGAGCAGCCCTGGCCGGCCGGCCCTGCTGAGCCGAAGCCGCCCGCGGCTCACCTGCTGCACCGCTCACATCACTCTCCCACCTGTCGCAGGAGCGCCCCGCGGCTGCTCCTCTTTCGACACCCTGCCCCCTCCGGACGGATCGCCGGGGCCGACGGACCCCGACGTGGCGTCCCGCTTACGCAGGCACCCGGGTGCCAGGCCCGGAAGCACCGGCCGCCGGCGGGGCGCCGGACGTGCGGGTGGGCCCCAGCGTTCTGCTGGGGCCCACCCGCGAAATACGTGGCGAACTCAGTCCTTGAGGGCGTCCTTCGCCTTTTCCTTGGCGGCGCGAAGGTCTCCCTTGGATTCCTTCGCCGAGCCCTCAGCAGCAGCGCTTTCGTTTCCGACCGCGCGCCCTGCTTCCTTCTCGACCTTGCCGGCGGTCTGCTCAGTCTTGGCCTTGGCCTTTTCGCTGGCGCTCATGACGCGGTCCTTTCATAGATGGCACCACTCGGGTGCCCCGTAATTATCCCGCAAACCCGATGGTGATCCGGAGCGGTGCGGAAGTGGCCCGGAATGGGCTGTGGGCGGCTTCCTTTGCGGTCAGGTCAGCTACCAGCGATACCACCGTCCGCGCTTTCCACCGGCTCCGGCGGAGCGCAGCACGAAGCCGAGCAGCCACACCGCGAGAACGATGACCGCGACGATCCAAAGGGCCTTGAGAGCGAACCCCGCACCGAAAAGAAGCAGTGCGAGAAGAAGAACGAGTAGCAGGGGAACCATATGTATCAACCTCCGAGCCATCATGTGCCCCGCCTTTTGCCTCCCACGCAGCGGAACACCATGTTTCTCCGTTCAAATGCGGGGCACTACCACCGCCGCGTGACCCGGCCATCGCTTACCGACGCCCCGAATTCCCGCGGCAGGACGACAAAGGGGGACGCACTCCTCCCACCCTGACGTGTGTCTGGCGGCCGAGTCGGCTGGTTGATCCATCCCGCCCGTGTGAGGGGATCAGTGGGCGGTGAGGCCGCCGTCGACCACGAGCTCGGCACCGGTGACGAACGAGGACTCGTCGCCGGCGAGGAAGAGCATGGCCGAGGCGACCTCGTCGGCGCGGCCCGCGCGGCGCATCGGAGTACGCGCGATATCCGCCTGCTCGTCGCCCTGCTCGTCCAGGAGATCCTGGATCATCGGCGTCGCGATGACACCGGGGTGGAGGGAGTTGACCCGCACGCCCCGCCCGGCGTACTCGACAGCCGCGGTCTTGCTGAGCAGCCGCACCGCGCCCTTGGACGCCTGGTAGGCCGCCGCAGCTCCGCTTCCCACGAGCCCCAGCACGGACGAGGTATTGATCACCGAGGCGTTGCCGGTGGCGCGCAGCAGCGGCATGGCGGCCTTCATCCCGAGCCAGGTGCCTTTCTGGTTCACGTCGATGACGCGATTCCAGGCCTCTTCCCGGGTGTCCTCGATCCCCTCCCAGTCCAGGATGCCCGCGAGGTTGACGAGGACGTCCAGAGTGCCGAACCGATCGCCAACGAGGGTGATCACTCTGTCCCATTGCCGGGCGGAGGAGACATCCAGGCATGCGGCGACGACGTCCGCGCCGGTCTCCGCAAGCCCCTCCGCAAGTGCTGCCAGGCGCTCCTGGTGGACGTCGGTGACGACCAGCCGCGCGCCCTCGCGGGCGAACAGATGGGCGGTCGCCGCGCCGATACCTCCCGTCGCACCGGTGATCAATGCGACCTTGCCGTCAAGTCGTTGTCCCGTCATAGCGGTGTCCTGCTCTCTCCCGATCGCGGTTCGCCCGCGGTACCGGACCACGCCGCGGCAAGGAGGCCGCCCCTTGCCGACGGGCGGGCCGAGCGGGCCGTGGCCTTCGCGGCCGCGGACTTCGCGGCCGCGGACTTGCCGATGCCCTTCATATCCGGCGCTCCTCCTCCCGGCGGAGCACCAGGTGCTCGTGATACAGCACGCCCTCACGCACCTCACCGGTCGCCGTGAAGCCGGAGTCATCGACGTAGTGCAGACGGTTTCCGGTCACGGTGTAGCGGCCCGTGTACGCGCTCGGCCGATTCCCGCGGGCTTCGTCGTAGCGACCGTCCGCCCGTAGCTCCTGACGGATGCCGCCGTCCGCGGTCACCCACATCCCGACCACGTCGACACTGTCCTCACTCGCCTTCGGCACGAGGCCTCCTCCCGTTCGGTGTCGTCCTTTTCGCCACCGACTCTGGGCGCCTCAGCAGCCGTCAGCCAGGGCGTTCGCTGCCTGGGTGCCACACACCCAGGCAGCGCGCGAGCCGCCTGCTTAACCTGGCCGCATGTCTGACAACCCCCTGGGAGACTTCCTGCGCGCCCGGCGCTCCGGGCTGCGGCCCGAAGACGTCGGCATGGCGAGCTACGGCGTACGCAGAGTCGCCGGGCTGCGCCGTGAGGAAGTCGCGGTTCTGGCCGGAGTGAACGTCGACTACTACACCCGCCTCGAACAGGGCCGGGAGCGCCACCCCTCGTCCCAGGTCCTTGATGCCCTCAGCCGTGCTCTCCATCTCGACACCGACGGCCGTGCGCACCTGCACCGGCTGGCCGGCGCCGCACCGAACGACCGTCCCGCGCAGCAGCGCCACATGGTCAGCCCGGCGCTGCGCCAGCTCATGGACGGCTACCCCCACACCCCGGCCTTCGTCCTCAGCAGCACCTTGGACATCCTGGCCACCAACGCCCTGGCCGACGCCTTGTACGCGCCCTTCACCCCCGCGGACAACCTCGCCCGTATGGCCTTCCTCGACCCTGCCGGCCGGGACTTCTACACCCGCTGGGACTGGGCCGCACAGGCCACCGTGGCCAACCTTCGTCTCGCGGCCGGTATCGACCCCGACAACCCCCGACTGAAGGCGCTCGTCGACACATTGACCGAGCGGAGCACCGCCTTCTCGGCCATGTGGCAGGCCCACACCGTGCGAGGCAAGACCCAGGACGCCAAACAGCTCCACCACCCCGACGTCGGTCCGCTCGCCCTCACCTACCAGGCCTTCGACGTCCGCGACGCACCCGGCCAACAACTCGTCATCTACCACGCCGAACCCGGCAGCCCCAGTGCGGAAGCGCTGTCCCTGCTCGGCGCCATCAACGCCACCCGACAGCGCGGAGCCCGCGACCCGCACGCATAGGCAGGACAGGATGCCCGGGGCGCGGCCGGGCCCGGAGGTACATGCGGCGGTGCAACCCGGAGCACGCTCCCTCCCGTACGGATGAGGGTGCTCAGTGCGTGAGGTGCGGAGAAATCCGGTGCGCCGCACTCTGCTGCGTGTGCGTGAGCTGTTGGGGCAGCGGAAGGCAGCAGAGTGCAGCAGACGGCAGCAGAGGACGGCCGATCATGGTGCGGACCGTCTGCGAGATGCGGGCCACGTCCGCGCGCGGCGGCGCCCTCAGCCCATCGCCGCCGTCCGGTAGGGGCGGAAGGACGCGCGCAGCTCCTGCGCGCACAGCTCGGGCTCCTCGAACGGCGCGAAGCGCCCACCGCGCTCGGGCTCGGTCCCGCGCACGACGTTCGCCCTGCGCGCGAGCCTCGCACGCGACGGCCGCACGATGTCACCGGGGACGAGCGAGAAACCGGACGGCACCTCGACCCGGCGGGCGTGCTGCGCGGGAGCGTTCGCGGCGTTCGCGCGGTACATGCGCATCGACGAGCCGATCGTCCCCGTGAGCCAGTGGAGCGTGAGGTTCGTGAGGATCTCGTCCTTCGTGAAGCGCCGCTCGACATCGCCGTCGCAGTCGCTCCACGCGCGACGGCGGGGGAGTCGAGGGCAGGAACGATGGGACGGTCGGAGTACCCGTAGCCGGCATGTCGGGCACGACGACGTCGAACGCATCCGCGGGGATCGCCACCGTGGCCTCCGGGTCGGTCAGGGGCGGGATGACCTTCGAGTACCGCCAGAACGAGTCCGGCCAGCCATGGCTGAGGACCAGCGGCAGCACGGGTCCCGCCGGCGCGGCAGCGCGGGCGTGCACGAAGTGGATCCCGAGACCGCCGAGCGGGACACGGAAACGAGGGAGCCGGGCGAGCGCCGCCTCCTGCGCCGGCCCGCCGAACCCGTCCGCCCGGCAGGCGACGAGCTCGCGGAGGTAGGCGAGGTCGGGCCCGAGCGACCACCCGGCGCCCTCGAGGGTGTCCGGCCGGCGCGTCGCGCGCAGCCGCGCCCGGAGGTCCTCAAGCGGCCGCGGGCGCGGTCTGCGGAGTGAACGGCTCGGGGAGGGGCGGCGTGTCCGGCATGGGCCGCATGCTGGTCCGGTAAGGACGACCGCCGGATCGGGATGCGCGCGTGACGCGCGCGTCCTGGATGCCCTGCGAGGGGCGTGGAGGGGCCCTCGGGGGGCTTGGGCCGTCTCCGATGGGTGGGGATGTCAGGATGGGGGTATGACTATTCAGGTTTTCTTTGACATCACCATTGACGACGTCCCCGCCGGCCGGATCAACATGAACCTCTTCGACGACGTCGCCCCCAAGACCGTGGAGAACTTCCGCGCGCTGGCGACCGGCGAGAAGGGCTTCGGTTACAAGGGCTCGTCCTTCCACCGCGTCATCCCGGAGTTCATGCTCCAGGGCGGCGACTTCACCCGTGGCGACGGCACGGGCGGCAAGAGCATCTACGGCGAGAAGTTCGCCGACGAGAACTTCACGCTCAAGCACACCAAGCCGGGCCAGCTCTCCATGGCCAACGCCGGCCCGAACACCAACGGCTCGCAGTTCTTCATCACCACGATCGTGACGTCGTGGCTTGACGGCAAGCACGTCGTGTTCGGCGAGGTTGCCGACGAGAGCAGCATGGAGCTCGTACGGAAGATCGAGGGCTACGGCTCGGGGTCCGGCCGTACCTCGGCCACCGTCACCATCGCGGACTCCGGCGCCCTCTGAGAGTAAGTCGCTTGTCCCGTATGGGCGGTCGGGATAATGAGGTCAGGCCGCCTGTGGCTCGGCTGCCGCGCGTACGTTCTCCGGTGTCCGCAAGACGGTGATCGGCGAACGCGCGGTGCGGGCCGCGATGTTGGAGTCCAGTGAGGTGTCGTCGCCGAGCGCGACGGCACCTCACTGGGTACTGGCCTCTGACGCTGGGTTCGCCGGCCGGGGCCTTGTGGACGGTGGTGTCGTCGGGGTTCAGCCGCCGGCCGTTGGCCGTTGGCCGCAAACGTCCGCCCTTCCGCCCGTACAGCGCATGCGCCGCCGGCCCGCAGCGGCAAGGAACGGCGGCCGACGCTCACCGCCGGAGCGCAGGTGCCTGCGCTCCCCGCCCCTGACGGGCGCGGCCAGGTCGCCGTCGGTCACACCACACACATGGCGGCGCTCTTGCCGCCGGCCCAAGGCCGCACGGTCCGCAGGCTCACCTCCGCCGTCGCGGAGCTGTGACCTGCAGCGGCACCCCTCGAAGACCTGCAGCGACACCTCTCGAAGATTCATTCGAACGTACGATCGAAATCGAGCTACAGTGGAGGTACGGCCCTCCGGCCGGTCACGTGAAGGAGGTGGACCGGTGACCGCGCACCTGCACGTCGCCTCCGGATACTCGACCCGCTACGGCGCCTCCCACCCCGAGGAGCTGGTGCGCCGTGCCGCGGAGCGAGGGATCGCGGACCTGGCGCTGACCGACCGGGACACGGTGACCGGCGCGGTGCGTTTCGCGAAGGCCTGTGCCGCCCATGGCGTGCGGCCGATCTTCGGCGTCGATGCGGCCGTGGCGCCGTACGCCGCCACGGCCGTACCGGACCGCCGCCGCATCCCGGTGCGGGGCGGCGCCCACATCATCGAGCCGCCGCTGCGCGTCACCCTCCTCGCCGAGAATCAGGTCGGGTGGGCGCGGCTGTGCCGCCTGATCTCCGCGAGCCACGCCGCGGCAGGTGACGGCCGCCCGGTGCTTCCGTGGCCGGCGCTGGCCGAGCACGCGGGGGAGGGCCTGGCGATCCTGCTGGGCCCCGTGTCCGAACCCGCGCGGGCGCTGACCGCGGCCCAGCCGGATGAGGCCGTACGGCTTCTGGCGCCGTGGCGCGAACTGGAGCAGGCAGGCGCGACCCTCCGCCTGGAGGTCCTGTCCTACGGGCTGCCCGGCAGTGGGGCGGGGTCGGACCGGCTGGCAGGCCGCACCCTCGCGCTGGCCGACCGCCTCCACATTCCTGCGGTCCTGACGAACGCCGTGCGCTACGCCGACCCGTCTCAGCACCGTCTGGCCGATGTCCTGGACGCCGCCCGCTTCCTGCGGCCCATCGACCGGCGCCATCTGGATGCGGGGGAGCGGTGGCTCAAGGGCCCCGCATCCATGGTTCAGATCGCCCAGCGCATCACCGCCTCTGCCGGCGCCGGCCCGGAGCGGGCCCTGCGCCTGCTGTCGGAGACCGCGGCCGCCGCCGAGCAGTGCCGCCTCGACCCGGCCCGGGACCTCGGGATGGGGACTCCGCACTTCCCCGAACCGGCCACGGTCGGCGCCGGGCCGGGCGCGGGGGAGGCGGACCAGCTGCTGCGCGAGCGCTGTGAGGCAGGGCTGGCCCGGCGCGGCCTGCACCACGACACCGCGGCCGTCCAGCAGGTGGAGGAGGAGCTGGCCGTGATCGGCCGGCTGGGATTCGCCACCTACTTCCTCACCGTCGCCCAAGTCGTCGCCGACGTACGGGAGATGGGGGTCCGTGTCGCCGCGCGCGGCTCGGGGGCCGGCAGCATGGTCAACCACGCCTTGCACATCGCCACGGCGAACCCTCTGGAGCACCATCTGCTCTTCGAACGGTTCCTGTCCGAGCGGCGCACCTCCCTGCCGGACATCGACATCGATGTCGAGTCCGCCCGCCGCCTGGAGGTCTACGACCGCATCATCGAACGCTTCGGCCTGGAGCGCGTCGCGGTCACCGCGATGCCGGAGACCTACCGCGCCCGCCACGCCCTGCGCGACACCGGCATGGCCCTCGGCATCGCGCCGCACCTGGTCGACCAGATCGCCAAGGCCTTCCCCCACATCAGAGCATGCGACGTCAGCGCAGCACTCGCCGAACTCCCGGAGCTGCGGCCGCTGGCCGCGGAGGCCGGGCAGTACGGGCCGCTGTGGGAGCTGGCCGAGGGGCTGGACGGGCTGCCGCGGGGGATCGCGATGCACCCGTGCGGCGTCATCGTCAGCGACGCCACCTTGCTGGACCGGCTGCCGGTGCAGCCGACACCGGGGGGCGACTACCCCATGGTCCAGGCGGACAAGGAGGACGTCGAGGACCTCGGCCTGATCAAGCTCGATGTGCTCGGCGTCCGCATGCAGTCGGCCATGGCCCATGCCGTGCACGAAGTCGAGCGCACCACCGGCGAGCACATCGACCTCGACAACGCCGACCAGGTGCCGTTGGACGACTTCTTCGCTTTCAAGCTGATCCAGGCCTCCGACACGATCGGCCTCTTCCAGCTCGAATCGCCCGGCCAGCAGGACCTGCTGGGCCGGCTGCAGCCCCGCGATCCGCAGGACGTCATCGCCGACATCAGCCTCTTCCGCCCCGGGCCGGTGGCCGGCGGCATGCCCGAGCAGTACATCGCCGCCCGCCACGGCGCAGCACCCGTCTACCCCCACCCCGATCTCGAACCGATCCTGCGGGACACCTACGGCGTCACGATCTGGCACGAGCAGATCATCCTCATGCTCGCCCAACTCACGGGATGCGACCGCGCCTTGGCCGAGATCGCCCGTCGCGCGCTGGGCGACGCCGAGCGCCTGCCCGCCTTGCGCGAGTGGTTCCACCGCGAAGCCCGCGCCCACGGATACGGGTCCGAGGTGCTGGAGGAGGTGTGGGCGATCATCGAAGCGTTCGGTGCGTACGGGTTCTGCCGCGCGCACGCCGTGGCGTTCGCGGTGCCGGCGCTGCAGTCGGCCTGGCTCAAGGCGCACCACCCCGCCGCCCTGTACGCGGGGCTGCTGGAGCACGATCCGGGGATGTGGCCCAAACGCGTCATCGTCGCCGACGCCCGCCGTCACAACGTCCACGTCCTGCCCGTCGACGTCAACCACTCCCGGGCCGATCACACCGTCGAAGCGGTGGGGGACGGGACGTGGGGCGTGCGGCTCGCGCTGTCCGCGGTCAAGGGCATCAGCGACGACGAGGTCGAGCGGATCGCCGCCGCCCAGCCCTACACCAGCCTTCAGGACATGTGGCAGCGTGCACGCCCGTCCCGGCCGGTGGCCGAACACCTCGCGGAGATCGGCGCTTTCGCCACCCTGCCGGGCGCGACAGCATCCCGGCGGGACCTGCTGCTGCAGATCGCCGAAGTCCACCGCCAACACCGCCGGCCCGTTGGCGACGGGCAGCTGCCTCTCGACGACGGGCACCCTGTCACCGCCCAGCCCAGCGGGCTGCCGGAGATGACCCGCCGGGAAGTGCTCAACCAGGAGCTGCAGGTGCTGGGCATCGATGTCTCCCAGCACCTGATGGACCACCACCACCGCCTGCTGCGCGAGCTCGGCGCCACCGATGCCGCCCACCTCGCCACCACGCACGCCGGTCAGAATGTGCTGGTCGCCGGTGTGCGGGCCTCCACGCAGACGCCGCCCATCCGCTCCGGGCGACGCATCATCTTCGTCACCCTCGAAGACGGCTCCGGCATGGTCGACCTCGCCTTCTTCGAGGACTCCCACGAAGCCTGCGCCCACACCGTCTTCCACTCCGGCCTGCTCCTCGTCCGCGGCACCGTCCAACGCCGCGGGCCGCGCCGTACGGTGGTGGGCACGATGGCCTGGGATCTCGACGAACTTGCCGCCATCCGCCGTGACCACGGTCCCGACGCGGCTCTGCGCCACCTCGGCCGGGGCGGCCCGCACCCCACCCCGGCCCAGGAGCCGTCCCGGACCCTGGCGAACGGCACAGGCGGTGCGCAGCTGCACCCCTGGGCGGATCTCCAGCCCGCCGGCAGCCGCGCCGCCGATGTCTCCGCGCTCGGCCACAAGAGTCCCGGCAGCGCCGGGTAGCCGACGGACTGCCCGGCGAGAGACGGATGTGCGCGGCGCGCCTCCGGTCGCGTACGCGCCGTCCGCCACCGTCCCTCCCGTGATCCGCCCTCCCCAAGCCCCGTACCGGCGGTGGACTTCTTGGCCGGCGACCTCACCTACCGGAGCAGCTCGGCCAGGTGGCGCAGTGAGTTGGTGAGATGTTCAGGGCCGAACGGCGGGAACCGGAGGTACTCCCGGATGAACTGCGGCACCGCCGACCAGTCGTAGGTGAGCGTGATCTCGGTTTCGGACGGGCCGAGCGGCGCAAGGTCGTCACGCCAGAACCATCCGCCGAACTCCAGATGACCGTCGTCTTTCTCCTGCCCCGTCAGCCAGCCGATGGCGCGCGCCGGGTCGAGGACCTGGACCTTGTTGGCCACCTGGTAGTCACCGTTCGGATGGTTGGGGTGATACATCTCCATCCGGAAGACCTGCCCCACCTCGGTCAGCGGCTCCGGGTCGGCAGCCTTCCGCACCCAGCCGGTGCCATCGATCGCAGCATGGGCCGTCGGGTCCCCCAGCACCGCGAAGACCCTCTCGGCGGGAACGGCGACAGTCAGGGTGGCGCTCACGTACTCCTGGTCCACGGTGTGCACGCTCCTCGTCCTCTCATCCCGGGCCTCCCGCAGGCCCGGGGGCGGCTCTCTCCCCATGCAGACGACGTGCCGAGGCGGGACTCATCGGTCGCGCGGGCGGCGGAGCCGGACGTCGATGTCTGCCCGCAGCGGTCCGAATTCTGGGCCTGCCGACCTCTCGCCCGTGCACCGGATCTTCGCCCGTCAGGGACCGAACCGCCTGTCCTCCTGGCGGGACCTGCCGACCGCAGCCCTCCTCACCCTCGCCGCACTCGCCGCCGCTACCCTCGACACCCACGACCCCGCCCCGGCTGCACCCGGACACGCAAGGACGACCGCACACCCAAAGGAGAGACATGTCCGTCTTCGATGTCGAGATTGATGCCCTGACCGGCGGCCCCGCCCGCCTCGCCCAGTACAAGGGCACCGCCGTACTCATCGTCAACGTCGCATCCCAGTGCGGTCTGACCCCGCAGTACGCGGCCCTGGAAAGCCTCCAGCAGCGCTACGCGCCACGCGGTTTCACGGTCATCGGGGTGCCGTGCAACCAGTTCATGGGTCAGGAACCCGGCACCCCCGAGGAGATCGCCACCTTCTGCTCCACCACCTACGGCACCACCTTCCCGATGACCCAGAAGACCGACGTGAACGGCGACCAACGCCACACGCTCTACACCGAACTCGTCACCACCGCCGACGCCGACGGCTACAGCGGCGATGTCCGCTGGAACTTCGAGAAGTTCCTCATCGCCCCCGACGGCACCATCGCCGCACGCTTCGCCCCCCAGACCGAACCCGAAGCCGGCGAGGTCACCACAGCAATCGAAGCGGTCCTGGCCGACTGAGGCCACTCGCCTGAAGGCCACCCGCCTGCGCGGCCCCGCCACCGCTTCATCGCGATGTCGCACGCGCCTTTCCGCAAGCCGTGTGGAGGCGGGACAGGGGGCGGAGCGGGGCCCCGCCGGTCGCCGAGGAGCCCTCCTCAGCGGCCGGTCACATAGAGGGTCGTGGGGACGACAAGACCCGTCCGCGCCAATGCCGTCATGGCGGGCACAAAGAATTCCCCTCTTCGGTCTGGGCACCCACCGGTATCTGCCAGGTCATCTCGGGGCATACACGATGTCCAGGAACTCGCCTCGCATGACCGGTGGGGCCCGGTGCCCTGCGGAAGAGATCCGGACCGTGCGTCCGTCCTCGGCCTCGTACTCGAAGAGCAGCGTGTATTGCGCCTCCTCGTCCCGGGCAACGTCCACGCATAGGGCGCGGGTGACCACTGCCCGTGTGTGGAAATTCGACGAAGGCGAAGCGCTCGATGGCAAAATGTCACTATTTGCCCGGCCGGATCCGGTATCAATCCCTCCGGTGCCACGAGTGGACTCATTGCTAACCCTGTTGTGTACGCAGCGCTAACGACCTGCCGGCCATATTCCGGCATCGTGGAATGAAGTTGACCAGGGACGGTCGTCCGGAGCGCGCAGTCAGCCTCGCCGAACCGGCCTCCGGATGAGTGACCAGCCCTGAAACGATCAGCCATTTTGCGATCCGTAATATCCACAGGAGGAATCCATGCGCACTCTCGCATCAGGGGGAGCCCTCGTCGCTGCCGGCGGCCTCACCCTCGGCCTGATGGCCGCACCGGCATTCGCCGCCCCCGCCGTCTCCACCTCTTCGGCCACGGTGCATTCCGGAGAAGCCCGGGCTGCCGGATGGGCAACTCATGTGAAGAACGCCAAGAACGTTTCCGACGCCAGTGTCCCGAAGCCGAGCAAGACGGTGCGCTGCACTTTCGTCTACTCCGAGGGCGGCAGGAAGACTCACGGCAAAGTGTGTTTCGACCCGAAGGGTGACAAGTTCTACGTCAAGGACATGCGGGCCGACGGAATGAGCATGTATATGCGCGTCATGTACGCGGGTAACCCGCAGACCGTCTTCGACTGCAGGGACTTCAAGGGCAGCGGCGCGGGCTGGACGGCTTGCGAATTCTCCAGCGAGTTGAAGGAGAACCGTCGTATCAACTTCAACGCCCTGGCCTACAAGGGCAACGAATTGAAGTTCGAGGGCCTGACCGGGACCGCGCAGAACTGAACGACCGAACGGGGCAGAGCCTTTCGATGGCTTCTTGTGCCGCCGATTCATGCCTGAATCGGCGGCCGCCCCGTTGGGACACGTCCTAGTTCCGCTGGCCGATCGGCCGGACGACCAGCGTGTTCACGTCCACGCCGGGTGGCTGGGAGATCGCCCACACGACGGTGTCCACCAGGAGCTCAGTGGAGATCATCGGGCCCGCGGCGTCGGCGCCGCCGGGGCGGTCGTCCCAGAACGGCGTCCGCACCCGGCCCGGCGCGATCAGCGTCGTGCCGACCCCGTACCCGGTCGTCAGCATGCGGACGTTCTCCGCCAGCCCGGTCACCGCGAACTTCGTCATCGAGTACAGGTTGCCGGGCGTGTTCTTGAACCCCGCGACACTCCCGAGCAGCACGATCCGGCCTTGCGACGCCTTCAGTGCCGGGAGCGCCGCCCGCACCAGCAGTGCGGGGCCCAGGACGTTGGTGAGCACCATGCCCCGCCACTCCTCGGGGTCGCCGGTCTCGACGTCGCCGTTGGTCGAGTACCCGGCGTTGGCGATCGCGTAGTCCAGCCGCCCGAACACGCGCACGGTCTCCTCGACCGCCGACGACACCTGCCCCCAGTCCGCAGCGTCCCCTTCGAACGTCAGCAGCCGGTCACCCGCGCCCGCCTCCGTCGCGGCCTCGGCCAGGGCGGCCAGCTTCTTCGTGCTGCGCCCGGTCGCCGCGACCCGGTGGCCGAGCCCCAGCAGGCGGCGCACGGTCTCCGCCCCGATCCCGCTCGACCCGCCGGTGAGGAAAGTGACCGGCGCTTCGGTGCTCTCGATGGACGCGTTCCCGTTGGACATGGTCTCCCCGTATGCGGTGCGGTGCGGTGCGGTGCGCGGCGCATGGACGTGCGGCGCCGTCGCTGCCCGACGCCAGATCGTCCCGGCCCGCGCGTCCACGCCATTGCCGATCACGGACTCCGGAAGGCATATCCCAGCGCTCCCCCCCCCCAGAAGTTGACCGCCTGGCGCGAGGTGGCCATGGCGGAACACCCGAGCCCGGCTGCAAGCCGCCCATGCCACCGGATGGACCCGTAGCCGCACGGGGAGCAACAGGGCGACACATCGCCGGAGTTGTGGAGAGAACAGGAAACATGGGGACAGTGCTGCTGGTGGCGTTCGCCATTCAGACGTTCAACGGCACTGCCCGCGCCGAACACGGCGCCGATGTCCCTGTCTTCGTCGCCTCCTGCGTCGTCACCAAGCCTGGACGCGATGTCGCTGCCCGGCATCACCTGACCCTCATTGACGTCAACCAGCTCGGCTTCTGGAGCGGCGGCACCACGCTGAGTGCGTTCCTGGACCTGGACATCGGCCGCTCCGGTACCCACCGCCGGCTCTACCCGGACCGTGACTGACCGCGCGTGATCACGCCGCGACGGCCGGACCGTTGGCGTTCTTGTCCGCGCGGTGTGGGGGGCCAGCTGATGCGATGCCCCCAAGGTCTTGACTGGACATAATCCAGCCCCATCCAGAAAGATCATCGGGCAGTTCCGCAGGCGCCGTCGGGGGTGGGCCGGTGAAGCTTGCTTTCCTCCGCGTCACGTCGTTTTGTCCCCCTGACGTATCGGAGAAACCACAGATGAGCTTCGGCGACACGAACAATCCCTACGGCCAGCCGCCGCCGCAGGCCCCGTACGGAGCTCCGCAGTAGACGGCCCCGTACGGCTACCCGCCACAGCCGCAGCCGTACGGCACCCCTCAGCAGCCCGCCCAGTACGCCCCTCCGCAGCAGACTGCGCCGGGCCCCGGCTACATGCAGCAGCCGGGAATGGTGCCCGTCGGGCCCGGGGTGTACGCGAGCTGGGGCAGCCGGTTCGGTGCCTTCCTGATCGACTACCTGATCGCCGGCCTGGTGCCGGTCATAGCGGTCATCGCCTCGATCATCCTCGAGAGCAGCCTGAAGGGCTGCTTGGGCGACTCAGCGTGCCGCGCGGCCAGGGAGCAGGCAAGAGTTCCCCTCATCATCGCCCTACTGGTGATCGCCGTCCTGTGGGGCTTTGCCGCCCACATCTTCATCCTCGTCAAGGAGGGGCAGGGCGCGTCGCCGGGCAAGAAGGCCATGAAGATCCGGCTCATACGCGAGGAGACCGGCCGGCCGCTCGGCTTCGGTCTGGCCCTGCTGCGCCGTATCTGCCACGTGTTGGACAGCGCGGCATGCAGCATCGGCTATCTGTGGCCGGCGTGGGACGCGAAGGGTCAGACCTTCGCGGACAAGGTCATGCGTACGGTGGTCGTCCGTACCGAGTAGGTCGGCGCCGAGCCGCCGCCGCTCGGCCCCACGTGCCAGGAGGGCCTTCATCGACGCCGCACCTACCTCTAGCTCTCTGATGTCCGCGCCCGGAATCTGTGCGGACGAACAGCCGTCAGCAGCGGCGGCCTTGGCAAGGTACAGGCGGCGGTTCTGCTTCGGGCTTCCCCTCATGCCGGGACAAGGCGACGAGGAAGGTCAGTGCGATCCCCGCTGCCACCACGAACAGGGTGGTGCTGATTCCGTCGGCCGTCTCGTTCCGCAGCCGGTCTCCTGTCAGGTCATCAAGGCCGGCTGTCGCCACCAGCACCAGGAGGGCAAGGCCCACGGCGGCGCCCATCCCCGAGCCGGTGGAGGCGATGCCTGAGGCGGTGCCCTGCTCACGGTCGGACACACCGGTTCCGGCGGCGATGAACATGCTGGTGAACACGATCCCGTCGCCGATGCTGAGAATGATGAGTCCGGGGATCAGAGCGGTGTAGGAGCCGTCCGGGGAAATGGCCAGGCCGAGCAGGACGGCGCCGAGCGCACCGGTGGCGAGGGCGGCGAGCAGCGTGCGCCTGATACCGAATCGCGTCACGATCTGGCCGGCCGTCGTCGAACCGGCGACGACCACCGCGGTCGGAATCAGGAAGCCGGCGCCGGTTTTCAAGGCGTCGTAGCCGAGGATCTCCTGGAAGTAGATCGAGAGGAAGTACAGCACGGAGCCGAACGTCGCCATGAACATGAACGCGATGACGAGGCTCGTGACGAGGCTGCGGTTGGCGAGCAGTTGAGGCGGCACGAGCGGATCACTGCTGTTTCGTTCGATGAGCGTGAAACCTCCCAACAGGAGGAGCCCCGCCGCTGCGCTGAGGAGAATGCCGGGCGAGAGCCACCCCAGTCCCGGCCCCTGAACCAGCGCGAAGACGATCAACGTGACCCCGAGCGTGACGCTGAGCGCGCCGGGCAGGTCGAACTTCCGCCCCCTGTCGCGCTGTCGGTCTTTGGGGATCAGCACGAACGCGAGGAGCAGGGCAGGACCTGCCAGCGCGACATTCACCAGAAACACCGCTTCCCAGCCGAAGGCCTGTGTCAGCAGCCCTCCGAGGAGTACGCCGATCACCAGTCCGGCCGCGCCGGCGCCGCCCCAGATCCCCAGCGCGCGGTTGCGTACCCGTCCTTCGGTGAAGGTGACGTTGATGAGCGCCAGCGTGGTGGGGAAGACCAGCGCGCCACCGAGGCCTTGAAACCCGCGGGCGGCGAGGAGCGTCCCGGGCCCGGTGGCCAGTCCGCCCGCGAGGGCCGCTCCGGTGTAGAGGCCAAGGCCGGTGGCCAGGATCCGGCGTCGTCCGAGGAGGTCTGCGGCGCGTCCGCCGAACAGCAGGAATCCGGCGGAGGCGACTGCGTATGCGCTGATCACGGACTGCAGCGTCTGCGCGGAATAGCCCAGGTCCCGTGCGATGTCAGGCAGTGCCACAACGACGATGTACTGGTCGAGCGAGACGATCAACATGGCGAACGACAGCAGCACGAGCGTCGCTGTCTCTCGGTTCCAGCCGAGCCCACTCTGCGGAGACGCTCCGACAGATGCCACAGCAGCACTCCTCGACGGGAGCCTCGTAAGGCCGTTTCGGAAGGGAAACGATCATTATGTCACTGATAGGGGAGTGATGGGTGTGGTGGTCGGGTCGAGTCAGGGCCTCACGATCCGTCCGCACGACTCGTGAACGGGGCATCCACGCGGGAGGCCCGGATGGTGTCGTCGGCCGTGGCCGTCCCTGCCGTGAGCTTCGATCGGCTGCCGGTCTTCCCGTGCCCGTACCGCCTTGTGGGTGACCCCTGGTGGAGGCGGTCGTTGAGCGGGACATGAAGAAGTGACTGGCCCGAGAACGTTGGTGCGCTCACCACGTCCGAGGCGGCATGACCAGGTAACCCGTCGGGAGCGTGCCGTCGCGCCTGGCCGCGCACGGCACGCTTCGCCACTGGCTCAGAGCGCCTCCCTCGCCTGATGACCGGCCCTGCGTGCTATGACCGGCCCTGCGTGCTGAACGAGCTGTCCCGGCCAGGGGCTCAGAAGCTTCTCTGCCATGCACGCTTCGCCTCGGCCACCGTCCGGGCGACGATCGTTGCCGCCGGCAGAATCTCGTGGACCAGCCCGGCGGACTGCCCCGCGTACAGCGCCATGGAGTCCACGTCGCCTGTCATGCCGGGCAGCGGTACGGCGTCCTCGTAGCGCAGGGATGGAGCGCCTTCGGCGTCCACGGCGACGACATCGCCCTCACCCGGCCGGGTGGAGAGCGGCGAGCCGGCTGCCTGCCACGAGGTCAGGGTGCTGTTGCGCAGGGACCGGTGCGGAGCGTTCGGCCAGCCGCCGTCGAAGCATCTGGTGTAGAGGGCCTCGTCGGTCTGGGCGTCGATGATGCGGCGGCGGTAGTTGTCGTGCGTACGGGCCTCCGTGGCGGCGAGGAACCGTGTCCCCATCCACGCGGCCTGAGCTCCGAGCGTCAGCACCGCCGCCAGGCCCCGGCCGTCTGCGATCCCGCCCGCGGCGATCACCGGGAGTGGGGCGACAGCGTCGACCACTGCCGGGACCAGGGGGAGTGTCGCCGTGAGACCACGTACATGCCCGCCGGCCTCCCACCCCTGTGCCACCACGGCGTCGACTCCGCCGTCGGCGGCCTGACGCGCCTCCTCCGGGGATCCGGCGGCGTGCAGGTGGAGGGCGCCCGCAGCATGAATGCGGGCGGTGCAGGTGGCCGGGTCGCCCCAGAAGGTGGAGATGACCGGTACTCCGCGCTCCAGACAGGCGTCCAGTTTGTCGGCAACGGGGAAGTCGAGCACCAGGTTGGCGCCGAAGGGGCGCCCGGTCAGCTCGCGGACCCGGTCGATGGCCGGACCGATGTCCTCGGCGGGAGTCCAGGTGAGCGCCAGCATGCCGAGGCCGCCCGCGTCGGAAACGGCAGCGACCAGCTCAGGGGATACCGCGGAACCGATCGGTGCCTGGATGAGGGGTACGTCGACGCCCAGCTGACGACACAGGGGAGTGGTGAGCGAGGGAGAGGGTGCGGGCATGCGGTGGCTCCTCATCGATCGGTGCGGGGTGGCTTCCGTGACCAGCTGTCAGCTGCCATGTGCCTGTCGTCCTGGTCGGCAGGATGCTCAGGCCGAGTGCGCCGTGACCCGGGGATGCCGACACGTACCGCCGGGTCGGCCGGTCAGCTGCCCGGTCCGCTCAGCACACCCCGATGGCGCTCGACCAGGGTCCGCAGCGTCTGCTCGCCGGGCGTGTCCCAGACCTCCTGGTGGAAGATCTCGACCTCGGTGAAGCCGTCGTAGCCGGTGGCGGCGACGAGCCCGGCGATCCTCGGGATGTCGATGGACCCGTCGCCGACATGCCCGCGCCCGAGCAGCGCACCGGTCGGCAGCGGCAGCAGCCAGTCGCAGACCTGGAAGGCGTGGATGCGGCCGGAGGCGCGAGCGATCTGCTCCTCCAACTGCGGGTCCCACCACACGTGGTAGGTGTCCACGACTACTCCGGTGCCGTGCCCCGCGGCGCCGGCCAGATCGAGCGCCTGGCCAAGCGTGGAGACCACGGCGCGGTCCGCGCAGAACATCGGATGGAGCGGCTCGATGGCGAGCTTCACCCCGTGCGCCTCTGCATACGGGGCGAGTTCGGCGATGCCGTCGGCGACGGTACGGCGCGCGGCGGGCAGGTCGCGGCTGCCGTTCGGCAGCCCGCCGCAGACCAGCACCAGGGTGTCCGTGCCGAGCGCGGCGGCCTCCTCGACGGCGCGGCGGTTGTCCTCCAGAGCGCCGGGCGCGTGGAAGAAGCCGCCCCGGCAGAGGCTGGTGACGGTCAGTCCGGCGCTCCGCACCAGCTTCGCGGCCCGCTCCACACCGGCTTCGGCGACGCGGTCACGCCACAGCCCGATTCCGGGGATCCCGGCGGTGACGCAGCCGGACACGGCCTCGGCCAGGGTCCAGTGCTTGGTGGTGGCGGTGTTCAGGGAGAGCTTGTCCAGCCCGGGGGCCGGGGTCAGCGGGCTCATGCGTCGTATCCCTTCGAAGCGAGGAAGGCGCGCATCCGCAGGGCGGCGAGCGCCGGGTCGGGCAGCGCGCCCGCCTCCGCGGCCAGGCGGAACAGCTCGGCCAGGTGCTCGACGCCGCGGCTGTCGTGCTCGCCGCCGACCATGACGAAGTGGTCCTGGTGGCCGGCGAGGTGGGCGAGGAAGACCACGCCCGTCTTGTAGTGCCGGGTCGGTGCGCCGAACAGATGCCGGGCGAGCGGCAGGGTGGGTTCGAGGATCGCGCGGTAGGTGTCGGTGTCGCCCCGGTCGAGCGCCGCCAGAGCAGCGGAGGCGTGGGCGGCCAGCGGGTCGAAGACGCCCAGGAGCGCGTGGCTGAAGCCCTGGCTGTCGCCGAGGATGAGCTCCGGGTAGTGGAAGTCGTCGCCTGTGTAGAGGCGGACGCCGTCCGGCAGCGCGCGGCGCAGCGCGATCTCGCGGTCGGCGTCGAGCAGCGAGACTTTGATGCCGCCGACCTTGGACGGGTGATCCCGGATGATGTCCAGGACGTGGGCGGTGGCGCGGTCCAGGTCCGCGGACCCCCAGTAGCCCTCCAGCGCGGGGTCGAACGCGGTGCCCAGCCAGTGCAGGATCGTGGGGCGCCGGGTCTGGGCGAGGAGGCGGCCGTACACCTCGGCGTAGTCGTCGGGTCCGGTCGCGGTCGCGGCCAGTGCGCGGCTGGCCATCAGGACGACGGTGGCCCCGGCGTCCTCGACGGCGGCTGTCTGTTCCTCGTAGGCGGCGGTGATCTCGCCGAGGGTGGGCGCGGGTGCGGTCAGTTGGTCGGTGCCCGCACCGCAGGCGAGCAGGCCGCCGACCGAGCGCGCCTCGGCGCCGCTGCGGGCGATCAGCTCACGGGTCGCTCGCCAGTCCAGGCCCATACCGCGCTGGGCGGTGTCCATGGCGTCGGCGACACCCAGGCCGAGCGACCACAGGTGGTGGCGGAACGCGAGGGTGGCGTCCCAGTCGACGGTGGCGGGCCGGTCCGGGCCCTGCGCGGCAGCAGGATCGGCGACGACATGGGCGGCGGCGAACGCCGTGCGGCTGCGCGCGGGCCGCGCCGACGCCCGGAACGAGGTCGGGGGATCGGGGACCTGGTAGCGGATCGCGCCGCTGGGGAGGGGGAGCAGGAACGAAGACATGCGGAGTCCTTGGGCTCGGTTCCAGCCGGTGTCAGAGGGCGAGTTCGGGTACCGCGACGCGGCGGCCTCCGGCGGCGGATTCGAGGGCGAGCTGGGCGAGTTGGACGCCCTTGGCCCCCGCGAGCAGGTCGTGGGGGAACGGGGAGCCGGTCACGACATGGGTCAGGAACTGCTCCCACTGGGTCTTGAACCCGTTGTCGAACTCCTGGTTGTCCGGCACCTGCTGCCACTGGGAACGGAAGGGTTCGGCGACCGGCAGGTCCGGGTTCCACACCGGTTTGGGGGTCGCACCCCGGTGCTGGATACGGCAGTTGCGCAACCCGGCCACCGCGCTGCCCTCGGTCCCGTCGACCTGGAACTCCACCAGCTCATCGCGGTCCACCCGTACCGCCCAGGAGGAGTTGAGCTGCGCGACCACGCCGCCGTCCAGTTCGAAGATGCCGTACGCGGCGTCGTCGGCGGTGGCCTCGTAGGGGCGGCCCTCCTCGTCGCGCCGCTCGGGGATATGGGTCGCGGTGTGCGCGTACACACTGCGGACCGGGGCGACGATGCCCTCCAGTACGTACTGCCAGTGCGGGAACATGTCGAGCACCACCCCGCCGCCGTCCTGGGAGCGGTAGTTCCACGAGGGGCGCTGTGCGGACTGCCAGTCGCCCTCGAAGACCCAGTAGCCGAACTCGCCCCTGACCGACAGGATCCGTCCGAAGAACCCGCCGTCGACCAGGCGTTTGAGTTTGATCAGCCCCGGCAGGAACAACTTGTCCTGCACCACGCCGTTGCACACCCCTGCGGCCCGTGCGAGGCGGGCCAGTTCCAGCGCCCCGTCCAGCGAGTCGGCGGTCGGCTTCTCGGTGTAGATGTGCCGGCCGGCGGCGATGGCGCCGCGCAGGGCCTTCTCACGGACCTGGGTGAGCTGGGCGTCGAAGTAGACCTCATACGCCGGATCGGCGAGGGCGGCGTCGAGGTCGGTGGTCCAGCGGTCCAGTCCATGGCGCTCGGCGATGGCCCGCACCCGCTGCTCGCTGCGGCCGGCCAGGAGCGGTTCGGGCCAGATCACCGTGCCGTCGGGCAGGGTGAGGCCGCCCTGTTCGCGGATGGCCAGGATCGAGCGCACCAAGTGCTGCCGGTATCCCATGCGTCCGGTGACGCCGTTCATGACAATGCCGATGGTCCTGCGGCTCATCTGCGGGTTCCCTTCGAGGTGAGGAGAGCGCACTGCCTGTCATACCCGGGGTCCGACGGCTTGGAAAGCGCTTTCCAGCCGGTAGGTTACGAGCATGGAGAAACCGAGGTCAAGGACACGGCCGAGCAGGGCCGGCAGCGGGGCGACGCTTCAGCAGGTCGCGACCCAGGCGGGCGTCTCGCTCGCCACGGCCTCTCGGGTGCTCCACGGCAGCGGCAGCCGCACAGTGGGGGAGGAGCTGCGACGGCGGGTGGAGGCGGCGGCATCCGAGCTGCGCTACGTCCCCAACGCCCCGGCGCAGACCCTGGCCCGCGCGGCCAGCTCCTTCGTCGGCCTGATCGTGCACGACGTCGCCGACCCGTACTTCAGCGCCATCGCGGCGGGCGCCATGCGGGCCGCCCGCGAGCGGGACCTGCTGGTGATGATCGCCGCCACCTCCCGCGAACCCGGCCTGGAGCTGGAGTACCTGCGCGGGCTGCGCGCCCAGCGGGCCCGCGCCGTGATCCTGGCGGGCAGCGGCACCTCCGACCGGAAGGCCACGGCCCAACTGGCCGAGGAGATCGCCGGCTTCGAGTCGGAGGGCGGCCGGGTGGTCTGCATCGGCGAGCGAGGCCCCGATCTGGACGCGATCCTGCTGGGCAACCGCGAGGGAGCGGACCAGGCGATCCGAAGCCTGTGGGAGCTGGGCCACCGGCGCATCGGCGTCGTCTCGGGACCGCCGGACCTGCTCGCCGTGCGGCACCGCCTCGACGGCGCCCGCCACGCCCTGCGCGTGCTGGGGTCCTCCCTCGCCGACGGCGCCGTGGAAACCGCCGACTTCACCAGGGAGGGCGGCCGCCAGGCGGCGGTACGCCTGCTGACCGCGAACCCGGACCTGACGGCGGTGCTCGCGCTCAACGACGTCATGGCGGCAGGCGTCCTGAAGGGCCTCCAGGACGACCTCGGCATCGGCGTTCCGGACCGCATCTCCGTCATCGGCTTCGACGACGTCCCCTTCGCCGCCGACCTGCGCCCGTCACTCAGCACGGTGTCCCTGCCGCTGGAGCAGGCGGGCGAACAAGCGATGTCGTTGCTGACCGGCCCGCCCGCCGACGCGCCGCTCCGCGTCACACTCCGACCAGAGGTGGTGCAAAGAGCCAGTTCGGGCCCCGCAATTCCGGACTGACGGGCGATCAGCGGCACCTGCCACCCGGCCACTTCTCATCGGAGGGAGGCAGTCGCGGCTCAGTCGCCGTCCGGGCCCTCACGGCACGATGTGTGTGCGAGGGCCGCCGTCCGCACGTGTGCGCGATCCGCTGTCCGCAGGGAGGATGGCCCCCCTGCATGCTCTCTTCAACCGCCCCGAGCCGCGTCGCGTCCTGCTCGGCGAGTTCCCCTTGTGGGACGAGACTCTTGCCCTCCTCGACCGGGACCTCGCGGTGACCCTGCCCGAGCAGGAACCCCTGCGACTGCTGGCTCCGCCGCACGATGGGGCGGACGACCCGGAGCATGTCTGTGTTGCCCTGGCCACCGGCGAGTGGCACGGCAATGTCCTGTCCCCGGAATCGGCAGCAGCCCCGGCTCATGCGGTGGCGAACATCGCTGACGCCGCGCAGGAGACGCTTGCTGAGTGCCTGCGGCAGGCGTGGCCCCTGTGCGCCGAACACGACCTGGGCATGCATCCGCGCGATGCGGAGGGCCAGCTCCCCTGGTGGCGCGCCGGGGACCGGCAGCGTCGCGGCCCGGCCCACCTCCGTGCGGCCGTGGGAGCACTCGACACACTCGGCATACCCGTCCCTCCGCGCCGTCCCCACCGCACGCGGCGGAGGGCGGATTGACGTCATGGTGCGCGAGGCCGCGGTGGTTCCGGACTGAGCGGGAGCACCGGCCTGCACGGCGGGCGGCGTTCGATGCCGTACGTCCCTGCCGGCGGCGTGATTGGCGGCTGCTCCCCGTCTCACGGGTTGAGGGGCTACACCCAGGGGAGGTGGGCGTGGACCGTTTTGCCGCCGGCGGCGTTCGGGGCGGCGTCGAGTCGGTCGCACGCGGCGGTGATCAGGTGCCAGCCCCATCCGCCGGAACCGTCCTCGATATCCGGGACGCGTGCGTGCGGGAGGTCGGGGCTGGGGTCGGTGACGGTGATGTCGAGCCCATCGGCATGTGCGATGAGGGTCAGAGTGCCGGGCCCGTGACCGTGCTGGATGGCGTTGGTCACCAGTTCCGACACGACCAGGGCCGCGGCCTCCAGATCGGAGGAATGGCCCGGGTGGACCTGTGCGAAGAAGTCGCGGGTGGTGGTGCGGGTAGCGGCGACGTCCTGGGCCCTCTCGGTGAAGCAGCAGGCGCACCTCTGGCTATCCGCATCAGGGGGCTTGGCTTCCGGGGCTGCGATGGCGGGTGCGGGTGCGACGGTGATCGCGGGTATGACTGTGATCGCGGTGGCGGTGGCGGTGGTCATCTCGTGAACCTTTGTGAGGTTTCCCGTGGGGCGGGTGGGGCGGCGCCGACGCGCTCTGGGATGGGGTGTGGCTCCCGGGTGCCGGGGAGCCACACGTGTCACGTGCACTGATTGCCGGTATGCGGTGGTGAGATCAGGTGTCATGACTCTTATTCGGAGGCCTCCCTCACCCCGGATGGGTCAAAAGTGCCATGAGGCGCGCTTCGTTGGGCCCGCATGCCCGCACACGTCGTCACACGCGCCGTTCGCGGTGCCGCGGATGCGGGGCACTCATGGTCCGACGACAGTGTTGCCGAACGTCCCGGCGTCTTCGGCGCGGCCTCGCACACGCCCCTCCCCATCAGCCACCGGATCAGCCACCGGGCCAGTCACCGGATCAGTCACCGGATCTGTGGTCTGCGCCGCATCTCGTGGCGAATGTCCCTGCGCATGAGGGTGGGGGAGCAGGCGCGCGGACGAGGCCGTGGAGCGCTGACGCTGCAGTGCGAGGCTGTCGATGATCTGAGCCGTGAAGTCGTAGACGCCGAGCAATACTTCATCCTCGGAAATCACCAACCGAACGTAGCTGTGCAGGCCGCATCTCCCGCGACGCCTCGCCGAAGACGGCGATGAAGGCTGGTCCTCCCCCCGGTGCTCGGCACCATGCATCCCGGGTCATCGTTGATGTTTCACCCAATAATTTCGCGCAGGAGGGCAATCCGGGAGAAAGTCCGCAACGAATTACCCATGACGAACGACCGATAACGAACCACCTGTAACGAATGATCTATGGGGCATGGGGCGACCTCCCTCCCCTGTGGACGTCGGTCCAGTTTTCCCAGCGGCTGCGCCGACCGGCGTGGAGGGGAGCAGCCAGGCCAACGGAACGTCCTCCCGAAGGCGGCATTTCCTTCAGTCAGGGGTGAAGCACCGTGAAGGACTCGCGGCCTGTCCCCGTCTCGGGGCAACACCTTCCGCGGGGGGCTGCTTTACGGAGAGCCCGCGTGGACATGAAGCGGAGAGCCGATGACCGGTGCACGTGACGCGACCACTCTGATCGTCTTCGCCGAGGAGCCGGTGCCCGGTCGTGTCACGACCCGGCCGGCCCCGGCCCGCACCCACGGACCCGCGCTGCTGATCGGGGAGGACACGCCCCGGGTCACCGCCCCCTTGCCGGTCCCCGCGCTGCGCGCCGCCGCCTGGCGGGACTGCGACGCCTGGTTCTGCCCGGCCGTCGACGGGGCCTTCCGGGCGCCCGTCCTGGCCGATCCCGACCCCGAGCTACTGCGTGCCATGGATATGTCGATGAAGTCCACCGGCGCCCGGCAGCGGCCAAGGCTCATCGACGCGCACCTGACCGTGCGGGACCTGCCGACGCTGCGTGATGTCGACACCGCTGATGACGGGCCTGCCCTCGCAGCGGTGGCTCCCAACGGCCGCTGCGCGGCGGCTTTCCGGCGGATGACGAAGGCGGCGACCCGATGAGTACGGACGAGCAGGTGCCGGAAGAGCAGCCGGGTTTCCTCGCCGACCGGCACGAGGACCCGTACGGGCGGGCCTTGAGGGGCGGTAAGGGCCCGTTGTTCCTGCGCCGGGTGGACGGCGGCTACCTGTCGTCGGAGATGGACCGGTGGTGCGCCCGCGCCGACCACGCGGACATAAGCGTCCTGCGGCGTTGTCAGGGAGCGGTCCTCGACATCGGATGCGGACCAGGGCGCCTGGTCGCCGCACTGAATGCTCTCGGACACCTCGCGCTGGGCATCGACATCAGCCGCGCCGCGGTCCTGCGGGCCGAGGGCAACGGAGGTGCGGCCCTGTGCCGGTCCGTCTTCGAACGGCTCCCGGGTGAGGGTATGTGGCGGACCGCCCTGCTCATGGACGGCAATATCGGCATCGGCGGCGACCCTGCGGCCCTTCTCGCCCGGATCGGGGCCCTCGTCACTCCCCTGGGGAGCCTGCTGTTCGTGGAAGCGGCAGCGGACGACATCGACGAACGCCTGGAGGTGCGTTTCGAGGACGGCCAGGGCCACGCCGGAACCACGTTCCCCTGGGCACGGGTCGGGGTTCCCGCACTGCGCCGCAGCGCGGCCCTCGCCGGCTGGCTGCCGGGCGAACACTGGGCCGTCGGCGACCGCCACTTCGTCGAACTCCGGCGTTCCCGGCGACACCGGCCGGACCGCGGGGGAGATGCGGTGGTGAGCGAGGCGTAGGGCGCCGCCGCCGGCGCAGCCACGTGCGCCGAACGGTCGCCCCGCGTCAGCCGGTGAGGGGACGTCCGCTCGCGTGGCGGCGTTCACCAGCCCGTGAGCAGCAGGTGGTTGACGGCCAGAGCCAGCACCGCCTGGGCCGCCAGAGCGCAACGGTGTGCGCGGCGCGGCAGGAGCGCGCAGGCGGGCAGGAGCCAGACGGCGAAGGGCAGCCAGATCCGCTCGGTCTCCGCCTTGCTCATCCCGGACACATCGGCGAGGAGCATCATCAACAGCGCCGCCGCGACCAGGACGGACAGGGCGCCGCTCCCGCCAGGCGCCGTACTCCGGATCCGCTTCACCGCGGGCCCCACCTGCCAGGCCGCCCGCCGCAGGCCCGCGACACCGGCCAAGCCCACTGTCAGCACCTGGGCGGCCGGATTCGCCCAGAGGAAATAGCTGTACGGCCGCACCTTCGCCGCGCCCTGGTAGTACCGCTCGACGAGGGTGGTGTAGCCGTCCAGCCACCAGAAACCTGCCGCGGTGAAGGCCACCACCCACACCAGCACACCGAGGATCACGTAGGGCAGCGGCCGGACCGAGCGGGCGATCAGCAGCACCACGACGCCGAGCACCACGAACACGGTCAGGCCGTAGGAGAGGTACCAGGCCCAGCCGAGCAGCAGCCCGGCGCCCAGGGCCGCGATACGCGGCACTTTGGTGCTGCGGGTAGCGGCAAGGGCCAGCAGGGCGATGGCCCAGGACACGACGCCGGCGAAGTAGCCGTCGGCGCTCACGCCGATCCATACCGCCGCAGGGGCCAGGACCAGGAACGGGGCCGCGTGGCGCGCGAGTTGGTCACCGCACAGGGCCCGCAGCGCCACCATGACCGCCGCCGCGAACGATGTGCCGATGGTCAGGCACCAGACCGCCGCCCAGGCGCCGCCGTCCAGCCCGATGTGGTCCAGACCGACGAACGTCAGGAGGGCGCCCGGAGGATGGCCGGCCACGTGCGCCGGCCAGATCTGGGGGGAGCCGACAAGGATGTGGTGGGTGAAGTCCCGCAGGAAGGCAGGGACGTGCTGCACCCGGTCCACCGACTGCAGATACTCCAAGCTCGTCGTCAGCCGCTCGGCGACGCCGCGGCCCCAGCCGTCAACGAGGGCGAGTGACCAGGTCCACGCCATCGCGGCGCCCCACACCGCGGGTACCAGCGCCTGCCACGGCAGGCGGCGCGCGGTCGGCGGGCCGTAGACCACCACCAGGACGGCAACGCTCACTGCCGCCGGAGTGCCGGGACCGATGTGCGGCATCCACCAGGCGAACAAGGGTGGCCACCCCAGCCGCAGGATGCCTTCCGAGCCGTAGACGGTCTTGTTGAGGGTTCTCCCGACCACCACCGCGAGAACGAACAGCGCCACCGCGCCCGCCACCGCCCACAGATCACGACGGTATGCCCGCTTACGTGCACTCACAGTCACCGGGCCACCGTAGGTCACGGGCCGCCCCACAGGTGAACGTGCGCGTGGTGGTGGGCGGCTGCCACCGTCGGTTGCGGCTCTCGCGCGGGGTGTTGTGCAGCGGGCCGTCAGGGGAAACGGCCCGCCCTTCACCGGTTGTGTCAGAGGAGGCCGAGAATGCCGAGGCCCAGGAGACCGCCGCGACCGAACCCGTTGAGGTTCAAGCCGTATTCGCCGTCGCGGTGCTGTCCCTTGTGCTTGTGCTGGCAGGAGCAGTGACGGTCGCGGTGGTTGTCCCGCTGGGAGTGGTGCCGCTCGTTGCCCTTCTTGTCCCGGTGGTCGGACGCGGAGGCCGGCGCCTTGGGGGCAGCCTGGGCAACCCCGGCGAGCGGAACGACGGCGACGGCGGTGAGCGCTGTGACGGCCAGGCAGCGGCCGATGAGCATACGCATGCGGTTCTCCTGATCAGCAGGAATCGGAATCCGCATTGTGGCCGCGCGCCGCCACTTGACGTGCGTCGGCGGCATGCGCCCACCCCTTCGGGTCGGATGTTGCGCCGATCGCCGGAACGGAACCGCACCGGGGGCGGATCGATGGACTGCACCGGCGCCCGATGCCGGACACCACTTCGGCGAGGCACGCCTCTTGGGCATCCAACATGCGGAGCAGCGCGCCGATATGGGAGACGGGACCCGTGGCGGCCCATCCGTGAGCGCGCGGGCATCGCATACATGTCAGGAAGGCTGGTGTGGCGCGAGAGCGCCCACGGGCTGAGGGCGGTGCGCCGGAGCGTGAAGACGCTGGTCGGATCCCCACCAGGGCCTGTACGCCGACGAGGTCCTCGACCCGGCATACCGGCCCGGTCCTGACGTTGCGCCGGCCGCCCTGCCTCAAGCGGGGAATGCCTGGCACCAGTTGCTCGGGCTTGAGGCGATGGCGCGGCGGATGTTCGGGTTGTCCTGCCGCAGAGGCGGCGGCGGGACCGTCGCTGAACTCCGGCAGGGCGGGGCGGCCCGCTGCCACGGGACGATCACCGCTGCCCGAACGGCCAAAGAGAGCCGGGCCGACACACGATCGGGCGGACAAGCTCTACGGCGAAAGGGCTGATGCACGGGCGAGTCAGGTGGATCCGCCGCATTCCGTGCATACGGTTGTGCCGCGGTACTCACGCCGCTCGGACCACCTCGAAGGGACCGATGTGCAGGGCAGTGACCGCGGTGAGGATCCTCGCAACCCGACGCCCGCGCAGCGTCCGGAGGAGAAACCCACCGAGAGCACGGCGGCTCCCCGGACCGGCGCGGCGGGCGGGTCCGGCAGTCACGCAACCCGCCCGCCCACAAAGGCCGCCCCACCCCCCACGGACCACCGGCAGCGTCTCGCCGCCCTGCTGGGCAGCCCGCCACCGGGCCCTGCGCGCCCCGGATTCTGGCGCAGTCCGCTGCGGGGGCCGTGGCTGACCTCGGTGTTCGGGTCGATTCTTCTGGTCGGCGTCACGGTGCTGTTCGTGACCGGGCTGCTGTCCTACGCCGCCTACAACCCGGATCTGGCACCGGGCAACGACCAGACGCCGAACAAGGGGCTGCTGGGCTTCTACTTGTTCTCCTGGCCGACCAGCCCGTATTGGCTCTACCGCCTCACCCAAGGCGTCCATGTCACGCTCGGTGTGGTGCTGATCCCGGTCCTGCTGGCGAAGCTCTGGTCGGTCATCCCGAAGCTGTTCTCCTGGCCGCCGCTGCGCTCGCCGAGCCATGCGCTGGAACGGCTCTCCCTGCTGCTGCTCGTCGGCGGGGCGCTGTTCGAGTTCGTCACCGGCGTGCTGAACATCCAGCTGCACTACATCTTCCCCGGGTCGTTCTACACCCTCCACTTCTACGGTGCGTGGGTGTTCATCGGCGCCTTCGTCGTCCACGTGGCATTCCGGATCCCCACGATGGCAAGGGCCCTGCGCAGCCGCAGTTGGCGCACCGAGCTCCGCGTGCCGACCGCGCGGACGGAGCCGGAACCGCCAGACGCGACCGGGCTGGTGACGCCGGATCCGGCACCGCCCACCATGTCGCGGCGCGGCGCACTCGGCATGGTCGGCGCGGGTTCGCTGGCTCTGCTCGTCGTCACGGCCGGGCAGAGCATCGGTGGATCCCTCCGGAAGACAGCCCTGCTGGCCCCGCACGGACAACAGCCGCACACCGGCCCCAACGGATTCCAGATCAACAAGACCGCCGCGGACGTCGGCATCCGTGCGCAGGACATCGGGCCGCAATGGAGGCTCGTCGTACGAGGCGCAGGCCAGGAGAAGACCTTCACCCGCGAACAGGTCCTGGCACTGCCCCAACACACGGCCGCACTGCCCATTGCCTGCGTGGAAGGCTGGTCCACTGACGACCAACTCTGGACCGGCGTACGGCTGAGCGACCTTGCCGCGCTGGTCGGCCTGCGGCACAGCCCGCCGGGCGTCTTCGTCGAGTCCGCGCAACGCGGCGGCGCCTTCAGCTCGACGCACCTGCGGGACAACCAGGTCCGTGACCTCCGCTCGCTGCTTGCCGTGCGGGTCAACGGCGCCGTGCTCTCCATGGACCACGGCTACCCGGCGCGCGTCATCGTTCCGGCCAACCCCGGTGTGCACAACACGAAATGGGTCACCCGCCTCACCTTCGGAGGGCCACAGTGAACGCCAAGGGCAAGGGCGAGGGAAAGGCCAAAAGCGAGGGAAAGGCCAAGGCCAAGGGCATCCGATCCCGCTACGGGGCGTCCCCCCTCCACCTCTTCCTGGTGCTGTGCTCCTTCGCCCTGGCCGGATACGCCGGCGTGCGACTGCTCAAGGGCGACACGCTCGGCGTCGTCATCTGGTTCGTCGGCGCCGCCCTTCTGCACGACCTGGTTTTCCTCCCCCTCTACACCGCCACCGACCACGTACTCCCACGCGTCTTCGGCATCGCGGAACGACGCGCCCACCCGGTGACAGGCTGGATCAACTACCTCCGGGTCCCCGCCTTCGTGGCCCTCCTGCTGCTCCTCGTCTGGTACCCGCTCGTGCTGAACCGGGTCCCCGGCTTCACGTCGTACACCGCGCTGCCCGCAGGCGTGTTCTGGGCCCGCTGGCTGCTGATCACTGCGGGCCTCTTCGCAGCCTCCGCGCTGTGCCTGCTCGTCTCCATGTGGCGCACACGCTCCTCCACGCCACCCTCTTCTTGACCGCAACCCACCCTCACGTGCCTCTCGGGCGGCACCGAGGCGCCGAGGCACCGGGGCACAGGGGCACCGATCCCGCGGGAACACCTGCGCCTATGCCGACGCCTACGCCTACGCCTGCGCTGCCGTCACCGTGCGAACTTCTCCTTGGCCGCCGCGGTGACAGGGGTGAAGAAGTTGACGAGGTTGCCGTCGGGGTCGCGGAGGAGCAGTGACCGGTTGCCCCAGGGCATCGTGGTGGGCTCGGTGACGAAGTCGGTGACGAAACCGGTCAGGTCCTGGTGAACGCGGTCCACGTCATCGACGAGGAACTCGGTGATCACGCTGTGGTTGGCCGCCGGGCGGGCAGAGCCCGGGGCGAACAGCGGGACGGTGCGGGTGCCGGCGATCGCGAGGGTGGCGTGGCGGGTCGTGAGTTCGGCGAAGTCCTCAGTGGCCCACATCGCCTGCACCCCCGTGGCGCGCTCGTAGAACTCGACGAGGCGCGCGACGTCGCCGGTGATGATGCGGATCGAGACGAAGTCCATGCTGATCTCCTTGGTCGGTGCAGCCGCTGCACGCCGCAGCCGCCGCACGTCGCAGGTTAGGAGAAATAGGGGACAGAATCGGTCCTGTATTCGCCGTAGGCTGTGCACATGACCCGACCCACCGGCCGCGTGCTGACACTTCTGGAGCTGCTGCAGTCGGGCGGCACCCGTACGGTGGCCGAACTCGCCGACCGGCTCGGCGTTGAGGGGCGCACCGTGCGGCGGTATGTGGCCCACTTGATCGACCTTGACGTGCCCGTGGAGTCGGTGCGCGGCCGCTACGGCGGGTACCGGCTCGCTCCTGGGTACCGCCTGCCGCCGCTCATGCTCAGCGACGACGAGGCGTTGGCCGTGCTGCTCGGGTTGGTCGCCGGCCGCCGGTCCGGGTTGATGACGACCGGGCACGCGGCGAGCGAGACGGCCTCGGCCAAGATCCGGCGGGTGCTGCCCCGGCACGTCGCCCGCCGGCTCGACACCCTCCTGGAATCTCTCGCCTTCACGGATCAGCCCGGTGAGTTCGCGACCCCGGATGCCGGGGTTCTGCTCGCCATCGCCGATGCGGTACGCCACCGCCGACCGGTCTCGATCAGATACACCGACCGCAACGCCCGGCGCAGCGAACGCACACTGCACGCGTACGGGATCGTCGCGCACTCGGGCCGGTGGTACGTCACGGGCACGGACCCCGGGATCGGCGAGGACCGAACCTTCCGGCTCGATCGCATCGCGGACGCGAGGACCCTGCCCGGCTCCTTCGAAGCGCCCGTGGATCCCGATCCGGCACAGCGCGTGGTGGCAGGGTTCGCCACGGCTGAATACCGGCATCAGGTGACCTTGCGGATCCACGGGACCGTGGAGCAGATCCGCGCCCAACTCCCCGCCGCCGTCGCGCACGTGGAGGAATATCCACCCGCGGCGGGCCAGGACCGGGCGACGGAGCGCTGGCTGCGCGTCGAAGTACGCGCGGAGCGGCTCGACTGGTTGCCTCCGGTACTCGCCTCACTGGACCGGCCGTTCGTCATCGAGCGCCCCGATGAACTGCGCGCCCTCGTCATGGCGCATGCCGATCGCCTCGCGTCCTACGCCCGGCAAGCCTGACGGTGAGGAACCCTGTCGACCCGCAGGGTTGTGCACGCGGCCGGCTTGACCTTGACCCTACGTAAGGGTTGGAGCCTGGCCGCATGACGAACCACAGCACTTCCCCGGCTCGGCTCGCACCGCCGGTCGGAGAGTTCCAGGAGATCGACGGCCACCGTATTTTCGTGCATCGGTCGGGCAGCGGCGGGCCGGCCGTCGTGTTCCTGCCGGGCGCCGGCGCGGTCGGCCTGGACTATTTCGGTGTCCAGCAAGGGGTTTCGCAGTTCACCACCGCGGTGGTGTACGACCGCGGCGGCACGGGCCACAGCGACCCCCTCCCGTTGCCGCGCAGCGCCGCCGCGGTCGCCACGGAACTCCACGAGCTGCTGCGCTCCCAGAACATCGCCGCTCCGTACGTTCTGGTGCCGCACTCCCTCGGCGGCTTCTACGCGCACCGGTTCGCGCAGCTGTACCCGCAGGAGGTGGCCGGACTGGTCTGGTTGGACGCCTTCCACCGCGACTGGGACGACTTCATGCCTCCCGCGGCAGACCTGGCCGCGGTCGAGCAGATGGCACCGGATCGGGAGCAGCTGGAACGCATGCGTCCGGCCCTGCGGGAGTTGCACACCGAGTTGCTCGCGGACTATCCGGAACACCTGCGGCAGACGCTGATCGACGCCAAGGTGAGTGACGCATGGACCCGCGTGGGCATCGCCGAGCGCACCAAGTTGGCCGACCTCGCCACCGAACTGCGCGCCGGGCCGGGCATTCCCGACGTCCCGGTGGTTGCGCTCTCCGTGGTGGGCGTCGAACCGGGCCGGCAGGCGCTCACATCGGAGCGGACGGTGCGGGAGATGCATGACGGCAGGACGAGACTGGACGCGGCCCTGGTGAGCGCGGTCTCGCACGGCGAACAACGCATCCTGTCCGACACCGTGCACCACCGGCTCTGCTTCGACCGCCCCGATGCCGTGGTCCAGGCGATCCGCGACGTGGTCGACCGGGCAGCTCGCCCTTAGACTCGGCACCTTGACCTTGAACGAAGACCAGAGGCGAACGGTGCTCACGATCGGCCAACTCGCGGCGACCGCCGGCGTGACCGTGCGCACCGTCCGCCACTACCACCACGTCGGCCTGTTGTCCGAGCCCGAGCGCGATGCCTCCGGCTACCGCCGCTACGGCGCGCAAGCGGCGCTGGATCTGATCCGGATCAGGACCCTCGCCGATGCGGGGGTGCCGCTGGCCCGTATCGACGCCCTGCTGCACGCACAGCCGGCCGAGTTCGCCTCGGCCGTCACCGAGATCGACGCCGCATTGCAGCGCAAGATCGACCAACTCACCGAATACCGCCGCCGGATCACCGAATTGGCCGGCGGCGAACGGCTCGTCCTGCCCGCCGAGGTGGTCGCCATCCTTGACCGCATGCGCGGACTCGGGGTCAGCGAACGGCGGGTACGACTGGAGCGCGACGCGTGGATCCTGATGCAGGCACTGGATCCGGTCGCCATGCCGCGGCGGATCCGGGACAAGAACGCCGGATTCGACGACCCCGAGACGACGCGCCTGTATCTCGCCTGTGACCAGTCATGCGACTGGGATCCGCACGATCCACGCCTGGACCGGCTCATCGACGACCTGGACGCAAGGGAGATCCAAAACGAACGAGACGGCACCGGGCCCGTACACCTGGATCTCGTCGTCTCCCGGATCTCCGAGGCGTCACCGGCATGGCAACGCATCCTCGATGCCCTCGCCCACCGCGCCAAGAAGCGCCGAACAGCCGCGCCCGGCAGCTGAATCCGACACCCTGGTCACGTCCGGCACCCTGGTCTCGTGCGGCTTCCTGGTTACGTCCGGCAGCCGACACATCGGCCCGCCGTTCAAGAACTCTCACGCAGCACGCAGCACGCAGCACGCAGCACGCAGCACGCAGGCAAGGTTTCAGGAACTCTTCCGGAGGTTGGCATGCAGTGGTCGGCGGTCCTCGGGTACGGCACAGGCTACGGGCTGGCGCTCAGCGTGCTGTTCACCGTGGCGGTATTCGGTGGAGCAGCCATGAGCCGGGACTTCCTGCTGAACGACTATCCGCCCGCGATCCAGCACCGGTACGGCAAGCCCAAGAGTGCCCGTGGCCGCCGGGTGGCGGTGCTCTTCGGGGTGTTCGTCTGGGCCGTCTGCGGCCTTCCCCTGATGATCGCCGCGATGATCGGCCTCGACGGTGCGCTGGACGGCGGCCTGGCATTCCTGCCCGCGGCCGTCTGCGCGGCCCTCATCTTCGCCACGCTGACCGTCTGGGACCTGATCGTCTTCGACTGGATCATCTTCGCCGGGCTACGCCCCCGCCTGCTGGTCCTTCCCGGCACCGAGGGCATGGCGGAATACCGCGACCTGAGATTCCACCTCAGTGCCGCCCTCAAGGGCAGCCCACTGATCATCGTCGTGGGTCTGATCGCCGGAGGCATCGCTGCCCTGATCGCGTAGACGAGGTTCGCTGTCATTCAACCGAGGCGCCTGACAGCGAACCCGGTCGTTCAGGCTTCCGTGTCGGCGGCCTGGTCGCTCTTCGGCCCGATGTTTTTGATCCTGGCCGGAGTTCCCTCCGGGTCGAACGAGTGGTGGAAGGTGAAGGCGTGCGGTGTGGAGTCGTGCGCCTGGAGGTGTTCCAGCCTGGAAACCCCGTCCTGCCAGGTGGGTATCACGCCATCGGAGACCCACCAGAACACGTAATTCGGGTGCTCTGTCCTCTCGAACCAGTCGTAACGCCTGTTCAGCGCCTCTCGGTGCACACCGGTGTAGATGGCGTCGAAGGCGGGGCGCAGATCGGTCCAGAGTGAGAGGGTCGCGGCCAGGGCGGTGGTTTCCGCCGTTTGGCCCTTGCCGTACCAGGTCGGTACGACGAACTCTCCCCATGCACCCCAGTCCAAGTCGAAGTGTGTGCCCCGGCCGCCGTCTTCCGGTTCAGCATGAGCGAGGTACCCGGGGTGCTGGCTGATCTTCCGGTAGACGGTCTCTCCGATGTCGTAGAACTCGCGCGTCAGAGGTGTGGGATCGGCCAGAGGTGACTTCAGGACGCCGAATGTGTACAGAGCAAGATGGGGCATGCGTCTCTCCCTGGTTGGGGGGCCTGGTGCGGACCCGGTTCGGTGGCTTACGCATGGGGCGAGGCTTCGTGGGGCGTGACCAACTCATCCCGTCGAGGGTGGCTGCGCCTGAAGGACCCCCTGTGCGACCGTCCGCGATCGCCGAGGACCAGGTGAAGGTAACTGCCTCTGCGAGCCATGTCGAAGTTGCGCTTTCCCTGTCCAAGTGGCCTCGTGTACAGGCCCCTTGCGGGGGCTGGGGCGGTGGTTCTGCCTGCCGTCGTGGAACTCCGCATCGGCCGGGCAACTGCGGAGGAGCAGCATCGACAGCGCCGCTCAAGCGGGTGTGCCGGGGCGGGCGCCGGCGGCTTCGACTGGGTTGGATGACGCAGCGACCGGGTTCGCCGTCAAAGGACAACTGGCCCCTTGGCATGGATCACCCCAGCCGCCGTGTCGGTCACCTGCCGGGGCTGTCGGTCCGATGTCGGTGGACTGTCCGCGGGGTCTGGCACGTTTCCAGAGATCCTGCTGAGCCCATCCGGCAGGCGTGCGACACGCAAGGAGTCACCATGACCACTGACGTCACCATCATCGGCGCCGGACTCGGCGGCCTCACCCTGGCCCGCGTCCTGCACCTCCACGGCATCCCGGCCACCGTCCACGAGGCCGAGACCTCACCGACGGCTCGCGCACAGGGCGGCATGCTCGACATCCACGACTACAACGGCCAACTGGCTCTGCAGGCGGCGGGCCTGATCGACGAGTTCCGCAGCCTCGTCCTGGAGGGCCGCCAGGCGATGCGGATCCTCGACCGGGACGGGACCGTCCTGTTCGACCAACCTGACGACGGCACGGGTGGCCGCCCCGAGGTGCAGCGCGGCGAGCTGCGCCAGATCCTGCTCGACTCGCTCCCGGCCGGCACCGTCCGGTGGGGGCACAAGGTCAGCAGTACCCGTGCCCTCGGCGAGAGCCGCCACGAGGTGACGTTCACCGACGGCAGCACCGTCGGCACCAGCCTGCTGGTCGGTGCGGACGGCGCGTGGTCACGGGTCCGGCCACTGCTCTCCGCCGCCACCCCCGAGTACGCCGGCCGCTCCTACGTCGAGACCTACCTGTTCGACGGCGACGCCCGCCACCCTGCCGCCGCGAAGGCGGTCGGCGGCGGGTCGCTGCTCGCGCTCGCGCCGGGCAAGGGGATCCAGGCTCACCGGGAGAGGGGCGGCACCCTGCACACCTACGTGGCGCTCACCGAGCCGCAGGACTGGTTCGCCGCCATCGACTTCACCGATGCCGTCGCGGCCACCGCACGGATCGCGCGGGAATTCGACGGCTGGGCGCCGGAGCTCACCGCGCTGATCACCGATGGCGACACCCCTCCGGCCCTGCGCCCGCTCCACGCTCTTCCGGTCGGCCACCGCTGGGATCGGGTGCCGGGGGTGACCCTGCTCGGCGACGCCGCCCACCTCTCGGTCCCGAACGGCGAAGGCGCCAACCTGGCCATGTACGACGGCGCCGAACTCGGCAAGGCCATCGCCGAGCAGCCCGACGACATCGAGGCCGCGCTCACCGCGTACGAACAGGCCATGTTCCCCCGCGGCGCCGAGGCCGCCGCCGAAGGCATCCAGCTCAACGAGCTCCTCTTCAGCGACCACACACCCCACAGCCTGATCACCGCGTTCACCGAGGCCGAGCAGGCTTCATGAGCCGCGGGCGTTGAGAGACGGGAACTGAGCTCAGGCGCTTTCGGTCATGACATCGTCCAGCCAGTCGTACACGCGGGCGAAGGCCAGGCGTTGGGCGCCCGCCTGGCAGTGCGCGTCCGCGCCCAGTGCGCCGGTGAACTCCAGCAGCGTCTTGGGGCAGGTCAGGTGCTCGTGGAGCAGTTCGGGCTGGCCCTCGAAGAACACGTCGTCCGGGGCCGAGCAGACCAGGGTGGGGCAGGTGATCTTCTGGGCGATGCCGTCGCGCAGGTGGTAGTCGAGGAAGGTGGCGAAGAGCGCGCGCGGGGTGTCGGCCCCCATGACGTACATGCCCTGGTCGACGAGCCAGCGGATCTTGGGGCTGGCGGCCATGGCCGCCTCCACGGCGGCGTCGAGCTCGGGGTCGCGGTCGGCGCGCAGCCGCCGCTCGGCCTCGGCGCGGTCGAGGGACAGGAAGCCGGTGGCCATGTCGCCCAGGTCGTAGACGCCGTCGAGGGCGATGACGGCGGCGAGGCGGTGCTCGAAGGCCGCGGCGCGTGGCGCGAGCAGGCCGCCCATGCTGTTGCCCAGCAGGGCGATCCGGGCGGGGTCGACTTCGGGGCGGGTGAGGGCGTGGTCGAGGACGGGGCCGACTGCGTTCTCCCAGTCGGGACGGAACATCAGGCCGTGGTGGTGGCGGGTGCCCGGCTGGCCGGGGCCGTCGAAGGACAGGACGTGGTAGCCGCGCTCGACTGCCGCGGCGGCGCCGCCGAAGTGCATTTCCTCGGCCGTCCCGTCGAATCCGTTGAACATGACCACGGTCGGCCGGGCGGCGCCCGAGTCGTCGGCGCGGTACAGGTACCCCGGCAGCACGGTGTCCTCGTAGGGGATCTCCACCGGCTCGATGACCGGGGTGAACAGCGCGGCGGCCTGGCGGAAACACCTCACCGACGCGTCGTATGCGTGCAGGATGCGCGGGTCCGTGGCGTCGCCGTGCAGGAAGAACTCGGCGCTTCGGTAGTAGTTCGACGCCCGCAGGAAGGCGTCCCGGGCGCTGACGCGGTGCCCGCCGGCCAGGGCCGTACGTCCCTCGTCGGCCACCCGGTCGGCGGTGGCGAGCCACTCGTCGTGCCAGCTGTCGTAGTCGCCGGCGGTGATCCGCTGAGTGGTCACCACGACCTCTCCGAAGTCGGCGCCGCCGTAGGCGATGTGTCCGAAGGACCGCAGTGTCTCGAACCAGAACGAAGGGTTGTGCGGGAAGAACAGGGGCTCCATCGAAACTCCTAAAGCAGTTGGTGGCTGCGTTTAGTGGGACTGTAGGGCTGCGCAAACGGCAAACGCAAGTCGCGACTGCGTTAAAGTGGGGATCATGGAGAGGCAACGAGAGCCGGCCCGTCGGCCCGGTGGCCGGGCGGCACGCGTCCGCGCGGCAGTGCATCAGGCGGTCGCCGACCTGGCCGGCGATCGCGGATACGGGAACTTCACCGTCGGCGACGTCGCCGCCCGCGCGGGCGTGGCCGACACGAGCATCTACCGCCGTTGGGGAAACCTGGAAGCCCTCCTCTCGGACGTGGCCATCACCCGGCTCACCACGACCTCCCCCACCCCCGACACCGGCAGCCTGGAGGGTGATCTGCGTACCTACGCGGCCACCGCCGCCCGCGATGTCGCCGGGCCGGACGGGATGGCGATACTGCGCCTGGCCATCTCCCTGTCCAACTCCGGGCAGCCGGGCCTGGAGGCCCGCGACGCGTTTCTCGCCGAACGCACCCGCCAGCTACAGGCCATGCTCGACCGGGCCCGGGATCGAGGCGAACAGCCCCCGGACGTGCTCCAGGTGCTCGATCTCATCCTGTCCCCGATGTACATCCGCATCCTGTTCGGAACGGGCCCGCTCACTCCCGCCTACACCGACGAACTGGTCGACCGCCTGCTGTGCCTGCACACCGCCGCCGGAGGGGTGTGAGTTCTGCTCTTCGCGCGGACCGCCCCGGAACCCTCACAGGAGAACCCTCACAGCGCACCCGTCCTCCCGAATCACTCCTACGAACCGCTCCTACGGACCACGATTACGGACCCTGACTCCGTACGAACCGTTCCCACGGAACCCGACTACGGCTCGGTGACGTGTGCGGGGGCTCATGGCCGCGCGGGGTGCACCCTGGCCGTCCGCATCGACGCCCCCACGCCGGCGGGTAGGAGAAGGGCTCAGCCCGCGCGGATCGACGTGACCTCGTAGACGACGGCCGAGCTCATGGACGGTCCGCGGCAGGTCAGCCGGCACGGTGGCGTGCGGTGGGCCCGCACCTCGACGTCGATGGCCGTGGGACGCGGCGGGCGGCCGCTCAGGCGAATCCGCCAGCGGTCGCTGTCGCGGAAGGTGTCGACGACCGCGTAGTCATGCCGGCCGGCCGGGCCGAAGCGTCTGAGCACGCCTGCGACAGCGGCCTGCTGCGGCGGGAAGAGATCCGTGTATCCGCGCAGGCGGTCTGCGTGAATGCGGCCGGCCAGGTGCTCTTCGACCGCTGTGAGGGAGGATCCCGCGTCGAGGCCGCCGTAGTAGACGCCGTCGGGTGCGACGACGACGTTGGCGGCGAACCTGTCACCCCCCACGTGCGTGCACTCCCACACCAGGTCCGGCCAGCGCCCACTCAGGACACGTCCCACGGGCCGTCCGCGCACGGCGCAGCAGGTGTCGTGCTGGCCGTGAGTGCAGACGAGAACGACGGGCGGACGGCCGAGTTCCCCGGGGGCACCGAGGGCCCCGACGATCTGCGCCAGGTCCTCGTCACGGCTCCACGTGCCCCATTGCTGACGGTAGGCGCCGGAGCTCTCATAGCGCAGTACGGCCCAGCGTCCGGGGCCTTCGGGCCTGCTGCGTCCGTGCCGCCTGACCAGGAGCACTCGTGCCCGCACCGCCTGGGCGGCGGAGAACACGAGCGCTTTGGTGCCGGGCTCAAGATTGAGGCCGTCGAAGCCGTTGGGCGGCCAGCCGCCCCGGTACTCGATGAGGATCCAGACGGAGCCGTGCGGTGCTGTGCCCACGATCGAGTCGCCGCGTATCCGGGCGGCATCGGAGCAGAAGAAGCGTTCCGTCGACGTCACCGTGGCGCAGTCACTGTTCGGCGGGCACCAGTACGCCCGCGCGCAGCAGTCTCCCGACGAGTGCGACACCGAGCTCGCCGGCGGTGCGGGTCTCACTATCGAGCAGGCGGGCCACCGACGGCAGGTCGGTCTCGGGGAAGTCCAGCCAGCCCACGCGTGTGGTCAGTCGGGTGCCCTCCAGCCGCGCTTCCAGCGCCTCTCGGAGCCGCACCGGGGACTCAGGGCCGAGGCCGTCGACGGCCCTGAGCTGGGACAGCGGTCCCAGCGGCGCCGGGCGTCCCTGGCCGCGCCGGGTGCGGTGGAACAGCGGGGCGGAATCCGCTTCTGTGACGGCGGCGACGAGGCGTTCGCGGACGATGTCGATCTCGCCGGCCGGTCCGTCCACGCCCAAGGGCAGCGTGCGGCGCATCCGCGGATCGTCGCGCAGCGCCGCGAGTGCGGAGTGGGCGAGCTGTTCGGCCAGCGCGTAGCGCGTCCAGCTGTGGATTCCGAGCGTCAGGTGGATCGAGACGTCGCCCTGCGCCTGGGCGGCGTGCAGCCAGCCCCGCGGGAGGTAGAGGACATCGCCCGGTGCGAGCACGGCGTCGATGGAGGCCTTGCCCTTCGCCGCCTCGGCCACGGCGGAGCTGCGGTCGGTCCAGGGCTGATCGGGCAGCGGGTCCGGGTGGACGGGCTCGTGGACGCGCCAGTGCTTGGTGCCTTCGATCTGGACGACGAAGACATCGTGGACGTCGTAGTGGTCGTCGAAGCCGCGGTTCTGCGGCGGCGTGACGTAGGCGTTGGCCTGCACCGGATGGCCCAGCTCCGTGCTCAGCCTGGCGCTGAAGTCCGCGACCGGGGCCCACGTGCGCTGCAGAGCCTGCAGGACGAGCGTGGCGCCGTCGGCGAACGCTCGCGACAGAGCGGTGTCGTCGAGCTGGTCGGAGATGGTGGCGCCGACCCCGGCGGACGAGGTGAAGGACGTCTCGGGAAGTGTGGCGCCGTCCTTGGCCACGCGGAGAAACGGTGTACGCAGTCCGCGACGCGAGATCAGTTCGTCCACGGCGTCGGCGGAGAACAGGTCGGAGAAATCGCTCGCGCGGTGGGTGAGCAAAGCTGTCCGCGCCCAGACCGTGCGGGCGAACTCCTCCCGGCTCAGGCCGGTCAGGCGGGTCTCCAGAACCCCGGCGCTCGCTGCGGCGCCGGCGTCCTGAAGCTCGGTTCGGAGGGTACTCAATGGCGGTTGCCGGAACCGTCCGCGCCGCCGTCCGCCCCTCCGTCGTGGACGCCGGGTGTGCCGGCCGCGCCGCCGTCCGCGGGGCCTTCGGCGCCGCCGTCCGCGCCGCCGTCCGCCCCTCCGTCGTGGACGCCGGGTGTGCCGGCCGCGCCGCCGTCCGCGGGACCCTCGGCGCCGCCGTCCGCGCCGCCGTCGGCACCTCCGTCATGCGCGCCGGGCGTACCGGCCGCGCCGCCGTCCGCCGGGCCCTCGGCGCCGCCGTCCGCGCCGCCGTCGGCACCCCCGTCGTGGACGCCGGGTGTGCCGGCCGCGCCGCCGTCCGCGGGACCCTCTTGCGGGTTCGGATTCTGCTCGGGACGGGTCATCTTTCCTCCTGAGAATCGAACGGCTGGGACCGGGCTTCCGTAATGGCGCCTGATCGTCGAAGAGGGCGATCCCTTATGGGCACCGCCCACATCACCGTATCGCTGCGGGGCGAAAGCATCGATTCGAGAGGGATATCCGGCCGGGCTCCGGACCGCAGATACGCGGCTGTGGAGTACGGCTCGGAATTCGGAACCTGGCGTTGCCGAATAACGCATGCGGACCGCTAATCGCTGCGATTTCAGAGCCCCGTGGCATTCCCCGACAGGCTGTACAGCGAGGTGCGGACAGGCTGCACAGAGAGGTAGGGACAGGCTGTACACGCGCGGATACAGGTGAGGCGCGCGCCGCCCCCGCATTCCGGTGAAGCCGATGTGCCAAACGGTGAATCCCGTCCGGGGGAGGGAGCCATCGCCGGAGCCGTGCCCCGGCCGGCCCCGCAGTCCCTGCCCCAGGCCCCCCGCACCTGGCGATCACCGGCGCGATCGTCGCCGGCGCGCCCCGGCAGCAGAAGCCGCTGCGCGTGCCCGGTGCATGGTCCGATCAGGTGCGGGCCCGGCGGATGCTGGAGGAGGATGGAGAGGCGACGTCGGGCGGCAGCGGGGAGACCTCAGGGAGCCCTGGCCCCTCGGGCGGTGACGGCGGGCGGAAGGAGGCTTGGGATGTGCGCAGCCGAGCCTTCCCCGGCTGAGCCCGGCCCGCCGGATGGCGTGACGTCGGAGCCGGGGGGCCTGCTGGATGTGCTGAGGGTTGCCGCGGCCGTGCTGGACGGGGACGGCCGGATCGTGCTCTGGAGCCCCCAGGCCGAGGAACTGCTCGGCTATTCGGCGGAGGAGGCGTTGGGCCGGTACGCAGGCAGGCTCCTGGTGCACGAGGAGAACATGGAGCTGGTCATGCAGCTGTTTGCCCAGGTCATGTGGGGCGACGGAAGCTGGGCAGGCGTGTTTCCCGTACGGCACAAGGACGGCAGCACCCTCCAGGTGGAGTTCCGCAACATGCGGTTGCTGGACGAGCACGGGAACGTCTACGCCCTGGGGCTGGCGACCGCACAGACCACGCTCCGCAGAGTGGAACGTGATCTGGCGCTGACCACCCGGTTGGTCTCGCAGTCCCCGATCGGGCTGGCGCTCGTGGACACCGACCTGCGGTACGTGAGCGTCAATCCGGCGCTGGAGCGCATCAATGGGCTTCCCGCTGCCGAGCACCTCGGCCGGCATGTCCGTGAGGCGCTCCCCTATCTGGATGTCGAGGCCGTCGAGTCCGCGATGGAGCAGGTGCTGGCCACCGGCGTCCCCCTGGTGGACCAGGAGTCCGTCGGACGTACCCCCGCCGATCCGGACAGCGACCATGTCTGGTCGGTTTCCTATTACCGGCTGGAGGCGGGCAACGGAAAAGTATTGGGGGTGGCCGTATCCGTCGTGGACGTGACCGAGAGGCATCGCGCCACGGTGGAGGCCGCGCACGCCCGGCGGAGCCTGGCGCTGATCGCGGAAGCCTCCCTGCGGATCGGGACGACACTGGACCTCGATCAGACCGCGCGGGAGCTCACCGACATGACCGTGCCGGAGCTGGCCGACGTCGCGGCGGTGGTCGTGCTCGACGCCATATTGACCAGCTCCGCACCGGCTACCTCTCCCAGCGGTCCGACAATTTTCCGTGCGCTGGCCGTGTCCGCGGCGTCATCATCCCAAGCGGTCGCCGCTGCCGACCCACCGGGCGAACTCGCGCGTTACGACGCCGACCGTCTGCTCGCCCGGTGCGTGCAGACCGGTCGCTCCGTCGTCGTTCCCCACGTCCAGAGCAGCGACCTGCCGTATATCGCGGGCTGCGCTGAGGATGCCGACCTCCTGGCCCGCGCCGGACTTCACTCCTACCTGGCGGTGCCGCTGATCGTGGGCGGCAAGGTCCTTGGCGCCCTCGACCTCAAACGCACCGACAACCCGAATCCGTTCACCCACGACGACGAGGCGCTGGCCGTGGAGCTCGCGGCGCGGGCCGCCATCTGTATCGACAACGCCCGCTGGTACGAGAGCCAACGCCACACCGCTCTCACCCTCCAGCGCAGCCTCCTCCCCGAGAGTCCCGAGCCGCGGCCCGGACTGGAGCTCGCCTATCGCTACCAGCCCGCTTCCATCGCCGGGGAAATCGGGGGCGACTGGTTCGACGTCATCCCGCTCACCGACGACAAGACCGCCCTGGTCGTCGGCGACGTCATGGGCAGCGGTATCAACGCGGCGGCCACGATGGGTCAACTACGCACCGCAACGCGGGCGTTCGCCGAACTCGACCTGGACCCCGCCCAGGTGCTGCACCACCTCGACCGCCTCGCCGACCGCATGGGACAGCTCATCACCACCTGCATCTACGCCGTCTACGACCCCCGCGACGGCGTGTGCCGCATCTCCAACGCCGGGCACCTGCCGCCTGCCCTCCACCGCCCGGACCAGGACCCGGAACTGCTCGATCTGCCCGCGGGTTCCCCGCTCGGCGTCGGCGCCGGCCCCTTCCAGACCACCACGCTCGTCCTGCGCCCCGGCGACGAGCTGCTTCTCTACACCGACGGACTGGTCGAAACCCGCGAGCAATCCATCGACGAACGGCTGAACGCCCTTCTCGCCTTCCTCACCGGGCCTCAACGGTCCCTGGAGGAGACCTGCGACGTACTCCTGTACACGTTGCGCCATCCCTGGGAGCACGACGACGTGGCCCTTCTCATCCTCCGGGCCGGGGCAGCGGCCGGCGAGGCACCGGCGGACTGACTGTCCGGTCGCGCGGACCGTGCGGTCAGGGAGGAGGGCGTCGCCCCGCCTCACTCGGCGCGCGGGACGTAGTAGGGGCGGTTGTGGGCCGCGACCGGTGGCGACTGGTAGGTCCATGCCCCGGCTGCGGGGGTGTCGCCGATGAGGGTGGCCAGGTCGGTGCCGACCGCTGAGGTCCCGTCATGGATGCTCAGCCGCACCCGCTCGGCGGCGCCGTCGGCCAGGGAGAGGTACTGGTAGGGCTGGTACACGTTCAGCGGGCCGGCCAGTGGCCGGCCGGTCGGGTCGGTGCCGTAGCCGGTGATGGGGGTGTTGTTCACCGGAGTGCGGGGGAGCCCGGTCAGTGCGGCCTCGAACGAGAACAGGGCCGTCTCGCCGCGCTCGATTCCGTTCCCGGACCGGGCGGGCCCGGCCTGCTTGCAGGTGACCGACCAGAGGTCGCCGGGCGGCCCGTTGGGGGAGGGCAGGGTGGTCTCGAACCAGGCCGGGTACTTGGGCTCGCCGTACAGCGCGGTCCCGGCCTCGATGGCCAGGGGGTTGTCGCACAGCACATGGAGCCGGGCGATGCCGAGCAGTTTGGTCTGGTCGTAGCCGTGCGCGAACTCCTCGTACGACAGGCGTGCCAGACGGTCGGCGCTCGCGGTCGGGTGGGCGATGATGCTGAATTCGATCTCCTGGGTGATGCCGCCGCCGTTGGGGTACTGCGCGAAGTACAGCTGGTAGTTGAGGGTGACGCAGGCCCGGCCGCCGAAGTCGGCCGCGCTCAGGTCGGGGTGGCGCTTGGCCAGCATGCCGCGCACCGGGCCCGGGTCGACGAGGTAGTCGAGGCCGATGTTGTGCAGGGCCCCGTAGAGGAAGGGCAACTGGTACGGCGCGGCGACGGGCGGCAGCGAGAGAGGGCGGGTCATGAGGTGGAAGCCTCCTCGGGTGTGGCGGGCACGGCGGTAGGTCCGGGAACCGGCAGTGCGACCGCTCCGCGCCGTCCGGTCAGATCCCGGTGGATCTGCTCGGCGCTGCGCAGGGTGATCGCGGCCATGGTGAGGGTCGGGTTCGACGTGCCGAGGGAGGGCATGCTGCCGCAGCCCACGGCGTACAGGTTGGGGTGGTCCCAGCAGCGTTGCCAGGAGTCGACGACGGAGTCGGCGGAGTGTGCGCCCATCAGGTGAGTGCCCGCCCCGTGGCCGGCGCCGCGGTAGGCGTAGGACTGTCCTCCGTACGCGAACCATCCGGGCTGGGCGGGCCCCTGCTCATACCGGCTGTGGTCCTGCGCCCCCAGGAGGGCGAAGATCTGGTCGGATACGGCCTTGGCGGCGGCGATGCCCCGTTTCACGTGGTCGGACAGGTCGTAGGTGAGAACCGGACGCGGGTTGCCGAGCAGGTCGCGGTGGCGGGTGTCGAGAGTGACACGGTTGGCGGGATCGGCGCTCTGCTCCATCTCGAACTGCAGGGCGAACTGCCGTCCGATCCGGTCCCCGACGGCCTGCCGCAGAGCCTTTCCGAACAGTCCCCGGCCTGCGCCCGCGGCACCGGGCATGTCGCGATTCCCGTGGCGCAGCAGGGCGGCGACCTCGTCGTCGGGCGGACCGGCGGCCCAGCCCCAGCCCCAGTTTCCGATCTCGATCCGGAAGGGAGCACGGGCGGCGCGGGCCGGGCCGAAGCGAAATCCCTCCAGGCCGGAGGTCGATCCGGGCCCTCGGTAGGGCCCCGTCCGCTCGGGCATCAGGCCCCAGGTGAGCAGAACCGGGTGGTCCATCAGATTCCGGCCCACCTGACCGCTGGAGTTGCCCAAACCGGAGGCGAGCAGGAGCCGGGCATTCTCGATCGCGTGGGCGGCCAGCACCACGATGTCCGCATGTACCGTCCGCCGGGTGAGGGTGGCGGGACGGGCGGGATCGTCGTACTGCTGGTACTCGACGCCGGTGATCCGGCCGGTGGCGTCCGTGTGGAGCCGTCCGGCCACGGCGCGGGTGAGCAGGGTGACGGTCGGGCCCCAGCGTTCCTGGGTACGTCGCGGTGTGTATTTCGCCCCGGTGGGACAGAGCGGAATGCAGCTGGCGCTGCCTTCGCAGGCGGGCCCGTGTGCGTCGGTGGCCGTGCTGTTGCGCGCCTGAGGCGTCCCGACGACGCGCAGTTCGATCGGGTGCGGATGCGCGGGGTCCAGGACGTGGCGTCCGTCGAGTCTTTCGGCGAGCATCCTGTCCAGGTGGCTCGCGGGGGCGGGACGGTGCGGGAAGTCATAGCCGTCGGGAAAGGGGAGGCCGGCGTGGTCCCGTTGCTCGGCCAGGTCGCCGGCCACACCGAGCTCGTGTTCCGCGGCGCGGTAGTACGGTTCCAACTCGTCATAAGAGATAGGCCAGTTGCGGCCATAGCCGAGGTCTTCGGTGCGGAAGTCCTCCGGGTGCATGCGCGGGGTGAGGCCCGTCCAGGCGGTGCCCGTACCGCCGTTGACGCGTAGATAGCCGCTGGCGTAGGGCAGGGGGCCGTCCTGGGTCAGATACCCGTCGGCTCGGTACCCGCCGCCGGGAACGCCGCCGATATCCAGGACATCGGGTGAGGGGACCAAGGGGTTGGCGGCGATCGCCGAGCTGGGGACTTTCGCCGGCGCCGCCCGGAAGCGTTCCCCGTCCGAGGCCTGCCCGCCGTCCTGGTCGCCGTCACCCACGCCGGCCTCCAGGACAAGCACATGCCAGCCCCGTGCGCCCAGCTGCTGGGCCATCAGCGACCCCGCGATGCCCGCGCCGACCACGATCGCATCGACGTGCTCGCCGCTGGTCAACGCCGCCCTCCCGCCACAGCGGCGGGCGGCTGCGCCCAGGAGCCGTGACCGGGGCGTCCCACCCCGGGGGCATGGCCGCCGAAACTGCGCCACACCAGCCCCTGGGCATACGCGCGCGCCGCGATGCCGGGGGCAGGCCGGTCCGCTTGCCCCGGCGGGCCCGGCCACACGCCCAGGTACCACAGGTGGCATACCGGCCGCGCGAGGTCACGGAGCCCTGCGTCCTCGTCCAGCACGGCCTGAAGGTCGGCCGATACATCGGCCAGAGCGTCGACGAGCTTGCGATAAGACGGCGATCCGAGGCGCTGGAGCACGATCGCCCGGTAGGTTTCCGCCATTCCCGTGGCGGCGAGTTCCGTGGCGTCGAACCCCGTCAGCGCGACCGAGAGAGCGAGGAACCGCTCGGCTTCCCGCGCACGGCCGGGCGCGGCACCGCTGCCATCCGGGGCGTTCACTCGGCGTCCCGCTCTAAGAGCCTGTCCTTTTTTGTCCCTGGCACCAGCTGTATCCCCTTCTATGTAACGCTTGTTGACCGCATCGGGCTTATGCGCCGAGATCTCTACCTCCGCACCTTCCCGTTCATGCCTCGGTGTCCGGGCCGAGTGCGGGAACAGCCGTGCCCTGCGGGGACGGAGGGGAGGTGCGCCGGCGGTGCGCTCCGGCGGGCAGGCGCGTGCCGGAGCGCATGCCGAGGCCATTTCTGCGCCGCCGCGGCGGCGACGAGCCCGACGGGTGGCCTTCAGCAGACGCCCGCGTCCGGGAGCGGATGACGCTGTACCGGGCCACCGCCCTGTCCACGGTGGGTGACCGCCTCGACTCCATGCCCCGCGTGCCCACTGCGGCCTGGGCGCGCGGGTGTCGTCCCGGGTACGGGCGGGAAGCGCCGCTGAGGTGCTGCCCCCTGCGCCAACGATGGTGGGCCCCGGGGCGGCCTTCAGGACGCCGTGGTCTGGTGGGCGTCGTTTCCGGGAGCGGCGTAGGGGGAGTCGGGGGAGGGCCAGTCCAGGCACAGAACGGTGGCGTCGTCGCGCGGGTCGTGGTTCGAGAGCTCCAGGACGGTTTCGGTGAAGAGGCGTACGGCGTCGCGCGGGTGCCAGTCGCCGGTCTGCCGGATCAGGTCGCTCAGATCGGCTTCGGGACCGTGGGGCTCCAGCATGCCGTCGGTGAGCAGGATCAACCGGTCGCCCTGCCGCAGGTCGAGGCTCTGCAGCCGGTAGCCCGGGTTCGGGGTGACCCCGAACGGCAGGTCGACCTGGGGAGCGATCTCTTCGACCTGCCCCTCGCGCAGGCGCAGCGGCCAGACGTGGCCGGCGTTGACGAACGTGGTCCGGCCGGTGTCGAGACTGACGCGCAGCAGCTGACCGGTGGCCATGACCTGGCCACCGTGCCTGATGAGGGCCTCGCGTACCTGCTCCGATTGGTCCGTGAACGCTTGATGCGCGCGGTCCGCGTAGTCCGCGACGGCCTGGTGGGCGTCGTGGGCCTGGTCGAGAAGGCTGCCGCCGGCCCGGCGGGCATTGCGCAGGGCTCCCACCACCATGGTCGCCACCAGCGCGGCCTGTACGTCGTGCCCCATCGCGTCGGTGAGAGACAGGTGCAGGGCATGGCGGTCGAGGGTGTAGTCGAAGGTGTCCCCGCCGATGTCGGCAGCCGGCTCCATCGCTCCCGCGACGATGAACCGGCCGCTCTCGCAGGTGAAGGAGTCGGGGAGCAGACGGTGTTGGATCTCGGCGGCCAGTGACAGCCGTGTGGTGCGCCGGCCCCATTCGTACAGATCGGTGAAGCGCCGGTTGGTGATGACCACGTAGGCGAGCGCGTGTGCGGCCTCGACCATGCGTTGCATCGTCTGTCGGTCGGGGCGGGTGGGCAGTTTCAGCTCCAGCAGGCCGATCGCATCCCCGCGATCGGACACCGGCGCGATGACCTGGACCAGGCCCGGTCCGGCCGCTCCTGCCCGCTCTCCATCCGCCACGTGTACTTGCTGGGTGCGGACCACATGCTCGTACACCGTGCCGCGCAACCGGATCCGCCGCGGCTGCTCCGGCCCGCCCTCCGCAGGTGCCCCCGTGAGCCGTACGACGGCCTTGCCGCCGAGGTCCGTGACCAGAAAGGACACCTCGGTCGCGGCGAGCCTCTCCGCGAGCAGCCGGGCCAGCACGGAGACGGCCATCTCCGGGGGCGCCGACTCCACCGAGGTCAGCAACTCGCCCAACCAGGCCAGCTTGTCTGCCACGCGGCGCTCCTCCTCGGCGGCCTCGGCCGACCCGTCGACCGTCCCCGGCCGGGAACGCTCGGGACGGCACATCCCTCAGCGATCGGCGATATATGGTGCTGTGCGATATGTGGTGCTGTTTGCGAAGAATATCCTCTTAATGGCGATATTGGTCGCAGCGTGGCGGCCCCGAGTCGGCCGGGGCGGCGGACGAGTCGTCACGCCCTGCGCCCGGCCCCCGGCGACCGGGTGCGCGGGGCCGCCCGCCCTCGCGGTGCGCACCGTCTCGGCGCCGGCCGGTCAGGGCATCAGCCTCCCAGGAGCACCACCGCGAGGGTGCGCGGCCCGTGGACACCCTCCACCCGGTCGAGTTCGATATCGCTCGTTGCGGACGGGCCGGAGATCCAGGTCTGCGGGCTGGTCGGGTCGAGCCGCTCCAGGCCCTCGCCCACCGATCCGACGACCTGGTCCGCCGTCCGTACCACGCAGATGTGGTGGTCGGGGATGAGCGTGATCCGGCGCCGTCCCTGGCCGGGCCCGGCGTCGAGCACGATCGTGCCGCTTTCGGCGACGGCCACCGCACACCCCGTCACCACGCTGTCCACGGTGTCCAGCTCCTGTGTGGGGGACGCCGGGTCGTCCCGGACGATCTCCGCGGCGATGTCCGCCGTCCACGCGGTGGGCAGTCCGCCGGGTATCAGGACGCGCGCGGCGGCACGCGCCGTGAGCAGGTCGCCGATCAGCGCGGGCAGCGCCCGCTCGTCCGGGCAGCGGTGGACGAGCGCGCGGTAATCAGCCAGGTTCTCCGCGAGAAGATCCACGGTCTGCGCGGGGGTGCGGCGCCCGTGCACCCGCAGATAGTCGCGGGGCACGGCGACATCCTGCGGCTGCTCCTCCCTCGGCACATCGGACAGGGCGCGGCGCACCCGCCCCAGCACCGTTTCCCGGCTGCTCACTTCGTGTCTCCTTCCGGGCGGGTGCGGTGCCACCAGTCGCGGAAGGACTCGGCGGGCACCGCAGGGATGTCGCGGGTGTCCGTCCAGGCACGGCCGGGACCGGGGAGCCGCTTGGGGTGGAGGCGCCGGGTGCGGGCCGCGAGGCGCTGCCCGGCACCGAGAGCCGCGGGCCGGTCCAGGGCCCAGCGGGCGGCACGCATGGCCGCGCGTTCGGCGGCGTGGCCCTTGGCGGGCTTGAGGGTCCGCCGCTCACCGCGGATCGTCACCGCGCCGCCCTGTACGACGCGCTCGCGGAGGTGCACGAGGACCTCGGGGATGTCGATGGCCACCGGGCACACCTCGTAGCAGGCGCCGCACAGCGACGACGCGTAGGGCAAGGACGCGTCGAGCTCGGTGGCCGTACCCCGCAGCTGCGGGGTGAGGATGGCGCCGATCGGGCCGGGATAGGCGGAGCCGTACGCGTGGCCGCCCGCCCGCTCGTACACCGGGCAGACGTTGAGGCAGGCCGAGCAGCGGATGCAGCGCAGCGCCTGGCGGCCGACCTCGTCGGCGAGGGTGTCGGTGCGGCCGTTGTCGAGGAGGACGAGATGGAAGGTCTGCGGGCCGTCGTCGTCCGTCGTACCGGTCCAGGTGGAGGTGTACGGGTTCATCCGCTCCGCGGTGGACGACCGCGGCAGCGTCTGCAGGAAGACCTCCAGGTCCTGCCAGGTCGGGACCAGCTTCTCGATGCCGACGACGGATATCAGGGTCTCCGGCAGCGTCAGGCACATCCGGCCGTTGCCCTCGGACTCCACGACGACGAGGGTGCCGGTCTCGGCGACCACGAAGTTCGCGCCCGAGATACCCACCTTGGCCCGCAGGAACTTCTCCCGCAGGTGCAACCTGGCGGCCTCGGCCAGGGCGCGGGGGTCGTCCGTGAGGTCGGCCGGGGCCGTCCGCCCCCAATGCTTCATCTCGCGTCGGAAGATGTCCCGGATCTCGGTGCGATTGCGGTGGATGGCCGGGACGAGGATGTGCGAAGGGAGGTCGTTGCCGAGCTGCACGATGAGTTCGGCCAGGTCCGTTTCGTACGCGCGGATGCCGGCGCCTTCCAGTGCCTGGTTGAGACCGATCTCCTGCGTGGCCATCGACTTGACCTTGACGACCTCGCTCTCACCCGTCATCCGCACCAGCTCGGTGACGATGTGGTTGGCCTCGTCCGCGTCGGCCGCCCAGTGGACATGACCGCCGGCCGCCGTCACGGCCGCCTCGACCTGTTCGAGGTAGTGGTCGAGATGGCGCAGGGTGCGGTTCTTGATCGCGGCGCCCGCGTCCCGCAGCTGCGCCCAGTCGTCCAGCTCCGCGACCGCCTTGGCCCGCTTGTCGCGGATGGTGTGGGTCGCATGCCGCAGAGTGCCGCGGAGCGACGCGTCCTGCGTCGATTCCGCCGCCGCCTTCGGGAAGGCGGGCATGCCGAGATAGGTGCCGCTCATCGGTTGCCCATCAGGTAGGGGGAGTCTTCGGTGGCGGCCAGGATCTCCGCGATGTGGACCGGCCTGACGGGGGAGCCGCGCCGCGCGAGCGTGCCGCCGATGTGCAGAAGACAGGAATTGTCGACCGTGCAGACGGCCGAGGCCCCGGTCTCCTCGATGTGGCCGGCCTTGTCGGCGCCCATGGCGGCGGAGACGGCCGCGTTCTTCACCGCGAAGGTGCCGCCGAAGCCACAGCACTCCTCGGCTCCCGTCAGCTCTCGCAGTTCCAGGCCCGTGACCTGCGACAGCAGCGCCAGCGGACGCCTGCCGAGGCCGAGCATGCGCAGCCCGTGGCAGGTGGGGTGATAGGTGACGGTGTGCGGGAAGTACGCGCCGACGTCCGTCACACCGAGGACGTCCACCAGGAACTCGGTCAGTTCGTACGTCTTGGGGACGGCGCTCGCCGCCGCGGCCGCGAGCTCCGCTCCCCGTCCCTCGGCCCGTGCCTTCGCCCCGATGCGCGGATAGTTGTCACGGACCATGGCGGCACACGAACCGGACGGGGTGATGACGTAGTCGTGCTTCTCGAATGCCGCCGCGTACCGCCGCACCAGCGGCTCGGTCTCGTGCCGGTAGCCCGTGTTGAACTGGGGCTGACCGCAGCAGGTCTGGGCGGCAGGGAAGTCGACCTGCACGCCGAGCCGTTCCAGCAGCGTGACGACGGCCCGCCCGGTCCCGGGATACAGCGTGTCGTTCACACACGTCACGAAGAGCGCTACGCGCATGCCGCCTCCTGTGCCGTCCCGTTGGGCTGCGGGGCGGGCGAGAGCCGCGTGACGGCCCGGTCCCAGGCGGCGCGACCGCCGGCAGGCGCGAACCGCCGCAGCGGCACGGTACGGCCCAACAGGGCGCGCAGGTCGGCGAGTTCGCCGTGGACGGCGCCCGTGGCGCGGGCCTGGACGAGGACGTTGCCGAAGGCGGCCGCCTCGGTGGGGCCTGCGACGACCGGCAGACCGCAGGCATCCGCGGTGAGTTGGCACAGCAGCGCGTTGTGCGCGCCACCCCCCACGATGTGCACGGCGTCCACGTCCCGGCCCGACAGACGCTGCGCGTCCTCGACGGCTCGGCGGTGCGCGAGTGCCAGCGAGTCGAGGACGCAGCGGGTGACCTCGGCGGGGGAGTCCGGGACGGGCTGCCCCGTACGGCGGCAGGCGTCGGCGATGCGCTGCGGCATCCGTCCGGGCGCAAGGAACTCCGGATCTCCGGCGTCGACGACGCTGCGGAGCAGCGGCACGCGGGCCGCCCGGTCGATGAGGGAGCCGAGTTCCTGAGGGCGGCCCTCGGCCTGCCAGTCGCGCAGGCACTCCTGGAGCAGCCACAGGCCCATGACGTTGCGCAGATAGCGGACGGTGCCGTCGACCCCCAGCTCGTTGGTGAAGTTCGCCTGCCGGCTCTCCTCCGTCAGCACGGGGACGTCCAGTTCGAGACCCGCCAGGGACCAGGTGCCGGTGGCGATGTAGGCGAACCGCTCGTTCCGGGCGGGGACCGCCACCACTGCGGAGGCGGTGTCGTGGGAGCCGACCGTGGTCACGGGCACCGGCCCCGCGAGGCCGGTCCGTGCGAGGGCGTCGGGTAGCAGGCGGCCGGCCGGATCGCCCGGCCGGCGCAGCGGCGCGAACAGGTCGAGATCGATGCCGAGCGGCCCGGCGACGGACCGTGCCCAGTTGCCGGTCCGGGGATCGATCAGCTGCGTGGTGGAGGCGTTGGTGAGCTCTGTCCCGGCTTCGCCCGTCAGCCAGTACGCGATGAGGTCGGGGATCATCAGCAGCCGGTGCGCGGCGGCGAGCGCGGAGGTGCCCTGTGCCGCGGTGAGCTGGTAGATCGTGTTGAACGGCAGCTGCTGGAGGCCGGTGGCCGCATACAGCTCCTGGGGCGACAGCACCGCCGCGACCTTCTCCGCCATGCCCTCGGTGCGGGCGTCGCGGTAGTGAACCGGGGCTTCGAGCAGCGTGCCCGCCGCGTCGAGGAGCCCGTAGTCCACCGCCCAGGTGTCGATTCCGATGCTCGCCGGCGCGCGGCCCGCGCTGCGGCCGGCCGCGCGCAGGCCCTCCAGCACACCCCGGTGAAGCGCCTGAATGTCCCAGCGCAGGGTGCCGGCCGTGCGCATCGGCTGGTTGGGGAAGCGGTGGACCTCCTGCAGACGGAGCGTGCCGCCGTCCCGGTCGGATGCATGCCCGACCATCACACGGCCGCTGGACGCGCCGAGGTCGACGGCGGCGAAGGGGAGGGGTTCGGTGGGTGGCACGTCGGACCTCATGGATCGGAGGAGGGGGAGCGGAGCGGTACGGCCAGGGACCGTCGGGCTCCGCACCCTGCTGCTGGGTGATGCGGGCCGGTGGTGCGGGGAGGCGGGCCGGTCCTGCGCGGCCCGCCTCCCCGCTGTCTCAGCGCAGGAAAGCCGCCGCGACGCCCGCGTCCACGGGGATGTGCAGACCTGTGGTGTGGCTGAGGTCCCCGCCGGTGAGGGCGAACACCGCATTGGCCACATGCTCGGGCAGCACTTCCCGCTTGAGCAGCGTCCGCTGGGCGTAGAACTCGCCGAGCTTCTCCTCCTCCACCCCGTAGACGGCGGCCCGCTCCGCGCCCCAGCCCCCGGCGAAGATGCCGGAACCACGGACGACACCGTCGGGGTTGACGCCGTTGACCCGGACTCCGGACGGGCCCAACTCTGCTGCCAGCAGCCGCACTTGGTGCGCCTGGTCGGCCTTCGTGGCGGAGTACGCGATGTTGTTCGGCCCCGCGAACACGGCGTTCTTGGACGCGATGTAGACGATGTCGCCGCCGAAGCCCTGCTCCGCCATCACACGGGCGGCCTCACGGGACACGAGGAAGGAACCGCGGGCCATGATGTCGTGCTGGAGGTCCCAGTCCTTGGCCGTCGTCTCCAGCAGCGGCTTGGAGACCGAGATGCCGGCGTTGTTCACCACCAGGTCGACTCCGCCGAACGCCAGGACGGCCGCCGAGAACGCCGCGGCGATCTGCTCCTCCGACGTCACATCCACCGTGACCGCGACCGCCTTGTCCGGGCCTCCCAACTCCTCTGCCACAGCAGCGGCGTTGTCGCCGTTCAGGTCCGCCACCACCACACACGCACCCTCCGCCACAAGGCGGTGAGCGATCGCCTTGCCGATGCCGCTGCCCGCACCCGTGACCAGGGCGACGCGGCTCGCCAGCGCCCGTGGCTTCGGCATGCGCCGGAGCTTGGCCTCCTCCAGCGCCCAGTACTCGATGCGGAACTTCTCCGACTCCTCGATCGGCGCGTACGAGGACACGGCCTCGGCGCCGCGCATCACATTGATCGCGTTGAGGTAGAACTCGCCAGCGACCCGCGCCGTCTGCTTGTCCTTGCCGAAGCTGAACATGCCGACACCCGGGATGAGCACGATCGCCGGGTCGGCGCCGCGCATCTGCGGCGAGTCCGCGTCGGCGTGCCGCGCGTAGTAGGCGGCGTACTCCGCGCGGTACTCGGCGTGCAGCTCCTTGAGGCGGGCGGCCGCGGCGTCCAGTGGTGCGGAGGGCGGCAGGTCCAGCACCAGCGGACGGACCTTCGTCCGGAGAAAGTGGTCGGGGCAGGAGGTGCCGAGCGCGGCCAGTCGCGGGTGCTCGACCGACGCGAGGAAGTCGAGAACGGCCCCGGAGTCGTCGAAGTGCCCGACCTGGGGGCGGTCCTGCGAGGCGATACCCCTGATCAGCGGGGCCAGGGCGGCGGCGCGCTCCCTGCGCTCGGCCGCGCCGAGCCCCGCGTATCCCTCGATCACGGGACCGAAGGGCTCCGCCTTCCCGTGCTCGGCGAGGAACTCCTCCGCGGTGCGGATGATGTGCAGTGAGCGCCGCTCGCACTCCTCGGCGGTGGCACCCCACGCCGTGATGCCATGACCGCCCAGGATGCAGCCGATCGCCTGTGGGTTGGCCTCCTTCACGGCCGCGATGTCCAGGCCGAGCTGGAAGCCCGGACGCCGCCACGGCACCCACACCACGCTGTCGCCGAAGCACGCGGCGGTCAGCTTCTCGCCGTCCGCGGCGCAGGCCAGCGCGATCCCCGAGTCGGGGTGCAGATGGTCCACATGCGCGGCGTCCACGAGGCCGTGCATCGCCGTGTCGATGGACGGCGCCGCGCCTCCCCTGCCGTGCAGACAGAAGTCGAACGCGGCGACCATCTCGTCCTCGCGCTCCACCCCCGGGTACACGTCCTTGAGCGCGTGCAGCCGGTCGAGGCGCAGGGCGGCGAGCCCGTCGGCGGTGAGGGTCCCCAGGTCGCCGCCCGAGCCCTTGACCCACATCAGCTCGACATCGCCGCCGGTCACCGGGTCGGCCGCGGTGCCCTTCGCCGAGGTGTTGCCGCCCGCGTAGTTGGTGTTGCGCGGATCGGCGCCGAGACGGTGCGAGCGGGCCAGCAGGGCGGCGGCTTCGGGATGGGGTGCCATGGTGTTCTCAGTCCTTCTCAAAGTGGGTACGACAAGTGCCCCGGAGGGCGCGGGAACTGTGCGACCGGCCCGGTACGGGCCGCGGCCCGCTACCGGCCTTGCCCGGCCGTTCCGAACGGCAGGCCCTAAGCCCCCCAGCCGGCCTGCTGTCCGCCGATGCGCTCGGCGGCGATGCGCTCCGCCCAGCCGGAGGCGTGGTAGGCGGCGACGGGATCGGCGTTCAGGCCCAGTTCCTCACGCACCTCGCCCAGCATCGGCCGTACATCCGTGTTGTAGGCGTCCATCAGCACCGCGTTCGCGGCGAGGACGTCACCGGAACGCTGCGCGGCCGACAGGGCCTCGTCGTCGACGAGGAGCACCTTGGCCGTGGCCTCCTGGACATTCATCACCGAGCGGATGATCGCCGGGATCTTGGCCTCGATGTTGTGGCACTGGTCGAGCATGAACGCGATACCGGAGTCCGCGTCCAGGCCGCCGCCGCGCCGCACTTCGTCCATGATGCGGAACAGCTGGAACGGATCGGCTGCGCCGGCCATCAGGTCGTCGTCCGCGTAGAAGCGCGAGTTGAAGTCGAACGCGCCGAGCTTCCCCTCCCGCAGCAGGAGAGCGACGATGAACTCGATGTTGGTGCCCGGAGCGTGATGCCCGGTGTCCACGCACACCTGCGCCTTCTCGCCGAGCTTGAGGCAGTGTGCGTACGACGTGCCCCAGTCCGGCACATCGGTCGCGTAGAAGGCGGGCTCGAAGAACTTGTACTCCAGCACCATCCGCTGGTCGTCGCCGAGCCGCTCGTACACCGTCTGCAGCGCCTCGGCGAGTCGGTCCTGGCGGGCGCGGATGTCGTCCTGGCCGGGGTAGTTGGTGCCGTCGGAGAACCACAGCTTCAGGTCGCGGGACCCGGTGGCGTCCATGATGTCGACGCACTCCAGGAGGTGACCGGTGGCCTTGCGGCGCACGGCCGGATCCGGGTGGGTGACGCTGCCGAGCTTGTAGTCGTCGTCCTGGAAGACATTGGAGTTGATCGTCCCCAGCGTGAGGCCGCGGTCATCGGCGTACTTGGCGAGCGACTCGTATCCGGCGGCGCCCCCCTCGACCCGGTCCCACGGAATGTGCAGCGCCACGGTCGGCGCGGCGCCGGTGAACTCGTGGACCTTCGCCGCGTCGTCGAGCTTCTCCTGCGGGGTGCGGGGGACGCCGGCCTGGGCGAACACCTTGAAGCGCGTTCCCGAGTTTCCGTACGCCCAGGACGGCGTCTCGATCGCCTGGCGCTTCAGGACCGCCTTCGCGGTCGCTGTCCGCTCCTCGTGTGCTGTGGACCCGGTCATGTCTCTCCTGTGAACGATCGCTGTTCTGCGCGCGATGAAACGATTCAATACCCGACGCTAAACGGCTCGTGAGGCGTGTGTCAACGGAGCCGGCAGGCCTTGTTCAGGCCGCGGCCCGCTCGGCTTCGAGCTGGTCGAGGGGCTTTCCGGTGGTGTTCGGCATGAACAGACCGATCACGCCGCAGACCAGCAGGCAGCCGGTGAGGAACGCGGCGACCGTGGTGATGCCCGTACTGGCGAGGGTCGGCACGAAGAAGGACCAGATGCCGAGGAAGACCCGGGCGACGCCGAACGAGATGCCCTGGGCCGTGCCGCGCAGCATCGTGGGGAAGAGCTCCTGGCTGACGGTCTTGTAGAAGCCCTCACCCGCCATGGTCTGGCCGATGCCCCACAGGATGACGTTGAAGATGATCGTCGAGAGGGTGAAGGGCAGCACCAGGAAGAGCCCGTAAGCGGTGATCTGCATGACGGAACCGGTGATCCACATGGCCCTGCGGTACCGGTGGCCCCGGTCCGACAGCCGCATGAAGAGGGCGATCGTGCCCACGATGGCGAGCGCGAAGCCGGCGCAGGACAGCAGCACGCTGGTGGCCTGGGTGCCCGCGCCGAGGGTCTTGACCATGTACGGGGTGAAGATGCCGTTCGTGCCGGCGGCGAGGTTCCAGAACAGATAGATGCCGCCCGTGTAGAGCAGGGCCCGCAGGTTCGGGCCGCTGAGCAGGTCGCGGACCCTCGCCTTGGCCGCGTGGCCGGACCGCGCCGCCGACTTCCATACGGCGGACTCCGTCATGCCCCGGCGCAGCGCGTAGGTGACCAGCGCGACCACGAACAGATGGAGGAAGACGAGGCGGATGCCGAGCAGGCCGAGCCCGGACACCGCCCAGGCCAGCAGCAGCACGACGACCGGGCCGAGATTCCAGGTGACCTGGGTCAGGCCCATCAGCTTGCCGCGCGCCCGCGCCGGTGAGAACTCGCCGACCAGGGCGAGCGAGGTGGGGACGTCGGCGCCGACCGCGAGACCGACGAAGAAGGTGCCGATGAACAGCATGGTCGGGTTGACCGCGAGGGCTATGAGGAGGATGGCGGCGGCATAGATGAGCAGGTCGTACTGGTAGATCCGCTTCCGCCCCAGCTTGTCGCCGAGCCTGCCGCCGATGAAGGCGCCGATCGCGGCCCCCAGGGCGTTGGGCCCGATGGCGGTGAGGGTGCCGACGGCGTTGCTGGACAGGCCCATCTCGTCCTGGAACAGGGAGAGGCCGGAGCCGAGCGCGACGATCGAGCCGGCGTCGAGATAGGAGGCCATTCCGGCCAGCGCGGTCCACTTCCACTGCTGCTTGGTCACGGCGCCGCTGTCGGGGGCGTCCGCAGTGGCCTTCACGGTCTGCACGGGCGTCACGCGGGACTCCTTCGTGTGTGATTGAAACGACTCAAAGCTGACCCACGGATCGAGGGTCAGTCAAGACATCTGGCGGTAATTCTTTGATCGCCACGCTGCGCCCCCGGTGTCGGCGGGCGCAGCTGCCGGTGCGCGGTGAGCGGGTTCCGGTGGGGTTGACGGGCGATATGGGCGGGCGCGAAACTCCACGGGATCACGAATTGAATCCATTCAATCCACGGATCGATCCGCGGACAATCCACCACGGAGGAGAACCTCTTGCCACGCGTCTGTTTCCTGCTGAGGGTCCGCCGGGACCGCATCGAGGAGTACCGCACCCGGCATGCGCACGTCTGGCCGGAGATGCTCGATGCGCTCTCCGCGGCCAGGTGGCACAACTACTCGCTCTTTTTGCGCGAAGACGGACTCCTGGTCGGCTACTTGGAGACCGACGACTTCGCCGCCGCACAGGCGGCCATGGCGGCCACCGACGTCAACGCGCGCTGGCAGGCCGAGATGGCGGGCTTCTTCGAAGTGCTCGACGGACGCGGTCCCGATGAGGGGATGAGGCCGCTCACCGAGGTGTTCCACCTGGCCGGGCCCCCGCCCGCGCGGTGACCCGGAGGCCGTCGCGCACGCGGTGATCCGGCCCTGGCCCACGCGATGACGGCGAAGGGGGGAGCCGGTGACCGGCCTGCCGGGCCACCGGCCGAGCGCGGGCCTCGGCCTCAGCTCTCGCGCACCAGCGTGAACCTGTGGGTGCCGTGGGCGAGACCGGCGAGGGTCAGATAGCCGGCGTCGAGACGCACCCCGGAGGCCCTCGCCCTGCCGTCGCTCCAGAGCGTGCGGTCGCCGGCCCGCAATGCGACGCGGTGGCCGTCCGTGGGCAACGCAACGGACCCGCGCGTGCTCCGAGGAACCCGCACGGTCAGCGTGAACCTCCCGTCCTCACGGGCCCACTCGACGCCCAACCTGCCGTGCGGCGTGGGGAGTTCACCTTGCGCCCACTTCACCGAACCGGGATGCGGACGCACGGCCCAGGTGGCGTACCCGGGCGATGTCGGCTTCGCGCCGAGCAATTGGTGGGTGAGCGCGGGCAGGACGCCGGTGGACCAGCCGTGCGCCATGCTCGTGTAGCCGTCCTCGTGCAACGAGTCGTTCGGGCCGATGCCTTCCCACTGGGTGATGCCGGGGTCATGGCTGGCCATCCACCCGTAGGTGCGTTTGATCTGATCGATCGCCGAGTCGGCCAGACCGGTCTCGAAGCGCGCCACGAGCTCCGGGTAGGAGGTGAAGGCGTACACGCGCTGGGAGGCGCCTCCGAAGAGCGTGTCGTTGTCCATGAAGGCGTTGCCGTACCGGCGTTTGGTGGTCCTGTCGAGATGGGCCAGTGCCGACGCCGCGCGTTCCGCGTCGGCGATGCCCGAGGTGATGGCGAGGGCGTTGCCGTCCTGGGCGTGCCGGACCGCGCCGGTCGCCGAGTCGAGGAAGGCGCCCGCGGATTCGTCCCACAGGTGGGTGTTGACGGCCTGGGCGACCCTCTTGGCCCGGTCCTGCCAACGCCGGGCGTCCGCGCCATGCCCCAGGTGGTCCGCGATGCCGCCGCGTCGCCCAGGGCCTGCACGTAGGTGGCGTTGTCATAGGTGACCCGGCCCGTGCGGCCGAGGAACGCGTAATCGCCGTAGTCGGCAGTGCCGTTGAGGCCCTTGCTGAGCAGTCCCGCCTCGTCCGTCACGCTCGGGTACCAGGTGTCGAGCACCTTGACGAGCTGCGGGTGGTAGCGCGCGGCGTAGTCGCGGTCCCCCGTGTACAGCAGGTAGTCCCAGCTGCACGTCACCCACCACAGGGGGTAGTCGAACAGCGGAAGGGTGCAGTTGTTGATGGAGGCCGGCGGGATCCATCCGTTGTCTTGCTGGTGTTCGGCGAGATCGGCCAGGACGTTGCGTGCCGCCTCGGCCACCTCGTCATGGGTGAGGTACAGAGTGCGCCCCGACACCGCGACGTCGCCGACGTAGGGGTCGCGGTCCCGCTTGGGCCCGTCGTGCAGCACCAGCTTGCCGTCCAGCGAGGCGCTGAACGCGTCGCGGGGGTCCACGTCGTCCTTGCGGAAGGTGTCGACGACCAGTTCGTTCGTGTAGGACGCGCCGTACCAGTAGCGGTTCAACTCCTCGTCGGAGCAGAGGAACCAGCCCCGGTAGGAGTCCGGGGGGCCGACGTACGCCGTGAAGTCGAGCGCCACGGCGTCGATGGCGACGGTGCCGCACGGCTGTGCGGCCGGCGCGTCGGACGGCAGGGCGTCCAGAGTGATCTTGAGGTAGCGAAAGCCGTGCAGCCCGTCGGCGTAGACCTTGTCGCCGCCCGAGCCGTAGCCCTTCTGGTCCGTCCACGAGGCGCCGCCCGCCGGGACGGCGTACTGGTCGGTGCCCTGCCCGGCGCCGCCCGCCTGGTCGGCGCGGGTGAAGTCGGAGCGTTCGGTGAGGTGTTGCAGGGTTTCGGAGAAGGCGAGACGCACCCCGGGGCGGTTGTCGGACGCCCAGGCGAAGTCCACCTTCGGGTAGCCGACGACCACCTTGCCGAAGTCGAGCGTCACGCTGGGGGCCGCCACCGGGTCCACGGCCTCCGGCCAGACCTCGTTGATGCGGGTGAACACCCCTCGGCCGAGGTCCTGGACGGCGGTCACCGAGATGCGGACCCGGTTCGTGGAGACCGGCGCGTCGAAGCGGACGGCTCGCTGCACCGCGTGATTGCCCGTGACGGTGGCGACCGTCCGCCACGCCGCCCCGGCCCGGACGGCCACGGTGAACGCGGTGGGCACCCCGTCCGTGCTGGACACCACGGTTACGCCCGACAGTTCCCGCTCGTCGGGAGTGGTGAGGGTCAGCGTGTCGGGGAAGTCGTGTTCGGTGTCGTCGTTCCAGAGCGTGCCGAGGTCGCCGTCGACGGCATGCTTCGCCTCGTACGTGCGCGGCGAGCCGTCGTTCCCGGTGTTGCCCGGGTGCGTGGAGGACGCCTCGGCGGTGGACCCCTCCGGCCAGCGGGGCGCGGCGGGGGGCTGGTCCCGGCGCAGCACGGTGACCTTGCCGCCGGGCTTCAGGAGGGCGTCGGGCCGCTGCACGTCGCCGGCCGACCGGACGATACGCACCGGCCGCACCGTTCGTCCCGAGGGTCCTTGCACGTAGCGGTGCCAGGCCCCGGCAGCCGGCAGATCACCGCGCCCCGGCCGCTGCCGCCGGCCCGCCCGCCGCGAGCGGCAATCCGGCGGCCGCGGCCAACACCCCACCACTGACGCCCACGTGAAGCACCGTGCGCCTGTTGGGCCCCGGTGCTGCCTTCGCTTCATCCGTCACGTTCGCGTGCCTTCCTCTGTGCGCACCGTCCGGGCGCGCGGGTGAATCGATGGGGTCCGGGGCGTCAACCGGGGTGTTCAGACGGTCAGTTGGAGAACCGGTGGGTGCCGGAGCCCGCGGCGAAGACGGCGCATCCGTCCTCCATCCGGAGGAACTCCGACGTTCCGTGGTCGACCTGGTCGGCCTTGGCCGCGGGGATCCAGACCTCGGCGGTGGTGTTGGCGGGCACCGTGAGCGTGAGGCGGAACCCGTCCTCGTCCGCCTTCCAGCGGGTGGCGATCGGGCCGTGGACGGAGTCGTAGCGCCCTTGTGCCTCGGTGACCCCGCCGCCGGGGCGCGGCCGGACGAGGATCTTGCGGAAGCCCGGTGCGGCCGGCGCGATGCCCGCGATGTTCGCGTACATCCACGCGCCCACGGAGCCGTACGCGTAGTGGTTGAAGGAGTTCATCCCGGCGTCCTGGAAGCTGCCGTCGGGCTTGATGGAGTCCCAGCGTTCCCACATCGTCGTCGCGCCCTTGTCGATCTGGTAGCCCCAGCTGGGGAACGACCGCTGGACGAGCAGCCGGTACGCGACGTCGTTGTGGCCGGTCAGGGTGAGCACGGGCAGCAGGCGCGGGGTGCCGAGGAAGCCGGTCGACAGATGCCAGTCCTTGGCCTTGATGAGGGCGACGAGGCGGTCCGCCGCGGGGCCCCGGTCCGCGTCCGTGAGCAGGTCCATGGACAGGGCCAGCACATACGCGGTCTGCGTGTCGCCCTTCACCTTGCCGCCGCTGGAGGTGTACGCCGCGCGGAAGGCGTCACGCACGCTGTGGAAGAGCGAGGTGTACGGGGCCGGGTTCTTGCCGAGCGCCTCGGCGGCCCGCGCGACCAGGTCGGCGGCATGGGCGAAGTACGCCGTGGCGATGACGTCCTTGGGGGTCTCGTCCTGGATGTTGAGCCAGTCGCCGTAGCCGTCGGCCGGCCGCAGGAAGCCGCTGCTGTGCTTCTCCAGGTAGTCGAGCCACTTCACCATTGAGGGCCAGGACTGCTCCAGGACCCGGGTGTCGCCGTACGCCTGGTAGAGCGCCCAGGGCACGGTGACGCCGGCGTCGCCCCAGCCCGCCACGCCCTTGCCGACGGTGCCGACGAACGGCGCCACATCGGTGAACGCGCCGTCCTCGGCCTGACCGTCACGCAGGTCGTCGAGCCACTTGGTGAGGAAGCGCCCCGACTCCATGTTGTATGTGGCAGTCGGCGCGAAGACATTGATGTCGCCGGTCCAGCCCAGCCGCTCGTCGCGTGCGGGCGTGTCGGTGGGGATGGAGACGAAGTTGCCGCGCTGACCCCAGGTGATGTTGCGGTGCAGCTGGTCGATCATCGGCACGTTCGTCGAGAAGTCCATCGTGAAGGGGGCGTCGGTGTGGATGACCCGCCCCACGACGGCGTTCAGCGGCGGCTTCCCGGGGTAGCCCGTCACCTCGACATAGCGGAAGCCGTGGAAGGTGAACCGAGGCTCGTACGTCTCCTTGCCGCCGCCCTTGAGGGTGTAGGTGTCGGTGGCGCGGGCGGTGCGGAGGTTGGTCGTGTAGATCGTGCCGTCCGGGTTGAGGACCTCCGCGTGGCGCAGCCGCACGGCCGTCCCCGCCTTGCCCGTGACGGTGAGACGGACCGCGCCGACCATGTTCTGGCCGAGGTCGTAGACGAAGACCCCGGGTTTCGGCTCGGTCATCTTCCGGGCGGTCAGCTCACGTTCCACGCGAGTGGGGCCGCCGGCCTCGGCCACGAGAGCGGCGGCCACCTTGTCGACCCCTTCGGCCTTCGCCCAGGCGCCGTCGTCGAATCCCGGGCGCGTCCAGCCGTCGGTCTCCAGCCGGGCGTCATAGTCCTCGCCCCACATGATGTCGGCGCTCGTGACGGGGCCGTGCGCGGCCCGCCAATCGGTGCCGGACACGACGCGCTCGGTCGAGCCGTCGGTGTAGGTGACCTCCAACTGGGCGAGGAAAGCCGGTCGTTCGCCGTACTGATGGGGTCCGAACATGCCGACATTCCCCGCGTACCAGCCCGGGGCGAGGGTCACGCCGAGCGCGTTGGCCCCGGACCTGACCAGTTCCGTGACGTCGTACGTCTGGTACTGCACCCGCTTGCGGTAGTCCGTCCAGCCGGGCGCGAGCCGGTCCTCACCGACCCGCTCGCCGTTGAGCTGGGCCTCGTACAGGCCCAGGGCGGTGGAGTAGAGCCGCGCCCGTGCGACCGCCGTGCGCCGCAGACGGAATTCCTGACGCAGCTGCGCGCCGGGGCAGGAAAACGTTGTCACCTTGCCCCACGGTCCCGTGCCCCACTTCGCGACATCTTTCGCCTGCTTCCAGGAACTGTCGTCGAAACCGGCGGAACGCCAGTCCCCGCCGGGCTCCTTGTCGGCGGCCTTCCAGGTGGTGCCGGTGGCGAAGGAATGCACGCCGTCCGCGGTCGTCAGCTCCAGGACCCCGAGGAGGCCGGCCGGGCTGACCGTGGCATTCGTGGCGGATACGGCGATCACCGAGGCACCGGGGCGCAGCTGGGCGGTGACGTCGACCAGGATGGGGCGGCGCCAGTTCTCCGCCGGGCCGTCGGCATCGGCATGCGCGACCTGGGTGCCGTTCACGTAGGTGGTGCAGCCGTCGTCGGCCGTCACGACCAGGCGTGCCCGGGTCACCCCTTCGGGGATGTCGACGCGGCCGCGGAAGTAGCGGGTCCCCACCGGAGCCTCGGCGGCCGGGTCGCCCTCCGGGAACCAGATCCAGGAGGCGTCGTCCAGCGCCGGTGCGCCGACCAGGGCGGCGGGCGCGGCGATCCACTTGGCGGACCAGTCGGACGCGGCCGTCAGACCGGTCTCCCACCAGGAGGGCTCACTCCACGCGCCGGCCTTGCTCCGGGCGTCCCAGACGCGCACCGACCAGTAGTAGCGGGTACGGGACTTGAGCGCCGGCCCCGCGTACGGCACCAGAACGGAATCCGCGGACGCGACCTTGCCGCTGTCCCATACGTCGGGCTTCGCCAGGCGGCCCGCGGAGCTGGCGACGCGTATCTGATAGGCGCTCTGCGCCTGACCCGGCTCGTCGGATGTCAGAGGCCAACTCAGCCTGGGGCGCGGCACGTCGAGCCCCAGCGGGTGGCTCGTGTACTCCACGGTCGGTCCGGTCACGCGGACAGCTCTCGCGGCTGCCGCTCCTCCGGCGCCGGTTCCGGATGCCGGTGCGGCGTGTGCGGTGCCCGAGGTGGCGGAGGCGAGGGCCGTCCCCAGGGCGGCCGTGGCGGTCGTGCTGAGTATTCGTCGTCTGCTGATCACAGTCGGCTCCATACGACTCGACGATGAATCGATTCAGAAGTGGAAGTTAGGGTGACGAATGTGACCTGTCAAGGCTTCGTTGCAAGTCCGCGAACACTTCAAAAACCGCCAAGTCCGCGCCATTGACGCGACTATCGGTGCGGCACTAGTTTCCGTGGCGTCAACTTGAATCCTTTCATGGCCGGTTTGCTCCGCAGCGCGCGTTCGCGTTCCCCCTTCCTGGGTGGTGTCCGTGCGACGGCGCCCATGGGGAGAAGCGGGGGAGCCGCCCGGTGCAGCAGAGGGCTGCGCTCCGAGGCGCAGAAATTCCAGGTGGATGCCAGGTGGATGCCTGGTGGTACGGGGGCGTTCGGCTCGGAGCGGAGATGGCGTGGGTGCTCTTTTCGCACCATGCCGGGACGTGAAGTGGCGGCCATGACGACGACCCGCCTCGTGGGGCGCCTGACGGCCATGGCCATTGCGGGAGCTAGGGAGCTCGGGGCTTCGCTGTCGTGGACGTCGCACACGGCCCGCGGACCTCGCGGGAACCGCGCGGGCCCGGGGACCGTCCGTCAGCGCCCGGCCCCACGCGTCACCAGCGCTTTCGCGGGTAATCTGAACCGTTCCCGTCACTCCTCGCCCTCATGGAGGTCCCGCCCGATGGCCCAGTCGGTGGGTATCAAGGACGTAGCCCGCGCCGCAGGGGTGTCCGTCGGCACGGTCTCGAACGTCATCAACCGGCCGGACTCCGTCGCGTCCGACACGCGGGCCCGCGTGCTGTCCGCCATCGACCGCCTCGGCTACATACGCAGCGAATCGGCACGCCAGCTGCGCGCCGGACGCAGCCGCATCATGGGCCTGCTCGTCCTGGACATGGGCAACCCGTTCTTCGTGGACGTCGCGCGGGGCGCCGAGCGCGCCGCCCGCGACGCCGGGCTCGGCGTGATGGTCTGCAACAGCGCCCAGAGCCCTTCAGAGGAAGCCGAGTACCTCTCCCTCTTCGCCGAGCAGCGCGTGCGCGGCGTGCTCCTCACCCCGGCCGACGCCAGCGGCCGCAACATCCAGAGCTTGCGGCGGCACGGCATTCCGTTCGTCCTCGTCGACCGGGTGGCCGAGGGCACATCGGAGTGCTCCGTCTCTGTCGACGACGTCGCCGGCGGCGCCCTCGCGGTGCGCCATCTCGTCGACGCCGGTCACCGCAGCATCGCGTACCTGAGCGGCCCGCCCGGACTCAACCAGGTCAAGGACCGCCGCACGGGCGCCCTCCAGGCCCTGGCCGAGGCAGGACTGCCGCCCCAGGCGCTGCACGAGCTGCCCACCGAACGTCTCGACGTCGCCGCGGGCCGCGACGCGGGCGCCCGTCTCCTCGGCCTCGCCGAGCGCCCCACCGCCGCGTTCTGCGCCAACGACCTGCTCGCCCTCGGCGTCCTCCAGGCGATGTACGCGGCCGGGGTACGCGTCCCCGAGGACATCGCCCTCGTCGGCTACGACGACATCGAGTTCGCGGCGGCCGCCGCCGTGCCCCTGACCTCCGTACGCCAGCCCGCCGTCACCTTGGGCGCGATGGCCGCCGAACTCCTCCTTGAAGAGACCGAGCCGGGCGACGAGCCCCACGAGCACCGCAGGGTGGTGCTCCAGCCCGAACTCGTCGTACGGGGGTCAAGCCTCGGCCCGCGCTGACGTGCGCGGATCCCGGCGGGCGCCCAGCTCCCCATTGCGGGCGCATCGAACGGGTGGGTCACCAGCAAGCCGATGGCTGCTTGAGCGGCGGGCGGTGTGGCGTGGTGAGGAAGCAGGGCAGTAGACCACCCATGAGCGACGAATGGCCTGACGACGACAAGCTTGTGGCGCTGTGTGATCTGTGCGGTGCGACCGTTGCCGAGGAGGCGCAGGTGCATGCCGTGGTGGCGGATTCCTCGGCGGTGCACCCCCGCCATCCGGAGCGTGACGGCCGGCGTCCGCTGACGGCCTGCACGCCCGGCCACCTGGCAGATCTCCAGCAGGAGTACCGTCGGCGTCCGTTCGAGAAGGCGGAGTTGTGGGCCGGGCAGATCGACCGGGTCCTCGATTCCCATCCTGACGGCATCGAGGCCGAGTATTTGGTGGAGCTGACCGGGCTGAGCCTGCCTCAGATCGAGGCGGCCGTCGCCTGGCACACCCAGCGCCTGGACCACGACGACGAGCCCGGCTGAGGTCGCCTGCCCCGGTGTCCGCGAGGCCCCGGAGTCACCCGGGGCCGAGGGCTCAGGAGGGCGCGCCGAAGAGAACCTCCACCTTGCCGGTATCGAGCGAGTAGTAGGCCCCGACCACCGCAAGGGCGTTCTTCGCCACGAGCGGGGCGAGGGCCTCATTGGCGCGCAGGTTGGCCGCGGTCAACCTGACCTGCGCGCGGGCCATGGTGTCGACCGGGTCGGAGCCGCCGTCCCGGACCGCTTGCTCGTAGGCCGGCTGCAGCGCCCTGACGATCGCCTGGAGGTTCCCGGGCAGCGGTTTGCCCTCGCGGAGGGACTCGTACGCCGCCTTGACGGCTCCGCAGCGCTGATGCCCGAGGACCACGATGAGCGGGGTGCCGCTCGTCACGGGCCCGTACTCGACAGAACCTGCGACCACCGGGCCGACTGCCTCCCCACCCGTGCGCATCACATAGAGGTCGCCCAGGCCGGTGTCGAAGAGGAGTTCAGGCGGCACCCGGGAGTCGATACACGAGAGGATCGCCCCGAAAGGCACCTGCTCCTGGGCCACCAGCTGACGCCTGGTCGGGTCCCGGTCGGGGTGGTGAAGGTCTCCGCTCACCCAGCGCTTGTTGCCTTCCACCAGCCTCGCGAAGGCCGCTGCGGGCGTCATGTGCCGCGCTGTCGGCGAAGCACTGGCCTTCGACGCGGCGGCCTTCGTCGATCCGCACCCCGCAAGTGCCACCGTGGCGCCCGCAAGCCCGCCGGCCGGCAACGCCCTACGGTCCGTGAGCCCGGCTCTGTCCATCGGTCGATCCCCTCCATGCTGCGCAGCGTCCCTGTCTCCTGATCAGGCCGATGGTTCAGCGTGATGTGGGTGACCTGGCTGCTGGCGCACGCGGGCGAGAGGCATGTTGCCGCAGATGGCGCACAGCGGAGGCTCGGACGGCGGCGTGAGTGACCCCTATCGATATCTGGTCCGCCGCCCGGCGTACCCGGATTCGCACGCTGACACGCCCCGCCTCGCTACCCGGGGTGGCCGCCCCTTCAGCCGCGGGTGACTTCCGGGTCTGACGGGGATGGCAGATGGTGTGGCGGCTCGGTGGTGCGAGAGGGTGGGCGCATGATGAAGACAGGGCCGGAGCTGCGGCAGCCGTCGACGACCTGGGATCACGCCGTTTCCGTAGCGGATCAGCTGGTGCTGTGGCACGGGGAGGCCGAGCCCAGGGTGGTCGGGGAGCCGCTCCGCCTGCGGCTGGCCGTCTTGCTCGGCGCGGTGATCCGAGACTGTGCACGCGAAGCCGGACTGGACGGCCCGGGAGTCCTCGCGGTGCCGCTGGCCCGGGTGAGTGACGCGTTGCGGATTCACGCGGCGTCGGTGCGGGAGGCGGCGCCGGCACCGGCGGGGACGGGTGACGAGTTCCGGGAGCAGCTGCTTGCCGAGTTCGGGAGTGACGCGTTCGAGGAGGTGTGGCAGGCGGCGCTGGAGGTGGTGGACCATCACCTCTCCGACACGGATGCCGCCGTGGAGGAGGCGTCGATCGGCGACCGTCGGCCGGCCCTGCGGGAGCAACACGGGCGGCGTCAATGCGAAAGGCTCGCCGCCCTTGAAGGAGATCACTGATGAGCGCGCTGACCACCGATGACATCCTCGCCGCCTCGGCCTACCTGGAGGCGGTCTGGACCGAGAACGCCGAGGCGAAGGCCGCGCTGCTGGATCGCGGCCCGGACGAGACGACGATGCCAGTCCTGGTCACCGACCTGGGCAACCACATCATCCAGGGCCTCATGCTGCAGGCCGTCGGCATCCACGACGGCATGGGCGAGGACGAACTGGAGGCCGCCACCGAGCGGTTGAACACCGACCCGACCGTACGGGTCTCCAAGCTTCTCGCGGAGACCATGTCGGAGATCGCCCCGTCCGCCAACGAGCAGCAGTGTGAAACGCTCGCCCGCAGCGTCATCAGCTACGTCATGAGTGTCAGCGCGGACGTGGACCAAGAGGACGTCCTGCCGCTGATCGCGATGCTCCGTGACAACGCCCTGCGCTCCGCCGCCGAAGGCTGACGGGCACCGTCGTGCGTGCGGGGCACCGCCGCCGCAGGACGCACCAGGCCTGTCCGTGGAGGAGTGCCTCTCCTCTGGCCTGCGGGCGCTCGATGACAAGGGTCGTCGTGGTGAACGCCCGTGCGAGGATCGCGAGATGAACGGTCTACGCTTCCGTCTCGCCGACGACTCCGACCTCGCCGCTGTCGTGCGGCTGCGCGACGACGCCGCCCGCTGGATGCTCGATCGGGGCGTCACCGGTCAGTGGCGGCCCGGTGAGCTGGGCGCGGATCACTTCCGCCGGACCATGCTGAGCGGGGAAGTATGGCTCGCGGAGGCCGACGGCCGTGCGGTCGGAGGCTGGGAGCTTTGGTGGGAGGACGAAGGCGCCTGGGGGCCGCAGCCACCGACGGCCGGCTACGTGCACCGCCTGATGGTGGACCACAGCCGCGTTCCGCCAGGGACAGGGCACCGGCTTCTGCGAGCCGCGGAGCGCCGCGTGGCCGAGGCGGGCCGACCGTTGGTACGTCTGGACTGCCTGGCCGGCAACACCCGCCTGAATGCGTACTACCTCAAGGCCGGCTACCAGGTCGTCGGACACAAGGAGGGCAAGCCGCAGCCGGGCGGTGCGTCCAAGGCGTACACACTCCTCGAAAAGTCGGTACGGGACGGCGAGGAGTAGGAAGCGCGTCGGCGGACGAGGCGTGGCAGGTTCACGGGCGTGGCAGCCACGCGGTGTACCAGCTCCGGAAATCGGGGCTCGCGACGACGAAACCGCCCCAGTCCGGGTCCAGCCGCCAGACCTCGCCCGCTCGGGGGCCGTTCAGGACCAGCCGCAGGAAGATGCCACAGCCTTCCTCCGCCAGGACGAGGGTGCCCTGCGTCAACTCGCCGGTCCGTGCGCCGATCCGGCCGGGAAGGGGATCGGCGAGAGGGAACGGCGCGGCGAGGTGGCCCGGCTGCCGGTCTGCCTGCCACTCGTCGTCCACAGCCCACTCCTCGTCGGCCTGCGGGCGGGGGGAGTCAAGAGGCATCAACCCGTGACCGGGACTGGCCGGACCATTGCCCACCTCCGCGAGGAAGGTCCGGTATGGCGAGGGCAGATCGATTCCGTGGGCTTCCTCGAACGCCTCGATCGCAGTCTCCGGCAGCGACGGGGCCAACTCGTAGCGATGGGTGTCCGCCCCGAATCGCTCCCGCCCGGGATCCCGCGCCGCCATGTCCCCTATGCGAGCGCGCACACCGCGCGCGTCCCAGCCGCCCATCCAGCGACCTTAACAACGACATCGGCGCCCGTGGGCCGCTTGATCGCAACGGCCACCTCCGCCCGGCCCTCACCGTGCCGCAGCCAACCGGATCCCGAATCATCGATTTCAATCCGGCGCCGCGCGAGCAAAGAATCGAAAACGACGTCAAGTTGATGAGTGGCTTTTCATGCGAATGGGGTCACCGTGACGGGTCGATTCACTCGATCGATCGCCGGTAGTCTCGCAACCGATTCGGGTGAACCGGCAGCACTGGAGGACCACATGGGCGCACTGCTGAATCAGAAGTACGAAAAACTCTTCTCCTTGTTGGACATCAACGGCGACGGTGTTATCGCCGAGGACGACTTCGAGTTGATGGCCAATCGAGTGTTGACCGCCGCCAATGAGGAACGCACGGCGAAGGGCCAGAAGTACGCCGACGCGATGATGAACTACTGGCGGGCGCTGCGCGAGACCGCCGACGCCGACGGCGACGGCCGGATCGACCAGGAGGAGTTCCGCGAGGCCCTGGGACGGGTGAGCGTCAATTTCGACACTCTGGTCGGACCGCTCTACCAGGCCGGCTTCCAGCTCGCGGACCGTGATGACGACGGCCTGGTCGGCAAGCAGGAGTTCGTCACGGTCCTCGCCGCCATCGGAGTACCGGCGGCCGAGGCCGGGGCGACGTTCGATGGACTGACCGAGCAGAGCGGACAGCTGTCGAAGGAGCAATTCATGACCGCATCCGCGCAGTACTACCGCAACGAAGACCCGGCCGACAACGCAAGCCACCTACTCTTCGGCGCCCTGTGAGGTAAGCCCACTTTGGACGTGATCGCGGCGGCGGGGACGGGTGCTTGCGCCACGGCCGGCAATACCGCCGCCCCGGCGGACCGAGTGCAGGGACCGCTGCTGACCGACGTGCTCTTCGACGGGCGCTTCGACGCACTCCATCAACCCTGGACGGAACTCTTCCGGCGCGACATCTTCCGGTATCGCGACGGGCTGACACCGGCAGAGCGTTCCGAACTCGCCTATGAACGCTTACGGGTCGTCAACGACACCATCGAGTCCGTCGAGGACATGGTCTCATCGACCGAACAACTCGTCTCACTGCACGAGTGGTTGGGGGTGGTCGACGGCTCGCTGACCACACTGGCGACCATTCACTACAACCTGTTCCTCGGCAGCCTCCTCCGCCTTGATCCCGGACGCACGGTGGACCTCGCACCGTTCACCCGGCTGCGGCAGTACGGCACCGCCCTGATCACCGAACTCGGCTACGGAAACAACGCCGCCGAATTGGAGACCACGGCGACCTACCGGACGGAAACCGACACCTTCGTCCTGCACACCCCGTCGCCCGGCGCCCAGAAGTTCATGCCCAACACCGGCGCTGCCGGCGGCCCCAAGAGTGGTCTGGTCGCGGCCCGACTGATCGTCCGTGACCAGGACTGCGGCATCTTCCTGTTCCTCGTTCCGCTGCGCGACGAGCGGGGGCCGCTCCCCGGAATCCGGGTGCGTCCCCTCTCGGAGACACCCGGGTCGGCCGTCGATCACGCCATCACCTCGTTCGACCAGGTGGGACTGCCCCGTACGGCGCTGCTGGCCGGCAACCACGCCGACCTGACCACCGAAGGCGCCTTTCACAGCGCATTCGGCAGCCGGCGCCGCCGGTTCCTGGCATCCATCCAGCGCGTCACCACAGGCAAGCTGTGCCTGAGCGCGGCGGCGCTGGCCGGCGCCCGCGGGTGCCTCACCATCGCCGTGCGGTATGCCCATCGGCGGCACACCTTCGCCCCGGCAAGCAGGTCCGGCGTACCGGTCTTCGCCTACCGCTGCCACCAGACCAGGCTGCTCGGAGCCACCGCCCGGGGCTATGCGGCGACGTTCCTGCTGCGCGAGGCCACCCGCCACTGTGCCGGTCCGGACGCTATCGAGTCGGCCGAGGCGGAGGTTCTCGTCGCCGCGGCGAAGGGCTGGATCACCTGGCAGGCCAGGGACATCGTGGTCGAGTGCCGGGAACGCTGCGGTGCCCAGGGGCTGTTGTCCGCCAACCGCATCGTCGACCTGCTCACGCCGATCGAGAGCACCATCACCGCCGAAGGGGACAACCTGGTCATCTGGACGAAGGCCGGCGCCGACATGCTGATCGGGCGCGGCTACCGACCGCCCCCACCGCCCACCGCACGCAGCGGCCCGCTGACCGACTGCCCGCTCCTGCTCGACCTGCTCGTCCGGCACGAGCTGCACTGCCTCCAGTACGCGCGCAGCCGCCTGAGCCGCACCGGCACCAGCCCGATGGACCGCTGGAACCACGCGGTGAACCCGGCCCTGGACCTGGTCGACGCGTACGCCACCCGGCGCGCCGCCCAGGCATTCCTCGCCGCCGCCCAGCGCGTCGGCGACAAGGCCACGCGGAGCGTTCTCGAGCAACTCTTCCAGTTGTTCGCACTCCAACGCCTCGCGCCCCACGCGGCTCTGCTGCTGGCGGACGGACACCTGACCGCCGAAGCGGTCCGGGATCTGTCCGCTGCCATCGACCGGGTCGGTGCCGCGCTGGCACCCCACGCACTCACCCTGGTCGAGGCGTTCGCGATTCCGGACGCGATCCTCCAGGCGCCCATCGCCACCGACGGCTACGACGCCGCCTACGACGACCCCGGGGGCCCGTGGCAGCAGGTTCCGGTCAGCTGAACCGGCCACATGAGTCGACCAAGCCGGCCTCCTGGCCCCCCGTTGCCCGTTCCGCGCCCCCGTCGCGAGGAGTACCACCCGCCATGAGCGATGCGTTCACCCGCGAACCGTCGTGGGACCCGCGGCGCTTCCCACCGGCCACGCGTGAGCCGCGGGCCGTGCAGACGGCACGTATGCTCCGGGACCCGCAGAGCTACGCACGCTGCTTGCACCGGCGGTTCGGGCCGGTCTTCTCGGTCCGCACGTTTCCCTACCGCGGTGCCCTCGTCTGCGCGGCCGACGCCACGCCCAACCGGGCGGTGCTGACCGATCACGAACGTTTCACCGGTGGTGACGCCGCCGCCCTACTGGCACCCGCAGTCGGGTCCGGTTCGCTGATCTGCACGCCACCGCCCCTGCATCTGAGGCATCGCAAGCTCCTGCTGCCCCCTTTCCACGGGGCGCGGATCAATCGTTGGGCCGGCCGGGTACGGGAGCTCGTGCACACCGGCCTGCCCGACCTGCTGTCGGGCGACGGCGTGGCCCTGCGGCCCTGGGCACAGCGCCTGACGCTCGACGTCATCTTGGGCGTCGTCTTCGGCCTGACGGACCCGGCCCGGACCGCGGTGTTCCGGCACGCCCTGAGCCCGTTCGTCGCCACGGGCAACCTCGCCACCCTGTTCCTGCCCAAGCCCCTGCAGCGCGATCTCGGACCGCTCTCCCCGGGCCGCCGCTTCCACCGACTCCGCGCGACCGTTAGGGACCTGACCCGCGAGGAGATCACCGCGCGCCGGACCGTACCCGACCACACCCACCGCGACGACGTACTGTCCATGCTGCTCGACGCACGCGACGAGCACGGGTCCGGACTGGACGACGCGCAGCTCCTGGACGAGCTGATGGGCCTCGTCCTGGCCGGTTACGAGACCACGGCGACCACGATCGCCTGGACACTGCACCTGCTCGCGCACCACCCCGCGGCCCGCGACGACCTGATCGCCGACCTCGATGCGGGCTCGGACCGGCTGCTCAAGGCGACCGCCAAAGAGTCCGGCCGACTGCGCCCTGCCGTCCACTACGCCATCCGCACCGCGGCGCACGACACGGAGCTCGGCGGCCATCCTGTGCCGCAACACGCGTTCGTCGCGGCGCTGTTCTCGCTCACCCACCTCGACCCCGAACTGTGGCCGGAGCCGGACGCCTTCCGACCCGAACGCCACCTGGGCACGGACCCGGTGCCCTACGCCCTGACGCCGTTCGGCGGCGGCCTGCGGCGATGTATCGGGGCGTCGCTGGCCCAGCTGGAGACCGAGACCGTCCTGAGGGAGATCCTTGCGGTGGCCGTCCCCGAGCCGGCCGGGCCGCTGGAGCCGGCTCGGCTCGTGTCGGTGACGCTCGTCCCGGCCCAGGGCGGACGGATCCGACTGCGCGTACGCGGGTAGCACCGGACCGATGGATGGTGCGCTGTCCGCGTCGTCCGAGGCAGGGCCGGTATGCGGCGCGGGAAGTCTGCGCAGGGGCAGAAGTCTGCGCAGGTGCAGTCTGCGTAGGTACTGACGAAGGCTGACCTGCAGAGGATCCGACCCTTGCTCAACGCGAGGCGGTGAGTAGAGGGACGGCCCGACTGACGGAACCGAACGTCCCCCTGCGATGTCCGGGCCGGCATGGCAACCCTTCTGTTCCTGGCCCTGACCTATGCGCCGATCCTGGCGCCCTGTGTCTTCCCGGTGGCCGCCGTGGCGCTCGCCCGACGGGCCTACAAGCGGGTACCGGGCAGCGGGTGGCACCTGCCGAGGGTCACGACGAGCGCGCTTGTCGCGGTCACGGCCGGGGCGGCGGCGTTCGGCGCGTACGCGTGGGGCGTGATGTCGGGGTTCTACGTCCTGGACCCGGACCACATGTGTGCCGCGCGCGGCGTACAGGGCGATCACCTCGTGACGCGGGAGGCGCTTCCGGTCAGTGCGCAGTGCGTCACGGCGGACGGGGTGGGAACCGAGCTGGTGGCGGACTGGGTGAACCCCCGTGATCTTCATGGGGTTCACGCTGCTTGTGCTCGCCCTCGCGACAGGAACCCTCGCCGGCGTGCGCCGACGTTCCTCCCTGCGGCCGTGAGCGCGCCCCGTTCGAGACTGCGGATGACCACATCCTGCGCTTCACCGAGCTGCGCAACGAGATCGAGGGCGTCAGCCACAGGATGCTGAAGCCACGATGCTCAGTGAAGGCATGACGCCACCGAGTCCGCAGCCGCCCTGGGGACACATCCGCGCAGCGTCAGCTGAGGCACAGGAACACGCCCATGGCCGCGGCGGTCAGCCCGATGAACCAGCCGGCCAGGGAATTGAGCAGCGCGACCCCATGCCGGCCACCCACCACCAAGCGGCGGGTCTCGTGGCCGCAGACACTGAACGCGGTGACCACCCCGCCCAGCAGAATCATGCCGCTGGTCATCCCGTGCAGGTACGCCCATCCGGCCAGCGTGCCGAAAAGGAAGCACCCCGCGAAATTGAGGGCGAAGGGACCCCAGTGCGTGGGGTTCCGGCTACGCGACCGAAGACGTTTCTCCATCCCGTAGCGCAGTGCCGCGCCACTCAGCCCGCCCAGCAATGTCAGTAGCAGAGACATGGGAAGGTTCCCTCTCACGAAAAAGGTGCGGAGACGGAGTCATGTGCCGCGCCTCCGCCGGTACTACGCGACGGATGTCGCGGAGAGCGGGCGGACCACCATCCGAACACGGGGGACCGTCTCTCCTACCTGTTGTCGAGCTGCCCCGGAGGGCTCACCTGGGATAGCGGCCGTCGGTATGTGCAGGGTCGGTGCCCTGCGATCTCGGTGACCTCTTCCGCCGTAATTCCGCACGCTAACCCATGCCCCTGGTGGCGGATTCCCCCGCGCTTGCCGATTCCCTCACGGCAACTCACACGGAGCAACCGCGTCACCCGGTCAGGGGTGATTAGGCCTTGTCGGACCGATTCCGAGTGGCGTGGACGCCCAGGGCCCGATAATGATCACGTGTGAAGCCCGGACGCCAGCACACCGAGCCTGAATCACCAAGGAGACGCCGACAGTCATGAGCGAACAGGTTCGCAAGCCACAGCTGATTCGCGAACTCTCCGCGGAATTCTTGGGCACGATGGTGCTCATTCTCTTCGGGTGCGGCGTGGTGGCTCAGGTGGTGGCCGGAGGTGCCCTCACCGATCCGAAGGGCGGGCTGGGCGACCACGACAGCATCGCTTGGGCCTGGGGCCTGGGCGTGACCCTCGGCGTCTATGTCGCCGCCCGTCTCAGCGGTGCCCACCTCAACCCGGCCGTGACGCTGTCCCTGGCGACCTTCAAGGACTTTCCCTGGCCCAAGGTCGTGCCCTATGCCCTCGCCCAGACAGCCGGCGCCTTTGTCGCCGCGCTGCTGGTGCGCTGGAACTACACCGAAGTATTGGCCAGGGCCGATCCGACGCACACCATCAAGACCCAGTTCGTCTTTTCCACGCTGCCGGGGAACGGTTCGACCACGGCCGGAATCCACGAATGGGGCGCATTCCGCGATCAAGTGATCGGCACCGCCCTGCTGCTGCTCCTCATCTTCGCGATCACCGATCTGCTGAACACGCCGCCCGGCGCGAATCTTGCTCCCTTCGTCATCGGCCTGGTCGTGGTCGCCATCGGCATGGCCTTCGGTACCGACGCCGGTTACGCGATCAACCCGGCCCGCGACTTCGGCCCCAGGCTCGCCAGCTTCATCACTGGATATGGCGGTGCCTGGCGAGACCAATGGGGCAATTTCTACTTCTGGGTGCCCATCGTCGGACCGCTGGTCGGCGGCCTTCTCGGGGCCGGCATCTACAAGTACCTCATCGGCAATTACCTGCCCACAGCCGAGGCCGAGCCCACCGGCCGCATCCCCGCACCGGAGAGATAGCCGTGAACCGTCTCACTGCTTCTGCCCCGCCGCGGTAGCGTCGAATTCCGGCCCGACGCGGCCCATGGGAGACGTGATTTCTCTCCCCTCAGCGCCCAGAGCCTCCTGCCTGGTCCCGCTGTGGGGAGAGAGCGCGTTTCGTGGGCACGACGGGCGGCGGGTCGGGCCCCCCGCTGTGCGATCGACCCGTCGGCCCATTGAGTTGGCCGCGTGAGGTGTTCGTGGAGGGCTCCGCGCAGTTTGGCCAAGAGCTCCAGGCCTTGAGGGTCGCGCGGACTCGGTTGGCGCGGGTGCGAATGTCAGCGGGGGCTTGTTCACGGCTTCTGCCGGATGGACGGCTCCGGCCGGTACCCGTGCTGCGTGAACGGCGTACGAGCCGTGCTGCCGGCACCCGGGAGGCCTTGTCCACGAAGGTCAGCACCGCGCCGGAGGACGCTGTCCGGCGGCGAGCGGCAGCGCGCGCGCATCGCAGACGCGCCGTCACGCTGCACGACCTGAACCGGGCCGCGCCGTTCGGCGACTGCCTCGTGGTGTTGTCGTGGAGCGTGGCCGTGGCGGCCGGGCCTCCGGTTGAGGCGCGCACCGCCGGCCGTGATCGAGCGGGTGTGGAGCGTGCGGGCCGACGTGGACCTCGTGGCCGCGGGGCGCCTTGATCCGCTTCCCGCGCCGGTACCTGGCGGTGACCCGGCTCCTGGTGGAGGGGCCGGGGTGCCATAGGAATCCCTTATGGCCTCTGCTGCCTTTTCGTCTTTGCCTCTCGTTCTTTGCCGGACGTACCGTCAAACAGCTCGATGAGGTGCGCACCCCGAATTCTTCGAAGATTCGTGCTCCGCGCACGTTTTGATTCCTTCCGTCGAGCGGACGAACACGAAAATCGAGAGGACCGGTGGCATGACCACGATCGGAAACGGATCGGGAACGCAAGAACTCGCGGGAAAGCGGGCCCTGGTCACGGGTGGCTCTCGCGGAATCGGAGCGGCCGTCGTGCGCCAACTCCTGGACGCGGGAGCAGAGGTGCTCACGACCGCCAGGTCGGCGACGAACACGGTGCCGGAGGGGGCCGCCTTCGTGGAGGCCGACGTGCGGACGCGGGCTGGAGCGGAGGCGCTCGCCGCGGCCGCCCAGGAGGTGCTGGGCGGGGTGGATGTCCTGGTCCACAACGCGGGTGGGGCGCAGCCGTACAAGGACGCTTCGGCCATTCCCGACGAGGAGTGGCAGGAGGCGCTGGACCTGAACTACCTGGCGTCGGTGCGGCTGGACGCGCTGTTGGCGCCGGGGATGCGGGAACGGCGTTCGGGGGTGATCATGCATATCTCGTCGGCCGCGGTCCTCACCCCCGTAGGACCGTTCCTGCACTACACGGCGGCGAAGGCGGCGCTGGAGAACTACAGCAAAGGACTGGCCCTGGAACTGGCGCCGTTCGGAGTCCGGGTCAACACCGTGACGCCCGGCCGGGTCGCCACCCCTGGCGGCGAGGCGACGCGGGAGCAGTGGGCGCGCCTGGACGTGGCGCCGGGTCGGACCAGCGCCGACGCCACCGTGCCGCTGGGACGCGACGGCCGGCCCGACGACATCGCCCACGCGGTGCTGTTCCTCGCGTCCGACCGGGCGAGCTGGTTGACCGCGAGCAATCTCGTTGTGGACGGCGGCGAATTCCCCAGGGGCTGATGAGGACGGAATTCCGGAACGCCGGTTTCGGCACAAGGAATTCAGCGGTGCCCGCTTCTTTCCCGGCGGTCAGGACACCTGTGAGACGGAAGCGGGCCCGGACCAGGTCTCCTTGCGCAGGAGTTCGAGCAGGGCCGTCTCCGCCGGGCCCGCGCCCTGCCGGACCACGGCGATGACGGGCTGGGACACGGCCGGGAACACCGGGCGCGCGAGGTGCTCGTGATCGTGGGGCACCGCGGAGGCGGGGACGAGCGTGACCCCGAGGCCGTGCGCGGCCCAGCGCACGGCCGTCGCCGTCTGGGACACGCGGGCGGCGGTGGTCGGGGGCAGCTCGTTGTCCCGCAGCACGTTCAGCAGCACGCCGTCCAGGGCACTGTCGCGGTCGAACCGTACCCACGGCTCCCCTCGCAGGTCGCGCAGCTCGACCCGGTCCGCGGCGAGCCGCGGGTGCCCGGTGGCAAGGACCGCGACGAACTCCTCGTCGCCAAGGTGATGGGCATCGGCGGGACTCCGCTCGCACGCCGCCATCAGGGCGAGGTCCAGCACGCCCCCGCGGCACAGCCGCTCCAGCTCGGCGGAGCTCGGCTCCTCGAAGACGGTGACCTCCAGCCGCGGGAAGCGGCGACGCAGCGCGCCCAGCGCACCCGGCAGCTGTCGCGTGCCGAAACCCATCTGCACGGAGACCACCAGCTCGCCCACCAGCTCGTCGGCACCGGCCCGCGCCGTCGCCCTCGCCCGCCGCGACGCGTTCACGGCGACCTCCGCCTCCCGCAGGAACGCGCGGCCGACCATGGTGGGCACCAGTCCGGTCGGCGTGCGGGCGAACAGCTGCACGCCGAGTTCCCGCTCCAGTCCGCGGATCTGCTGGGACACCGACGGTTGAGCGACGCGCAGCAGCTCCGCCGCCGCCGTCACCGAGCCCTCCTCGGCAACGGCCAGGGCGTACTCGTACTGACGAAGACTCATCTTCTCCGGTCCCCTCCCTGCGGCGGACCGTGGCCCCTCGCGTGGTCATCGTTGCAAGAGTAGGTGAGCGTTTGCCCATCTCGATCTGTCGACAACGCACTTGCTCGGCTACGGGATGCTGGCGGCGCACCTGCCGGCCCGGAGTTTGTGGCACGGTTCGGGGTAACCGACTTGCAACGGTATGCACGAGCCCGCCGAACGAGAGGGAAGCATATGGCCGTTGCCAAGACGAGTGTCCTGGTGCTGGACTGCGCGGAGCCGCAGGAGCTGGCAGACTTCTACGCCCACGTCCTCGGCGGCGAAACGCGGGTAGGCAGCAATCCGGACTACATTGAAGTGGTCGAGCCGACCGGAGTCCGTATCGCCATCCGCCGGGACCATGGGGCGGCGCCGCCGAGTTGGCCCCGCCCTGACACCTCGCAACAGGCGCACCTGCACTTTCTCGTTTCTCAGGACGATATGGATGAGGCCGAGCGCGAAGTGATGGGCTTGGGTGCCCGCCCCCTGGAGACCAAGGAGAACGGTGGCCCCTACGACATCCGGCGCTACGCCGATCCCGCCGGCCACCCCTTCGTTCTGGCGGCGAGTGAGGGGCACGGAGTCACCTGAGGGTGGCGGCCGGCGGCCAGGCAGATACGCACTTCGTAAGGTGCAGGGCTGACCAGCGTAGAACTGCTGACGGATGGAGTATTTTTCGCCGCCGAAAATGCTCCATCCGCATGCACCACAGGGAGAAACCCGAGGCGCCGGTGCATGGGCAGTTTCCGTGGAGCTCTCTCTTAGTGCTCCAGCTTCCAGTTGGAGATCGTGATCCGAGAGAGGCCGCCGTCGAGGAACGGCCGTTATTCCAGCCACATTCCGTCGCGCATGACGACCCTCCCGCGTAGCTCCGGCTCGCCGCGCCAAGCGCGCACAGTCCTCGGGACCACGCGGACATACAGAAAGGAACCCTCGTCCACGCGTGGATCCCACCCGAACTTGTCGGCGAACGCCTCCGCTGCGCTTCCCGGCACCTCCTGGTCCGGGAAGCACTCCGCCTCACCCTGGAGGAGCACCACGTCGAAGGTGTCCGGAAGTGCCAGACGCACGCGCGGCTCTTTGCGGACGTTCCGCGCCGTCGGGGAAGTGGCGCTGGTGCACATCCACACCGCTTGCCCATCCCACAGGAACCACAGCGGCACCTGGTGCGGCCCGTGATCAGGGTGAGCCGTCGACACCCATACATCCCGCTCGGTATCGAGCCGCTCCAGGGCGTCGCGCATTCGCTCCGCCGTCGGGCGGCCAACATTTCCCGTGGTCTCCATGACGACTGACCCTAGCCAGCAGGCGCGAAGGGCGCCTGAGGCGAAGGACCTACTCCCAGCGACCGACGCCCGCCCACCCTTTCGCTGCAACTCACGATGTCAACGGTGGCCGTATCCGTATCCGTATCCGTATCCGTCTTCGCGCCGGCCAAGACCAGCAAGATCACGCTCTGCGGCTGGAGTATCAGGCGCGCTGTCTGGCTTCCATGGTGACCGCTAGAGCGAACAACAGGTGCCGGTCGACACCGTCCTCGTGCACGGTCAGCTTGTACCAGACATCGAGCACCTTGGGCTTTTCGATGCTGAAGGCCGCCTTACCGTCCCGCTCGAAGTCGAAGTGGTATTTCACCAAAGCGCCGGCGATCTCTCCGACAGCGCCACCGAACCCCAACAGCCGACGCGCCCGCGCCGTCTTGACACTGCGTTCGGTCCCGATGAAGCGGCCGAGACCGGGTTGGTCGAACTGCCAGGTCGTCGTGCGCTCCAGTGGCTTTTTCGTCAGCACGCCGAATGAGCCGACGGGCCGCTCCTCGCGATCGAATGCCTCGTACCCGGTCCTTGCGGCAAGCCAACCCTTGCTGCTTTCGCGTACGCTCACCAACTTCTCGGTGCGCTGCTCATCGCGGTAGATCGTCAACTCGTCCGAGACTTTGAGCTTCATTCGCGGGGCTATTCATGGGTGCGGGCATCTTCGCCCTCGGCTGGTGCGGCTGAGGTCGGAATTCAGTCAGGGCCTGCCACACGTGGTCCAAGGGGGAAGCCGGATACGCCTACTGTTCCGGCCTCGGGACGGTCGCCGCGCACAGGGTCAAGATCGTGTGCACGGATATTCGCGGCGTTGAGCCACCGCCTACGGGAAGTGGGTCGGTAACGCGAAGACGTCGAGCAGGAATTGCCCTGGAGCGTCCCATCTTGTTCGTGTCGGCTCGGTGATCCAGGACTGAACGAGACATCACGGTTGCGTGGTGACGCTTCTCCGTGGATGTGGTGCCGAGAAGGGTCGGCACCACACCCACGGGCGTTTCCCTGCGGAGCCTCCATGTTGCGGCCTCCGTGGGCCCCGCGGGCACCCCGGCCGAGCCGAGCTCGGGACTGACTCGCGTCCAAGTCGAGTCCGAGGTAGGCGAGTTGCCGGCGCTTGGGACCCGGCCCGGCGCCGGCGCACTTCAGCCTCGGTCATAGCCCAGGCGTGACCCGTCAGTTCATGACGACTCACCGCGAACAGACGTACAACCAAACGGCGTTGCGGACGCGGCGTCGGCGCCTTTTGGATCACCGGATCGGTCCACAAATTCGGTTTGCTGGAGCAGCGCGATCGGCCATGCTGGGGGCATGCCTCGGAGAATCATGTTCGTGCAGCTCAAAACGGGCTACGACACCGATCGCGGACCAGCGTGGATCGGGTGGGTGGACTTTTCCAAGACCTGGAAAACGGCCTACTTCCAAGGGCGGACCCTGCGGCGCGGTACGGGGCTCGGCTTGATCAGCGCTAACTTCTACGACGTCGAAACCCGGGAGGAATTCTGGATCTCCGGGCCGAAGCGGGACCGGAGCGACACACGGTACGGACCGGAAGGGCCGGTCGTGGAGGATGACGCCGCGGACGCCTACCGAGCGTTCCTGCAGGGAGCGCCACACCCCGACATGCAGGACAAGTAGGCGGCTTCGTTCAGCTCCCACACCGGTGCCCGGGTTGATCTGTGGGGCGTGCGGGGGCTTCTGGCCGGCGAGCTTCGCGGTCACCAGCCGGTCGAGCGCCTGCCGCCGGTGGTCGCGCCGGTCATCGAGCCGGAATTCCTACGCTCGTGGTCTTGATCTCCTTCATGGTCAGGTGGGATTCGAGGCGGCGGACTCCCGGCAAGCAGCTGAGCTTGCCGGTGAGGAAGGTTTCGTAGGCGGCGTGGTCGGCCACGGCGACGCGGATGAAGTAGTCGGGGCGGCCGTACATGCGGCGGAATTCGACGACCTCGTCGTAGGAGGCCACGGTCTCCTCGAACTCCTCGAAGCTCTTGCGGTCCTGGGCGTAGATCTCGACGTCGACGAGGACCTCCAGCCCGTGGCCCATGGCCTCGGGGTTGATCACTGCCCGATACCCGGAGATGACGCCGGTCTCCTCCAGCCGCTTGACCCGGCGCAGGCAGGGCGGCGGGGTCAGGCCGACCCGCTTTGCCAGCTCGACGTTGGTCAGCCGCCCGTCCTGGCGAAGGTGAAAGATAATGTCTCGGTCCACCGCATCGAGGCTTGGTTCATTGCTCACAGCGGCATCATAGGGCGATAAGTGGCAACCATATGAGGCGGGATTCTTCCTAAAATTGCTCCATGGAAATACGTCCTGCCGTTGCTGAGGCCCGCCCTGGGCCTGCCCCCGTCACGTCCTCCGCGAGCCCTTCCGAGGCGCGTGCGGCGTTCAAGGACTCGGCCGGCGCTGTTCTGGGATTCGTCCCGCTCGGCCTCGCCTTCGGGGCGCTCGCCACCCGGTCGGGCCTGGACTGGTGGTGGGCCGGACTGTCCGCGGCGCTCGCCTTCGGCGGGTCGTACGAGTTCCTGCTCATCGGCTTGGTCACCGCCGCGGCCCCGTTGGCGGCCATCGCGTTGTCCGCGTTCATGGTGAACGTCCGGCACGTCTTCTACGCGATGTCCTTCCCCTTGCACCGCGTGTCCGGCCGCCTCGGCAAGACGTACGCCACCTTCGCCCTGTGCGACGAGGCGTACGCACTGACCACGGGGAAGGCGGCCCGCTCCTGGTCCAGCCGGCGCATCCTGTGGCTGCAGGGCTACCTGCATCTGTGCTGGGCGGGCAGCGCGTTGGCCGGAGCCCTGCTCGGCTCGCTCATCCCCGACGGCGTCACCGGCCTGGACTTCGCCCTCACCGCCATGTTCACCGTCCTCGCCCTCGACGCCGTCCGGGACCTGCGCGGCGACCTGCCCACCCCCGTGCTCGCCCTGCTCAGCGCCCTGGCGGCCCGGCTCCTCTTTCCGGGGCAGATGCTGCCGGCCGCCTTCACCCTGTTCACCGCGGCCCTCTTGGCCCGTCACCTCACCGGCAGGAAGCCGACCCATGCCTGACACGCGCTACGCCATCGCCGCCGTCCTCGTCGCCGCCGTCGTGACCTGGGGCCTGCGCGCTCTTCCCTTTGCCGCCCTCACACCGCTGCGTGCCAGCAGCACGGTCCAGTACCTCAGCACCCGGATGCCCGCCGGGGTCATGCTGATTCTCCTCGCCTACTGCCTGCGCGACCTGCCCCTCACCCCTGCGCGCAGCCTGGCCACGCCGACCGCCCTGGCCGTCACTGTCGGCCTGCACCTGTGGCGCCGCAACGCGCTGCTGAGCATCCTCGGAGGTACGACCGTCCATGTGATCCTGGCCAGCACCGTCTTCGCCCCCTGAGTCCTGATCCACCGTGGTGGATTCAGGGTCGGTGAGTGCCAGGGGTCGGCAGGGGGCGCCGGGTGCACGCCGAGGAAGCCCGGATTCAGCCGCAGGACGCCTCGGCGCCGAGCCGTGCCCGCTCCTCCGCGTCCGCGTCGAAACCGACAGGTTCCCAGCGCTTCACGAGCAGCGCGGTCAGGCCGAGGACGGGCGCAATGAGGATGACCCAGTACAGATCCGTGCCGAGGCCGCTGCTGAGAACGGGGAAGAAGAAGAGCGTCAGCGTCGAACCGAGTCGCAGCACGGCCTGGTTGAAGCCGATGCTGACGCCGCGCATCGACGTCGGGAAGCCCAGTGAGGCGTAGCTCATGATGTGCGCGCCGGGGCCGAAGCCCTGGGCGAACATGAAGGCGCCGAGCATCAGGATCCCGGCCGTCACGACGGCCGTTCCCGACGGTGCGCCGATGAGGCCGAGCACCGCGATGGCGACGAGCTGGATGGCGAATCCCAGCGTCATCATGGGCCAGGCGCCCCGGGTCGCCGCCCAGCGGATGCCGAGCAGCCCGCCGGTCAGGGCGAAGACGAGATTCAGGGTGAAGGAGGACGCGATCGTGGTCAGCGGACCCTGGGTCATCAGTGTGGCGATGATGATCGGCAGCCCGAACGCGACGGCGTTGTAGCCGAAGGTCTCGGCCACGCCGACCGTCACCGACTGGAGGGTGCGCGCACGGTACGGCGGGCTGAAGAGCCGCGCGTACGAGGCCAGGCCGGGCCGGGGAGGGCGGGGTGCTTTCGCGGGCACATCGTCGGCGACGCGCGCGTCCACGCCGTACGACTCGCGCAGGATCCTCGCGGCGCTTTCCAGGTCACCCTGGTCGGCGGCCCAGGTCGGGGACTCGTTCATGTGGCGCCGGCGCAACACCAGCACGATCAGTGCGGGCACCGCGCCGAAGCCGACGGTGAAGCGCCACAGCCAGCCCAACTGTGCGTCCGGCAGGACGAAGTACAACAGCATGATCACCAGGTAGCAGCCGCTGGTCGCCGCGTACCAGGCGGGCGACCACGCGGCCGTCCGCGAGCCCTTGCTTCCCTTGCCCCGCAGACGGGAGAACTCGGCGAGGAACGCGATGGCGACCGGAATGTCCATGCCGACGCCGATGCCCATCACGAAGCGGGCGACGGTCAGCGTCCACGCGTCCTGTGCCACCGCGCACACCAGCGCGGTGACGACGAAGAAGACCATGTTGGCCATGAAGACCCGGTAGCGGCCGATGCGGTCCACCAGCCAGCCGCCGAGGAGGGCACCCACCAGCGAACCGACGCTGATCGAGGCGGTGACCAGGCCCGCCGCGGCAGAGCTGAGGCCGAACTGCTTCGTGATGTCGGGCAGTCCGTACGCGAGGGAGCTCAGGTCGTACGCGTCGAGGAAGATGCCGCCGAGCGCGATGATCACGATCATCTTCGCGTTGCGGCCGCGTGCCGTGCCCGAGTTGACCAGATCGGAGACATCGGCCGCCGTACGGATCAGCACCGTGCCGGACGCCGTCTCCTGCGGCGTGCTGACGGGCAGGGGAGAGGTGGAGCTCACGGGTGCCTTCCGGTGTGGTGCAGGTGGTGCGGGGACGTACCGCGGAATCGTATGCACCGTCCGGGTCCCGTCCGCGCGGGTGTCCGCATTACGGGCAGCTGTGCGCAGGCTGCGCTCGGCGGTCCGCTGCTGCCTACCCGTGGTCCGGGCTTGGTCGGGCGGCGTCGTCCACGGCGTTCGGTGGGCGAGGTCGTCGGCCGGCCCCAGCGCGATCTGCCCGGCGCTCCTGCTGGGTGAGTCCGCCTCCCGGCATCGCGATCTCCTTGGCGGTGCTTCGTGGCGGTCCTGGCCACGCCCCATAGCGTTCACTTCTCATCCATTGCAATGAAGGGGTAGCGTTCGTTGCGTTAAGCGTAAGCTCGTTGCAACAGTTTACCGTCATCTAACTGCATGTTTGTTGGTTGAGTGCAATGAGTCTGTTGCCGCTCGATGGAAAGCAACGTAGCGTTTCGCATATCAGAAACAACCAGCAAGCACGGGAGAGCATGATGCAGAAGTTCGATACCCCCGCCCCGATCTCCGTCGTCCTGGACATCCCCGCCGGACGCATCCAGGTCATCGCAGCGGACCGCGCCGACACCACCGTCGAGGTCCTGCCCGCCAGCCCTTCCAAGGCCCGCGACACCACGACCGCTGAGCAGACCACCGTCGCGTACGCCGACGGTGTCCTGCGGATCCACACCCCCGAGCCCAAGAGCCGGCTCTCCGGCCCCTCCGGATCTCTGGAGGTCACCGTTCAGCTGCCCGCCGGTTCCCGCATCGAGGCCAAGGCCGCCGCCTCCGAGCTGCGCGGCGTCGGCCGCCTCGGCGACATCGTCTTCGAAGGTGCCTATCGCCAGATCAAGATCGACGAGGCCGCGAGCGTCCGCCTCACCGCGGTCGACGGCGATGTCGAGGTCGGCAGGCTCAACGGCCCCGCGGAGATCAGCACCGCACGGGGCGAAATCCGGATCGCCGAGGCCGTGAGCGGAACGGTCGTGCTCCGCACCCAGTCCGGCGACATCTCGGTCGGCGCCGCCGCCGGGGTCTCGGCCGCCCTGGACGCCGGCACCGACCACGGCCGCATCAGCAACACGCTCAAGAACGACGGCACCGCCGAACTAGACATCCGCGCCACCACCTCGCACGGCGACATCACCGCCCGCAGCCTCTGAACGCGCGGAGCCGGGACATCCGGCCGGGCCCACCGCGATCGAGACCCTTCCGGTCGTCGCCGAGGGCCCGGCCCGGTAGTCCCCAGAGGCCTGGGATTCACCTGCACAGCACGCAGAAGTCGTACCGCAACGCCCAACGTGACCAGGGAGAACGCATGACGAAGAACAGCATGTCCCCGACCGGTTCGCCGTGGACCGGCATGGTGCCGGTGGACGATACCGCCTTGGCCGTCACCGACACCGGCGGTCTCGGCATCCCCGTGCTCTACCTCAACGGCCAGTTCGCCACCCAGGGGTACTGGCGACGGGTCACCGCCGAACTGGGCACGGGATGGCGGCACATCACGTACGACGAGCGGGCCCGCGGCAGGAAATCGAAGCGCTCGGCGGACTACTCCTTCGAGGCGGCCGTCCGGGACGTCGACGCCGTTCTCGCCGCCAGGGGCGTGGAACGGGCGCTGCTGGTGGGGTGGTCGTACGGAGCGTTCGTCGGAGCGCACTGGGCCGCCCGGAATCCGGACCGCACCCTGGGCGCGGTCCTGGTCGACGGCGCGTTCCCGTACGACTGGCTGGACGAGGCCATGGAGCAGCGGATCCGGAAGATGTTCCGGCGGATGAGCTGGTTCCTGCCGCTGCTGCGCCCGACGGGCCTGGCCCCGCGGATGACCGCAGAGCAGCAGGCGGACAGCAACATCGAGATCGGCGTGATCTCCCGCGAGCGCGAGCTGGGCCCCGTGCTGGACGGCATCACCGTCCCGGTGCGCTACGTGGTCGCTTCGGGGACGTCCCTCGGGAGCCGCGGTGATGAGCAGGAACGGATACGCGCCGGCCTCGACGCGGTGACCGCCCGCAATGCGCACATCGAGATCGGCGCGAAGGTCGCCAGCAACCACGGCGCGATTCTCAAGAAGGACTACCCGGCCATCGCCGAGGCCGTACGCGAGGTCGCGGCCCTCGACCACGGGGAACGCTGAGGCGCGACCGGCGTGCCGATGGACGCGTCGGCGGATGACCGCGATGAGCCTCGCCGGCGCCCTCAGGTCCCGTGGACGGGGGAGTGTTCCGGCGCGTGACGCCGGCCCCGTACCCGCACGACCCGGATGGGGCGGCCGGGCTGCCGCGTCGGCCGTAGGCGCGGGCGAGAGAGCTGTGGCGGCCGACTCCCGGCATCCCGATGCACAAAGATGATTGGAAGGGCCTTGACCCCGTCAACTTTGAGCAAATACCGTCCGGGTGTCTCGGCAGTGGGGCGGCGTCCCCCAGGGCGGCCCGCTGCCGACTTCACGGCCTCTCCCGCGCGGTGGGGCCGACGGCACCATCCCCAGGAAGGCTCCGCGTGCGTAGACGTTCCCTCCTCACGGCGGCCGCCGCCTCGACGCTTGCGGCGGCCCCGCTCGCGACGGGCTGCGGCCCCACCTCGTCATCGGCCTCCGGTGGCGGCTCCCGGCGCGGCCATCTCACCTACGGCGTCTGGGACGTCTACCAAGTACCGGCCATGAAGCGGGTGGCGCGGGAGTTCGAGCGCTCCCGGCCGGGGGTGACCGTCGACGTTCAGCTCACCCCCAACGGGACGTACTGGACCAAACTCCAGACCGCGTGCACGGGCGGCGTCGCTCCGGACGTCTTCTGGATGAACGGGCCCAAGTTCGGTCTCTACGCGGACGCCGGGCAGCTGCTCCCGCTGGAGACCGACGGACCGGACCCGGTGCTGCGGCCCGCCGACTTCCCGTCCGACCTGGTCTCCCTCTACCGCTGGAAGGGCACCCAATACGGCGCCCCGAAGGACTTCGACACCGTCGCGCTGTGGTTCAACAAGGAGATCTTCGACCGCGCCAAGGTCGACTACCCGGACGCCGGCTGGACCTGGCAGGACCTGATATCCACCGCGCAGCGGCTCACCGACCGCAAGCGGGGGATCTACGGCGTCGGTGCCCCGGTCCGCCAGCAGGAGAACTACTACAACTCGATCCCGCAGGCCGGCGGCTGGGTCATCTCCCCGGACAAGAAGCACTCCGGCTACTCCGACGAGCGCACCCGGGAGGGGCTGCGGCTGTGGATCGACCTGATCCACCGCTACCGCGCCGCGCCGTCCCTGCAGCAGATGACCGACACCGATCCCACCCAGATGTTCCAGTCCGGGACGCTGGCCATGACGTATGAGGCGTCCTACAACGCGGCGACGTTCTACGCCGATCGCGAGCTGCGGGCCAAGGTGGACGTCGCGCCGATGCCCAAGGGCCGGCGGCGCGCCACCGTCCTGCACGGCCTGGCCAACTGCATCTACGCCCGCACAGCGCAGCCCGAACTGGCCCGGGACTTCGTCCGGTTCCTCGGCTCTGAGCGCGCCTCGCTGCTCCAGGGCAAGTACGGCACGGCCATCCCGGCACGCAACGGCACCGCGCAACCGTGGGCCGCCGGTATGCCGCACTTCGACCTCCAGGTGCACCTGGACGCGCTCGACTACGCGGTGCCGTTCCCCAGCTCCGCCAACAGCCCCGCATGGCAGCACAAGGAGCAGATGTGGCTGGCCCAGGCGTGGAGCGGCGACGAGAAGCTCAAGGACGTCACCGGCTCTCTGACCACCGCGATGAATCTCCTGCTCGCGCAGGAGAGAAAGGGCCGGTCCTGATGAGCCTCGATGTGCGTACGGAATCCGCCGTGCCAGGACGACGCAGCCACCCGGCCGCCGTGGACCAGCGGGAACTGCGCCGCCGGGCGCGCCGCTTCCAGCACCGGGACAAGTGGTGGGGTTACGCGCTGATCGCCCCGGCCGGGCTGGGCCTCGCGGTCTTCTACCTGTGGCCCGTGGTGCAGACGGTGTACTACAGCTTCACGCAGTGGGGCGCCTTCGGCGGGACGACCTGGATCGGCCTGTCCAACTACCGCACGCTCGTGGACGATCCCGAGTTCTGGAAATCGCTGGGCAACACCGGCATCTACACCGGGCTCGTACTCCTGGGGATCCCGCTGTCGATGCTGCTGGCGGTGCTGCTCAACCTCAAGGGTCTGCGCGGCACCGGTATCTACCGCACGTTCTACTTCCTGCCGGTGGTCACGATGCCCGCCGCGGTCGCGGTGGTCTGGCGCTGGCTCTACAACGGCGACGTCGGCATCCTCAACCAGGCACTGTCCTCGATCGGCATCGACGGCACCTACTGGGTCTCGGACCCGGACACCATCCAGTTCGCGGTCGCCGTCGTCGGCGTCTGGATGACCGTCGGCTACAACATGATCCTGCTGCTGGCCGGTCTCCAGAGCATCCCCGCCGACTACTACGAGGCCGCGTCGCTCGACGGCGCCGGGCGTATCCGGCAGTTCTTCTCGGTCACCCTGCCGCTGCTCAGTCCCACGCTGTTCTTCACCACCGTGCTGTCGATCATCCAGTCCCTGCAGGTCTTCGACCTGGTGTATCTGATCATCGGCGCCAACACGCAGAACTCGCTGCAGAACCCGGCCTTCGCCGATGGCCAGACCGTCGTGATGCTCTTCTTCCAGAAGGCGTTCTTCGACAACCAGCGCGGCTACGGCGCGGCGATCGTCTGTGTGCTGTTCGTCCTGATCATGGCGCTGACCGCCGTCCAGTTCCGGTTGCAGAAGAGGTGGGTCCACTATGCCTGAGGCGACGCGGGGCACCCGGGAGCCCCTGAACTCCCGCCGTACACGCCGGGCGGGCGCACTGTGGCCCGCCCACGTCCTGCTCGCACTCGGCGCGGTGATCACCGTCTTCCCGTTGGTGTGGGAGGTGCTGACCTCCTTCAAGAGCTTCGGCGAGTCCGTACGGGTGCCACCGACGATCCTGCCCGCGCAATGGGACTGGTCGAACTACGCGAAGGTCTTCGAGTCGATTCCGTTCGGGCAGCAATTCGTGAACACCCTCGTGATGTCGCTGCTGCGCACCGCCGCCCAGCTGCTGCTGTGCGCGATGGCGGCCTACGCCTTCGCACGCATCCGCTTCCCCGCACGCGGCGCGATCTTCCTCGGGTTCCTCGCCGTGCTGATGGTGCCCGGACAGCTCTTCCTGCTGCCGCAGTACCAGATCATGCAGAGCCTCGGCTGGCTGGACTCCATGCAGGCGCTGGTGGTCCCCGGAATGTTCTCCGCCTTCGGCACCTTCCTGCTGCGCCAGTTCTTCATGGGGCTGCCCGAGGAGTTGGAGGAGGCGGCCCGGCTGGACGGCGCCAATCCCTTCACCGTCTTCTGGCGGATCGCGCTGCCGCTGGCCCGTCCGGGGCTGCTGGCGCTGGGCATCCTCACGTTCCTGTGGTCCTGGAACGACCTGATGTGGCCGCTGATCGTCAACAGCGACCCGGCCAGGATGCCGCTGTCGGCCGGACTGGCCTCCCTCCAGGGCGCCCATCTGACCGAGTACCCGGTGCTGATGGCCGGGTCCCTCCTTGCCACGCTCCCGGTGATCGTGGTGTTCGTCGCGATGCAACGCCAGTTCATCCAGGGCATCGCGTTCTCCGGAATGAAGGGCTGAGCACACATGACCGACACCTCCGTCGCCCCGGCGGACCACCGCCCGCACACCCGCGACCTGCGGCTGGGCGTCATCGGGCTCGGCCTGCGCGCCACCCTCGCCAAGGAGGCCCACCACCCCGGCGAGGGCTCCGTGGTGGTGGCCGCCGCCGACACCGCGCCCGGTATGTTCGGCCGGGCCCGCGAGTGGTTCGGCGACGACGTCCACGTCTACCCGGACCACCGCCAGATGCTGGCCGCCGAAGACCTGGACGCGGTCTTCGTCATCACCCCCGACCACACTCACGAGGCCCTCGCCGTCGACCTGTTGGAGGCCGGGGTCGCCGTCTTCGTGGAGAAGCCGCTCGCCATCACCACCGAGGGCTGCGACCGTGTCCTCACGGCCGCGCGGACCTGCGGCACCCGGCTGTACGTGGGCCACAACATGCGGCACATGCCGGTGGTGCGGGTCATGCGCGACCTCATCCAGCGCGGTGAGATCGGCGAGGTCAAGGCCGTGTGGTGCCGGCACTTCGTCGGCCACGGCGGCGACTTCTACTTCAAGGACTGGCACGCCGACCGCCGCAACACCACAAGTCTGCTCCTCCAGAAGGGCGCCCACGACCTGGACGTCATCCACTGGCTGGCCGGCGCGTACACCGAGCGCGTCACCGCGCTCGGCGGCCTCACCGTCTACGGCGACATCACCGACCGCTCGGGACAGGCCCCCGGCGCCGTCATGCCCGACTGGTACGACCCCGAGCACAACTGGCCGCCGCTCTCCCTCACCGGTCTCCACCCCGTCGTCGACGTCGAGGACCTGTCGATGATGGTCATGCGACTGGAGGGCGGCATCCACGCCAGCTACCAGCAGTGCCACTACACGCCCGACTACTGGCGCAACTACACCGTCATCGGCACCGAAGGCCGGCTGGAGAACTTCGGCGACCACGGGGAGAGCGCCGAGGTCCGCGTGTGGAAGCACCGCAGCGGCTACCGCGCCGACGCCGACCTCGTGGTCCCGATGACCTCGCCCGGCGAGGGCGGACACGGCGGTTCCGACCCGAAGCTGGTGGCCGAGTTCCTGCGCTTCGTCCGCTCCGGCGGCGCGACGGACACCAGCCCGGTCGCTGCCCGCGAGGCGGTCGCCGCCGGGGTCGCGGCCACGGAGTCGCTGCGCGCCGACGGCCGCCCGGTCACGGTGGATCGTGTCGCCCCCGACCTGGCCGACTGGTTCGCGGGCGGCCAGAGCTGAGAAGGTCGAGCAGCGGCGCGCCCCTGCGCGCCGCACGGCTGCCCCCGGCCGGACGGGAGCACAACTCGCCGACGCATGCGGGAACCGGCTTCCGGATCGTCAACGGTGCGAAAACCAGGCCTCCTTCATCCGGTACGTGGAGCTGCTGGTGTGGCGGACGCGGAAGACGGACATCGGGAGGTCCGCCCGGCCCCACGGGTCGCCCGGTCCGAGCGCCAGCCGACCCAGGGTCCGCCAGTCGATTTCGTCGGACTCCTCGTCCAGGTCGATCGATTCCTTGGCGAGAGTCTCCGGGCTGATGCCGAGGGCACGGACCACGGTCTGAGGGTCGCCGGTGACTTCCAACGGTTCCACGCCAGGCCAGCCTTCGGTGTGCAGCGTCAGGCCGTCGGGGAGCTGGATGAGGTCTTCGGTGTGGTCTTCGCCGCGGTCGACGTTGGCGGATCCGACGATCCTGGTGTCGGGGTTGCGCTCGCGGAGAGTGGTGGCTGTCCCGAGCAGCGGAAGATCTCCGATGGTGTCGGCCAGGGCCGGGTCGGTCAGGGAGATGACGTTGCCCCAGCAGCCCACTTTGATGAGGTCCAGGTCAGCCCGGTTCTCCAGAGCCAAGAAGTCGCCTGCGGAGACGGGGGTCAGCTCTTCGAGAATCTCGTCGACGGTGTCGAAGTTTTCGGCGAAGTGGCGGGCTTTTTCCGGGTCGTGGGGAGAGAAGTTCACGGTGCCCGCGGGGAAGGGGGGAAGGGGGGAAGGAGGAGGGTGAGGGTGTAGTCATCCCCATGTCCCCGAACTTCTCGATCGGGTGGGTAGGTCCAAAAAGTGGTGTCGGTCATGTGGGGCACCGTAGCGATGGGCACTGACAGGCGAAGTTAGCGGCATGCTGACGTGCGGCAATCCAGAGCCAAAGACCTAAATGAAGCTGCCCAGGCGCATTTGATCACGAGCGTGGTTCACGGCCGGTGGGTCTTGATCAGTCCACCTGCTCCTCGTCGCATGCGGCTTCCGGCCCCTGCCCCCGCGCGGCGATCAGCGGGCCCAAGAGTCGCGTGCCCGGTCCTACCCGCCCGCCGGGGCCGGGTAGTTGGGTCGTGTCGGCCACCGTGAGCGGTTCCTGGCAGGCATCGCAGGCCACGACCGGCGTGGTGACGTGACCGCAGGCGTCGTGGCGGATCCGGGCGGGCGGCCCCGCGGGCGCGGCGTACCACTTGTCGCCCCAGGTCATCAGCGCCAGCAGGACGGGGTAGAGCTCCCGGCCCTTCTCCGTGGCCACGTACTCCTCGCGCGGGGGGCTGGCCTGGTACCGCTCGCGCGTCAGCACCCCTTCCTCGACCAGCCGGGCCAGCCGCGCGGCGAGGACCTTGCGGGACAGGCCGAGGTCCTGTGCGAGCTCGTCGAAGCGGCGGATGCCGACGAGGATGTCGCGCATGATCAGGGCCGTCCAGGCGTCGCCGAACAGGTCGGTTGCGCGGGCGATCGAGCACGCGACGTCGGAGAGGGGGGTACGGGTCACGAGCGCATCGTATCGCCCCTGAGTTCCCTCAGGGAACTCACTGATGCTACGTTTCCGCAAGGAAATTGACGGAACGTCGAGGGAGTCTGCCATGACCAGCGCCCCGCACATCGCTCTCGACTCGGCCGGGCCCGATATCGTCGACGGCCGCCACATCCGGGCCCTGACCTTCCAGGCCGTACGGATGGAGTACCTGCGCCGCGCGTTCGGGGAGCTGCACATCGAGGCGGCCGGCAGCCGGGCGCTCGTCGTCGGCAGCGGGCGCGGCCTTCTGGCCCGCGGCCTCGCCCGCCTCGGTTTCGAGGTCGTCGCCGCCGATCCGGCCCCCGCCGCGACGGCCCTCGCCCTGGAGGCGGACGACGGGCAGGGCGTCACGTACCTGACGGCACCCGCGGAGGAACTCGCCCTGCCGGACGGCTCCTTCGGCCTCGTGTACTGCGCCGACACCCTCGAAATCACCGAACGGCCGGACGCGGTCCTCGCGGAGGCGGCGCGTGTGCTGCGCCCCGGCGGCGCCTTCGTCTACGACACGGTGAACCGCACGCTCGCGTCCCGCCTCACTTACCTCGGCGCGTTCCAGGCCTTCCCGGGCACCCGGATCATGCCCCGCGGCCGCTACGCCGCACAGCGACTGCGCCGCCCGGCGGAGCTCGCCGAGGCCCTGGACCGGGCGGGCCTGTCCGCGAAGGACGTCTCCGCGTTCAAGCCGAGCGCCGTCCGCAGCCTGGTGCGCGCGACACGCGGGCGCAGGCGCGGCACCCTCACCGATGACCAACTGCCGGAGCTGGTCGACATGGTGCTCCAGCCGGAGGGCAGCCCGGTGGTGACGTATCTCGGGTACGCGGTCCGCCGGGCATGAGCCACACGCCCCGCCCCGGACCGGCCACCCCGGGCGCACTCCGAGAGTGGCATCGGGAGTTCTAGCGGCATGGCCTTGGGCCCTGAGGCCCCAGCGCGGGTCGGCTCACCGGGAGACGGGGAAGGAGCGTGCCATCTCCGGAAGGGACCGCTGGAAGGCGGCGTAATGGCTGACGCCGCCCTGGTCGACGACCCGGGCCCTGCCACCATGCGCCGCCACCCGCTGCGCGCAGTGGTGGCTGTTGGCCATGGGCACGTCGTGATCGCCGGTGGCACTGTAAAGCGTGACGGGCGCCTTTGGCCTCCAGTCGCAGGTGAAGTCATTGCTGCGCAACACCGCCAGCAGCCCCCCGCTGGGGTTCCGCAGCTTCGCGTACCAGTGGTCGGAGAGCAGCTGCGGCAGGGTCTCCGGCAGCTTTCCCGCGATCTGCTCCGCGGGGTGGTCGCTGTCGAAGAGCTCTTCGACGTGCTCGGCGTACGGGGCGCGGAAGACCTCGCGCGGGTCGGAGTAGAGGTGGTGCAGGCGGTTCTGTGCGACGAGGAAGTAGGCGGTGTAGAAGACGGCCGATTCCGGGCCGACCCGTCCGTCATAGATGCCGGGCAGCTGGCTGCCCTCTAGGTCGTACGCGCCACCGACCGCCGCCACACTCCGGAGGCGGAAGCGCGGGTCGGCCCCGGAGGTCAGAGTCCGGCCGAGCGCCATGGCTACCTGCCCACCCTGCGAGAAGCCCGTGGTGGAGACCCGCCCGTCGAGCGGCCGGCCGAGTCTCGGAGCTGCCGTGTTCGCGGCACGGAGCATGTCGAGGGAGGCGGCGGCCGCGGAACGGTTGTCGAGGTAGGGGTGCGTGCCGGGGCCCGTACCGAGGCCGAGGTAGTCGGGAGAGACGGCCGCGCGCCCGGCCGAGGCGTAGAGGAGGGAGACCGTGCGGTCCGGGCCGTCCGCGACGGATGCCGCGTAGCCCCGGTAGGCCAAGGTGCCGTGATGGTGGACGACGGTGGGCAGCGGATGTCCTCCGCCGCGTGGCAGCGCGAGGAGCCCCGACGCGGTGGTCGGTCTGCCGTCGGGGGCGACCGTGCGGTAGGTGAGGCGGTACGCGGCGACGCCGTACCGGGCGGTGTCGGTGGGATAGCCCGCCTGCTGCGCTTCCTTGACGATGCGTGGGTAATCGCGTTCACCGAGCGGCACCACCGACAGCAGCTCACCGCGCGGGTGTTCCCGCCCGGATCCCTCCCCGGCGGCGGGTACGGGGGGAAACGTCACGAGCGTCGCGAACGCGGCGGACGCCACCACGGCCGCTCTGCGCCGACCGACGCCCCATGGCCAACGGGCCCTGCCTGTACGTGTTCCGGCTCGCCCACTGCGGGTTTTCCTGCGAGTGATGTCATGGCCGAAAAGCTAGCGATCGGCGCCCGAGCGGAGTATGCGGACTTCCGCACATTCCACCTGCGGAAAACCCCACTGCGCTCGACGGTAATCCGCATACCGCAGCCGAACCGTGCTTCCTGGCGTTGCTCGTGCATCGCGGCGCCAGTATCTCGGCAGCCGACTCCCCGCAGCTTGGAGCAACGGGCACGGACTTCCTGACTTTCGCACTTACCCAGGAGCCCGCGAGCGGCATCGCGGGCTGGGCGGCCGGCCTCGTGGACGCGAGGGGCGCCCCGGGCGCCGGGCGCGCCATCGCTCTGGAGAACCTCTTCCCGCCCTTGCCCAGTGAGGTGATCCTGCCCCTGACCGGCTTCGCTGCCGGACAGGGCGTGATCAGCCTGGCGTCCGCGCTGTTCTGGACGACATGCGGTTCGGTGGTAGGCGCCGTCGCCCTGTACTGGATCGGGGCGCTTCTCGGCCGTAGCCGTGTGCAGGAAATCTCGGCAAAGCTGCCGCTCGTCAAGGACTCCGATCTGGAGCGCACCGAGCAGTGGCTCGCCAAGCACGGCACGAAGGCGGTGTTCGCGGGCCGTATGGTGCCGATCTTCCGCAGCCTCATCTCGGTCCCGGCCGGCGTGGAACGGATGCCACTGCCGACCTTCCTGGCCCTGACGACCCTCGGCAGCCTGATCTGGAACTCGGTCCTGGTGATGGCGCCTACTGGCTGGGCGACCAGTGGGAGGTGGCGGAGGCCTGCGTCGGCTTCCTTTCCCGGGCCGTTCTCGTCCTGGTGGTCGTCGTCATCGCCGTCTACGTACTCGTGCGTGTCCGGTCCAGGAACCAGCCCCAGGCCCAGCACCGTCGCTCTTCCTGAACCTCGTCGACGGCCAGAACCCCGTTGATGAACGGCAACGCGCACCCCCCCGCCTACCCGCGTCTCACCCGTCCGAACGAACGTGCCCAGAGAGGCCGCCCCCTGATGTCACCAGGCGTGCAAGGAAACAGGACAGGTGCAGAGATCCACCGTCTGCCGTCGAGGTCCGAACCACGGCCGGAGAGCGGTGGCGCCCCCGTATCCGCGACCGCGTCGGCGCCCCGCCTCCTCAAGGCGGCCGGCGTCCTGCTCGGGTGCTTCACCGCTCTGCTCGGCCTGCTGTACTTCATCCTGGCCGGGGCTGCGCTCGGCGCCTTCCTGCTGTGGCCGCACACCCAGGGCCGGGCCTGCACCGCGCTCTGCGCGGGAGCCCGCAGGCTCACCGAGCTGGATCGCGCCCGCCGCTCGGCCTTTTTCCACGACACGTTCCCCGACCACCACAGCTCCGACCGAGCGGTCCTGAGCTACCTTGCCGCCCGCACGTACAGCGGCCTGCTGTGCAGCATCGTGGTGGGACTGCTCGTCTTCGGCATCGTCCTGGCCGGGCTGCTCACCGCGGGCCTCGCCCGGTCCACGCTGACCTGGCAGGAACTGCTGACCCAACTGCTCCTCGGCGGCGTCCTGCTCTACCTCGACATACAGGGCCTCTCCTCCCTGGCAGCTCTCGACACCCGGCTCGCACGGAAGTGCTTCGGGCCCTCCGAGCACGAGGTCCTCGTCCGGCGCATCAATGAACTGGCCGCCAGCCGGGCGGCGGTGGTGCAGGCCGTCGACGTCGAGCGGCGCCGCGTCGAGCGCGATCTGCACGACGGAGTCCAGCAGCGGCTCGTGGCGCTCGCCATGCTGCTCGGCCGGGCCCGCCGCAGCAAGGTGGCGGAACAGGCGGATGCCCTCCTGGAGCAGGCGCACGAGGAGTCGCAGGAAGTCCTCACCGAACTGCGCGAAGTGGCCTGGCGGGTCTACCCCTCGGCGCTCGACAACCTCGGTCTGCAAGAGGCGCTCGGCGGAGTCTCCGAGCGGTGCGCCGTCCCTACCCGGATCGAGTACGACGCACCTGGGGCACTGCCGACGCCCATCGAGACAGCCGCCTATTTCGTGGTGTCGGAGGCCGTGACCAACGCGGCCAAGCATGCGAGGGCCGAGGACGTCTTCATCAGAGTGAAGCGGTACGACACGTTCCTCGCGGTAGTGGTCCGCGACAGCGGAATCGGCGGCGCCGACCCTGCGGGCAGCGGTCTGACGGGACTGCGCAGCCGGGTGGCCGCGTTGGACGGCAGACTGGACATCGACAGCCCCCCGGGGGGACCCACCACCATCACCGCGGAGCTGCCGTGCGCGTAATTCTCGCCGAGGACTCGACCCTGCTGCGAGAGGGGCTGGTGCGGCTCCTCGTCGAGGAGGGGCACGAGGTCCTCGCGGCGGTGGGCGAAGCGGTCTCGCTGCTACGGGAGGTGGAGACGCAGACACCGGACATCGTGGTCACCGACATCCGGATGCCGCCGACGCACAGCGACGAGGGGCTGCGCGCCGCGGTGGAGATCCGCGAGCGCCGGCCGGGAGTCGGCGTCCTCGTGCTCTCCCAGCACGTGGAGCGCGACTACGCGGCGCAGCTCCTCACATCGAATGCCGAACGGGTCGGCTACCTCCTCAAGGACCGGGTCGCGCAGGTCGAGGAGTTCCTCCACTCTATGGAGCGCATCCACGCAGGCGGCGCCGCCATCGACCCGGAAATCGTGCGGCAGTTGGTCGTTCGCAGCACCCACGGCGACCCCCTCGCACGGCTCACCCCACGCGAGCGGAGCGTCCTGGAGACACTGGCGCAGGGCCACACCAACGCAGCCATCGCGCAGAAACTGCACATCTCGCTGAGTGCGGTGGAAAAGAACCTCAACATGATCTTCGAGAAACTGGAGCTGTCGCACACCACCGGCTACAGCCGCCGGATTCTCGCGGTGCTGCGCTACCTGGAGTCCTGAGAGGTGCGAGGGCCCGGGTCCCGTCCGGTGCGAGGGGATCAGCCAATGTCCGCCGCGGAGGACTGGTTGCCACCGGGCCCAGCAACAGCGTTGCGCCGGGGTCGCATTGGGTTGCCCGAGCGCCAAGGCAGGCCGAGAGTACGGGAGTTGGCAGCCGGTGTCGGCAAACGGGGCATCAGCGCCGGCAGTGAGGCGGGAACTCAGGGAAGCGGCAGCAACTCAGGGAAGTCGATCGGGCGCTGCGAGCGAGCGACCTCACAGGGCCCACCAGTCACCTGCACAACACATTCACACAGGTCAACCCGTTACACGGCTATGACATACCCCGCTTGACAGTCACTGTCATCGCCCAAGTAGGTTCACCATGAACCGAGTTTCTCCTACGTACCGGCGTCCCGCCGGGAGAAGGGACGCCCCATGGGTGCCCATGCCCGCCCCAACCGAATACACCGCACCGGAGTCCGGATCGCGATGGTCGCGCTTGTCGGTGCCGCCCTGCCGATCACCGCCGGCGGCCTCGCCGAGGCGGCCACCCCCGGCGCCACGCACTCCGCGGACGAGAACGACCAGCAGGGTGGCGAGGCCACCGCAACGACCGACCGGAACCAGGGCGCGCAGCAGCAGTTCCAGTCAGACCAGACGGCCCAGCACGCTGTCAAGAGCAAGGCCGCCGGTGCGCAGGACCAGGCCGCGCCCCAGATCAATGCCGACCACGCCTTCCTGCTGGACGCCCGCGACGGCACCCAGGAGCGGGAGATGTGGGGCGGGGCCAAGGCGGACGAGAGCGTGCCGATGGCCAGCACCACCAAGATCATGACCGCCCTGGTGGTGCTCAAGCACCCGGAGTGGCTGGACCGGCAGATCACGGTGAAGCAGGAGTACCGGGACTACGTCCAGAAGGTCGGCGGCAGCACCGCCGACCTCCAGACCGGCGACAAGCTGACCGTCGCGCAAATGCTGCACGCCATGCTGATCCCGTCCGGCGACGACGCCGCGATGGCCCTGGCCGACAACTTCGGCGCCGGGGACACCGCGGACGCGCGGATCGCCGACTTCGTGAACCAGATGAACGCCGAGGCGCAGCAACTGGGCCTGACCGGCACGCACTTCGACACCTTCGACGGCGTCTCGCACGGCAACAACCACAGCACCGCCCGCGACCTGGCCAAGCTCGGCCAGCGCGCCATGCTGCAGCCGGTGTTCGCCGACGTCGTGAAGAACAAGCAGTTCAAGGCCGAGGCCCCGGCGGCCAACGGCCACATCCGGTACTACACCTGGAACACCACCAACGAGCTGCTGAGCACCTACGACGGTGCCCTGGGCGTCAAGACCGGCAGCGGCCCGGAGGACGGCTACTGCGTCGTCTTCGCCGCCAAGCGGGACAACCGCACCCTGGTGGGCGCGATCCTCAAGGACGACAAGGGCCGCTTCGACGACGCCACCAAGATGCTCGACTGGGGCTTCGCCCACTGAGCAGGCAGCCCCGACGCTGAGCCGGCACGGCGCGCACCGTGTACGGCACAGCCGGCCCCTGGCCCAGCCTCACGGCGTACGGGCCAGGGGCCTTCCGCGTTGCGGCGGTCCCTGGCCCTGCAGCCTGCCGTGCCGGCAGCTGGTGCGGGCCGGCGGTAGCCGGGCCTGTAGCGCGGCCATGTCGCCGGTGTTCGGAGGAAGCCCTGCACACCGTCGCGCACGCTCTTCACCTGGACGAGGCCGAACCCGCACACCACGACGACCTGGCCGGCGCACGGCCAAGCCAATCCTCGGCCGAGGCTCAAGCCGCCCTCTGCCCCTGCTCGGTGATCATCTTGAACAGGGCCTGGGTCGTGTCCTTCTCGGAGTCGATCCCGTGGACCTCAGCGCCTTCAAAAGTGACGGGCTCGGCGCTCCGGGCGAACATGCCCTGCTCGTACGCGGTGAGCACGGCCTCGATGTCGTCGGGATACGCGGCGTGGGTGTTGCCGAGTCCGGCGCCGATGACCGTGACGGCGGTGTGCATGGTGGCTCCTCGGGGTCGGGACCGCCCAGCGACCTCCGGCGGCTGTTTTGTGAAGGTGTCAGCCCCCGCTGACAAGCAGTCGACATCGGTCCGACAGCACTCCTTGGATGACCTCCATGGATGACCTACGCCCGCCCGGAAGGACATTCAGCTGTGCGGAGAGGCGGCCCCTGCTCAGGTCTTACGGGCGAGCAGCTGAATCTCCTGGAACTGCCGGCGGTCGGTGGGCTGCGGCTCGCGAACCATCCGGGCCACCTCGGCCAACCCGGACGTGCGCAGCATCGCGGAGAGGTGATCAGGCGACCACCGATAGGCCGGCGCGACCGCGTGGTCGAAGACCTGGGTCGGGTGAGACGGGCCATCGGTTGCCGAAAAGCCGAGCAGAAGGTGGCCGCCAGGTGCCAGCACGCGGTGGAACTCCGTCAGGATGACGGGGACGTCCTGCGGCGGCGTGTGGATGATGGACCAACGTGAGAGTACGCCGCCCAGTTCGCCGTCACCGATGTTCAAGGCGGCCATCGCGCCCTCGTCGAACCGCAGGCCCGGATAGGCCTGCCGAGCCAACTTGACCATCGCAGGAGAAGCATCGACACCAAACGCCGCCAGCCCCAACTCGCCCAGATGGGCGGTGATATGGCCAGGACCGCACCCCAGATCCGCGACCTGTCCGCCCTCACTCGCCCTTACGGACTCAGCGAAGGCGCCCAACATCGCACGGTCCAGGGGACTGTCGCGCAGCGTGTCGCGGAACAGCTGCGCATAGGTGTGGGCAGCGGCGTCGTAAGCATCAACGGTGGTGCTGAGGGCATCATGTTCGACCATGCTCGCGACACTAGTTCCTGGCCGTGAGGCGAGCCGAGGGAATCCCGATCTCCCGCCGGACGGTTCGCATGGGCCATCGCTGGTCCAGAGAAGCCTGCACCCGACGTCGCCTGGCGCCCGATGCCCTGGGCTGTCGTCCGGCGTGCGCCGTCATGGCCCGAGTTCTGGCGAGCAGATCGGTCAAAGCCGCCCCGTCGCACGTGTCGGCCACAGCGCAAAGGCTTCGCTCCACCGCTTCCACGTCCTTTCGGGACGGTTCCATGCCCATGTGGTCGAGCGCGAAGGTCAACAGCTTGAGATGTCGAACACCGTCCTCCACGGCGCGGGCACGGAACAGCTCGGCTCGGAGTCTCTCGGCGTCCATGGCCTCGCACTCCGCGGCGAGGGCGTGGAAGTCGTTCCGCGGCCAACCCACGATGGTCGGGAAGTCGTGTTCACACAACGTGTCGTCGAAACAGGCCACCAGGAGAGCCGACCGGGCGGTGGCCCACGAACTCTCCCGCACCAGAACGCGGTTCACCCGGCCGCGCCGCAGTTGGACTCCCTCAGGAACTGTCCGCGGAGATTCTGAGGCCGGAGACCCTTCCACCGCTCTGACGCGACGAAGCTCGTGGAAGAGGATTCTGCACGCGTCCGTGGAAGGGGATGTGTCCGCGGGTGGGCGTCGATGGTGCATGGCGATGAAGAGCGCCCGCTCGATGATGTCCGTCTCCTCCCAGCTGAGAAGGACGCCGCCTGGTGTCACAGCTCTAGTCATTTCTCCCGGATTCTCTGTCGCCACCACGCTTCGGCATGCCATGAACTGACAGAAGCGGCCCATGGATCGGGCAGGGTACGACGAAGGAATTCCGCATCCAGCTGAGCCACGATCTTGCGGAGCCCGGTCCGGGCTGCAGGCGGCAGTCGGCGGAGCGCCTCTTCGAGGATGTCCCGAGCCTCAGTGGGATCGCAGCAGGGGCAGTCATCCCACGGCAGAGAGAGATACCGGCCGGATGGGCGGAGGAACCCTTCGTATTGGTGCAGGGCCTCGGCGACAGCACCACGCCCGAAATGCTGGGCTTCGATCTGACCGATGGCTGCCCGGGTTCGCCGAGGCACGCCCGAAATCTGGCAGGCAGGGGGAGTGCCACGGGGGTTTGGCCGGCGCTGAGCGCGGATGGCGCCGGGAGGCCTACGCGCCATCAGCCTTTCGGGTCCGAGTCATGGTGCAGATCATGCCAGGCCCCGGAAACAGTGGGTCAGTAGCTCAGAGTGGGTCCCACCGGTTGCCGGGCGGAACCGCGGGGGCCGGCGCCGCCGGCATCCCGATCGAGGGTGGGCGCCGGGGAGCGGGGCCGGCGTGGGCAGTGGGATTCCGGGCCCATCCCACCCGGTGGTGGATCCGCAGGTTCGGCTGCCTGGCGGGGCGGGTGGGGTGCATGGGGAGGAGGGCTCAGGCATGCAGGGTGGGCCGGTAGATCAGCTCTTGGGTGCGGCCGTCGAGCGTCCGCTGCTCGATCAGCTCGAGGTCGAAGTCGGCGGCGCCCTGGAAGATCGGGTCCAGCCCGGTCTGGCCGGTGATCACAGGGAAGAGCGTCACCTGGACGCGGTCGACCAGACCGGCGGCCATCAGGGCCCGGTTCATCGACAGGCTGCCGTGCGAGCGCAACGGCACCTCGGACTCCTCCTTGAGCCGAGCGACGACATCGACGGCGTCGCCGCTCACGACGTTCGCATCCGGCCAGTCGAGGGACCCTTCCAGCGTGGTCGAGACCACCGTTGCCGGCAGGTTCCTCATCCGCGTGACCCATGGGTCACGCACCTCGGACTCCTCGGTGCTCGATGCCAGCATCCGCGCGAACAGCCGATAGGTGTTGGCCCCGAGGACCATCCGCTGTTCTTCGCCGTACAGGGCGAGGCGGTGTTCGAGGAGCTCGGGGCCTTGCTTGCCCCAGTAGCCGCTCCAGTTGTCGCTGGCGCCGCCGAAGCCGTCGAGGCTGGAGAAGACGTCGAATGTGTAGGTGACCGACATGGTGCGCTCCTCGAGTGCGATTGCTGTTGGTGGCGTGTGTGGGTGCAGACCGGAAACCGCGGTGAAACTCATCGGCCCGGAAGCCGCATCCGGGTCCGGCCACTCCGGATGGGGCTTCACGGGCTGGACCCCGGCCCAGAGGGTGAAGGGCACCGCGGTGGCGCCATCGTCATGCCGCCCTTCCACGTCCTGCTGCCCTTACTCGGGGCTTCAGCGTATGGCGGGGCCAGGGACCGGCATACGCAGCCGGGCCGTCGCCATATGGGTGTGTGACGGAGTGTTTCGTTGGCCGGTGAGGGTGAGGACGGCTGTGTCTCTTGTGGCGATACCGGTCGGCGGGCACGAGCGGATGACGATTCCCCGCGCTCCGTGTGATGAAGCCGAACATGACAAAAGTGGTCGTGCCGGGCCCTCTCACCAGCGCAAAGGAACAAGCCTGTAACAGGCACGCGTCCTGCAGAACGCTGCCGGCGGGGCCCGCGTCCTCATGATTGTTCCCCGCAGCTCATCAGCAGGGTGAGTGGAGCCGCCGTAGAGGGTGGAGCGATGAGGAACGTGCAGCGGGTTGGCCGGGCCGACCCGAAAGGATCGTGAGGAGTTGAGCATGAAGCGCATCATCATCGCCCTGAGCGTGGTGGCTGTCCTGGCAGCAGGCGTGGTGACGGTCGTGGTGAACACGGCGGGCGACGGTTCCGTTGCCACTGCCAGCGGGAAAGGGCCGGCGGTGCCGCGGACGGACGTGGAAAAGCGTGCGGCGGAGGACTTTTCCTACCCCGGGGACGACCCCGATTCGGTGAGCTGCCCGAGCGGGCTGCCTGCCAAGAAGGGCGCGACCGTGCGGTGCACCGCCGCGTTCGGGAAGAAGCACCAGACCATGGAGGTCTATGCCGCCAAGGTCGAGGGCGACCAGGTGTCGCTGGGCTTCGGCTTGCTGAAGTAGCACAGCGGCACCTGAGGAACGTGAGGACCGCAGCTGATCTCGGGCGTGGCACATGGCACGCCCGGGATCAGCGGGCCGGACGGCTCGGACTGAACGGTTTGGAGCCACCCGTTCTCCCAGATGAGGGCGCGCGGCTTGGGTCGTGTTCCGGGCGTCACGGCGGAGCCTTGTTGGGGGCGCGGACGGTGACCCATACCGCTGGCGCGCTCGCCCCGATGAGGGCCCGTCACGAGATGCCGCATTCTTCATCAAGGCGCTGTTGCCAACCCTCGTGGGCCAGTTCGATCCACACCCGAGGATCCCGCCCATCCCGTTGCGCCGAGTCCGCAGATTCCGTGAATCGATCGGCATCGCCTTGGCTGTGGAGCGCCACTGCCGGTACCTCGCCGCGGCATCAGCCGACCAGCAGCACGAGCTTCCCGCGCAGCTGACCCTTCTCGCCGACGCGGTGCGCCTCGGCGATCTCGGCGAGCGGGAATGTCCGCGCGACCGGAAGTGAGAAGCGTCCGGCCTCGATCAACTCGCCGATCCCGGCGAGGGCGTGGAGCGCGCGGCCCGTGTCACAGCGGCTGAACTTCACCCCGTGCTGCTGCGCGCCGTCGAAGTCGGCGGCCGTCACGACGTGTTCCGGTCCGCCCGCGAGAGCGATGAGTTCGGGCAGCACGCCGCTTCCGGCGACGTCGAGCGCGAGGTCCACACCGTCAGGCGCCAGCTCTCGCACCCGCTCGACGAGGCCCGCTCCGTAAGTGACGGGCTTGGCCAGCAGTGAGCGCAGATAGCCGTGGTTGGCGGGACCGGCGGTGCCGATCACGCGTGCGCCACGTGCCACGGCGAGCTGGACGGCGGCGCTGCCGACGGTGCCGGAGGCGCCGTTGATGAGCAGCGTGCTGCCGCGCTCGACGCCGAGTTGGTCAAGCGTGCGCGTGGCCGTCTCGATGGCGGCCGGCAGCGCAGCGGCGCCGGGGAAGTCGAGTGACAACGGGACCGGCGCGTAGTGGGACAGCACCGCCAACTCGGCCTGGGCCGTGCCGTCGACGCAGAAGCCGAATACCTCATCGCCGAGGGCCACGTCCGCGACGCCCTCGCCGAGCTCGTCGACGATGCCCGCTGCCTCGTGGCCCATGGTCTGCGGGAGTTCCTCATCCATCAGACCCTTGCGCTTCTTCCAGTCGCTCGGGTTGATGCCGGCCGCGCGCACCGCGATCCGGACCTGGCCGGGCCCCGGATGCGGATCGGGGAGATCCACGATCCTGAGGACCTCGGGGCCCCCGAACCGGTGGAAACGGACTGCCTTCATCATGCGCTCCGATCTCGCCTCAGGGCGTCGCGCCAGCCGCGGTTCGACAGGGCATCCGTCCGCCGCGCCTACCGCAGTGATCATCTCATTGGGCGGGTCGGGGGCCCGCCCAGACCTGATGGCCTCTCACTTCATGACAGGGCTGTGGGGATGCCCTGGTGACGCCCCGGTCGGGTGCGACGTGGTCGGGATGTCAGTGACCGGTACCGCATCAAGAAAACAGATCGCTCGCAACGGAAACATCTGTTGGACAGTTCCATGGGCGCGCTCAAGGATGTTTCGAGCGGTAGCACAGTCAACGCGACACCCGGATGGACTACCGCCTGAGTGGAGGCATAAATGCCGAGTGAAGAGACTGAAGTGGTCGTCGTCGGGGCGGGCCAGGCAGGCGTGGCCATGAGCGAGCACTTGGGCGCCCACGGAGTTCCGCACGTCGTCCTGGAGCGCGAGCGGATCGCCGAGCGGTGGCGCTCCGAGCGGTGGGATTCCCTGGTCGCGAACGGGCCCGCGTGGCACGACCGCTTCCCGGGCCTGGAGTTCTCCGACGTCGCCCCCGACGCCTTCGCGTCGAAGGAGCAGGTCGCGGACTACTTCGCCGCGTATGCCGAGAAGATGGGCGCCCCGATCCGGTGCGGTGTCGAGGTGACGTCGGTGCGCAAGCGCGCCGGGCGGCCCGGCTTCCGAGTCGAGACGTCGGAGGGCTCCATCGACGCGCGCTTCGTCGTGGCCGCGACCGGGCCGTTCCAGCGGCCCGTGATCCCGCCCATCGTTCCGGACGGCGCCGTCCCCGCGCAGATCCACTCCAGTGGGTACCGCAACCCGGAGCAGCTGCCCGAGGGCGCGGTCCTCGTCGTCGGGGCCGGTTCCTCGGGGGTCCAGATCGCCGACGAGCTGTGCCGGTCCGGTCGTCGTGTCCTGCTCTCCGTCGGCCCGCACGACCGGCCGCCCCGCGAGTACCGCGGACGCGACTTCTGCTGGTGGCTCGGTGTGCTCGGGATCTGGGACGCGGAGACGCCTCCCCAAGGTGCGGAGCACGTCACCATCGCGGTCAGCGGTGCCCGCGGCGGTCACACCGTGGACTTCCGCGCCCTGGCCGGCGCCGGCATCGAACTCGTCGGCCTCACCGCGTCCTGTGACGAGGGCGTGCTGCGCTTCGCACCGGATCTCGCCACGAACATCGCCTTCGGCGACGCCAAATACCTGGAGTTCCTCCGGGCCGCCGACGCGTACATCGAGCGCAACGGGCTCGACTTCCCCGAGGAGCCGGAGGCCCACGTCCTCGGGCCCGACCCGGACTGCGTGACCAGCCCCCTCCTGGAACTCGACCTGGCCGAGGCGGGTGTCACCTCCATCGTCTGGGCAACGGGCTTCGCCACCGACTACAGCTGGCTCGACGTCGACGCCTTCGACGAGGACGGCCGCCCGGACCAGCGACGAGGGGTGTCCTCCGAACCCGGCGTCTACTTCCTGGGCCTGCCCTGGCTGTCCCGCCGCGGGTCGAGCTTCATCTGGGGCGTATGGCACGACGCCAGGTACGTCGCCGACCACATCACGATCCAACGGGGCTACGCCGCCTACGACCCCACAGACCGGACCGACGCCGAGTCGGCGCCCCGGAAGAACTGAGGAGCAGACGATGACCTCCACGACCTCCACCGGCGAGGGCCGCCGGCCGCATCCTCCGATCGTCGCCGGCGGGCACACCCGGATCCGTCCGTTCAACACCCGCGACACCTATCCCGAGCAGAACCTCGACAACGACCTCTGCCAGGCCGTCGTCGCCGGCAACACGGTGTACGTACGGGGCCAGATCGGCCAGGACCTCGACACCAGCGAGTCCGTGGGCATCGGCGACGCCGGGGCCCAGGCCGAGCAGGCCATGGCCAACATCAAGACGCTGCTCGAAGAAGCGGGCAGCCGCATGGAGCACCTGGTCAAGCTGACCATCTACCTGATCGACCCGCGCTACCGCGAGGCGGTGTACCGCACCGTGGGCCGCTGGACCAAGGGCGTGCACCCCATCTCCACCGGCCTGGTGATCTCCGCCCTCGCCCGCCCGGAGTGGCTGTGCGAGATCGACGCGATCGCCGTGATCCCCGAGGAGGACCTGGCATGACCTTCTCTCTTGTCGTACGCGACGGTGAGCGGTTCGGCGTCGTGGCCAGCTCGTCGAGTCCGGCCGTGTTCGCCCGGGTCGCCCATCTGCGGCCCGGGGTCGGCGCGGCGGCCTCGCAGAACATCACCGACCCCACGCTCGGCACGAGCCTCCTGGAGGGGCTGACGGAGCACGGTGACGCGAAGCGCGCCCTGGCCGACGTCACCGGCGCGGCCCGCAACGCGAAGAGCGTCGCATACCGGCAGTTGAGCGTCCTCGGCCGTTCCGGTGCCGGGTACGCCTACAGCGGCTCGCGGACGCTCGGCACCCATGCATCAGCCACCGCGGACGGCGCGGTGGCGGCCGGCAACATGCTGTCCGGCGAGCACATCCCCGGCGTTCTCCTCGACGCCTACGCCGAGGCAACGGGGGAGCTCGAAGAGCGTCTGCTCACCGCGCTGAAGGCCGCCGTCGCGGCCGGCGGCGAGGAGGGGCCGGTGTACTCCGCGGGCCTGGCGGTCGTCGCGGAGGTGGCCTGGCGCGTGACCGATCTGCGGGTCGACTGGGCCGACGATCCCGTGGACCGGCTCGACGCACTCCTCGACGTCTGGCTGCCGCAGCGGGACGACTACGTGCGACGCGGCCTCGACCCCGCCGGCTCCCCTTCGTACGGCGTACCGGGCGACCGGTGATGGGCGCGCTGACAGGGAGGGGCGTGCTGAAGGAGGCGGCCCGGCAGGCGGTCGACCACCGTGCCGAGGAGCTGATCGGCCTGTCCGAGCGGCTGCACGCCGACCCGGAGACCGCCTGGGAGGAACACCGGGCCGCGGCCGCCGTGCCGGAACTGCTCGGCCGCGCCGGATTCGACGTCACCTCCTCCTACTTGGGCCTGGAGACGGCGTTCCATGCCCGGATCGGCAGCGGGCCCGTCCGGATCGCGCTGTGCGCCGAGTACGACGCGCTGCCCGGCCTCGGCCACGCCTGCGGGCACAACCTCATCGCGGCGAGTTCGGTGGGGGCCGCGCTCGGCCTGGCCGCCGTCGCCGACGACGCGGGCCTCACCGTCGAGGTCTACGGCACCCCGGCCGAGGAAGGCGGCGGCGGCAAGATCGAGATGCTCGACCGCGGCGCCTTCGCCGGGGTGGACCTCGCGATGATGGCGCACCCGGCGCCGGTCGACGTCGCCGATGCCCGCCCGTTCGCGGTCAGCCACTCCCGGGTCTCCTACACCGGGAAGTCCGCGCACGCCGCGGCCTATCCGGAGGCCGGGATCAACGCGGCCGATGCCTTCACCGTGGCCCAGGTGGCGATCGGTCTGCTCCGCCAGCAACTGCCGGCCTCGGCCCGGGTCCACGGTGTGGTGACCCATGCCGGGGACGCGCCGAACGCCATCCCGGAGCGGTCCACCGGACGGTGGTACGTGCGGGCGGAGACGCTCGCCGAACTGGCCGAGCTGGAGCCGCGCGTCATGCGGGCCTTCGAGGCCGGTGCCCTCGCGACGGGCTGCGAGCTGGAGATCGAGCCGGAGAGCAAGCCGTACGCGGAGTTCCGCACCGACGAGACGGCCCTCGGCCACTACCGTGCCAACGCCCTTGATCTGGGAAGGGAGTTCGCGCCGCCCGGCCAGGCCGCACGGATGAACCGCGCCTCCACCGACATGGGCAACGTCTCGCAGGTGGTACCGGCCATCCATCCCTACATCGGCATCGGCTCGCTGCCCGCCACCAACCACCAGCACGAGTTCGCCGCGTACTGCGTGGGCGGGACCGCGCAACGCGCCCTGCTCGACGCGGCGATCGCGCTGGCCTGGACCGGCGTGGACCGAGCCGCGCCGACCGGGGGAGCGGCGGCGTGAGAGGGACGGCCGCCGCCGTGACCGGCTGCGATCCCCGGGAGCGCAGCCGGGGCGCTCCCGCCGCTGCCACCACCCCTCCCGGCGTGTCGTTCACCGGCCCCTGCGGCCGGCCCCAGACCCCCCGACGACTCGGAGGATCCCGATGTCCCTGACCTCAGGCTCCCGGCACACCGCCCCACCGGACCACGGGTACCGGACGGAGCACGACATGCTCGGTGACGTCGACGTACCGGCCGATGCCTACTACGGCGCGCACACCGCCCGAGCCGTCGTCAACTTCCCTCTCACCGGGGAGACCCTCGCCGCCCGGCCGCACCTGATCGGCGCCCTCGCGGTGGTCAAGTGCGCCGCGGCCCGCGCCAACGCCGAGGTCGGCGCCCTGGACGACGCGCGGGCCTCGGCGATCGCGGACGCCTGCGCCGAGATCCGGGACGGTGCGCTGAGGGACCAGTTCGTGGTCGACCTCATCCAGGGCGGCGCGGGCACGTCGACCCACATGAACGCCAACGAGGTGATCGCCAACCGCGCCCTGGAACTGCTCGGACGCCCCCGTGGGGAGTACGCGGCCCTGCACCCCCTCGACCACGTCAATCTCGGACAGAGCACCAACGACATCTACCCGACGGCCGTGAAACTGGCCCTGGACGCGCACCTCGCCGACCTTTTCGTGGCCCTGGCCGGCCTGCGCGGGGCCTTCGATTGCAAGGCCGCCGAGTTCGCCGACGTGCTGAAGATGGGCCGCACCCAGCTGCAGGACGCCGTACCCATGACGCTGGGCCAGGAGTTCGGGGCGTTCGCCGCGACCCTCGCCGAGGACGAACAGCGGCTCGCCGAGGTCAGACCGCTGCTGCACGAACTCAACCTCGGCGGCACGGCGATCGGCACCGGACTCAACGCCCGCCCGGGATACCGGGAGCGCGCGATGGAGCAGTTGCGTCGGCTGACGGGCATCCCGACGCTGGTGTCCTCACCCGACCTCATCGAGGCCACCCAGGACGTCGGCGTGTTCGTCCAGCTGTCCGGCGTGCTCAAGCGCGTCGCCGTGAAACTGTCCAAGATCTGCAACGACCTGCGTCTGCTGTCCTCGGGACCGCAGGCCGGGCTCGGCGAGATCAACCTCCCCGCACGCCAAGCCGGTTCATCCATCATGCCGGGCAAGGTCAATCCGGTGATCCCGGAGGCGGTCAACCAGATCGCCTTCGAGGTCATCGGCAACGACGTGACCGTCACCCTCGCCGCCGAGGGCGGCCAGCTCCAGCTCAACGCCTTCGAGCCGGTCATTCACCGGAGCCTGAGCGCCGGCCTCGACCATCTCACCGCGGGCATCGAGGTCCTCACCGAGCACTGCGTGCGAGGCATCACCGCCAACCGGGACCGGCTCGCCGCGACCGTCGCCGCCTCCACCGGGCTGGTCACCGCGCTCGGCCCCGCACTCGGCTACGAGACCGCCTGCGCCATCGCGCTGGAGGCGCACCACACGGGCAGGCCCGCGCTCGACCTCATCCGCGAGCGCGAGCTGCTGACCGGGGCGGAACTCCACCAGCTCACCAGCCCCGCCGCCCTCACCGGCCTGCCCGCGCTCTGAACACAGCGCGCCGGCGGCAACCCCACAGCTCCGGACCCCTTCACCCGTCCCCACAAGGAGGCGCGCATGCGCACCTGTAACAGCGGCACCGCGGAGACCGAAGTCGCGGCGCCCACCGACGTGGTCACCCTGCGCAGGAGCGTCGCCGCGGGAGCCGTCGGCGTGTTCGTGCACTGGTTCGACTGGGCCGCCTACGCCTATCTCGCCGGTACCGTCGCCACCGTGTTCTTCCCGGCCGAGGACAGCACGACCGGACTGCTCGCCGTGTTCGGTGTGTTCGCGGTGTCGTTCGGCATCCGGCCGATCGGCGCCCTGGTGTTCGGGCCGCTCGGCGACCGGATCGGCCGCAAGCGCACCCTGTCGCTGGTCATCTTCATGATGTCCGGCGCGACCCTGGGGATCGGTCTGCTGCCCGGCTACGCGTCGATCGGGATCGCCGCCCCCGTACTCCTGGTGGTCCTGCGCCTGATCCAGGGCTTCGCCGCGGGCGGGGAGTTCGGCAGTGCGGCGAGCTTCCTCGCCGAGAGCGCGCCCCGGCGCCGCCGCGGGTTCGGCGTGAGCTGGCTGGAGGTCGGCTCCCTGCTGGGCTTCCTCGCCGGCTCGTTCACCTTCCTGCTGCTGTCCACGGGGCTCGACGACGACCAGCTGACCGCCTGGGGCTGGCGCATCCCCTTCCTCGTCGCCGCGCCGCTGGGCGTCATCGGCTTCATCATCCGCAACAAGATCGAGGACACCCCGGAGTACCGGACGCTCGAAGCCAACGACTCCGTCCCGCGCAGCCCCGCGCGCGAGCTCCTGCGCCACCACAAGAGGCAGTTGCTCCAGGCGGCGGGGCTGATGGCGGCCATGCACGTGCCCTTCTACGCGGTGCTGACCTACCTCGTCACCTACGAGACCGACCACCTGGGGCACTCGGCCGACAACGCCGCCCTGCTGTCCACGGCGATCTCGCTGCTCGGCCTCGGTCTCGTGCCGTTGTTCGGGCTGCTGTCCGACCGGGTGGGGCGCAAGCCGGTGTTCGTCGGGGCGACGGCCGCGCTGCTGGTGCTCTCCACCCCGGCCTTCCTGCTGATGCGCACGGGGCTCGTCGGGACGTGGATCGCCGGTCTGCTGCTCGGCGTGATTCTGGCGGCGATCCTCGGCACGTACGCGGTGTGGTCGGCGGAGGTCTTCCCCACCCGCACGCGTCAGAGCGGTCTGTCCATCGCCTACAACCTCACCGCCGCCCTGTTCGCCGGGACCGTGCCGTACCTGATGACCGTGCTCATCTCCGCGACCGGCAGCGCCCTGGTGCCCGGCCCGTACCTGATGGTGTTCGCCGGCGGCGGCCTCGTCGCCGCCCTGTCCCTGCGGGAGACCGCCGGCTCCGCGCTGCTGCACCCCGAGGACGTGTCCGAGGCGGCGCCCGTCTAGGTCCGCCAGGGCGGCATAGGCTCGGCACCGACCGGATCACCAGGCGCAGGGGCCACGTATGACGTCACCAGTGGGTTTCACGCTCGTTCAGCTCCGCTATTTCCTGGTCGCCGCCGAACGCGGTTCGATGACGGAGGCGTCGGCGGAGCTGCACATCGCGCAGTCCGCCGTGTCCACGGCCGTCTTCAACCTGGAGCGGGACCTGCGGGTGCAGCTGTTCATCCGCCGACGGGGCCGGGGGCTGACGCTCACCCCCGCAGGGGAGAGGCTCCGGCAGCAGGCGCGGGACCTGCTGGGCCGCGCCCGCGAGGTCGAGCGGGAGGCCCGGGGAGGCGGTGAGTCCCTCTCCGGGCCGGTGTCCGTCGGCTGCTTCGTGACCCTGGCCCCTTACTACCTGCCCTCGTTGTTCAGCGAGTGCACCCGACGTCATCCGGGCATCGAGATCGACGTCATGGAGGCGGAGACGGACCAGCTCGTCCACGCGCTGGCGGCGGGACGGATCGACTTCGCCCTCACCTACGATCTCGGTCTGTCGGCCGAGCCGGACCTGTGTGGCGAGACGATCGCGCGCGCTCCGGCGTATGTCATCGTGTCCGCCGATCACCCGCTGGCCGGTCAGGGCAGTGTGGAGCTGGCCGAACTCTCCGCGGAACCGCTCGTCCTCCTCGACCTCGCCCACAGCCGCGACTACTTCCGTTCGCTGGTGGCCGCGACCGGCACCGCGCCCGATGTCCGCTACCGCACGCAGAGCTACGAGACCGTGCGCTCCCTGGTGGCCCGTGGGCTCGGCTACTCCGTGCTCAACCAGCGGCCGGCGACCAGCCAGACCTACGGCGGCGGGGAGATCGCGGAACTCCAGCTCCGGGACAGCGGACCGCCGCTCGAAGTCAAGATCGCCTCTGTGGGGAGCGTGACCCAGACCGCGCGCGCCCGCGCGGTCATGGACGTACTGCGGGAGATCGCCACGCGGCCCGCCGAGGCCTGAGCGGGCGGCCGTCCGGCGCGGAAGGACCCGCGCGCTGCCCGGCGGGCGCTACAGGTCGGCGCGGCCCGTCACCGCTCGGGCATGGGCGAGAATCAGCTCACGGGCCCTGTCGGGGCGCAGAGCCGCGTTGCGGCTGACGATGTGCAGACCGTAGCCGTCCTCCAGGGCCACCAGCCCGTGCGCCAGGTCGTGCGCGGACGCGGCGAGGGAGAGGCCGCCGGTCGCGGCGCCCACCTCCAGGGCGGTGGTGTAGAGGGCGACCTCCCGGGCGAAGAGCGAGGCCATCAGCTCGGCGTGGCCCGGACTGCGGCCGGCGCGCCGGTGCAGTTCGTACAGCAGGCCGTGGACCGGATCGTCCGTCATGGTCGGCAGACCACTGCGCAGCAGGGCCCGCAGCCGCTCGGCGGGATCGTCGGCGGGTGCCTCGTCGTAGGCCTGCTGCCGCGAGGCCAGATAGCCCTCCACGGCGCCCCGGTGCACCTCCAGGACGAGGTCGTCGAGCTCGGGGTAGTAGTACAGGACCGAGCCCTGGGAGACGCCCGCGGCATCCGCGATGTCCTTGATGCGCAGGGCTTCGAGCCCGCGCTCCGCGATGGCCCGCCCCGCGGCGGAGACGAGGGCCTGCCTGCGCGCGGTCTGGTTGCGTGGTCTTCCCGCTTTCCCCATGCGGCTCATTCTCTGATGCCGGTCTCAGGTTATGCAAGAAGTTCCTGACGCAAGCATTGACGGCAGATTCTCCTATTGTTTGAATCTCGACTCAAAGAAACCGGTGCGGACGCTCACTGCCGAGCCCTTCCCCCTGCCGCACCCACCGTCTCCGAGCGGATCTTCCGGACACAGCCGAGCCACACCTGACCCGCACGGGCACCGGCTCGCCCTCCCACGACGCGATCGAAGGCCACCGCATGAAGACCTACGCCGACTGGCGGCGGCACGCCGCCGAACTCACCCCCCGCACACGCCTGTTCATCGACGGGGCGTGGACCGACCCCGCCGACGACCGGTGGATCCCGACCGTGAACCCCGCGACCGGCAAGACCACCGCCCACGTGGCGGCCGGCGCCGCCGCCGACATCGACCGCGCCGTTTCCGCGGCCCGCACCTCCTTCGAGGACGGCCGTTGGTCCCGTACCGCACCCGCGGAGCGCAAGCGGGTCCTGCTCGCCCTCGCCGGGCTCATCGAGGAGAACAGCGAGGAACTCGCCCTCTGCGACACCCTCGACATGGGCAAGCCCATCGCGGAGTCCCACGGCACCGACGTCCCCGGCGCGGCCGGCGTCTTCGCCTGGTACGCCGAGGCCGTCGACAAGCTCTACGACGAAGTCGCTCCGGCCCCGCCGGGCAACCTCGCGCTCGTGCGCCGCGCCCCGCTGGGCGTCGTGGGCGCGGTGGTGCCCTGGAACTTTCCCCTCGACATCGCGACGTGGAAGCTGGCACCCGCCCTGGCCGCGGGCAACAGCGTCGTGCTGAAACCGGCCGAACAGTCTCCGCTCTCGGCGCTGCTGCTCGCCGAACTCGCCGCGGAGGCCGGGCTGCCCGACGGGGTGCTGAACGTCGTTCCCGGCCAGGGGGAGACGACCGGGCGGGCTCTCGGTCTCCACCCGGACGTGGACACCCTGGTCTTCACCGGGTCGACGGCCGTGGCCAAGCGGTTCCTCGCCTACTCCGCCGAGTCGAACATGAAGCAGGTATGGCCCGAAGCCGGCGGCAAGAGCCCCAACGTGGTCTTCGCCGACGCCGACCTGGAAGCGGCCGCCGAACGCGCCGCATGGGGCTTCGCCTACAACGCGGGGCAGGTGTGCTCCGCCAACACCCGCCTGCTCGTCGAGGCCTCCGTCGCCGAGGAGTTCACGGCCCGCGTCTCCGAACACGCCCGCACCTGGCTGCCGGGCGACCCTCTTGACCCCGCGACCCGCCTCGGACCGCTCGTCGACGAGACCCAGGTGGAACGCGTCCTCGAAGCCGTGCGGTCATCGGGCGGCACCCTCGCGTGCGGCGGCACACGACCCGACCGGGACGGCGCCTACCTCGATGCCACCGTCGTCACCGGCCTCGGACCCGACGCCCCGCTCGTCCGGGAGGAACTGTTCGGGCCCGTGCTGACGGTGCTGCCCTTCCGGAACGAGGCCGAGGCGATCCGCCTCGCCAACCACTCCGCCTACGGACTGGCCGCGTCCCTGTGGACCCGGGACCTCGGCCGGGCCCACCGCGTCGCCGACGCCCTGCGCGCGGGCACCGTGTCCGTCAACACCGTTGACGCGCTGAGCCCGTTCACACCGTTCGGCGGGTTCAAGCAGTCCGGCCACGGCCGGGACCTCTCCCTGCACTCCTTCGACAAGTACACCGGCCTGAAGACGACATGGATCGCCCACGGCTGACCGCGCCGGTGACCGGCACGCTCCGCCACCACCACACCTGATACCTGACCTGACACCGTCACCGAACAAGGGACGCCCCACGATGACCCTCGACACCGCCGACCTCACCCGCCTCGACCGGGCGCACCTCATCCACCCCTACCTGCCGGGCAGCGCCACCGAGCGCGTCGTCATGGCCTCCGGTTCCGGCTGCCGCCTCACCGACACCGAGGGCCGCGGCTACCTCGACGCCACCGGCGGCCTCTGGCTCGCCCAAATCGGCCACGGCCGCCCGGAACTGGCCGACGTCGCGCACGCGCAGATGACGAAGCTGGAGTACTTCACCAGCTTCTGGGAGTTCTCCAACGAGCGGGCCATCGAACTCGCCGCACGCCTGGCCTCGCTCGCCCCCGAGACCCTCAACCACGTCTACTTCACCTCCGGCGGCTCGGAGGGCAACGAGGCGGCCATCAAGATGGCCCGCTACTACCACCACCGGCGCGGCGAAGGCAGCCGGACATGGATCCTGGCACGCAACAAGGCCTACCACGGCATCGGCTACGGCGGCGGCTCAGCCACCGGCTTCCCCCTCTACCACGAGGGCTTCGCCCCGATGATGCCGCACGTCTCCCACCTCACGCCCCCGTGGCCCTACCGCAGCGACCTCTACGGCAACCAGCCGATCAGCCCCGAGAAGGTCACCGACTTCCTCATCCGCGAACTGGAGGAACGCATCGCCGAGATCGGCCCGCGGAACATCGCCGCGATGATCGGCGAGCCCATCATGGGCGTCGGCGGCATGCTCGCCCCGCCGGCCGACTACTGGCCCCGGGTGCGAGAGGTCCTCGACCGGCACGGCATCCTGCTGATCTTCGACGAGGTCGTCACCGCGTACGGCCGCGTCGGAGAGTGGTTCGCCGCCCAGTACTTCGACGTCACCCCGGACATCATCGTCACCGCCAAGGGCATCACCTCCGGTTACATACCGCTCGGAGCCCTCCTGGTGGGCGATCACGTCGCCGAAGTGCTCCTGCGCGACTACGGATTCCCCATGGGCTTCACCTACAACGGCCACCCCGTCGCCACCGCCGTCGCCGGCGCCAACCTCGACATCATCGAAACGGAAGGACTGCTCGCCCGTGCCACGACAATGGGCTCCTTCCTCCACGCCGAACTGGCCGCGCAGTTGGGCGACTTGCCGATCGTCGGCGAGATCCGCTCCGTCGGCATGATGCTCGCCGTCGAACTGGTCCAGGACCGTGCCACCCGCGCACCCCTGCCCCTGCACCCCGACCGCATGCCCCACGACGTCATCCGCCGCGAAACCGGCGTGATCGTGCGCGACTCCGCACACAGCCTGGTCCTGTCCCCGCCGCTCGTCATGACCGAGACCGAGGCCAAGGAAGTGGCCACCGCCCTGCGCGGCGTCCTGGAACGCACCGCGCCCACCGGTGAGATCCGCGCCGTCTGACATCCCCCGGGAGGCCCGGTACCCCCGCCGGGCCTCCTCGACACGGACCCCACACCGTCACCGCACCCGCGTGCGCCTGCTCGCAGTCCCCCTCTCCCCGCTAGGAACTGCCCGTGTCCTCCCAGCTCTCCTCCACCGACTCGCGCGCTCCCCACACCACCACCGGCCTGCGGCGCAGCCTGAAGCGCCTCGACATCACCGCCATGGCCATCGCCGCGGTCATCTCCTTCGACACCATCGGGCAGATCGCCACAGGCGGCGGCGAGGCCGCCACCTGGACGGCAGCCATCGCCCTGCTCTTCCTCGTCCCCTACGCCCTGCTGTTCGCCGAGACCGGCGCCGCGTTCCCGCAGGAGGGCGGCCCGTACGTGTGGGTCAAGCTCGCCCTCGGCCGTACGCCCGCCGCGCTCACCACCCTGTTCTACTGGGTGACCAACCCGATCTGGCTGGGCGGCTCCTTGGTCTTCCTCGCCGCCGAGACCTGGGACGGCTTCGTCTTCCCGCTCGGCTCCGGCACCTTCGCCGACTACGCGTTCAAGCTGCTGTTCGTCTGGACCGCCATCCTCACGGCCGTCGTCTCCCTGCGCCGCGGCAAATGGATCACCACCACAGGCGCCGCGGTGAAAGTCCTCACCATCGCCCTGTTCACCCTGACCGCCGTCCTGTACGGGATGGAACACGGCTTCCAGGGCCTCGCCGACGCCCGCTTCACCCCGACGACGGCCGGATTCCTCTCCCTGGTACCGATCCTGCTGTTCGCCTACGTCGGATTCGAGGCGCCCAACGCCGCCGGCGAGGAGATGCACGACCCGCAGCGCGACGTGCCCGCCGCACTCGGACGCTCCGCGACCGTCGCGGTCTGCTGCTACCTGCTGCCGGTCCTCGCGCTCCTCGCCGTCGTCCCCACCCATCAGGTCACCGGCATCGGCGGCTTCATGGAAGGCGCCCGTCTCGTCTTCGGCATCTACGGCGCCGCGTCCGGCCCGCTCCTGACGCTCACCGCCGTCATGTTCGTCTTCGCCCTCCTCACCCAGGGCAGCGCATGGATGATCGTCAGCGACCGCATGCAGGCGATGGCCGCCGCCGACGGCGGCTCCTTCACCCGCGCGCTCGGTGCCTTCCACCCCCGCCTCGGCACACCCGTCCGCACCAACCTGCTCTCCGGAGCGGTGGCCACGGTGTTCATGCTCGCGGCCATGCAACTCGCGGGCGGCGACGCGGGCGCCGTGTTCGCGGTGGTCCTCACCGTGGCGGTCACCACGCTGCTCCTGTCCTATCTGGTCATCGTCCCCGCGCTCGTCCTGCTCCGGCTGCGGCGCCCCGACGTCGTACGGCCCTACCGGGTCCCGTTCGGCCACCGCGGCTTCATGACCTGCGCGGTGCTGGTCTACGCCTGGATCCTGGTCGGATCCTGGTGCGCGCTCTTCCCCGGAACCCTGGAAGCACTCTTCGGCATCGACTACGCCTTCGGCGGCATCTGGGGCGTATCCCGAACGGCGTTCGAGGCGTTCACCCTCGGCACGGTCGCCGTACTGCTGACGGTCGGGGCCGTCGGCCTGCGGATCGCCCGCCGAGAGAGCGCGGCGCCGGGCCGCACGGGCGCAGGCGACGCCTAGAGGTCTCGGCCTGGAGCGTCGGTGCGTCAGGCGCTGTCTGCCACGGCGTGTTGCGGCGCCCGCACACCACCGGTGCGCGGACGCCGCCCGGCGGCTCGTCGACGGAATGCAGCCTGCATCCACCTGCGCAGGAATTCCTCAGACGACGATGACCCGGCGCCCGCGCGTGTGACCGGCATGGCTGTCGATGTGCGCCGCCGCGGCCTCGGCGAGCGTGTACGACTTCTCGACCGGGATGTGGAGCTTTCCCCGCGAGATGAGGTCGGCGGCCTCGGCGAGCGCGTCCGGCACGCTCCCGGCCACGCCGGAGAATCGGACACCGAGCTCCGGCGCACCGAGATCGGCGATGGAGATCACCTTCTGCGGATCCCCGGTCAGTGCGACGAGTTCGCGGATCACGCCCGAGCCGGCCAGATCGAGAGCGGCGTCGACATGGCCGAGCTGCCGCACTCGCTCCACCCAGCCCTCGCCGTACGTCGTGGCGACGGCACCCAGGCCACGCAGATAGTCCTGGTTCGCGGCACCGGCCGTGCCGATCACCGTGATGCCGCGGTCGCGGGCGATCTGCAGCACCGCCGACCCGACGCCCCCGGACGCACCGCTGACCAGCAGCGTCTGCCCGGACCGCACACCGACCTCGCGAAGGAGGCGCAGTGCGGTCTCCACCACGGAGGGGTACCCGGCCGCCTCTTCGAAGGTCAGCCCCTCGGGCATGCGGGCCCAGGCCGACAGCACGGCGAACTCGGCATATGTGCTCGACCCTTCACCGAACACATGGTCGCCGATCTCGACCCCTTCGACGCCCTCGCCCACCTCGTCCACCACCCCGGAGGCGTCCAGCCCGACCCCGGCGGGCAACTCGATCGGATGGGCTCCCAGGACCTGGCCTTCACGAACCCTCCAGTCGACGGGGTTCACGCCCGCCGCCCGCACCGCGATGCGTACCTGACCGGGGCCCGCGTGGGGCTCCTCGGCGTCCATGAGGCGCAGAACATCCGGACCGCCGAACTCGGCGAAGCTCACTCTCTTCATGCCGTGGACGATAACACTAACGGTTAGTGTTTTGAATCTGTTGCGGCTTTGTACCTGATAGCGTTACGCCATGATCGAGCCATCCGGACGCCGTGAGCGCAAGAAGGCAGCGACCCGCCAGAAGATCGCTGACACCGCCCTGCGGCTCTTCCTGGAACGCGGGTACGACGCGGTGGGCATCCGCGACGTCGCCGCCGAGGCCGACGTGGCCGTCACCACGCTCTTCTCCCACTTCGCCTCGAAAGAGGCCCTGGTGTTCGAGCAGGACGAAGACTTCGAACACCGCCTCGCGCAGGCGGTCACCGACCGGGCGCCGCACGAGCCGCTCATCCCCGCGCTGCGTCACGAGATGCAGGCCCTGGTACGGCATTGCGCGGCGGACAGCGCCGCCCCGATCTGGCGCATGATCGACGCATCACCCGCCCTGCGGCAGTACGAGGAGTCGATGAGGCTGCGCCATGCGGAGTCGCTGGCCACGGCCATCGCCGCCGATCTCGACCTGCCGCGGACCACAACGGCCTGCCGGACCATCGCGAGGTTCGTGATCGACGCCCATTCGCTGGCCCGTGAGGCAGCCGACCCGGAGGCCGCGGTCGACGAGATCTTCCGGATGATCGAGGCCGCCTGGGAGGTCACCGGCCTTTAAGCCTCAACCGTCGGAACCGTTGGCCGACCTCTTCGGGGCGAGCCTCCTGGTGCGGGACCACATCCCTTCCGACGGACCGCGCCGGCCGACACCCCCTCGTGAATGCCCCCAAGAGGGCGATCCCGGCCCCTGTGACCAGCCATTCCTTCGGTGGGGTAGACCGCACTTCGACCCTCGATCGGGCGCTCTCTGTCGTCCTTTCCGCTGTGCCCCGTGGTCAGACGACCGCGGATGGGCTAACTTCCTGTCAGTAGTCGTGGTTCGACGTCTCAGCGTCCGCGGTTCGCACCGCGGGCGCTGTGCTGTGCAGCAGTGCCTGAGGACCAGGGCGATCACCTAACCCAGGGGCACTGACAAGCCAGTGCCCCCCGACCCTGGACAAGGGGACAACATGGCCACCGGTACCGTGAAGTGGTTCAACGCCGAAAAGGGCTTCGGATTCATCGCCCAGGACGGCGGCGGCCCGGACGTTTTCGTCCACTACTCCGCCATCAACTCCACCGGCTTCCGTGAGCTGCAGGAGAACCAGCAGGTCACCTTCGACGTCACCCAGGGCCCGAAGGGCCCGCAGGCGGAGAACGTCACACCGGCCTGACGGAACGCTCGGCGCCCCGCAGCTCAATGCTGCGGGGCGCCTTGCTGTACCGGTGCCCCGAAGGCTGACCGCGGGGACCGTCCCCGCGTGTGCGGGCCCGGTCAGGCAGCGTCCTTCGGGAGCGCCCCGACCGCCTCGTCCACGGTCTTCTTCCACCACGTGGTGATCGGGTCGTACACCGCGATGCCGGGCGCGGGGGCGCCGATCTGGGCCGCGGTGAACCGGCTGCCGGGGTAGCCGGGGTTGGCGCTGACGGTCAGGCTCGGAACGTAACGGGCCGAGCCGCTCCGGTCGTCGGTGCGCAGCGCCGCGTACAGGTGGCCATCGGCGCCGAGCCGGCGGGGGCCGCTCTGGGTGGGCGGCACCGGCTGCGCAGAGCCGTCCAGGCCGGCGAAGGTCACGGTCGGGAACCGGTCGATCGTGCAGGCGGTGTGGCTCTTGTTGGTCACGGTGATGAGGACGACGCCGCTCGCGATCGGCGGCAGTGCGTGCGCTTCGTAGCCGAGTGCCGCCTTGGCGCAGGCGCTCGCGGCGACTGCGGGGCGGGCCTCGGCGTGGGCAGTCGCAGCCGTCACGGCGACCAGGAGCGACGGGGCGAGGACGAGGGTGGCGGCGTGCGTGAGTGTGCTCATCCGCTCAGCTTGCCCGCTCGCGCCTGAGGGAGGGGGGTGTTCGGCCCAGTTGGTGTCGGGTTGGTCAGGCTCCGGTGGCTCCGGTGTGCGGATTTCCGGGTCGGTTGGGCAGCGATCCGCGACCTGCTCACCCGCCAGGATCCCTGGCGATGGCTCCAGCGAAGGGGCCTGACGCAGGCATAGATGTCGATGCCTCGCGAGCACCTGATGTTGAGCTCGCTTGGGGCCCGTGTGGCCGTACCACACCGAGGAGGCCCAGTCTGGCGATCAGCGCATGGGCAACGTCCTCATCGTTTGTCGACGACCCCCACCATTCCTCCTGGTCAGTGGCGCGCATTGGGCTTTCTGCTGAGGGACTTCAGCATCCATGGTTCGGAAAGCACATTGCGTCAGCGGGGTGTTGACGGATGGGATCGCCAAGGTCAAGACGGCGAGGTTCCTTTGGGGCGCCGTCGTGCTGGACCGGGCCCGTGACACACCATGAGCCGCCGACGTCTGGAGCGCCGCGCGGGGTCGGACTGCTCGCCTGCGCCGAAAGACGCTCCGGGCGGAATCCGGCGCCGAAGGACTGGTGCAGAAAGACTGGTACAGAAGGAAGCGCATGACAGAAATGCTCGACGGCTGCACGCCCTGGCCCGAGGTGTTCGTCGACCGCTACTGGGCGGCCGGGCACTGGCGTGGCAATACGCTGGACAATCTGCTGCGCGGCTGGGCCCTGCAGTACGGACCGCGGACCGCGCTCGTGCACGGCGGCACCCGCATCACGTACGCGGCCCTGAACCGGCGCGTGGACCGCATGGCGGCCGGATTCCGGCTGCGCGGCCTCCGGCCCGGCCAGCGGGTCGTCGTCCAGCTGCCGAACGTTCCTGAGTTCGTCATCACCGCGTTCGCGCTGATGCGCCTCGGCGCGGTCCCGGTGTTCTGCCGGCTCTCGCACCGCGGGCCCGAGGTGTCCCACCTCGTGCAGGTCACTCACGCCGTCGGCTACGTAGGCCCGTCGACGTACGAGGGCTTCGACCATACGGCGATGGTCGCGGACATCGCGGCCCGAGGGCCCTTCCTGCGGCGGGTGTTCACCTTTGAGGCGCCGGGCACAGCGTCCCCGTACGGCGGCCTGACGACCGACCCGTCGGGCTGCCACTACTTCCCGCTGGGCTCCATCGACGCCCCGACCGAGCGGGCGGTTGCGCACAGTGCCGACCAGGTGGCGTTCTTCCTGCTCTCCGGCGATAACGCCACGGCGCCCCACCTCATCCCGCGCACGCACAACGACTACGCCTACCAGGCGCGGGCCGCCGCCGAGCTGGTGTCGCTCACCGAGAACGACGTGTATCTCGTCGCGCTGCCCGCCGAGTCCCCCCTTGCCTTGGGCTGCCCCGGCATCGTCGGCACGCTCTCCGTCGGCGGCACCGTCGTCCTGGTCGAGAACCCGGAACCCGACGCATGCTTTGAGGCCATCGGACGAGAGCGGGTCACCATCACGTCGGTCACGCCCGCTGTCGCCCAGCGCTGGCTCGACCTACTTCCCACGGTCCAGGCCGACTTGAGCAGCCTGCGTCTCGTGCAGGTCGGCGGCGCGCCCTTGCACCGGACCGTCGCCGAACGCATAGGCCCTGAACTGGGGGGCCGTCTGCAGCAGGTCTTCGGCATGGCGGAGGGGCTGCTCACGCTCACCCGGCCCGCAGATCCGGACGAGGCCGTGCTCACCACGCAGGGCCGCCCGCTCTCGCCCGACGATGAGATCCGCATCGTCGACGCCGACGGCAAGGACGTGCCCGACGAGGAGCCCGGCGAGCTCCACGCCCGCGGTCCGTACACCCTGCGAGGCTACTACCGGGCACCCGGCCACAACGCGCGCTCCTTCACCCCCGACGGCTACTTCCGCACCGGCGGCCTCGCGCGGCGTACCTCGGACGGCAACCTGGTGGTGACCGGCCGCCTCAGTGATTGCCCGCGGCGGGCCGACCACGAAGACCCGCCCGGCCGGTGACGGGCCCGGTTGGGAGGGAGCCGAGCCCCACCCCGTCGTCCAGCTGGGCAGCGGGGTCGGGCTCGCAGCAGCGGGAGGAACGCGAGCATGGGCGGGCGCGGGCGCGGGCGCGAGGCCGGGCCATGCCGCCCGTTCAGTCGGCGCTTTTGACCGCGGAGAAGTACGCGCGGGAGGCGGGCAGGAGCAGGACGACCGCGATCGCTGCGGTGAAGAGGTCCGGGACATACGAGGAGAGGAGGCTCCAGTCGAGCGAGGTGAGCCCGCTCATGCTCATGTCGTTCAGCACGAACAGCAGACAGACCACGCCCACCACGATCATCACCAGCCGGGCCCCGTTGCCTCCCCGACGCATCCCCACGGCACACAGCAGCCAGGCGGCGGCGAGCATCGCGAGCACCGCGGCGGACAGGGAAAGCTGGAGGATCGCGCCCGACGTCCCCTCGTGGTCCCGTAGCTGACGGAGGCCGGTGGGAGGAATGACGAAGGTGTTCAGCACCCAGTCACCGATGCCGAGGAACACGGTTCCGAAGGCCGCCCTGAAGGCGAACTCCACCTCGTTCGGGGGTTGGATGCGACCTGCCGTGGCGCGGATCATGCTCTCCCTCTCTTGGAGGCGTCGGGGGCGGAGGCGCCGCCCGGAGGCCGATCGGCGGGTGCGGGTTCCGGGCGTATGCGTCTCACGGGTGCCGCGGCCCTGACGGACGGGGACGGGGCTTCGGGCCTTCCGGCCGGCAATCAAGACGGTGGGTATTGCCCCCGGGTTCCACCGCGAGGCAGTGCCTCCGGGTTCCACCGCGCATCGCCCCGCAGCCCCTACGGAGATCCCTAAGGGGGAGCGGAAGGGGAGAAGAGAGGGCCGACGCTCTGGGGGAGGGCCTCGTGCGCGTGTCTACGGCGCGGAGTCCGGCTGACGGAACACGGCCTCCAGAGCTGAGCCGGCCTGGGTGCGCAGCCATGCGTGGGCGCGATCGTTGTCGTGGCGCTGATGCCAGATCAGGTGCAAGGGGATCGGCGGCATTGCGAGGGGGAGGGGCAGCGTCCGCAGGTCGAGGCCTCGCACGGCGGAGTCCGTGACGGCTGCGGGGACGGTGACGACCAGGTCGGTGTCGCGGACGAGTTGAAGGGCTGTTGCTGCGCTGGGGGCCGCGGCGATGACCTGGCGTTCGAGTCCGAGGGAGGCGAGGGCGTCGTCGACGGGGTCACGCAGCCGTCCGCGCCGGGACACGGTGACGTGCTCGGCTGCGGCATAGCGCTCGGGGGTGAGGGGGCCGTCGGTCAGCGGGTGGCCGGGTCGGACCGCCGCGATGAGGCGGTCCTCGCCGATGAGCCGGTGGCGGAGCTCGGGCATCGTGGGCTGGGCGGAGCTGGATTCCAGGTCGATCTCGCCGCGTCGCAACTCCGGGGTGTCGGTGCCGGATTCGGCCAGCAGGCGCAACCGTACGCCGGGGGCTTGGCGGTGGACTGCGGCGAGCAGGGCCGGGCCGCACGCCGAGGCCAACGCGTCGTGCCAGCGGAGGGTGAAGGTGCGGCTCAGGGTGGCCAGGTCCAGTTCCCTTTCCCTGCTCAGGAGTTGGTGGGCCTGGTGGACGAGGTCGTGAACCTGTGCGCGGAGCTCCAGGGCATGCGGGGTGGGGACCATCGTCCGGCCGGTGCGGACCAGGATGTCGTCGCCCGTGGTCTGGCGGATGCGCCCCAGGGTCCGGCTCATCGCCGGGGCTGTGACGTGGAGACGGGTGGCGGCGCCGGCCACACTGCCCTCTTCCAGGAGCGCGTCCAGTGCGGTGAGCAGATTCAAATCCAGTTGCATACGAGTAAGGCTACGGCTTACAAGCATGCACTTGTTGTTATTCCGCGTGGTCCCTACCGTCGAGGTGCGGACGGAGAAGCGCGCCACCCCGCACTCCCTTCCGCTCTCACCCCTGTGTCCAGCCACGCCCCTTGGGAGCACCTCATGTCCACTGCCGCCAGTACGGAACTCGACAAGGCCTTGCTCGACCAGGTCACCGCCGCCGTCCACGCCGCCGGCGACCGGCTGCGCGAGCGCTACGTCCCGCATGCCCGCGGCGCGAGTGCCGACGAGATCGTCACGGCGATCCACGCCAACGACGACGCGGTGCTCGACGTCCTGAAAGCGCCCCTGCTGGCGTCCCGGCCCACCGCGAACTGGGCCGACGACGAACTCGCCGGCGGCGCGCTGCCGCCGGGCGAGTGGTGGGTCGTCGACCCGGCCGAGGGCAACATCAACCACGTCCACGGCATGTCGGACTGGGCCGTCACCGCCACTCTCGTACGCGACAACGAGCCGGTCCTCACGGTCGTGCATCTCCCGCTGACCGGCGACGACTACACCGCGGTGGCCGGACGCGGCGCCCACCTGAACGGCACGCCGCTGCGCGTGTCGGCCAAGACCGACCTGGGCGCGGCCCTGACCGGCACGGGCCAGGCCCGGCCCGGGGAAGACGCGCACACGTTCCACCGGATCGGCTCGTCCGTCACTCAGATGCTGCTCAACGGCCTCGTTGTCCGCGTCTCCGTGCCCGCCACCCTGCAGCTGATCCACGTCGCCGCCGGCCGGATGGATGCCTTCTGGCAGTTCTCCGATGTGCGGTCGGGTCTGGTGGCCGGCGCCCTGCTGGTCGCGGAAGCCGGAGGGACCGTCACCGACACCCACGGCAATCCGTGGAACCTGGCCGCTCCCGACTTCCTGGCCGCCACGCCCGGCATCCATGCCACGGCTGTCACGGTCCTGTCCTCACTCACCTGATCACCCGCCACCTGGCAAGGAGCACCTCAGCATGACCAGCATCGGCATCCTCGGCGCCGGCCGCGTCGGCAGCAGCCTCGCCCGCAAACTCGCCACCGCCGGCCACGAAGTCACCCTCGGCCACCGGCAGCCCCCCGAAGAGACCGCGGCGCACGAGACCGGCCCCGGCCAGGCGATCCGCCTCGCCGACCAGCGCACCACGGCCGCCACCACCGACATCGTGATCAACGCCAGCCCGGGTGACAGCACCCTGGCACGCATGTCCGCACTGAACACCGAGCTGGCGGGCAAGATCCTCATCGACGTCTCCAACGCCACCCGCCACAGCCCCGACGGACTTCCCTCGGACCTCTGCTACCCCGGCAGCAGCCTCGCCGAGCAGCTGCAACAGGCCCTGCCCGCCACCCGAGTCGTCAAGACACTCAACACCATGCTCTTCCCGGTCATGACCGCCCCCGCTTCCCTGTCCACCCCGCCCACCGCCTACCTGTCCGGCAACGACGCACCGGCCAAGACCAGCACCGCCGGCATTCTCGCCGACCTGGGCTGGCAACCCGAGTGGATCGAAGATCTCGGCGACATCACCACAGCCCGCGCCACCGAAGCACTCGTCCTGCTCGTACCCCACGTCGTGCGCCGTCGCGGATTTCAGCCGTTCGCCGTCTCCCTCGCACGCTGATTCCCCCCCCGCACTCGCCCAAGGGCAAAGCACCCTCCACGAGTCGGGTCAGGCATCCAGCGACGAGGTCACGGTCACCGCGAACCTCGACCCTTTCGTGCACCACGGGGCGGGTCTCCCTCAACGGACCGAGCCACCGGCTGAACGACTGTCAAACCGTCATCGCCCCGGGAACAACGACCACCGACGGCTCCTACACACCCGTCGGCCCTGGAGGACGCGCGGGCCGGAGAACGGGAGCTGCGGCCCTGTAGCCACTACGGGTGGTTTCCTCCGGCCGTCTGGCTCGCCCGCTCTGCGGCCGTTCGCGCGTTGTGAGGATGTTGCTTCATCCCGCGCCGTACGGCGTGTGGTCGGCCTTTCCGGACTCGTGGTTCCGGCGTTCACCTGGGAGATGCCTTGCAACCGACCGTTCCGCTCCGGCGCGCCGCCACCCTGGCGGCCACGGCACTCGCCGTGCTCGCCGCCGTAGCCCTCACTCCGCACAGCGCCGACGCCTCGGAGGCACAACCCGCCAAGCGGCTGCCCGCGGCCCCGGCCGGGCAGCTCGGGAAGACCGCCCCCTTCGACGACCGGCAGTTGGCCGACACCTTGGCGGCCCTGAACAAGAGCAAGGAGATCCCCGGCACCGCGTGGGTGTCGGACCTCAAAGCCAACCGTGTGGTCGTCACCGCCGACCGCACGGTGACCGGCGCGAAGCTGGAGCAGCTCAACGCGGTCCTCAAGCCGTTGGGGAAGACGGTCCAGCTGAAGCGGATCGACTCCGCGCTCACGCCGTTCATCAGCGGTGGGGACGCGATCTACGGCTCCGAGACCTCCCAGACCAAGGCCCGGTGCTCGCTCGGCTTCAACGTCAAGCGGGCCGGCCTGCCGGACGCCTTCCTCACGGCCGGGCACTGCGGCAACCTGATCAAGAGCTGGGCCGAGTCCGACGGTGGCAAGGAGATCGCGGTCGTCCCCCAGAACGGGTCGAGCTTCCCTGACAACGACTACGCCATCGCGGCGTACCCCGCCGCCGGTGCTGTCCCGCACCCGAGCGAGGTGGACCTCTACAACGGCACCACCCAGGCCATCACCAGTGCCCGTGACGCGGTACTCAACGAGCCCGTCAAGCGCAGCGGCTCCACGACGAGCGTGCATTCCGGAACGGTCACCGGCCTGAACGCCTCGGTGACCTACCCGGAGGGCCGGGTCAACGGCCTGATCCAGACCAACGTCTGCGCACAGCCCGGCGACAGCGGCGGCTCTCTGTTCTCAGGCTCCGCGGCGCTGGGCCTCACCTCGGGCGGCAGCGGCGACTGCACGAGCGGCGGAACCACCTACTTCCAGCCGGTGGTGGAGGCCCTGAACGCGTTCGACGCCACCATCGGGTGACCTGCCCTCCGCGGGAAAAGCGCGGACCAGCACCCCCTCCCCGGACCGTGTCCGTGCGGAGGCCGAGCCGAGGACGGGGAGGGCGTGCTGGGTCCCGTCCGCGGTCAGGGGATCTGACGAACAGCCAGGGGCGCGGCTTGAGGGCTTGCCGGCACCACCGGTCCCACCAGCAGGTCCGCGCCCGCATCGAGCACGAGTTCGCCCGAATGAAGGACTCGAAGATCCCTCGTGACTGCCGTCGGAAAGGCGACGGCGTTCACACCGCAATGCCCGGCATCGCCGCCCGGCTGCGCAACCTCCGCCCTCACGGGGTCTCTCCCGCCCCATACGGAGCCGGAGAGACCCAAGGAAGGTGGCTCCCTGCCACCCTGCCTCTGAGAATGCTCAGTCGATACAGAAGTCGTTGCCCTCGATGTCCAGCATCGGGATGCACGCATCGTTGCCGTCATACAGCGTTTGCACGTGTACCGCACCGAGAGGGACCAGTCGCGCGCATTCGGCCTCAAGTGCGGCAAGGCGCTCCTTACCCACGAGTCCGGTGCCGACCCGCACATCAAGATGCACCCGGTTCTTGACGACTTTCCCCTCGGGAACGCGCTGGAAGAACAGGCGCGGGCCCACACCTGAGGGATCAATGCAGGCGAACCATGAATCCCGCTGCTCAGGTGGCTGCGAACGCTTGAAGTCGTCCCAAGTGGCAAACCCCTCTGGTGGCGGTGGAATGACGTACCCCAACACCTCGCACCAGAATCGAGCAAGACGCTCAGGTTCTGCGCAGTCAAAGGTGACTTGGAACTTCCTGATCGCTGACATCGGCGCACCGTAGCAGGCGGACTCGGTCGCTCATCTCCCCAAGTAGATCCGCCCGCCACCCATCGCGCCCTGGGCCGCCTTTGACGCCAAGTGGTCAGACCGGGGAGCCAATCACGCCCTAGCGGAAGTCTCCTGAGAACCAACTCCGGAGGCGCGGCCTGGTGTCACAGTCCGGGAGCGTGTCGACCGCCAGGTGATCGCTGTACCGCACGGGGGCCGCCGGCACCTCGCACCGTGAGGGCAGGACGGGCTGTCCCAGGTACCAGCCGGCCGCGAAGACGGCGGCCAGGACGGTGGCGGTCACCAGGCGGCGCGGGGTCAGCCATACGGGTCTCGGTATGCACATGGTCAGCGAGCGTACGACCCCGGTGAGGAGCGGCGGCACGCGGAGGGTCGCTCGCGGATGTCCGCATTCAAGCTGCCGAGTTGGCCGAGGCCGCAGAGGGGGATGAGGGGGGCGAGGGGGCGAAGCTGCCGGGGAACGAACGCGGGCCCCTGGTTGCTGTTCTCGGACGGTGGCCGCGTGTTCGTCCGCTGCCTGTTCCGGTGTGACACACCCGGGCAGGCAGCGGACGTTCATGGCGGACATCGGCGGGACGGGACCTCGCCAAGTGGGGGCCGGTCGTCAGCGGTTGTAGATCGGCATGATGGCCTTGCTGTCGTCGCACCACACCTCGTGGTACCCGTTCGCCTGGGCCATCGGGAGTTCCGTCGCTTCGCACTCCGCCTTCGAGGGGTACCTCTCGGCCCCGATCGGGACCCAGCCGTCGCCGGGGGGAGGGGCGGCGGAAGCGGCGGTTGCGGTCAGTGGGATGGCGAGTGCCGCAGCACTGACAGCGAGACCGACACCGATACGAGTACGCCACTGCTTCATGGTTGTCTCCCTGGTTTGTCTTTCACGTCTCCGAGGTGGTCGCGCTCAGAGACGTGGGTGGTTGATGTTCGGGGGCGGTCCCGGGGTGGTCAGCCGATGGGGTTGACGAAGGTGGCCGGACGGGTGGCGCCCCGCTGGTCGACGAGGGCGCCCCAGGGCCAGTCCAGGGTGAGCGAGGTGGTCTCGTTCGGCGGGGTGACGACCGCGAAGGCGGGCTGCCAGAAGCCCTCCTCCTCCTTGGTCAGGGCGAGGTTGATCGTGAAGTCGGTGCTGTCCCCGGGCTTCAGGGTGATCGCACCGTGCGACTTGGCCGACGAGCGCTGCAGCGACCAGACGCCACCGCCGTTCTCGGTCTTGAGGTCCACGCCCGGGAAGCCGCCGATCTTGCAGGTGCTGCCGCCCTTGTTGGTCAGCACGATGCTGGTGCTCGTCGCGCCGTCCGCGTCCGGGTCCGGGACCGCGTCGCCGCCCGTGGCGAACGCCGCCTTGAGACCGGAGGTGTGGCAACGCTCCACACTCGAGCCCGCTCCGCCACCGGCGGCGGCCTGCGCGCCGCCCGACTGCTTGCCCGATGCGCCCGCCTTGGCACCGTCCTTGGCGCCGGGGCCCGGCTGGGCATCGGCACCCTGCTCCCCGGTGGCGGAGCCGGCGCCACTGGACTCTGCGGCGGCCTTGCCCGTGTCCGCGTGGGCGGCGGGCTTCGTCTCGGTGATGTCCGAGCCGGAGCAGGCGGTCAGGCTGAGGCCGGCGGCTGCGGTCAGGGCCGCGGCGGCGATGCGCAGGGTGCGGCGGCGGGCGGTGCGGGCGGTGGTGTTGGAGCGCATTTGGGGTCCCCCGGGGCAGTCGGTGTCGTTGTTTCCTCGGTACGTCACCCACTCTGGTCGGAGCCGCTATCGCCAGGCTGCCGCTCGGCTAACGACCGGCTAACACGGGCGTGAGCAGGGGAGGGACATCAAAGAGAGCGCGAAAAGCCGGGCTGTGGGCCTCGGTTGGGACACGCACAGCAGCCTGCCGCGCTCGTTCTCAGTGTGCACCGGTGGCGGCGAAGCGCCTTCTTGCGCTCTGCCGTTCTCCGGAGGGGTGTCGGAAGTCTGTCGGCGCCATATCGGTGGAGGTTGCGATCTTGGAAGGGTCGGTGCTCCCCATGAGCACGCGGCCCCAGAGTGCAAGGAGCCTGTCATCGTGTCATCCGCATCCCCGAGCCGATCGTGGGACGTTCACCGGCTGCCGTCCGCCGAGGGCAGGACCTTCCTGGTCACCGGAGGCAACGCCGGGATCGGCTACTTCGTCGCCGAGCAGCTCGCCGCCACCGGCGCCGTCGTCGTACTCGGCAGCCGGGACGCCGCGAAGGCCGACGCCGCCATGGCCTCGATCCGCTCGCGCGTCTCCGGCGCGCAGGTGCGGCACCTTCCGCTGGACGTTGCCGACCTGTCGTCCCTGAAGACCGCCGTGGACAGGCTGGATCTCGATCATCTCGATGCGGTGGTCCACAACGCAGGGGTCGCGCTCGACGATCCGTCGCGTCGGGAGACGAAGGACGGCCACGAGCTGATGTTCGGCACCAACCACCTCGGCCATTTCGCCCTCACCCAGTGGCTGGCACCCCTGTTGTCCGCGGCGCCGGCGGGCCGCATCGTGACGGTGGGAAGCTTCGCGGCGCGGTCCGAGCGACTGGATCTGGACGATCTGCAGTCGACCCGGGACTACCTGCCCAAGCGCACCTACGGCCGCTCGAAGCTGGCGCAGATGTACTTCGGCTTTGAACTGGATCGCCGCCTGCGTGCCGTCGGCAGCACGGTGCTCAGTGCGGTGGCCCACCCCGGCGGCGCGCTGGATTCCCTCACCCCGTCCCGCCCGCCGGTACGCATGACGACCCCCGGCGAGCGGCTGGGAGCCTTGCCCGCCGGGCTCGTGGTGCAGGGCAAGGACGCCGGAGCATGGCCCGTCGTCCGTGCCGTCCTCGACCCGGAAGTGCAGGGAGGGGAGCTGTGGGGGCCGAGGGTCTTCGGCCTGCGTGGCCGACCACGGCGTGAGCCTGTCCCCCCTCATATGGCCGACCCGGCGGTCGCTGCTCGCCTGTGGGACGCCAGCGGTGAGCTGGTCGGCGCCGATCCGCACCTCGGCTTCGGCATGCGGTAGGCCGGGTCGCGCGCCCGCCGAGGAGTCCCGCGCGAAGGCCGTCGGGGGCGGTGTCCTGGTCGAGGATCGGAACGTTGCGGGGCGGGCCCTGCGGGCCCCTATTCGTGCCGTTTCTGCCAGGCGCGCCCGCCGCTCCGGCGCGGCAGGTGGTCGCCCCCCATCCCCAGGCCCGCCCCGGTCTGACGGAAGGGCACGGCGCCGCCCGGCTACGCGTCAGGCTTTTGTGCCGCCTCGCGCAGGCGCCGACCCCGCAGGCCCGTCATCACCTTGAGTGGGATCAGCACGAGCCACCACAGTTTCGCGCCTGTCGGGGAGACGAAGGCGAGGAATACGGCGACGACGAAGACCAGTACCGTCCACGCCATGTCGGCCACGTCGTTGCGCGCGACAGGGTCGGGCAGTGCCTCGCTGCCCAGCCATGGGCGCTTCCACACCGCGACCGTCAACGCGAGCTGTGCGGCTCCCATGGCCGCGACGGCGCCGGAGTAGACGGCCACCGACTGAGGCTGGTCTCCGTACTCGGCCAGCAGGGTGGTGGGAAACGGCATCAGAGCGACGAGGCCCAGGTTCAGCAGACCCCAGCGGATGATCACCCCGTCGACCTCCCGTACGTACCGGAAGATCTCGTGGTGGCCTCGCCAGAATGCCGCGATGACGAGAAAGCTGAGGCCGTACGCCCACAGGTTGGGCACCACATCCGCCAGCGCCTGCCCGAAGGCGGCATTGCTCAGGTCGGAGGGCAGCGTGATGTCCAGGGCCAGCAGCGTCATCGCGATGGCGAACACGCCGTCGGACAGTGCGAGGAGCCGGCTCGCACCGCCCTCGTCGTCCCGCACCCGCTGGTGACCTTTCACGGCGCCACCATAAAGCGTGGGGGAGAAGCGGGCCCCGTGGTCGGCGGCGGGTCGCGATCGCTTCGTGGGGACGGGGGACTTGTCAGAGCACGTCGTGGCGTCACGCACCTGGGTTCTGTCTCTCCCGTCATGACCCGAGAGACAGAACCCTGCTGGAACCGTGTGGCCGGCAGTCGTTCACGCAACCGCAGCCGATCACACAACGGCAGCCGTTCACACAACCTGCGAGACCTTGTAGGCGATTCCGCCTTCGACCAGGTATCCCGACCCCACACAGACGATGTCGTTCAGCCAGGCGTATTGCTGTGCCCCGGTTTCGAAGAGCGGATTCGTCCGGAAGTAGTAGCGAGCGGGGTCGACCTGGTGCTTCCTGACGGCATCCGCCATGTCGGCCCGCAGGTCGGGCGGGGTGACCCAGCGGCCGCCATAGGTCATGTGCAGCAGCGCGTCATCGTGCGTGCGCAGTGTCAGCCGGACGTCCAGCGACATCACTCCGTCAGGACGGAACAACGTCCAGTCGCCGCCACCCGCCAGCACTTGGCCCCGTAGCTCCGGCCCTTGGAACGTCCCTCCGGCGGAGCCGAAAAGAACCCGTTGGCCCAGCGGGCCGTCGCCGATGTTCAGCCGCGGATGCAAATCGACGACCATGTCGAAGAGATGCACTGTCTTGATCTCGCCGACGTCCTTCACCCGCGGATCCGAGGTCATGCTTCACCGCCTTGGGTCGCTTCGATCTGGCTGGTCGAAGACGGGGGATGCGGGTGGTGTGTTTCCGGGAAGGCTGGTGGGCGGTGCCCGTGCGGCAACGCCTCGGGATCGGCGGGAACGGGGGCATCGACGGTGTCGCCGAACATCGTTCGCCTGACCACATCGGTTGAGACGCCTGACTGGGCGCAGAGCGTCGACAGGTCGAAGAAGAACCGTTCGCGGGCGATCGAGCCGTCCTTGAAGGCGAATTGGATGACCACCGGCAGTTCGGCACGTCTCCCGGTGGGGATGACGCCGAACCGGTCGCCCGTCATGGTCATCGTCGCCGTTCCCCAGCAGACCAGTGTGCCGCCGTTGTCGGCGTGGCCCTGGAGGCCGATGCCGTAGTCCGGGAACGAGGCAAAGAATCTTCTCAGCGCCTTCTCGTTCTCCTCCGGGCCGCGGGCGGTCGTCCCGAATGCCGGAACCTCCAGCAGCATGTCCCGGTGGAAGAGCTTCATGGCCGCGGGTACGTCCTGCCGCCCCTTGGCGACAGCCAGTTCCTGCGCCAGTTCGAACCTTTGACGGCCGTCCATTGTACGTGCACCCCCGGTTGCCGTGCGGACTCCAAGCGCCACGCCCCTGAATGCGCCAGAGGCTGGTGCCCGCGTTGAGGGGCGCTCGGATGGTCGCCCCAAAGAAAACGTACGACCGGTCGTACGTATAGGCAAGAGGTCTGGCAAGATGACGGCGATGAGCGAACGGAAGCAGCGGGTGGAAGAGGACGCGTTCGTCGACGCAGGCGGCGAGGGGGGCGACGCGGTGATTTCGGACCGGCGCCTGCTGCGTGGCGCGCGGTCCAGGCAGGCGATCGTCCGCCGTGCCGTGGACGTGGCCTCACTGGAAGGGCTCGGTGGGCTCAGCCTCGGCCGCCTGGCCACCGACCTCGGGATCAGCAAGAGCGGAGTCCAGACCCTCTTCGGAACGAAGGAGAACTTGCAGACCGCCGCGGTCGAGTTGGCCCAGGAGGTGTTCCACGCCGCCGTCGTCCACCCCGCTCGGACCGCGCCTCGTGGCGCGGCGCGGATGCGGGCACTGATCGAGCGGTGGATCGAGTACGCAGAGGTGCCGTTGTTCCCGGGCGGCTGCTTCTGGGCGGCGAATCTGGCGGACTTCGACAGCCGTCCCGGGCGCGTCCACGACGCACTGTTCCGTTGCCGACGGGACTGGCGTGACCTCCTTGCCGCCGAGCTGCGATACGCCGCCGACGCCGGGGAGATCGCTGAACTCGACGTTGACCTCGCGGCTTTCCAGATCGACGCGGTCCTCATCGCCGCGAACACCGCGTTGCGGATGGGCGAGGAGGAAGCCGAGGACGTCGTGGACAAGATCCGCCGCGTGGTCGAAGGGTTCCTCGCACCCCCACGCTGATGGGTCGTCGCGGGCACCCGCCCCGGGACTGGTCCCGGGCGCGTGAACGGCAAGGGGCAGCCTGGCCCGCCCTTGACCCATGTGTCAGGTGCAGCGGTCGCCGCGCTAGCCATCGCCGGCAGAGCGCAGCGTCTGCCTCACTTGAGGTCAAGGAGGCGGGCAGGTCCGTACGAGCATGAAGCCGAATGGGTGAAATGCCCCTCCGTGAGCCAACCGGGCCGCCACGGGCTCCGAATACGACCTGACGGGAAGCAGCAACAAGGCCGCTTCTCCTTCGTCTCGGAAGGCATTTCGCCATGTCACGGATCGCACGGTTCACCGCCCTCGCCGCCCTCGCGGCCACGACCACCCTCGGCGGGGCCTCGGTCGCCTCCGCTGACAGTGGGGCGCAGGGCGCCGCTGTCGGGTCGCCGGGGGTGCTTTCGGGCAACGTCGTCCAGGTCCCGGTACACATCCCGGTCAACGTCTGCGGCAGCAGTGTCGACGTCGTCGGCTTCTTGAATCCGGCCTTCGGAAACACCTGCGCCAATGGCTCCGGCGACCGTTGGAGGGACGGCCACAAGGCGGGTGCCGACCACAAGAACGGACACTGGGGCAAGAAGCACCATGACAAGCGCGCCATGATGCACCACGACAAGGGCGCCATGATGCAGCACGGTTGGGGCCACCGCTGAGCCCCTCGCGCGGATGAGGGCTGAGCGACGCAGGTCTTGACGACCTTCCTGGAGCGTCCAGCAGATCCAGGTCAGGCGGGTAGTGCCGGGTCGGAGTCTCGTGGCTGGGGGAGTCTGCCCGGTCGGTGAGACCTGTGTGAGAGCGCGTGAGATGAAGCCCCGCCGGAGTGGATGCTCCGGCGGGGCTTCCGTGGCGTGGCGAGTGAGTATGGAGCTTCCGTCATGCAAAGGGCGCATGCGCTGCTGATGGTTCCTGACCTGCAACGACCGTGCACCAAGGGCCAGTTGCTCGATTGGCGGATCGGCGCCCTGGGGGCTGCCGGATGCGCGCGGGCCTTCGCCGACGGGAAGTCCGGCAAGACCGGCAAGGCCGACACCCAGGGCTCCGGCACCCAAGTGGCGAATCCCAGCCCTGTGTTCCGTACCGTCAGTCGTCGGCCCGGCGGGCTTCGTAGTACGCCTGGCGCGCTTCTGCTTCTGCCTCCGCCTCCGCTTGAGCGATTGTGGCACTTCGTTCGTAGGTTTCGTAGTCGCAGACCAGGAACTGGCCCATGCCGATTCGCATGCCCGGCCCCTCGCCGCCTCCAGAGTGGGAGGCCGCGGAGCCGGACACCGGACGGTGCAGCAGGTCCTGGACTGCGACGAAGCGGACCCTACGACCGGCTTACCGGTTGTCTGTCCCGTCCTTCCAAGGGCGCCAGTGGCCGGTGTCGTCGACGGTGCCGAGTTGTTGGTCGGCAAAGTGCACGCCGAAGCCGAAGACATCGCTCTGGGCCAGGAATTCCACGAGGCGGCGACGTGAGTGCTCGGCCTGGGCACGGTCGTGGTCGAGGACGACTTCCCAGTCGGGATGCCGGATCTGGACGGGCGAGTGCATGGCGTCGCCGAAGACCACGACTCGGCGGCCGTCACCGGTGTCGAGGATCCAGGCCGTGTGCCCGGTGGTGTGCCCTGGCAGCGCCCAGGCCCGTACTCCCTCGGCGATCTCCGTTCCGTCGGCGACGGCTGTGGTCCGTTCGCTCTGTCCGGCGAGGCGTGGGCCGGAGGCGGGGTCCAGGCCTCGCAGTTCTCCTTCCCCGACGGCCCAGCGCGCGTGGGGAAACAGACTGCGCGGATCGTCGACGGCGTCCGGCCGGGCCCATCCCGTGTGGTCGTCGTGCAGGTGGGTGAAGGCGACCGTCTCCAGCGTGGCCGGGTCGACGCTCAGGCGTCGCAGGTGATCGGGGAGGGTCTGTACGTGGTCGAAGCGGTGTTGGAAGTGTTCGGGGTCCTCGCCCGAGATGCGGCCGTGGCCGGCGTCAAGGAGCAGGCGCTTCCCTTGACGCTCGACGAGCAGTGCGCCGCATCCCATGGCCAGGTGGCCCGCGTCCGTCATGTGGGGGCCGTGGTCCGTCCAGTCCTCGTCGGCGGAGGCGGGGTAGACCCGGGTGGGGATCATGTGGACGCCGGCGTCGGGGACGTAGGTGAGGGTGAGGTCGCCCAGGGGCCGCGTCCACAGGCGGGGCAGGCGGCCCCCCGAATCAGCGGGAGCGGGAGCGGGCTGCGGGTGGGCGGTGGTGGTCTGCTCGCAGTTGGGCTGCTCGGTGGTGGTCATGGTGGGTTCCCTTCCGCGTTGGTATGGGGGCGTGGTCCGCTCATGGCGTGAGGAGGCGGACCGGTTCGTCGGCGGCGAAGGCGAGGGTGTCGCCGAGTGCGTCGCGGTAGAAGATTTCGTAGGCGTCTGCGGTGACGTAGCCCAGGTGTGGGGTGAGGACGGTTCGTGGAGCGCTACGCCATGGCGAATCGGTGGGCAGCGGCTCGGTGAAGTGGACGTCCAGGGCGGCGCCGCCCAACGTTCCGGCGTGCAGCGCGGCCAGGCAGTGCCTCCTGGTCGACGACCGGGGCCCGGGAGGTGTTGACCAGCAGTGCGTCCGGCCGCATGAGGGCGAGTTCGTCCGTACCGATGAGGCCGACGGTGCGTGGGGAGAGCCGGACGTGAAGCGTCACCACGTCGGAGGTGGTCAGCAGTTCCCGTTTGCTGACGGGTGTGACGCCCAGTGCTTTCGCGTGTCCGGGATCGAGGTGGGCGCTCCAGGCAACGACGTCCATGCCGAAGGCGACCCCGACCTGGGCCACGCGACCGCCCACGCCGCCCAGGCCGACAACGCCCAGGCGTGCGCCGTACAGGTCACGACCCACGGTCTGCTGCCAGGCGCCCTCGCGCAGATTGCGGTCCTCAGCGGGGAGCGAGCGGGTCAGGGCGTGCAGGAGTCCCCATGTCAGCTCGGCTGTCGAGGTCAGTCCTGCGGCGCGGGTGCCGGACACCACGATTCCGCGCCGCGCGGCCGCGGCCGTGTCGATGGCCGCGTTGGCGGGGCCCGTGGTCACAGCAGGCGCAGGTTCGGCAGCTTGTCGAGCACCTCGGCGGGGAAGGGGGTGCGCTCGCGCATGGCTACGACCACATCGAACGGCTCCGACGCGGCGATCACCTCCTCGGCACTGCCCAAGTGCTCGAAGAAGTAGGTCAGGTGGGCACCTTCGCGCAGAGAGTCCCACGCGGCGTACCGGTGTGCCGTGTGCTGGTAGTCGTCCGGGATCGCGACTCGGCGGATCTCAGGCACGAGCAGACTCCTTGTCGCCCTCGTGGGCGTGGGCGTGGGTGTAGGCGTGGGTGTGGTCCGCGCCAGCGGGAGAGGTGCGGGCCGCGTGGGCGTTTTCGTCCGCCGACGGGTCGGCGAGCGGTTCCGAGGGGCTCGGGCGGAGCAGTTCCAGGGACCAGATCGCGAGGCCGATCAGCGCGATCACCGCTCCCAGCGCGGAGACCCCCGCCCAGCCCACGAGCGGATACAGCGCGGCCGTCAGTGCGGACGCGACCGTACTGCCGGCGAAGGCGGAGACCATGAGCGCCGTGGTGACCCGGCTGCGTGCGTGCGGGATGCGGCGGTACAGGACGCTCTGGTGGCTGATCAGCAGTGCCTGCTGTGCGAGGTTGAGTGCGACGATGCCGACCATCAGCGCGCTCAGACCGAGCGGGCCTCCCCGGCCGGCGAAGACGAGCACGCCCCAACTGCCCGTCAGCACGATCAGCCCGCCGGTCGTCACCTGGCGGGCGCGACCGCGGTCCGCCAGCCGGCCGGCCACCGATGCGGCGACGGCCCCGACGGCCCCGACCAGACCGAACAGACCGATGACCCCCGGACCGTACCCGTAGGCGGGGCCGGCCAGCAGGAACGACGAGGCGGTCCACAGGACCGTGAAGGCGCCCATGCCGACCGCGGCCAGAGCCATGCGCCTGCGCAGCAGCGACTCGGTGCGCACCAGAGTCACCACCGAGTGCAGCAGCCGGGGATAGGGGGTCTTCGCGGTCGGCGGTACGAGAGGCAGAACCAGCCGCAGGGTGATCGCCAGCACCACCATGACGCCCGCCGCGAAGACGAACACCAGCCGCCAGTCCCCGAATTCGGCCAGCACCCCGGCAACCGTCCGCGCGAGCATGATGCCGATGAGCAGCCCGCTCATGACCGTGCCCACCACCGCGCCGCGTTCATGGTCGGCGGCCAGTGAGGCGGCCATCGGCACCACGATCTGCGCCACGGCGGAGGTCACCCCGACCAGCGCGACCGAGCCGTACAGCGCACCCAACGAGGGGGAGGCCGCCGCACCGAGGAGAGCGACAGCGCTCAGGGCGAGCAGCCCGCTCACCAGCCGGCGCCGCTCCAGTACGTCACCCCGGGGAACCAGCAGTGCCAGGGAGAGCGCGTAGCCGATCTGCGAGCAGGTGACGATGAGGCCTCCGGCCCCCTCCGAGACCCCCAGCGCCTTGGAGATCACGGGCAGCAGCGGCTGCGCGTAGTAGATGTTCGCGACCGCGGCGCCGCACGTCACCGCCAGCAACAGCACCATCGCGCGGCTCAGCGGGGCGCGGACACCGGAGCCGTCCCTTTTGAATTCTGGATCGTTCATGCCGGAATGCTCGCCCTGGCGTGACGCGTCGGTCAAGCGATTGTGGATTGATCGATCCAAAAGTGATCAGGGTCACTGCGAGCCGTCTGTGCTCGGGCACTTCGGCACTTGGTACTTTGTGGAGCGGTTGGTCCAATATGGGAGGTGGGGAAGCGCTCCCCATGCCGGAACGCTCGTCTTGTGATGCAGGAGGTCCCCATGCCGCCAGCGGGCCGTCCCCGCGCCTTCGATGTGGAGGCCGTACTGGAGGCTGCGATGCTGCTGTTCTGGGAGCAGGGGTACGAAGCGACCTCGCTGGCGCAGCTGCGAGCCGCCACGGGGCTGTCCTCCGCGAGCCTGTACGGCGCCTTCGGCTCGAAGGAAGGGCTTTTCAAGCAGGTCGTCGAGCACTACATGAAGGGGCCGGGCGGCGCTGTCGACGTCATCGAGGACGAGACGGTCAGCCCGCGCGAGGCCGTGGCCGGGCTGCTGCACCGCTCGATCGACATGCAGGCCGACTCGTCCCACCCCACCGGCTGTCTCGTCGCCCTGTCCGGCACGATGCGGGCACCGGGGGAGGAGCACGCCGGAGTGCGCGCGGCCGTCGCGGCACGGCGTGAGGCCGACCGGGTGCGCATCAGGGCCTGCGTGGAGCGAGGCATCGCCGCAGGTGAACTCGATGCCGACGCCGACGTCGACGGCGTGACCACCATGATTCACAGCTTTCTCCTCGGCCTCTCCACGCAGCTGCGCGACGGGGCGGCCGCAGCGACTCTGCACACGGCGGTCGAGGTACTGCTGCTCAACTGGCGCCGCGCGTAGGGAAGGTGCCCGGCTTGTTGCTTGTTGCTTGCTGCTTGTGGTCGCCTCGAAGGTCGTCTCGATCGCCGAGGGCCGGTTCGTCGACCTCGCGGACGTGAGGCCCGGCCCGGCCGCCCTCGGCCTGTCCGCGCGCACCGGAAAACCAGCCGAGATCGTGGAACTGATCCTCGGCGAGTCCAGCGAGTCCAGCGAGCACTTCGGCGCAGGGGAACGCGGGCCGATCATCGCCCGACATCACCTTGGTCACCAGCTGACGTCCGCCGGCATCGACCGAGCCGGCGCCAACGGGGCATGGCTGTTGCCCAGAGATCCCGATGCCTCCGCCCGCGCGCTTCGCGACGCGATCACGGCGTGGACGCGGCGTCCCCGTCGCCGCACTGCGCGGTATCGCCTACGAGCGCAGCGACGACGGAGTGGCCGCGATGCTCCACAAGGCGCCTTGACACGGCCGGCTCTGCGGTGCCCCGGACGGTCGCAGCTGAGGGCAAGGCCGCGCAGGGCAGGGCTTCGGTGCACGCCACCGAAGCGGTGATCGGCGGTGTCACCGGCACTCTCGCCGGTCCTACGGGCGGGCTCCTGGGGCGGTTCGATGAGTGCGGCCGCCTGCGCCACGTCGGCCGCAGCGCATGGAGGCGCCGGGGGCGTCGGTGTACTGCCGGTCCACTTCCATGTCGGTGGGTGCCACAGCACGCCCTCGATCGGCTGAGCCCTTCGCCACTGCTGAGGCCTTCTCCAGTGGCGGCTTTGCGGGCGTGGTGGGGCACGGTCCGGCTCGGGCGTGTCTGACGAAGACGGTGCTCCGGTCAGGATGCTTCCGGGCAATCCAGGGGCAAGATACGGCCACTTCCTCCAGCAACATCACGACTGGGCGTCATCGTCTGCTTACATTTCCGACCATGTCTGATCCGCAGCGCGTGCCGCAGTTGCCGCAGGAGGAAACCGTCTTGATTCGTGTGTGGCACGAGCGTGGGTACGTAGTTGCCCGTCAGGAGGCGGCGAGCGGTGAGGGGCTGGGGCCGGACCTCGTCGTGCCGCCGCAAGTGCCGGCCCGCAGCGGGCTGCGGCGCACGGTGGTGGGCCGGCTGGAGCGCGAGCGGGACGGCCGGCTGGCGGAGGACATCGCCCTCCGGCTGAGCCGGTGAGGCCCGTGTCATCTCAGCGGGCGACGGTGCTCATCGCCGGGGCCTACTCGGTCGACCTCGTCCTGACGGATCTGCGCGGCCCGGTGAGCGCCGGGACCGAGGTATGGGCCAGTGGACTGGACATGGTGCCCGGCGGAGCGTTCACCTTGGCGATGGGGCTGCGCCGGCTGGAGCGCCAAGCGGTGTGGGCGGCCGATTTCGGTACGGATGTCTTCAGCCGTGAGGTCCTGGCGACGGCGCGCCGCGAAGACATGGATGAGGCGGGTTTCCGGCATCACCAACGCCCGGTGCGCAATGTGACGGTGGCCCTGTCCGATCGCCAGGACCGGGCCATGATCGCCTACGAGGACCCTGTCACGGCGCGTCCCCTCGCAGAGTTGATCGATGTTTTCCGGCCGGCCGTGGTGATGCTCCCCTTTCTCCAGTTCGGCCCGGACATCACAGACGCCCTGGAAGTGGCCGCCCAGCACGGAGCCAGGGTGTTCATGGACTGCCAGGACTATCCCGGGCACATCGGCATGCCCGAAGTACGCAAGGCGCTGGGTCAGGTGGACGTGTTCGCGCCCAACGAGTCGGAAGCGCTGCGGGTGACCGGGACCGGCACGGTCGAGGAGGCGCTTGTCCTGCTTTCCGGCCTGGTGCCCACGGTGGTGATCAAGCAGGGAGCAGCGGGCGCGATCGCCTCCACGAACGGCCGTCGAGCAGCTCAAGCCTCTCTCACGGTGCCGATAGTGGACACGACCGGGGCCGGCGACTGCTTCAACGTCGGCTTCGTGCACCGGTGGATGGACGGCGGTCCGCTGCACGACTGCCTGGCAGCGGGAGTGGCCTGCGGAGCAGCAGCCGTTACCGGACCGGGCTCCAGCAACGCCCTCAACGCCGCCGAGCTCGCCACATGGCTCACGCGGCTGCCGCACTGAACGTGAACCAGAAGGACAGGGGGGTTGCCGTGAACGACCGCGCGCGCCGGGCTCAGGGCCGCAGCCGGCAAGTATCTGCGGGCGAAAGAGTCCTGGTCGCCGACCTCGACGGCACGCTGCTGGGCGGCGACAAGGAGAGCCGCCTGCGGCTGCGCCGCGCACTGGAGCGCCACCCGGAGATCACCGTCGTCTTCGCAACGGGGCGCAGCCTGAGCTCCGTGCAGATGCTACTGGGGCAGGATCCGCTGCTCCCAGGACCACGGTGGATTGTCGCGGACGTCGGCGCCAGCGTCATTGACGCGGCCGACATGAGCCATATCGACGCACTGGAACGACCACTGCGGAGGGGATGGCCCGGACACGAACACATCCGGGAGACCCTGCGCGGCTTCTCTCAACTCGAATATCAGAAGGTCGCCCAGGAAGGGCGCTGCTCGTTCTACCTGGCTCCCGAAGGGCTGACTGGCGCCCTCACCTCGGCAGTGGCGGGCATGGGATGCTCCTGGTCCTACAGCGAAGAACGCTATTTCGACGTCCTGCCTCCGCGCGCGGGCAAGGGCCCGGCCGTCCTCCAGCTCGTCCACAAGCACCAGTGGCCCTTGTCCAGCCTGCTGGTTGCCGGTGACTCGCTCAATGACCTGTCGCTCTTCCAGCTCCGCTCACACGGGGTCATCGTGGGCAACGCCGAGGCGGCCCTCACTGAACGAGCCCCCAAGGACCCCCTGATCCACCGCTCCCGTCTCGCCGGTGCCGCCGGCATCCTCTCGGCGCTGCAACACCTCAACTGGGTCAAGCCTCCCGCACCGGTAGTCATCGGCTACCACCGCGCGCCCGCTCGCTGGACCAAGGGACGATGGGAACAGCCCTCCAGCCCCAACGGCATCCTGCCCACCCTGACATCCATCCTCGGCAGCAAGAACAAGGACGGCGAACTGCATGCCGTGTGGGCTGCCGCGGTCACCGCCGAAGGACACGACAGCTGGCCCGCCGCGTTCCCTGATCGCCTGCCCATGGCCCTTTTGCCCGTGCCGTCGTCCCGCTGGAGCGGCTACTTCCACCGGGCCTGCAAAGAAACGCTGTGGCCGGCGCTGATGTCCCAGCCCCACCTCATCCACCACGCCCAGGCCCACTGGACCGACTACGAGCAGGTCAACGCCGCCTTCGCACACCACATCGGCGCCCACGCAGCCGATGGCGGAACGGTGTGGCTGCACGATTACAACCTCTGGCTCGTCCCCGGCCTCCTCAAGCGCAGCCGACCGGACCTGACCATCGGCCTGTTCCACCACACCCCCTTCCCCCCGCCCGACGTCTTCGAGGCTTTGCCCGTCGCCGAGCAACTGCGCGCCTCCCTCAGCCAACTGGACTGGGCCGGCTTTCACACGGCCGCCTACGCCGACCACTTCCACCAGCTGCTGCAAGACACAACCACCGTGCCACGCACCGGCGTCCACCCCCTGGGCATCGACCAGGCGGCCGTCGCCGCCCTTGCACGCTCCCGCGTCCCCCACGCCACCACAACGGACAGCCCGCTGGTGCTGTCCGTGGAACGCCTGGACTACGCCAAAGGCCCCGTCCACAAGATCCGCGCGCTGGCCACCCTTCTCGACCGACAGCCGGAACTGCGCGGACGACTGCGCTTCCGGCTCGTGTGCCCGCCACCCGAGCCCGGGATCCGCGCCTACGAGGCAACCCGCATCGAACTCGAACAGGCCATCACCACCCTCAACACCCGCTGGGCCACCGGTGAATGGCAACCGGTGGAATACCTCCCCCGATCGCTCCCCTTCACGGAGGTCATGGACCACTACCTGGCAGCCGACGTCTTCTGGGTGACCTCCCTGGCCGACGGGATGAACCTCACCGTCCAGGAATACCTCACGGCCCAAGCCTCCTCCGGACGCTCAGGCATCCTCGTCCTCTCCCGACACACCGGTATCGCCCAGCAACTCGGGGACGCGGCGCTGCTCACCGACCCCCACCACCCGCAGGACCTGGTAGACGCCCTGCACACCGCGCTGACCACGCCCCCGTCCCGTCGCAGGGCAAATACCGCCCACCTGATCGACCTGCTCGACGCGGCCACACCCCTCGACTGGGCCCGCGCAGTCATCGCGGCCATCGGCGAGCAGCCCGGGCAGCTGTAGGTTCTCGCCGGCCGCGTCGTCCGGCGCTTGGGGGTCTGTCCCCGTGAACCGTATAACTGGATGGGTTTCTGAACGCAGATTCGGTCGCTGGCGAGGCGGCCGTCGAAGGGATGAAGGGCCAGCGCGGTCTTGGCCCTCGGGCTTCGGAAGAAGCCCCTGGGCGACCTGGGCTCCCTGGGCCGCGTCGCTGAGCAACTGCGACTGCCCCCACATCCTGGGCGCCACCGATCCGGCTGACACCGACCACCGGCAATGGTGCAGTGCGGACAGTCCACCGTCCGCCTCGTCAAGATCCCCTTCGACGGCGAGCTCGTGAAGCCGGTGGACGCCTACCACTGGATGGACGGAGCGCGGGCCGCGGCCGCACTCCTGGACGCCGGCTCGCGCCCGGACGCCCTGCTCTGCCTCAACGACCACCTCGCCCTCGGCGCGCTGCGCGCCCTGCACGAGCGGGGCCGGAGCGTCCCCGGCGACCTGGAGGTGGTGGGCTTCGACGACATCGAGGCCTCCCGCTTCAGCGTGCCGAGCCTGACCACGGTGTCCCCGGACAGGAAGGAGATCGCCCGCGCCGCCGTGGCGCTCCCGCTCGACCGGATCGAGGAGCCGGCGGCCGGTCCGCTGCAGGACCATGTCGTGGCCCACGAGCTGAAGGTGCGGGAGAGGACCGGGGGCTGAGCGCCGCCGAGGCCAGTCCGACTCGTCCCCCACCGGCGCGCTCCTCCCGCCGGGGCCGCAGCCCCGCACTAGGCTGCGCACACCGGGAAAGGCGCCGAGCCGGAAAGCGCGGGAATGCCATGCTTGCCTTCACCGTCATCGCGGGCATTCTGTTCACCTGGACAGTCCTCTCGCACCGCCTGGCCCGATGGAGCATCACCGCCCCGATCGCCATGATGGTCGCGGGCATCGCCCTGACCGCCGGTTCGGACCCACCGCTGCAGTTCGACTTCGACACGTCCGGCTTCGAGCACGCGGTGGAAGTCGTGCTGGCGCTGCTTCTCTTCGTCGACGCCACCGAGGTCCCCGGCGGCGTCATCCGCAGGGAGAAAGGGGTCGTCGCCCGGCTGCTCGGTGGTGCTCTGCCGCTGGCCCTGGGCATCGCCTTCCTGACCGCGTACGCCTTCTTCCCCGAGCGGCCCGGGTGGATCCTGGCGGTCCTGGCGACCGTCGTCGTCCCCCTGGACCTGGCCCCCACCGCGGCCGTCGTACGCGACAAGAGGATTCCGTCGCGGCTGCGCGATGTCCTCAATGCCGAAGGCGGCCTGAACGACGGGATCATCTCGCCGGTGTTCCTGCTGTGCATGGCCGCCGCCGTCGAATCCCGCACCAAGAGCGCGGACTACGCGGATGCGCTGCTGGAAGCGGTCGAATCGGCGGCCTGGGCCGTCGGTGCGGGCTCGGTCATCGGCTACCTGGCCGGGTGGCTGCTGCGCAGGTCCTGGGCGAGCGGCTGGGCGCAGCACGCGGCGACGAGGCTCGGCGTGCTGACTGTTCCCGTGGCCGCCTACACGCTGTCGTCGGCACTCGGGGGCAACGGCTTCGTCGCGGCCTTCGTCGCCGGTGTCTGCTTCGCCCCCGCGATGCGCCACCTCCCTGCGGACGCGGTGCACTTGACCGACGACCTGGTCACCCTGATGTGCCTCGCGTTGTGGTTCGTGTTCGGGCAGCTGGTGAACAATCAATTCTGGGACGGGTTCCACCTCTCCGTGATCCTTTACGCGCTCATCGCCGTATCCCTGGTGCGCACGGTCCCCGTGGTGCTCATGCTCACGGGTACGGGGATGCGGATGTCCGACAAGCTGTTCCTCGGGTGGCTGGGCCCCAGAGGCGTGACCTCCATCGTCTTCGGGCTCCTCGCAGCTGTCCGGCTGCCCGCGCACAGTGCCGATTTCATCGTCCGCGTGATGGTGATGACGGTCATGCTCAGCATCGTGCTGCACGGTCTGAGCACCGAACCCCTCGGCCGCGCCTACGCCCGCAGGGTCCCCTCCTGGACGAATCCCCCGGCCCCGTCCGGGACCTGACGGGCCGCAGTACATGGCCCGGTCCTGCCGCTGCAGCGGCGGATCGGGCATCGGTTCCTGCTCCGCGCCACGCGCCTCGAAAGGCGGTCGGGTTCCCGGCCGGCCGAGGGCAGCCTCTTGACCCATGTGGCCCCGGCCATTACTTTGCGGGAGTCGTATGATCCACCAGTACCCAAGGAGGTGACCAGCAGATGTACACCAGCTCTGATCTTGGTCGCCTCGCCCAGTGCACAGCCTGGGTTCCGGGTCGGATCGCGCACGGCTGCTGAGTACGCCGTTCTGATGTGCCCTTCCGCGGCACATTCCGGGTTTCCCGTCTCCCCTTCCCGGCACGCCACCTTTGCGTGCCGTCTTGCGCCCGCTCCTCTCACCCGGCGCCTCTGAACACAGAAAGCTGCCTGAAATTGGCGAACATCATGAATCGACCGATCACGCACCGAAACGAAGGCCTGGCATGGTAGCGGCGCGCATCACGGTCAATGGGAAAGAATCACCCCTCTCACCGGCTGCGCCGCACGCCACAGCGCTGGAATTCCTGCGCGAGCGCGGCCTCACCGGGACCAAGGAGGGGTGCGCCGAGGGTGAATGCGGGGCCTGTTCGGTCCTGGTGGCCCGCCCCGGGGTGAACAAGCCCACCGACTGGGTGGCGGTCAACGCCTGCCTGGTCCCGGCCGCGGCGCTCGACGGTCAGGAGATCATCACCTCCGAGGGCCTCGCCACGGCCGGCGACCCCGGCAAGCCGCCCACGCTGCACCCGGTGCAGGAGGAGATGGCGGTCCGCGGCGGCTCCCAGTGCGGCTACTGCACGCCGGGATTCATCTGCAGCATGGCTGCCGAGTACTACCGGCCCAACCGCTGCGCGCACGCGGACCCGGCGGGCAGCACCGACGCCGAGCACGGTCCGAACGGTTTCGATCTGCACGCGCTGAGCGGGAACCTGTGCCGCTGCACCGGATACCGCCCGATTCGCGACGCCGCGTTCGCCGTGGGAGCCCCCGCCGATGAGGACCCGCTGGCGCAGCGTCGCGAGCAGTCCCCGCCCGCACCGGTTGCCACTGAATACACCCAGGACGGCAGCGCGTTCCTGCGGAAGAGCACCCTCGCCGAAACCCTGCAGTTGCTGCGCGAGCGGCCCGACGCGGTGGTGGTCGCCGGCTCCACCGACTGGGGCGTCGAGGTGAACATCCGTGCCCGCAGGGCGGGTTGTGTGGTCGCCATCGACCGGCTGCCGGAGTTGCGGGAGCTGCGCGTCGCATCCGACCACATCGAGATCGGGGCGGCGCTGACGCTCACCGAGATCGAACGCCGCCTCGACGGCGACGTCCCGCTGCTGGCAGAGCTGTTCCCGCAGTTCGCCTCCCGGCTCATCCGCAACGGTGCGACGCTCGGGGGCAACCTGGGCACCGGCTCACCCATCGGCGACAGTCCTCCGGTGCTTCTCGCGCTGGAGGCGTCGGTGGTGCTCACCGACGCCGACGGTGAGCGCGAGGTCCCGCTGGCGGACTACTTCACCGGCTACCGGCAGAGCGTGCGCCGGCCCGGCGAGCTGATCCGCGCGGTGCGTATCCCGCTGCCGCTGTCGCCGGTCGCGGCCTTCCACAAGATCGCCAAGCGGCGCTTCGACGATATCTCCAGCGTCGCGGTCGCTTTCGCGCTCGACATCGAGGACGGCATCGTCCGCACGGCACGCATCGGCCTGGGCGGGGTGGCCGCCACCCCGATCCGCACCCTCGCCACCGAGGCGGCCCTGGAGGGCAAGCCGTGGGCGGCGGAGACCGTCGAGGCCGCGGCCCGGGTGCTGCAGGCCGAGGGCACACCCATGAATGATCATCGCGCCAGCGCCGACTACCGGTCCGCGATGCTGGGTCAGAGCCTGCTGAAGCTGTACGCGCAAACCACCGAGGCGGTGTCGTCATGAGTCATCTGTCCGAGCGCCCCGAAAAGCCTGTCGTCGGCGTCCCGATGCCGCACGAGAGTGCCACCCTGCACGTCACCGGCACCGCGCTCTACACCGACGACCTGGTCCATCGCACCAAGGACGTCCTGCACGCCTACCCGGTCCAGGTCATGAAGGCCCACGGCAGGATCACCGCCCTGCGCACCGAACCCGCGCTCGTCGTGCCCGGTGTGGTCCGCGTGCTGACGGGGGCCGACGTGCCCGGCGTCAACGACGCCGGGATGAAGCATGACGAACCGCTGTTCCCCGACGAGGTCATGTTCCACGGCCACGCGGTCGCCTGGGTCCTCGCCGAGACCTTGGAGGCGGCCAGGATCGGCGCGGCGGCCGTCGAGGTGGAACTCGACGAACAGCCCTCCCTGATCACCCTGCAGGAAGCGATCGCGGCCGGCAGTTTTCACGGCGCTCGGCCCGTGCTGCTCAGCGGCGACGTCGACGCCGGCTTCGCCGACTCCGCGCATGTGTTCACCGGCGAGTTCCAGTTCTCCGATCAGGAACACTTCTACCTGGAGACGCACGCGGCGCTGGCCTACGTCGACGAGGCCGAGCAGATCTTCGTCCAGAGCAGCACCCAGCATCCTTCGGAGACCCAGGAAATCGTCGCGCATGTGCTCGGTCTGCACAGCCACGAGGTGACCGTGCAGTGCCTGCGGATGGGCGGCGGCTTCGGCGGCAAGGAGATGCAGCCGCACGGGTTCGCGGCCGTCGCCGCGCTCGGCGCCAAGCTGACCGGTCGGCCGGTCCGGCTGCGTCTCAACCGCACCCAGGATCTGACCATGTCCGGCAAGCGGCACGGGTTCCACGCCGCATGGAAGATCGGCTTCGACGCCGACGGCCGCATCCAGGCCTTGGACGCCACCTTGACCGCGGACGGCGGCTGGAGCCTGGACCTCTCCGAGCCGGTGGTCGCCCGTGCGCTGTGCCATATCGACAACACCTACTGGCTGCCCCACGCGCGCATCGCCGGCCGCATCGCCAAGACCAACAAGGTCTCCAACACGGCCTTCCGCGGCTTCGGCGGACCGCAGGGCATGCTGGTGATCGAGGACATCATGGGCCGGTGCGCCCCGCTGCTCGGCCTGGATCCGATGGAGTTGCGGGAGCGCAACTTCTACCAGCAGGGTCAGTCGACGCCGTACGGACAGCCGGTCGTGCAGCACGAACGGATCTCCGCCGTATGGCAGGAGGTGCAGCACAACGGCGGCATCGCCGATCGCAAGCGCGAGATCGCCGCCTTCAACGCCGCACACCCGCACACCAAGCGGGCACTTGCGGTCACCGGCATCAAGTTCGGCATCTCGTTCAACCTCACCGCCTTCAACCAGGGCGGCGCGCTGGTGCTGATCTACAAGGACGGCTCGGTCCTGATCAACCACGGCGGCACCGAGATGGGCCAGGGCCTGCACACCAAGATGCTGCAGGTGGCCGCGACCACCCTGGGCATCCCGCTGCACAAGGTCCGGCTGGCCCCCACACGAACCGACAAGGTGCCCAACACCTCGGCCACCGCCGCGAGTGCCGGAGCGGATCTCAACGGCGCGGCGGTGAAGAACGCCTGCGAGCAGTTGCGGGAGCGGCTGCTGCAGGTGGCTGCCACCCAACTGAGCGCGAATGCCTCGGACGTACGCATCGTCGAGGGCGTCGCGCGCAGCCTGGGCAGTGACAAGGAGCTGGCCTGGGACGACCTGGTGCGCACCGCGTATTTCCAGCGGGTTCAGCTGTCGGCGGCCGGTTTCTACCGGACCGAGGGACTGCACTGGGACGCGAAGACGTTCAAGGGCTCGCCGTTCAAGTACTTCTCCCATGGGGCCGCCGCGGCCGAGGTGGAGGTGGACGGCTTCACCGGCGCATACCGCATCCGGCGGGTGGACATCGTGCACGATGTCGGCGACAGCCTGTCCCCGATGATCGACATCGGTCAGGTGGAAGGCGGGTTCGTGCAGGGGGCGGGCTGGCTGACGCTTGAGGACATGCGCTGGGACTCCAGTGACGGGCCGCACCGCGGCCGGCTGCTGACCCAGGCCGCGAGCACCTACAAGCTGCCGAGCTTTTCGGAGATGCCCGAGGAATTCCACGTCACCCTTCTGGAGAACGCCACCGAGGAGGGCTCGGTATACGGGTCCAAGGCGGTGGGTGAGCCTCCGCTGATGCTGGCGTTCTCGGTGCGAGAGGCGTTGCGGCAGGCCGCCGGCGCGTTCGGGCCTAAGGGGGCCGGCATCGAGTTGGCCTCACCCGCGACACCGGAGGCGGTGTACTGGGCGATCCAGCAGGCCCGCCGGAACGGTGCCTCCCCGAACGGTCACGCCCGTAACGGGGCTGCCGCCAACGGCCACGGCGGCGACGGCCACGCCGGAAACGGGAACGCTGCCAACGGCACGATCCGGAGCAACGCCACAGCATTGAACGGTGCCTGACATGACGTGGGTCGACGCGGTCACACGGTTGCGGGCACGCCGGGAGGCCGGCGTGCTGGTGACCGTCGCGACCGTGCGCGGCCACGCCCCACGCGACGCAGGAGCGAAACTGGTGGTGGGGCAGACCGAGACGTGGGGTTCGATCGGTGGCGGCAATATCGAGGCCGTCGCGATCGATCGGGCCCGGGGAATGATCGGCGCGTCCAAGCCGGAACCGGAACTGATCGATTTCGCCCTGAACGACAAGGTGACCAACGAGCACGGCGTGCAGTGCTGCGGCGGCGCGGTCTCGGTGCTGCTCGAACCGCTGCCGGTGGTGAGGGCGGTGGCGATCTTCGGCGTCGGGCACGTAGGGCTGGAACTGGCACGCATCCTGGCACGTCAGGACCTCGACCTCCATCTGGTCGACACCCGCGCCGACATCCTCACCGAGGAGCGGCTCGACGTGCTGGCGGACGCGGTGGCGCAGGTGCATGTGCATCACACGCCGCTGCTGCCCGAGGAGGTGCTGGAGGAGTTGCCGCACGGCACCCACATCCTGATCATGACCCATGATCATGCCGAGGACGCCGCGCTGTGCGACGCCGCCTTGCGGACCACCCATCTCGGCTCCCTCGGGCTGATCGGGTCGGAGGCCAAGTGGGTGCGGTTCCGCAAACGCCTCGCCACCGAGGGCGGCCACGGCGAGGCCACCATCGACCGGATCAAGACCCCGATCGGGCTGGCCACCCTGACGGGCAAGGAACCCGCGACCATTGCCGTGAGCGTCGCCGCCGATTTGCTGCGCACCTTCGAAACCGAGGGGGACTGACACTCCCACCGGATCGACAGGGCGCCCCGCACGCGTGCGAACGCACCGTGCGGGGCGCCCTGTCGGCGTGACCGAGCCCCTGGACCCGGCGCCCGCCGCCTCGTGCGCCACAATGAGTGCACGAGGCGACGGGGACCAGGAAGCCGGTGCGATTCCGGCGCGGTCCCGCCACTGTGACCGGGGAGCTGTCCTCCTGCATGCCACTGTCCGCAGCCGCGGGTGGGAAGGCGGAGGCCGGCAACGATCCGGGAGCCAGGAGACTGACCCGTCGCCGGTCCGATGGCAGGGGCGAGGAAACCCCGGAGAGGATCGATGGTGACGACGCATGCCCGGACGGAGCCGGTGCACCGGCCCGAACCCGGCAACCGGCCGGAACCCGGAAGACGGATGGTGCTGGCCGCCGGAGGCGCCCTGGCGCTGACCTCGCCCGGCCTGCTCGCCGGCTGCGGCGGGGACGCGAGGGACGGGGGCGGCGGCGACCGGTTCCGCGCCGCGTTCACGGCCGGCGGCTCCCAGGAGACCCTCGACCCCCACGTCGCGCCGAACTTCGTCGACCAGGCCCGCGCCAAGGCCCTCTACGACACGCTCGGCACGTACGCGGACGACATGTCCGTCCGCGAGCGGCTCGCGGAATCCTGGGAGGGCGACGCCTCCGGCACCCGGTGGCACATACGTCTGCGCACGGCGGAGTTCCACGACGGCAGACCGGTGACCGCACGGGACGTCCTCTACAGCTACCGCCGCGCTGCCGACCCCGACACCGGTTCCCCCTCGCAGCAACTGCTCTCCGCGATCGACTTCGAGGCGAGCAAGGCCGACGGCCAACGGTCCGTCGTCTTCGTGCTGAAGGCGCCGAACTTCGAGTTCCCCACCGTCTTCGCCGGCCCCGGCACGGAGATCATCCCCGACGGTACGAAGGACTTCCGCAAGCCCGTCGGCTCCGGCCCCTTCAGCTACGTGTCGTTCACACCCGGCGGGACCGCCCGCTACCGGCGCTGGGCGGACCACTGGGACGGTGCCCCGCACATCGCCGAGCTGGAGATCGTCCCGGCGAACGAGGAGTCGGCGCGACTCAACGCGCTGCTCTCCGGACAGGTCCACTACGCCGCCGACATGGCCGGCGCCTCGGTGGACCGGCTGCAGCAGAAGGGCTCGACGCGGCTGCTGACCGCCAAACGGGCCACCGCCCAGCAGCTGTTGCTGCGCGCCGGCCGCAAGCCCTTCGACGACCCGCGGCTGGTGCGGGCCGTGCAGCTCGGGCTCGACCGGAAGGCGCTGGTGCGCGTCGCCCTCGCCGGGCACGGCGAGCCGGGGAACGACCTGTTCGGCATGGGCCTGCGCGGCTACCCCGACGGCCTGAAGCCCCGCGTGCGCGATGTCGAAAGGGCCCGGAAGCTCGTGAAGGAGGCCGGCGCGGACGGGTGGGAGATCACCGTGGAGACCAGTGCGGTCGACGCCGCCTGGGAGCCGGCCGCGGACCTGATGGCGCGGCAACTACGCGAGGTGGGGCTGAAGTTGACCGCCAACACCCGGGCCGCCAGCACGTATTTCAGTGAGATCAAGACGCACGGGGTCGCCGCCTTCAACACCAGCTCCACGCTGCCCGTCTCCGACTTCCTCCAGCAGCGGGTCCGCGGCGGAGCCGCCCGCAACCAGACGCAGTACGCCTCGAAGGAGTTCGACACGCTGCTGGAGCGCGCCCGCACCACCCGCGACGAGCGGGACCGGCTGGCCTTGCTCACCCGCGCCCAGAAGATCGCCCGGGACGGGTCCGGGCTCCTGGTGTGGGCGTTCTCCGATGCCAACGACGCCATCGGCCCTTCGGTCCGCGGCCTGCGCGCCGCACCGCCGAACTCGCACGACTGGGCCCGGTTCGACCGGGTCCGCATCGGCTGAAGTGCGCGCCTACGTCCTGCGGCGCTCACTGCTGGCGGTCCTTCAGTGCCTGGTGGTGCTGGTCGCCGTGTTCGCCGTCGGCTCGCTGCTGCCCGGGGACACGGCCGACGTGCTCCGCGGCGAACTCGGAACGCCCGCACAAGTCCAGGCACTGCGAAGCCAGTTGGGGCTGGACGAGCCGGCCTGGACCCGCTTCGGGCACTGGCCGGGCAACCTGCTCACCGGCGACCTCGGGAATTCCCTGACGACCGGCCTGCCGGTGGGCGACGACATCGGCCGCCGCATCGGGGTGACCCTGCTGCTGGGTGTCCCGGCGCTGGCGCTGGTCACGGTGCTGGCGCCGCTGCTGGGCACGGTGTCGGGACTGCGGGAGGGCAGTCGCGTCGACCGGACGCTGAATACGGCGGCCCTTCTGCTGCACGCCGTCCCGGAGTTCGTGCTCGGGCTGCTGCTGGTCGCCTCGGTGTCGCTGGCGGCCGGGCTGCTGCCGGCCACCGCCGTCGGCATGGACACGGCGGCCCTGCTGGCGCAGCCGGCCGTACTGGCACTGCCCGTCACCGTCCTGACGGCCCGGCACCTCTGCGATCTGGCCCGCCAGATACGCGTCGACGTGGCGGCCGAGCGGCACGGTGCCGTCGCCCCGAGCACCTGCGGCTGCTGGGGATGCGGGAGCGGACGGTGGTGCTGCGCCATGTGCTGCCGGGCGCCCTGGGGCCCGCCGCGCAGCAGTACGCCCGGTGCGTGGAGGGCCTGCTGGGCGGCGCCGTGCTGGTGGAGGTGGTGTTCGGATTCCGCGGGCTGGGCAGCGGTTTCGTCGAGGCGGTGCAGAACCGGGACCTTCCCCAGGTACAGACGTACGCGCTGTTGTTCGCCGGCACCGCCGTCGCCGTGAACCTCGTCGGCGACCTGGCCGCCCACCGGCTGGCGCCGCGTCGGGAGGTGACGGCGTGACCGCGCGGAAGAAGGCCGACGCCGCCGGCACCGGCCGTCCCCGCCGTCCCTGGATCGCGCTGGTGCTGCTCGGCGTGCCGGTGCTCGCCGCCGCCCTGGGGCCGTGGGTGGCCGGTAACGCGCCGTCGGCGGAGGGCGCGTTACCGTCGCAGCCGCCAGGCGCCGGGCACCCGCTCGGAACCGACGTGCTGGGCCGCGACGTGCTGTGGCTCGTGCTGCACGGCGGCGCCTCGGTCGTGGGCAGCGCCCTTGGCGCGCTGCTGGTCGGCATGGCCGCAGGGGTGCCGTTGGGGCTGCTGGCCGCGGGCCCGCGGCGTGGCCTCGACGAGACGGTGATGCGGGGCCTGGACCTGCTGCTCGCTTTCCCCGGACTGCTGGTGCTGATGACCCTGGCCGCGACGGGGCACCGGGACTGGTACTGGCTGGTGGCGGTGGCCGGGGTGCTGCAGGTCCCGGCCGTGACGCGGCTGGTACGAGGAGCCGCGCTCGCGCCCAGCACCCGGACCGTCGTCGAGGCGCTGCGGATGCAGGGACGCGGCTGGGCCTACATCCACCTGCGCCACCTCGCACGCGAACTGGCCGCTCCCCTCGCCACCGACGCGGGCGGCCGCTTCACCGTGGTGCTGTACCTGCTGGCGTCCGCCAATTTCCTCGGCCTCGGGCTGCCGGCATCCTCGCCGGACTGGGCGGTGCTCATCGAGCGCAACAGCGACGCCCTGTTCACCCAGCCCGCCGCGGTGCTGGTCCCCGCCGGTCTGCTGACGGCGCTGTGCGTCGGCGGCAACCTGCTCGTGGACCGCGCCCTCGAACAGAAGAGGAGGGGCCGGTGACCGGCTCCGTCCACATACCGCTGCTGGACGTCCCGGAGATCTCCGCGCATGCCGGCGGAGCGCAGCGGCCGCTGCTGGACGGGGTAGGACTGACCGTTCCGGCGGGCGCCGTCACCGCCGTCGTCGGCCCGTCCGGCAGCGGCAAGACGACGCTCGGCCTGGCGGTGCTCGGTACCTCCCGAAGTGGTGTGCGACGCCTGGCACCACTGGAACACCATCGGCCGACCGAAGCGGGACCGCGCGCGGCTCACCGTGACCGCTGCCGGCCAGGAGGTGCACTGGGCAGCGCCCGCCTCGTCGTCCATCCCATCGAGCTAGGCCCCCTGCCGCCTCCGGGGGCTCCTCGTCCTCTTCGGGAAGTCTGTGGCCACAGGCCGCCGAAGTGCTCCGCGGCACCCTGCGCGGCTGTTCCTGGTGGCCAGAATGAAGACGTGCACTGGTGTGTCGACCCGGCCGGCGGCAGCTCAAGCGGATTGCGGCATGGCGGGCCGCGCCTGGGTAGGGGTGGGTTGGACCTGTTTGAACTGGGAGGCGTCATGCGCAGTTGGTGCGCAGGCAGCAGTTGCGGGTTCGTGTGGCCTATCACGGCTTCGCGTTGCAGGAGTCGGATGACGCGTCGCTCGCTGTTCCCTACCCGGATGAGACCGAGTTCGGAAGGTACGTGAATGTCTTCCCGGGCCGGCTCGACTTCTACAGCGCCGGGCACACGCACACCGCTGCCGTCGTGGTGGAGGTGTGGGACGGCCTGCCTGAAGCCCGAGCCAAGGAAGAGTGGGAGGAGCGGGAAGAGGTGGTCCTGGAGACGTCCAGTGGCGAACTGGCGGTGTGGGGGATGGAACGCACGGACGACATCGTCCTTCTCGGAGATGCCGGCGGACGCCGGCGGGTGTGGGTGGGCTCTGCCGGGAGGGCTGAGGTCCGGCGGATGACCGAGGATGTCGGTGTGGTGCATGGCGTCGAGCGGTGGCTTGTGCAGTTCTGGCCCGACCACGATCGAGGCGGTGCGGGCCTCCCAGTGCTCGCACCGCCTCAGTAGTCAGTCGATCTGCACAACGAAGCCGTCCTCCAGGCCTTCGAGGAGCTTCCTGACGTCGCCGGTAGAGCCGCCGGTTGATTCGCACTCGGCAGCGCCGTTGAAGGCAGAGGCGAAGGGGAATTCGTCGCGGTCCTTGGCGTTGTGCCGTGCTCAGATGCTCTTCGGCCCGTAGTACGGAGAGTCGGTCGATCGGGGGCGACCCGGCACTCGCGACCAGAGGAATCTCGCTCGCTACCTGGCCACGTCGCCCTTGGCGGCACCCTCACGTGGCCGGCCGCATCTTGCATGGGGTGTCGCTAGGGGAGCGTCTTGCCGGTCGGCCCGGTGTGCGCACCCCGTATCCGGGGTGCGGGCACGGACCAAGGGGATCGGTACGTGCGCGGGGGAGTGCCCCTCGCCCGGGTGGGTGCGGTCAGGCGAGCCAGCTGGTGGTGAGGCCGAGGGTCGCGGAGCCGTCCACGTCGGTGAGCTTGGTGCCCACGAAGCCCCGGGCCCAGTCGGAGGTCTGGAGGCGGAAGGCGGGTTCGTCCGCGGTGAGCGCCTCGAGTACCGACTCCGCGGCGCCCTCGGAGGTCTGCGCGCCGTCGAGGAACTGTGTGGCCATGCGGGTCAGGTAGGCGTTGAGCTGGGGTGCGTAGACCCCGGCATCGGCGACGGCCGCGTCCAGGTCGACGCCGGCGTTGGCGACGAACTCGGTCGCCACGGCGCCGGGTTCGATCACGGAGACGGACACGCCGTGAGCCGCGGCCAGGGGGGCCAGGCTCTCCATGTATCCCTCGACGGCGAACTTGGCCGCGCAGTAGGCCTCGTTGAAGGGCTGTCCGATGACGCCGCCGACGCTGGTGACGGTGATCAGACGGCCGCGGGCGGTGCGCAGGTGGGGCATGGCCGCCTTGGAGACGTTGAGCACGCCGAAGAAGTTGACCTCCATGACGTTGCGGACGTCCGCCACGGACTCGTTCTCCAGGGTGCCGATGTGTCCGGCGCCCGCGTTGTTGACGACGGCGTCCAGGTGTCCGTAGTCGGCGAGCACGCCGTCGATCGCGGACGTGATCGACGCCTCGTCGGTGACATCGAGCCGGCGGATGTCGAGGTCCACGCCGGCCTCGGCGGCGGCCTCGCGCAGGGCGTCGGAGCGGCTGGGGTCACGCAGCGTGGCGACTGTCGTCCAGCCGGCGCGGGCGGCGGAGACGGCGGCGGCGAGGCCGATGCCGGAGGAGGTGCCGGTGATGAGGACGACCTTGGGGGACGGGGAAGACATGGGGGAGGCCTTTCGTGGCGCAGGGATGTCGATCGATGTCGATCTCGATGCACTTAAGTGCGTGTACACACACCATAGAGTTATGTGTGCGTACACGCAACCGCTAAGCTGACGACATGCCGAAGAAGAAGCTCACGCAGGCGGAGATGCCGGTGGCCGACCACGCCTTCTATGGGGTGGTCTGGGCCGGGACCGTCCTGACGGACCGCGTGGACCGCGCCCTGATCAAGGCGCACGATCTTCCGGTCTCCTGGTTCGAGGTCCTGCTCTGGCTGGCCGCGAGCCCCGACCCCGTTCCGGCCTCGGTCCTGGGCAACAGCACCATGCTCAGCCGCAGCCAGGTCTCGCGCGTCGTCGACGCCCTCCAGAGCCGCGGGCTGGTCACCCGTACCCCCTCGTCCAGCGACGCCCGCTCCGTCGAGGTCTCTCTCACCGCCGAGGGGCACGAGCTCTTCGAGGCGGCCGACGCCACCCGCCGCGAGTGCCTGGCCCCCGTCTTCACCGACCTCCTCGACGAGGATGACCTGCAGGCGCTCAGCACGGTGTGGAAGAAGCTCAAGGCCAACAAGGACGCGTAGGGCGTTTCGTCCGGATCTGGACCACGCGGGCCGGCCCTTGGCCGTTGCGGAGCAGGGCGCGGGGAACCTACGGGTCGGCTCCGCTGCGTGAGCGTCCACCGATCGGGCCGCAGTGCAGCCGGGCGCCTGCTGCGTGGTGAGGGAGACGGCGTGGTGAGGGCTACCCGCGGTTCGCCGAGGCGCGGCTACCCATGGTTCGGCGAGGCGCGACGCGGTCTCGGCACCTTTCGCGGCCGGGGTCCAGGGCTCGGTGTCGCCTGATCGGGCCGGCCCAGTGGTTCGGCCGGGGGCAGGTCGTGGGGAGGGCCCGGTCGGCTGAGTGATCTCCTCGCGTCGACGGGCCGTGTCGACGGGCGATGGGTGTTCCCGGTTCCGGCACCGTTCAGCTTCAGGTCACGCTCGTACGCCAGCTTTCGGAGTGAGCTGTTCCGTTTACTGACATCACTCCGGTCGGGCACTCCGGCCACAGCGCGGAGGGCCTCATGGCCGGTACGGAAACCACCCGTCGTCGATTCCTCCTCACCTCCGGTGCCGCCGTCGCCGGAACCAGCGCCGCATGGGCACTCCCGGGGCAGCGCCACAGCGGTACGCCGTCCAGCGCCGGGCCCCCGCAGGATGCGGCCGCCTCCTCACCGACACCTCCCGGCCTCCGGCGCGCGGCACCGTACGGGACCACCACGCTGGAGACATCGGCGCGGCTGACCGGCAGCGGGGGCTACCGACGCATCACCTCGGGCCCCGGATGGCCCCTGGTCGTCCGGCCCGAGCTCGCCGCGGCCGGGTCCGGACGCCAGGACAGACGGACGGCTCTGGCGTGCTTCGTCCAGTTCACCGACCTTCATGTGGCGGACGTCCAGAGCCCCTTGCGCAGCGAGTTCCTGCGCGCCGGCTCGCCGGGATCGTGGCGAGGGCAGGAGGCGCTGTCGGTGGCCGGCGCGGTCTCACTGGTGGAGCAGGTGAACGCGCTCCGCGGCGGTCCCCACACCGAACGCCCGCCGGCGTTCGTCATGTCCACGGGTGACAACATCGACAACCACTCCATGGTGGAGCTGCAGTGGTTCCTCACGCTCATGAGCGGAGGCCGGATCACCCCCAACACCGGTGACCCGGCCTCGTACGAGGGCGTGCAGAACTCCGGCCTCCCGCTGTACTGGCATCCGGACGCCGGCCTGCGCGACCAGGACAAGGCACGCGGCCTGCCGCGGATACCCGGTTACCTCGAAGCCGCGATACGCCCGGTCACCAGCCCCGGTCTGCGCATCCCCTGGTACTCGACGCCCGGCAACCACGATGACCTGCCGGGCGGTTGCCTGGCCCCGCAGGACCCCGTACTGGCGGATTACATCACCGGGGCACGCAAGCTGTTCTCCGTACCGGACGCCGACGTGGCCGCTTTCGCCAAGGTGCTGCGAACCGGCGACGACCCCAAGAGCGCGGTGCTCAAAGAGATCCTGGCCCGCAACGCCGCCCGAGCCCGGACCGTGAGCGCCGACGAGCGTCGTCGCATGTTCACGCCGCACGAGTACGTAGGTGCGCATCTCGACCCGGCCTTCGCCGGAGCGGGACCGATCGGGCACGGATACACCGAGAACCATCTGGACGGGGAGCAGATGTACTACACATTCGCCGTCGCGGAGGGCGTGATCGGCATCAGCATCGACACCACCTACCGCAGCGGCCACTTCGAAGGCTCACTCGGTACCGAGCAACTCCGCTGGCTGGAGCGGACGTTGGCCGCACACAGCGCTGTCCACTACGACGCGGACGGCCGACCGGTGCGCCATGCCGGGGCCGACGACGCGCATATTCTCGTGTTCAGCCACCATCACAGCCCGAGCATGACGCGGCGCCCCGACTCGGCGCGTACGGAGGAGACGCGGCACGACGGCGAGGAGCTCATCGCCCTGCTGAGCCGGTTCCCGAACGTGGTGGCATGGATCAACGGTCACAGTCACGTGAACCACATCAGACCGCACGTCCATCCGACGGCCGCCCGGTCCTTCTGGGAGGTCAACACCGCCTCCCACGTGGACTATCCGCAGCATGCGCGGATCATCGAGCTTGCCGACAACCACGACGGGACGTTGTCCCTGTTCACCACGCTCATTGAGTCCGCCGCACCGCACCGCGCGGACTTCGGCGACTTGTCGGCCGTCGGTCTGGCATCCCTCTACCGCGAGCTGTCCTACAACGCTCCCGGCCTCGCCGCCGCCGGCATGTCCGGCGGTGTCCACGAGGTGATGGCAGGCACCCCCACGGACCGCAACACGGAACTCCTCGTCCATCGAGCATGACGCGGCCGGCCACACCGGCAGCCGGTGCGGGGATGTGGCGATCGGGCGGGCGCCCTGCCCGCGCACGGATCCCGAGCCGTCGTCATCCGCATCAGTCGACGGCGTTCAATTCACCCAGTGCGTCACCGAGGTCGAGTTCGGTTCGGCCACGGGTCTGGAAGCCCCGCTTGAACAGCGCTGCCGTGCGTTGCTGCGTTGCCTCGCTGCGCACGAGCTGCTGGAAGAGGGCGGCATCCGCGCGTACGTCGGCGCGAGCGGGCAGGCTGATGGCGTTGATGGCTGCTTTGGCTGCGATCAGCGCATCGCGGGGGAAGCCCCCGATGCGCGCGGCCAGGCCGGCCACGAACGCGTCCAGCTCGGCGTCGGGCACCGCGCGGTTGATCCATCCGTAGCGTTCGGCGAGTTCGGCATCGAAGTCGGCTGACGTCAGTACGGCTTCGAGTGCGCGGCCCCGGCCCAGCAGGCGGGTGAGGTGCTGGATCGCGCCCGCGCCGGGCGGGGCGCCGATGCCGACTTCGGGCTGGCCCAGGACGGCGGTTTCCCGGGAGGCGAAGCGCATGTCGCAGGCGAGGAGGAACTCGCTGCCCGCCCCGCGTGCCCGGCCGCGGAGCTTGGCGAGGGTGACGGCCGGGATCTGGCTCAGCTTGCGGAACAGCATCCCCAGGGAGGCGTCGCCCGGACCCCCGCCCTTCGCGGCTTCGGCGGTGTATTCGGCGACGTGCGTCATGTCGACGTGCGGGAAGAAGAAGTCGCCATCCGCGCTGTCGAAGACCACCACGCGGGCAGCGTCCGGACGGGAGAGCTCATCGAGCAGCCCGACCAGGTCACGCACGACCTCGGGACCGATGAGGTTGATCGGCGGCGCATGGAAAGTGGCGGACAGGACGGTGCCGTCCAGCCTGGTGGTGAGGGTTTCGTACGAGGCGGTCATGTCTCTTCCTCTCGGTGCGCATCACGGTGCGCATCACGGGGCGCGTCACGACGCGGGTGGCACTCCCGGCGGCTGTGCGCCCGCTGGAGCAGCAGGGAGGTGACGTGGCCCGGAGGCGCCAGTCGTGCGGCACCGGGGCCTCCGCGCCCCGCGCCTGATCCCCTTAGCGATCGATCCGACAAGTTCGCCCAGCGCAGCGCAGCCCAGCGAAGCGCAGTGCAGAGTCCGAGGCAGCGCAGAGCCCGAGAAGGGCCTGCCGGCCCCGGCCCGGAGAGGCGGAAGCCGATACGCGCCCCGGCGCCCCTGGCGCGAGACTCCGTGGCCGTGGGGGCGTGCCCATGCGCGGGAGGGAATGCCGGGCCTTCAGAACGGGGGTGCGCCCACTCCTGAGATGGGGAGGAAGCCATTTCCCAGGTCGGCCGAAGGCAGGAGATCGAACTTGCCCTCGTTTCCGTTGGCCAGTCGGATGACGAGCTCGCCCGCCTCATGGATGGGGAGCAGATCGTCGTCCGGATCGGCGTGCAGAACACCACCCCAGTGCTGCTCTGCCGCGGTTCCCTGGACGCTCAGCACGGCGTCCGCGGTCGTGACCACGACCCCGTCGACGTGCACCTCAGCCTTGGCTGTGTAGAACCCTGCCATGTGGCCAGTGTCCCCCCGAGCTGCCCTTCGGCGCCTGTTGAGGCCGTCCGCCAGATGGTCCACGCGCTCCTTCCCGGCCGTGACCGGGTGCCTGAGGCGGCCACCGCAAGCGTCTCAGCCGGCGTGATCGGGTGACGTGGTGTGGACCACTTTCTTGAGCTGGTGGCCGGGGTCGAGTGTGGGAGAGCGTTGAATCGCCACCGCGGCAGCGTCATCGTTCAGCTGCCCTCCGACATGGGCCATGAGGTCGGTGCGGATGTGGTGCAGCAGTGCTTCGGGGCCGCTGTCGGCCCATTGGGCGATGCGCTCGGCGAGCGGGTAGAAGGAACCATCCGACGAGCGGGCCTCGATGATGCCGTCGGTGTAGAGCAGGAGCGTGTCATCGTCCTCGAAGGGGAACGGGTCGACGGTCAGGCCGGTCCTCGGTAGATCGCACATGCCCAGCGGGGGCTCGGCGTGGCGCGGGTACAGGGCGGTCACGTGGTGCTTGTGCAGCAGGAGGGGCGGCGGGTGCCCACAATTGATCATCCGCGCCATGGGCTCCTCGTCGGAGATGTCGAGCACCAGGGCAGTGACGAACTGCTCGTACAGCTCGTCCGCCTCCGCATGCGGGGCGTGCTCGGCCAGATGCCGCCGGATGCTCTCCTCAAGAGTGACGACCAGTTCCGCGAGGGAGGCCGACCGGTGGGCGGCGTCCCGGAAGGACCCCATGATCACGGAGGCGTCACTGATCGCGGTCATGCCCTTGCCGCGGACGTCACCGATGAGCAGACGCGCGCCGTTCCCGGTCCGCGTCGCCGCGTACAGGTCGCCGCCGATCTGCGCCTCGTCATCGGCGGCCCGGTAGGCCGAGGCCAGCCGCAGCGGGCCCATGCGATGCGGCAGCGGTGGCAGCACCACCCTTTGGGTGGCCTCGGACACCGACCGCACTTGTGCCAGCTGACGAATGCGGCGCTGACGCTGGCGACTGAAGACCACGATGACGAGCGAGAGCAGCGCGAGGGCAGCAATCTGCACCTGGTGGTTGGTCGAGAACAGTTCGTCCTGGTCACGCAGGACTCCTATGACCGCCTGGGCCGCCACGGCGAGCGCGCCGACCAGGCCGGTCAGCCAGGGGCCGGCGAACCAGGGAGTGATGGCGGGGGCGACAATCAGCAGGGGCCCCAGATGAATGTCACCCGGGGCCAGAATGTCGACGACCGTGATGGCGAGAATCAGCCCCAGGGGTATCGCCAACAGAGCGTGACCGGATCGCCATGGCTGCCACAGATCCGCAACACGCCGCCGGAAGCTCATACCCCCACCCTGCACCGCCTCCGGCCCGGCCGCAGGGCGTACCTCGCCCCCCGGTCGCACCGGAGGCAGGCCCCTGGCTCTGCCCTAAGAGGGCGGGCCTCAGCCAGCCAGTGCCAGGCTCTCTCGGGCCTCGTGAGCAGGTCGTCCCCGCCGAGCTCCAGGGGCTCTCTCGGACTCCAGGACCTGGCAATCGGCGTGACGCCTTCCCATCGGCGTGACGCCTTCCGTGCGGGGTGGCTGAGGTACGGACGGCCCGGAGCCGGCGGTGCGCGAACTCTGCGCGGGCCACCGGCTCCGGACCTCGGTCGTGTGCGACATCAAGCCCCGGTCAGAGCCTTGAGGGCGATGTTGAGGTCGAGGACATTGACACGGGGTTCGCCCATGAACCCGAGGGACCGGCCCTCGGTGTGGTCCTTCACCAGCTTCTCGACCTGCCGCACGGTGAGGCCGTTCTTCTCGGCCACCCGGTGGACCTGGAGCTGTGCGTACTCGGGGGAGATGTGCGGGTCGAGTCCGGAGCCGGAGGAGGTGACGGCTTCGGCGGGCACGTCCGAGGGCTTCACCGCGTAGTCCTTCGTCTTGTTGTCCGCGATGACGGCCTTCTTGGCGTCGGTGACCCACTGGATCAGTTCGGTGTTGTCCCCGGAGCGGTTGGTCGCGCCGGAGAGGAGGAGCTTGTACTGGGTGTTGACGCTGTTGCTGCCGAGGCCGTTGGAGGGGCGGGGCTGGAACCACTTCAGATCCGGTCGGGCTGCCTCCTCGGAGTCGTCCGGGTTCTTCAGGGGCAGGTGGTACGTCTGGCCGATGAGTTCGGAACCCACCACCTTGCCCTGGGACGTGATCTCGGAGCCGTTGGCCTGGTCGTGGAACAGGGCCTGGGCCACCCCTGTCACGGCGAGCGGGTAGATGATCCCGCAGATCACGGTGAGGACGAGCAGGGCCCGCAGGCCGGCGCCGATCAGGCGGGCTGTGTTGCCTACAGAGTTGTTCATGACGTCACCCGATGCCAGGGATGGTGGAGATGAGCAGGTCGATGAGCTTGATGCCGACGAAGGGCGCGATCAGGCCCCCGAGCCCGTACAGGCCCAGGTTGCGGCGGAGCATCTTGTCCGCGCTGGTCGGCCGGTACTGCACGCCCTTGAGGGCGAGCGGCACCAGGGCGATGATGATCAGCGCGTTGAAGATGACGGCCGAGAGGATCGCCGACTCGGGCGAGGCCAGCCCCATGATGTTGAGCTTGTCCAGCCCCGGGTAGACCACCGCGAACATGGCGGGGATGATCGCGAAGTACTTCGCGACGTCGTTGGCGATCGAGAAGGTTGTCAACGCGCCCCGGGTGATGAGGAGTTGCTTGCCGATCTCGACGATCTCGATGAGCTTGGTCGGGTTGGAGTCCAGGTCGACCATGTTCCCGGCTTCCTTGGCGGCCGAGGTGCCGGTGTTCATGGCCACGCCAACGTCCGCCTGGGCGAGGGCCGGCGCGTCGTTCGTGCCGTCGCCGGTCATGGCGACCAGCTTGCCGCCCGCCTGCTCGCGCTTGATGAGCGCCATCTTGTCCTCGGGCGTCGCCTCGGCCAGGAAGTCGTCGACTCCGGCCTCCTCGGCGATGGCCTTGGCGGTCAGCGGGTTGTCACCGGTGATCATGACCGTCTTGATGCCCATCCGGCGCAGTTCGTCGAACCGCTCCCGCATGCCTTCCTTGACGACGTCCTTGAGGTGAATGACACCCAGGACCCGGGCGCCTTCCGCGTCTTCCAGAGCCACCAGCAGCGGCGTGCCACCAGCCTGGGAAATCCGGTCGGTGAGCGCCTGGGCGTCCTCCGCAACACTGCCGCCCCGCTCCTTGACCCAGGCGACGACCGAACCGGTCGCACCCTTGCGCACCTTGCGCCCGTCCACGTCCACACCCGACATCCGGGTCTGGGCGGTGAAGGCCACCCACTCGGCATCCCGCAGTTCGCCCTGGTGGCGCTCGCGCAGCCCGTACTTTTCCTTCGCCAGGACGACGATGGACCGGCCTTCGGGGGTCTCGTCCGCCAACGAGGACAGCTGGGCGGCGTCGGCCAGCACTGCCTCGGTGACGCCCTTGACCGGGACGAACTCGGCGGCCTGCCGGTTGCCGAGGGTGATGGTGCCGGTCTTGTCCAGCAGGAGCGTCGACACATCGCCCGCTGCCTCGACCGCGCGGCCGGACATCGCGAGCACATTGCGCTGCACCAGCCGGTCCATGCCGGCGATACCGATGGCGGAGAGCAGGGCGCCGATGGTGGTGGGGATCAGGCAGACCAGCAGCGCCGTCAGCACGATCATCGACTGTTCGGCGCCCGCGTAGATCGCGAACGGCTGGAGCGTGACGACGGCCAGCAGGAAGACGATGGTCAGCGAGGCGAGCAGGATGTTCAGCGCGATCTCGTTGGGCGTCTTCTGCCGGGCTGCGCCCTCGACCAGGTTGATCATCCGGTCGATGAAGGTCTCACCGGGCTTCGTCGTGATCTTGATGACGATGCGGTCGGAGAGCACCTTGGTACCGCCGGTGACCGCGGACCGGTCACCGCCGGACTCGCGGATCACCGGCGCCGACTCACCGGTGATGGCGGATTCGTCGACCGAGGCGACTCCTTCGACGACGTCACCGTCGCCGGGGATGATGTCGCCGGCCTCGCAGACCACCAGGTCGCCGATGCGCAGGTCAGTGCCCGGTACGTGTTCCTCGGTGGTGCCGGCACCGGTGCCCGTGATGCGGCGGGCGACGGTGTCGGTCTTGGCCTTGCGCAGGGTGTCGGCCTGCGCCTTGCCCCGGCCCTCCGCCACGGCCTCCGCGAGGTTCGCGAAGATCGTGGTCAGCCACAGCCAGGCGGTGATCGCCCAGCCGAACCAGTCGCTCGGGTCCTTGAGGGCCAGCACGGTGGTGACCACCGAGCCGATCAGGACCACGAACATCACCGGCGACTTGATCATCACCCGCGGGTCGAGCTTCTTGACGGCGTCCGGGAAGGACCTGATCAGCTGCTTGGGGTCGAAGAGACCCCCGCCCACGCGCCCTGCATCCGGCTTGTGGCCGGTGGGCACGTCCTGGTGGGGCGCAGGGGTCGCAGGGGGCGAGGTGGCGGTGGACATGGAGCCGAGGTCCTCATGCTTCTTGATGTCGTGGGTCATGACGCCAGCCCTTCAGCGAGCGGCCCCAGTGCCAGCGCCGGGAAGTAGGTCAGCCCGGTGATGATCAGGATGGTGCCGACCAGCAGCCCGGTGAACAGCGGCTTCTCGGTACGCAGCGTGCCCGTGGTCTCGGGGACCGGTTTCTGCTCGGCGAGCGAACCGGCAAGGGCCAGGACGAACACCATGGGCAGGAACCGGCCGAGCAGCATGGCGATACCGATGGTGCTGTTGAACCACTGGGTGTCGGCATTGAGGCCGGCGAAGGCGCTGCCGTTGTTGTTGGCGCCCGAGGTGTAGGCGTAGAGGATCTCGGAGAAGCCGTGCGCGCCGGAGTTGGTCATCGAGTTCGCCGGGGTGGGCAGGGCCATCGCCGCGGCGGTGAAGGCGAGCACCAGCGCCGGGGTGATGAGGATGTAGCAGGCGGCGAACTTGATCTGGCGGGTGCCGATCTTCTTGCCCAGATACTCGGGCGTACGGCCGACCATCAGGCCGGCGATGAACACCGCGATGATCGCCATGATCAGCATGCCGTAGAGGCCGGATCCGACACCGCCGGGTGCGATCTCGCCGAGCTGCATGCCGAGCATCGTGATGCCGCCGCCGAAGCCGGTGAACGAGGAGTGGAAGGAGTTGACCGCCCCGGTGGAGGTGAGGGTGGTGGCCACCGCGAAGATCGACGAGCCGCCGATCCCGAAGCGGGTCTCCTTGCCCTCCATCGCACCACCGGCGAGGTCGAACGCCGGGCCGCCGTGGTGGAATTCGGTCCACATCATCAGCGCGGTGAACCCGAGCCAGATCGTCACCATCGTGCCGAGGATCGCGTAGCCCTGCTTGATCGAGCCGACCATCCTGCCGAAGGTGCGGGTGAGCGCGAACGGAATGACGAGGATCAGGAAGATCTCGAAGAGGTTCGAGAAGGGGGTGGGGTTCTCGAAGGGGTGGGCGGAGTTGGCGTTGAAAACGCCGCCACCGTTGGTGCCCAGCTCCTTGATGACCTCCTGGGAGGCGACCGCGCCGCCGTTCCACTGCTGCGAGCCGCCCATGAACTGGCCGACCTCGTGGATGCCGGAGAAGTTCTGGAGGGCGCCACAGGCGACCAGGATGATCGCGCCGATCACCGAAAGGGGGATCAGGATGCGAACGGTGCCGCGCACCAGGTCCGCCCAGAAGTTGCCCAGCTCACCGGTACGCGAGCGAGCGAAGCCCCGGACCAGCGCCACCGCGACGGCCATGCCGACGGCAGCGGAGACGAAGTTCTGTACCGCCAGGCCGCCGGTCTGCACGACGTGGCCCATGGCCTGCTCGCCGTAGTACGACTGCCAGTTCGTGTTCGCCACGAACGACGCGGCGGTGTTGAACGCCTGGTCCGGGTCGATCGACGAGAAGCCGAGCGAACCGGGGAGGCTGCCCTGCAGGCGCTGCAAGAGGTAGAGGAAGAGGACGCTCACGGCGGAGAAGGCGAGGACGCCGCGCAGATAGGCGGGCCAGCGCATCTCGGCCGACGGGTTGGCGCCGATGGCCTTGTAGATCCACTTCTCCGGTCGGTAGTGCCTCTCGGAGGAGTAGACGCGGGCCATGTAGTCGCCCAGGGGACGGTATGCCAGCGCGAGGGCGCCGATCAGCGCGAGCAGCTGGAGCACACCAGCGGTTTGGGGGCTCATATCGGTGCTCAGAACCTCTCCGGGTACACGAGGGCGAGGATGAGGTAGCCGAGCAGGGCGACGGCGACGATGAGGCCGACCACGTTCTCGATGGTCACAGCTTGGTCACCCCTTTGGCGATGAGCGCCACCAGCGCGAAGACCGCGATCGTGGTGACGACGAAGGCCAGGTCGGCCATCGTGAGCTCCTGTATGAAGTGAAGAGAGGGAAATCGGCCGTGTGGCCGAGAAGGAGCAAACCGCGTTTTCAGCCAGGCGTCGGCACTCCTTGACGGGCCCCTTACGGGCATGCGGAAAGCTTTGACGCGGCCCATACGCGAAGCGCTGCAGGCGGTGTCAGCCCTGGTGGGACGGCCTCTCTGAGTCCAGGACGAAACCTGCCCGCGCAGCGGGGACGGCTGCCGGGCGGCGGACCTGCGCCGACGGCGCGGGCCGCCCCGGGGCCGCGTCGAGCACGAGCCGCGGAGAACACCGCCCCTCACCACGCTGCCCCTCGGCTACGTGCGGGCCACGCACCATGGCGAGATCTTGCCGTGCCTGATGCGATGTGCCGGCTCGGCGTCATGAACGCATGAAGACTGCGGCGGCGGCCGTATGGATGGCGACAAGAGGGCTGGTCAGCAGGCCGTGCCGTTCCGACGCTGTCCTTACTCTGCCCAACTGAGGACCGGTGAAAATGTCGATACACACGGGGAAGCCGAGCGCGGCAGGAGACGTCCCGAGCACAGAGGCGCCTCCTGATGCCGAGGGGCGCGCACCCGAAGCCGAGGACCGGCATCGGCTGACCGCCCTCCAGGGGCTCTCGGCGCTGTCGCTCGACGCGATGGCGTCCGTGGCCTACGGGCCCGAGTCGATCGTGCTCGTGCTTGCCGCGGCCGGCGCCTACGGGATGGGCTTCACCCTCCCGGTCACGCTCGCGATCGCCGTGCTGCTCGCGGTCCTGGTGGCCTCGTACCGCCAGGTCATCGCGGCTTTCCCGGACGGTGGCGGATCGTATGCGGTGGCCAAACGGCATCTGGGCCGGCGCGCCGGCCTGGTCGCCGCCGCCTCGCTGATCCTGGACTACGTCCTGAACGTCGCCGTCTCCGTGACGGCCGGCGTCGCTGCCCTGACCTCAGCCTTCCCCGCCCTCCACGGCGAGCGGGTCTGGCTGTGTCTGGGCGTCCTGGCGCTGGTGACCGCAGTGAACCTGCGTGGCGTCGTCAACTCCGCCAAGGCGTTCCTCGTACCCACCGCCGTGTTCGTCGGCTCGATACTCGTCATGATCGCTGTCGGTCTGTTCCGTGACGCCCCGGTGAGCACCGCGTCCGCTGCCGGTCACGCATCCGCGCTCGGCGAGGGCGCCACCACGGTCGGTGCGCTGCTGCTGCTCAAGGCGTTCGCCGCGGGCTGCTCGGCGCTGACCGGTGTGGAGGCCGTGGCCAACGCCGTACCGTCGTTCCGTGCCCCCGCGGCCCGCCGCGCCCAGCGCACGGAGGTGGCCCTGGGCTCGCTCCTGGGCGTCATGCTGATCGGCCTGTCCCTCCTGATCGGCCGCTTCCACCTCCAGCCGGTGGAAGGTGTGACCGTCCTCGCCCAGCTCGCGGACGCCTCCTTCGGCCACAACCTCGCTTTCTACGTCGTCCAGTTCGCCACCATGGTGCTGCTGGCCCTCGCCGCGAACACCTCCTTCGGGGGTCTGCCGGTCCTGATGAGCCTGCTCGCCCGCGACAACCACCTGCCCCACCTCTTCATGCTGAAGGCCGACCGACAGGTCCACCGCCACGGCGTACTCGCCCTGGCCGCCGTAGCCGCGGTCCTGCTGGTCTTCTCGGGCGGCGACACCAACAGCCTCGTTCCGCTCTTCGCGATCGGTGTCTTCGTCGGCTTCACCATCTGCCAGGCCGGCATGGTCCGTCACTGGTATGCGGGGCGTCCCGCGGGCTGGCAGACAAAAGCCGTGCTCAACGGCCTCGGCGCCCTGCTGACGGGAGTCTCGGCAATCGTCGTCACGGCCACCAAGTTCACCGAGGGCGCCTGGCTGATCGTCCTTGCCCTGCCGCTGATCGTCCTCGCCTTCGAACGTGTCCACGCGGCATACGCCTCGATCGGCGAACGCCTGGAGCTGGGCCGGATCCCGCAGGCCCCGCAGCGTACGCACTCGCTGGTCGTGGTCCCGGTCTCGGGGCTGTCCCGCCTGACGTGTCAGGCCCTGACCGCGGCCCGCTCCCTGGGCGACGAGGTGGTGGCCGTCACCGTCACACACCCCGCTCCGGAGGACCGCAGAGCGGCCGAATCGCTGCGCCGGGACTGGGAGTTGTGGAGCCCCGGGGTCGAACTCGTCGAGCTCGCCTCGCCGACCCGCTCGCTGGGCCGCCCGGTTTCCCGCTACGTCACGGAACGTGCCCGGTCCCACCGGGGTGCCCAGGTGACGGTGCTCATCCCGGAGACGGAACCCGCCCACATCTGGCAGCGGCTGCTGCAGAACCAGCGCGGATCAGTCGTCGCGCACGCAGTCCGCCGCGACACCGACGCCGTGATCTGCCGGCTGCGGTTCCGCATCACCGCCGACGGCCGTTGACGCACCGTTGACGGCGGCTTGGCGACGGGCTGACGTGGTCCGTTGCATCGCGGTGCACGCGTGCAGCCAGCACCGCCAAGTCGCTGGCCGATCATTGCTCTCGCCGTGCGCTCCGTGCGGCCATGTTCCGCGGCCACTGCTCCGTGACCTTGCGGAGGGATTCGCTCACGAGAAGCAGGAATTCGGCGGACGTATCGAAGCGGGCGCCCGCCGGAGTCGCGACCCCGAGAATCTCGGCTGCGCGCTGCGATGCGGCCGCCAGGGCATCGTTCATCTGCAGAGAGGCAAGGGTGGTCCGGAGCCAGACCTCATCGTCGATGACATAGCGCTCGTGGCGCACGCCGGGAGCGCGTTCCCGCTGGAGCAGTCCCTGCTGTTCGAGGAAGGTGACGGCGTGTGAGACGGACGCCGGGCTGATGCGAAGCCGCTTGACCAGGTCAGCGGAGGTGAGAGTGCCGGAGTCGGTGATGTAGAGGCAGGTCAGCACCCTGGCCACCATCCGGGGTAGCCCCTGCTGTTCGAGGAGAGCGGTGAAGGACTCCGTGAGGTCCTGGACCGCTTGGGGGTCACGCCCGTGGCCGCTGTCGGGGACGTGCGGTGTCGGAGGCTGAGCCTGCCGGCGTCGGCGCGCACGATGCTGAGTGGCCTCGTGTGCCCGGTCCGACCCGTAGGTGTCGGGGCCGCCGTTCCGGGTGACCTCCCGCATGATGGTTGACGCGGGCCGCCCCAGACGCTGGCCGATCTCTGTGTATCCGAGCCCCTCGGCCAGCCCCGCGGCGATGTGCTGACGGTCCTCGATGGTGAGCCTGCCTCCGGGCATCGGTGCGTATTTCCCCTCTGTCGACGTGCGCGGTGCTCGGCGCCCGCACCCGGTTGCGCAGTATGCATTCACGCCGAGCTCATTGCAATGCTCATCATGATCGGCCCTTGCGTTCAGCGTCACGGTCATTGCAATTCCAGGCCCATCTACCGCATGGAATAGGCGACTTGAGTGCACATTGTGCTTTGACGGATGAGTGAACGCAATGTAGTGTCGTGGGCGTTCGGTGCTTCCCGAACGTTGGCGACTGTGCCCAAGGAGACAGCAGCCCTTCAACCTGGTGTTCCGCGCCGGCCGGTCCGGTTCTCCCACGGTGCCCAGCCGGCATGTCTCCGGCATGACCGGGGTCCGTTCCCTGCCAAGCCCGTCGCGACGACAGCCGCAACAACGAAAAGGAAAGCCGATGAGTCACACGGTTCCCATCCCGCGCGGCCTCCCCATGGACCGCGATGCGGGCCCCTTCGACCCGCCCCGCGACATCACCCGGCTGCGCGAGGCCCGCCCCGTCAGCCCCATGATCTTCCCCGACGGTCACGAGGGCTGGCTCGTCACCGGCTACGACGCGCTCCGCCGACTCATGGCCGACAGCCGGTTCAGCTCCCGCCAGGACCTCGGCATTCTCCACATGCCGTACGAGACCCCCGGCATGCCCGCCCCTACCGAACCCTCCCCGCAGATACCGGGCTTGTTCATCGCCATGGACTCACCGGACCACACCCGGCTGCGGCGCAAGCTCACCGGCGCCTTCACCGTCAAACGCATGAAGCAGCTCGAAGAGCACATCGTCGACATCGTCGAGCGGCAACTGGACGAGACGGCGCGCCTGACCCCGCCGATCGACCTGGTCAAGGAATTCGCCCTTCCGGTGCCGTCGCTGGTGATCTGCGAAATGCTCGGCGTCCCCTACGAGGACCGGAGCACCTTCCAGACCAACTCCGCCAAGTTCATGGTCAAGGACCAGCCGCTCGACGAGAAGATCGCCGCGTACGGCGCCATGACCACGTACCTGGCCGAACTGGTCACACGCAAACGCGCCGACCCCGGTGAAGACATCCTGTCCGACCTGGCCCGCCAGGACGACCTCACCATCGAGGAACTGACCGGCATCGCCTTCCTGTTGCTTCTCGCAGGGCACGAGACCACCGCCAACATGCTGGCACTGGGTACCTTCGCGCTCCTCGAGCACCCCGAGCAGCTGGCCGCACTGCACGCCGACCAGGACCTGATGCCCGGCGCGGTCGAGGAACTCCTGCGCTACCTGTCCGTTGCCGACATCTTCTATCGCTACGCCACGGAGGACATCGAGCTCGGCGGCGAAACCATCGGCAAGGGGTCGACCGTCGTGGTCTCGCTGCTGGCCGCCAACCGCGACCCCCAGCGCTTCGAGAACCCCGACGCCCTGGACGTCCGCCGCAAGGCCCGCGGTCATCTGTCCTTCGGCCACGGCATCCACCAATGCCTCGGCCAGCAACTGGCCCGCATCGAGATGCGCGCAGGCTTCGAGGGACTGCTGCGCCGCTTCCCGACCCTGAAGCTCGCCCTCCCCGCCGAAGAGGTGAAACTCAGGACCGACATGAACATCTACGGCGTGCATGAACTGCCGGTCACCTGGACCGAGACGACCCGGTAGGACCGTCGGCCGAGCGGCGGCACGGGCTACAGCGATCACCTCCCGCTGTCGTACAGGGCCGCCGCGCGTTCGCCACGCAACTCCACGAGCCGCTGATCGCCCAGACCATGGACACCAGGCTGCAGGACCCGCGGTCACCCCGTGCTTGGCGCCCCGGGCGCAGGGGGAGCGGAGGGCAGGCGGGTATGCGCCTCCAAGGCATCGATGATCTCCGGCCAGAGTTGGCGGGGGCGGTCGTGACCCATGCCGGGGATCAGCAAGAGCTTCGCTCCCGGCACCAGGTCTGCCGTGCGCTGCCCGCCACTTGGGTCGATCAGCGTGTCGTCCAGGCCGTGGATCACCAGTGTCGGCACCCGAAGCGTCCGAAGTGCCTCCGCACGCGAGCCACCGAGGATCATCGCCCCGAGTTGGCGGCCGACTCCGGCCGGGTAGTAGGCGCGGTCGTAGCTGTTGGCAGCCATTTCGCGAAGGGCTGCGGGGTCGCCGTAGCGCTGGGAAGCCCAGACCATTTCCTTCTCCGCCGCTGCGATGTATCCTCCGCGGTCCGATGGCTTGGGGCTGAAGAGCACCGCCCGGGCCTCGGGGCCGGCCCGGCCGAATTCGGGTTCGCCGGTCGAGGACATCATCGAGGTCAGGGTCAGCACCCGTGCCGGCTGGGTGAGAGCCATCGTCTGAGCGATCATGCCGCCCATCGACGAGCCGATCACATGGGCTCGTGCGATTCCCAGCGCGGTGAGCAGGCCGAGGCCGTCGTCGGCCATGTCCCGGAGGGTGTAGGGAAGCATCGCGAGTGGGGACGCGATATCTCCCGCGGTCACCGAGGCGATGAACTGCCGCAGGTCGACGGGGTGGTCGTCGAACTTGGTGGACAGACCGCAGTCCCGGTTGTCGTAGCGGATCACGTAGCGGCCACGATCTGCCAGCGCACGGCAGAAGTCCTCGTGCCAGGCGATCATCTGCGTTCCGAACCCCATCACGAGCAGTACAGGCGCGGCAGAGGGGTCACCGAAGGTCTCGTACGCGAGGAACACTCCGGGCGAGGCTTCGACAACTGGCATGTGCGGAGTCTCCAGCATCAGCTGGCAGAGGGCACTCGGATATCGGTGTGCTCGATACCCGTGGCCGACCTCTGGCGGCCCGACGCGAAGCCCCGCCCCCCGTGGGTGACCTGAGGAGACACGACCCCCTCCTGGGACATGTCCGCTACCGGCGGTTCCGTACGAGCAGGTGGAGGAAGTACGGCGTTCCGATCACCGCGGTCATCAGTCCGGCGCCGAGCTGGGTCGGCGCGATCACGGTACGGCCCAGCAGATCCGCCGCGCAGACGAGGACGGCACCGAGGAGGACCGCGACCGGCACCACCCGCACGTGCTGCCGGCCCACGAGGGCCCGCGCGGCGTGCGGTGCCACGAGTCCCACGAAGCCGATAGTGCCCGCGGCGGCGACGGCGGTGGCGCTGAGCAGGACGCTCAGCACGAGAAAGCCCAGACGCTCCCGGGACAGGCCGACCCCCAGGAGCCGGGGGGTGTCCTCGTCGAGCGAGACGAGGTCGAGCTCCGTGCGCCGTGCGACCGCCACGGCCACTCCCACGGCGACCACGGCCGCGAGAGGCACCACGTCGGGCAGGGTCCGCCCGTAGGTGGATCCGGACAGCCAGGTGAGCGCCTTCGTGGCGTTGAACGGGTCGGTGAGCACGATGAGCAGGCTGATCAGGGCGGCGGTTCCGGTGGCGACGCCGATGCCGACGAGGACGAGCCGGTTCTGCTGGAAGCCGCCCCGTGCGGCACACCCGAAGACGACGGCGGAGGCGACCGCGGCGCCGGCGAACGCCGCGCCGGCAATGCTCCACGATCCGGCCAGGGGCACCGTCGTCACGAGCGTCACGGCGCCCAGTGCGGCCCCGCCCGAGACGCCGAGGACCCCGGGCTCCGCCAACGGATTGCGGGTCACGGCCTGGACGAGCGTTCCGGCCAGGGCCAGCGCCGCGCCCGCGAGGAGCGCCGCGAGGACCCGCGGCATCCGGGTGTCCAGGACGAACGTGACGGTCCGGCCGGCCGTGCCCTGGACCCAGTTCGCGACGTCGCCCAGCAACAGCTTGCTGTCGCCCAGCAGAACGGCGGCGATCGTCACGCCGACCACCCCCGCCACCAGCGCGGCTGTGGTGGTGAGGAAGACCGTCCGGCTCCTGAGGCGCAGCCGATCGGGGGTGACGGCCCCTGCGGTGTCCCGGACCCGCGTTGCCATCACGATCAGGAACACTGCGCCGACGAGGCTGGTGACGACGCCGGTCGGCACGGCGACCGCCGCGTCCGCCGTCACCACGGCGCGCAGCAGCACGTCCGAGCCGAGGACCAGCGCCGTACCCAGCAGACCGGCGAGCGGAATGCTCATGCGCGACCGGGAGAGCGCGCGGAACCGGCGGGCGAGCGGGCGGACGAGGGCGGGTGCGCACAGGCCGACGAAGCCGATCGGCCCGGCGAGCGTGACGGCCGCTGTGGAGAGCAGCACCGTGAGCAGGACCACGGTGACGCGGGTGGCGCGAACGGGTACGCCGATCCCGCGGGCCGCGTCGTCGCCGAGAGCCAGCGCGTCGACCCGGCGGGCGACCAGCAGCAGCCCGACGAGTCCGACGAGAGCGATCGGCGCCATCTGCAGCACACCGCCGAACCCGCTCTGGGAGATGCTGCCTTGGTGCCACTGATAGAGGCCGTGCGTCTGCTCCGGAAACAGCAGGAGCAGCCCTTCGGTGACCGCGGTCAGGCCGAGGGTGAGAGCACTGCCCGCGAGAACCAGCCGGACGGTGCCCGCGCCCAGACCGGACAGTCCGAGCACGACGGCCGCCGCCACGAGACCGCCGGCGAACGCGACGGCGGAGGAGGCGAGCAGCGGGAGCGAGGTGCCGGTGAGGGCGGCCAGCCCGAGCGCCAGGTAGGAGCCGGCGTTCACCGCGAGGGTGTCGGGCGCCGCGAGCACATTGCGGCTGACCGCCTGCAGGGCGGCGCCCGCCATCCCGAGCGTGGCCCCGACGAGCAGCCCCGCGGTCAGTCTCGGCAGCCGCGAGGCGATGACGACGGATGCGTCGGCCGGATCGGCCTGACCGGTGAGCGCCTTCCGGACCTCGGTCGCGCCGACCGCGGCCGTGCCCTGTGTGAGGTCGGCGATCGCGAGGGCCGCGACCAGCAGGATCAGTGCGGCCAGGACTGCGGCCGTGCCCGTCCGGGAGGCGCCGCTCCGGTGCGTGGCCGTCGGCGTATGCGCGGGGGGAGTGGTGGTGGTGACGGCCATGGCGTTACGTCGTCAGTGCGTTGACGACGGCGTCGATGTACGCCTCCATCGACTTGGGGCCGCCGAACATCCAGATGCCGTCGGACAGCCGGTGCACATCGCCGGCCTTCACGAACGGCAGCGACGTCCACACGGAGTCCTTGGCCAGGGCGCCGGTGAACGGAGTGCTGTCCTTGTCCCCGTCGCTGCCGATGTAGGCGAACTGCACATCGCCGAGCTTGGTCAGCCCCTCGACATCGGTGGAGCCGAGACCGTAGCCCTTGTCGCCCTTGACCGTCCAGGCGTTCTTCAGCCCGAGCTTCTCGTTGACCGCCCCGATGAGCGAGCCGCTGGTGTAGGGCCTGATCGTGGTCTGATTGGCGGTGACATAGCCGTCGGCGAAGGCGTACCGGGTGCCGGCGCGACCGGCTTTCTTGAGGGCCTTCCTGCCTTCGTCGGCCTTGGCCTCGAACTGGTCCTTGAGTATCTCGGCCCGCTGCGTGGTGCCGGTGGCCTTCGCGATGAGGTCGAGGTTGTTCGTCATCCGCCCCAGCTGGTCGGAGGCGTCGGCGGACCGTATGTCCAGGACCGGGGCGATCTTGCGCAGTTGCTTGAGGGCGCCCGCGGACAGGTCGGTGGTGGCGACGATGAGGTCCGGCGACAGGGAGGCGATGGTGTCCATGCTCGGCTCGCCGCGCGTGCCGATGTCCTTGGGGCTGTTCTTCAGCGGGGCCGCGGTGTCCCAGGTCTTGTAGCCCTTGACGTCGGCGACGCCGACGGGGTCGACGCCCAGCGAGACCAGGTCCTCGACGACGTCCCACTCCGTCCCGACGACCTTCTTGGCGGGCCCGTCGAGGCGCACCTTCGCACCGGACGCGCCGGAGAGGGTGATGCGTTCGCCGGACTTCTTCGCGTCGTCGGCGGGAGGCTCGGTCGTCCCGCAGGCGGCCAGCGTGAGCGCCGCCGCTGTGGCGGTCGCGACGGTGAGCAGGAGGCGTCTCATGAGGTGGTACTGAGCCTTTCGCTTCGTGTGTGGTGCCGGCCGATCGCGCGGGTGCGCAGCCGGCCCGTGAGGGGATCGGTATCGACCTCGATGCGGATGCCGTACGTCTCGGTCAGCCGCTGCGGCGTCAGTACGTCCCCGGGGGCGCCGTCGGCGAGGACCCGGCCCGCGTCGAGCAGCACGATCCGGTTGGCGACGGCCGCGGCCTGGTCGAGGTCGTGCAGGACGACACCCACGGCGATGCGGTGGTCGTCCGCCAGATCGCGGACCAGGTCGAGAAGCTCGACCTGGTAGCGCAGGTCGAGGTAGGTCGTCGGCTCGTCGAGGAGCAGCACGCCGGTCTCCTGGGCGAGGCAGCCGGCGAGCCATACGCGCTGCAGCTGCCCTCCGGAGAGGTGCTCGGCGCCGCGGTCGGCGAGTTCCGCGACCCCTGTCATGGCGAGCGCGCGGTCCACCGCGGCTCGGCCGTCCGGATCCGACCTGCCCCAGCGGCCCCGGTACGGGTAACGGCCGAACTCGACGACGTCCCGTACGGTCAGCCCGCTGGGCGTGGGGCGCCCCTGCGTCAGGAGGGCCACGCGCCGCGAGAACTCACCGGGGGTCAGGGCGAGGCCGTCCGTGTCCGCGTCGAGGGTCAGCGTGGCGGTCCTGGGACGCTGCAAACGGGCCAGCGTGCGGAGCAGCGTCGATTTCCCGCTGCCGTTGGGACCCACCAGAACGGTCACTTCGCCCGGCCGCAGCGTCAACGACGCGTCGTGCACGACATCGACGCCCTCATACGCCACGGTGACACCCGCGGCCGACAGCTCATGACCACGGGGGCGTCGGGCCGCGGTGGTCTCTTCATCGGCTTTCACGTTGGGAAGGTTAGCCTAACCTAACCAACGAGGGAGGGGTGGGGGAGGGCACGCGCAAGGCGACAATGCGCCAGGTGGACGGCCGCATCCCCCGAAGTCCGTGCTGTCGACCGCCACGCCCGCATGGAGCGACGCGACGATGGGGTGATGCCACCTGCCGCACGGTCCGGCCTGATGCGACTGGTGCTGGATCGTCCACGGGTCAGTGCTCAGGGCCTGGCGCCAGGAAGGGAGATGGAGCGGCACATGGCGTCGCCCAGCTGATCCCGGATCAGGGCATCGATCTCGTTGTCTTGCGGAACGTGGACAAACGGCCGCCAGGGATAGATGCGGTCATTGATCCATGGAGTCCTCCAGTCGGTCAGTCGTGGAGGTGAAGAAGCTCTGGGCGCACTTCGCTGTGCGCGATGCCGGAAATGCATCCTCCCTCTCCAGACATCCACCGACGCATACATCTACATACGACTGAACATCATGCTTCCGCCCTGGCACCGAGGTGTCGAGAACGACGCGCAGAGCCTCCGGGTTGTCCACGCGGCCGGGCCGGTGGAGGGTCATTGACGCCTACGTGAGCGGCGGTGGCCATCGCCCTGTCCCGCGTCGCTAACTCCCTTGAACTTCCTCGAACTCCCTTGAACTTCCTTGATGGAGTTCGGAGTTATGGCGATCTGAGGGCGCAGTGGCCGGCTCGTCCAAGCGTCGGCGGTGCCGGTTTCCCGGCCCATGACCTCAGCCCACGCGATCACGCACGCAAGGCTCCGGTTTGCGGTCGAGCAACGTTATTGGTCCCCACGGGAGTGATAGAGCGCGTGGGCGCGGGGAACGTCGAGGGGCTCGCCTTCCGGTAGCTGGAGGAAGTGCTTCACCTGCCAGTTCTGTGTGCTGCCGGCTTGGCGGTTGGTGGTGGTCACCCACGGCGGGTAGACGCGGAATGCCCGCTTCCCGCCGGAACCGTCCGTTGACACGATGTCCCGTTCGCGGAGCACGTCTCGCGAGAACACGAACTGCCCGAATCGCTCGCCCTCGCGTGTGCTGACGACGAAGAGATCAACGGGGTCCTCGGCATCGAAGGGCTGGATCGGCCCGCCTGCCGATCTCTTCCAGACCGTGACGAACTGGCCGACCTTCGTCGGTGTCGTCCTCGCCACCCGGAATCTGACCGAGAGGCCTTCCAGCGTGAACGCGCATGCCCCGTACTCGGCGCTCTCCGCTTCGGGCGCCGGCTGTGAGCACGTGAATCCACACGGGTCATACACCAGCGCTTTCGCCCGCAGCAGGTCATCGGGGATTCCCGGCTCGCGTGGCCACGGCGCAGGATCGCGGGGGCCGCATTCCGAAGAGACTTCACGTTCCATCGCCATTCCCCCACCCTGCCATATATCGAACGCGTGAACGAATTCAGTTGGCGCGGAGCCAACCTCTCCCTCGGCCACGCCCGTGTCCGTGTACCTGGTACGTGTGCGTGCACCTGTCGCAGTCCCCGCACTCCTCGGGACGCCTCGCGCTGACGGGCCGGGCGCCGGACTTGCCACCGGTATCCCGGTACGGGCTGCCCTCGGAGGTGTCCCCACCCCTGCGGGTAACCGCGGCCGCGATGCCTTCCGAGACGCCCTATTGATCGACTGGTGAGGCCCAACACCCAGGCATAACGTGGGTGAAATGACCGGTCCGGTTCCCCGGAGCGGAAAGGCAGCTCCTATGACGAGTCATACGCCGACCCCCGAACCGACAGCTGGCTCCGGGCAACGGCGGGGCGGAGGCAGGGGGATTGCTCTCCTCGTCATTTGCTCGTGCCAGCTGATGGTGGTCCTCGACATCACCATCGTGAATATCGCACTCCCGCATATCCAAGGGGCGCTCGGTTTCTCGACGGAGAGCCTCTCCTGGGTGATCAACGCGTACACCCTCACCTTCGGTGGGCTGCTGTTGCTCGGCGGCAGACTGGGCGACATCCTCGGCCGCCGCAAGGTGTTCATCGGGGGCATCCTGCTGTTCGTTGTCGCCTCGCTGCTCGGCGGCCTGGCGCAGGAATCCTGGCAGTTGCTCGCCGCACGGTCACTGCAAGGCGTCGGCGGTGCCGTCGCCTCACCGACCGCACTCGCCCTCATCACCACCACTTTCCGCGAAGGCCCGGAACGCAACCGGGCCTTCGGGGTTTTTGCCGCTGTCTCGGCCGGCGGTGGCGCGATCGGCCTGCTCGTCGGCGGCATGCTCGTCGAGTGGCTGGACTGGCGGTGGGTGCTGTTCGTCAATGTGCCGATCGGCCTCGCCATCGCCATCGCCACGCCGCGCTTCATCCGTGAGTCCGAGCGCCACGCCGGTCATTTCGACATCCTCGGCGCCCTCACCTCCACGGCAGGCATGGTCGCGCTCGTCTACGGCTTCATCCGGGCCTCCGAGGACGGCTGGACCGATCCGCTGACCATCGGAGCCTTCTGTGCGGCGGTCGCGCTGCTCGCTGTGTTCCTCGCCATCGAGAGCCGTTCGCGGCAGCCCATCACCCCACTGCGGATGTTCCGGGACCGCAACCGCGCGGGCACCTACGGGATGATGCTCAGCCTGGCCGCCGCACTCTTCGGCATGTTCTTCTTCCTGACCCTGTTCGTCCAGAACGTGCTCCGCTTCAGCCCGTTGCAGGCCGGTCTGGCCTTCCTGCCGATCAGCGCCGTGATCGCGGTGGGGGCGGGCATCGCCTCCCAACTGCTGCCGAAGTACGGTCCCAAGCCGTTCATGGTGACCGGCGCGCTGCTCGCGGCGGGCGGACTGTCGTGGCTGACCCAGACCGACGTGCACAGTACGTATCTTGGGAGCCTGATCGGGCCGATGCTGGTGTTCGGCTTCGGTATGGGCTTCCAGTTCGTGTCCCTGACGCTGATGGCCGTCTCGGGAGTGGCAGCGCACGAGTCGGGGGCGGCTTCCGGGATTCTGAACGCCACCCAACAGGTGGGAGGCTCGCTGGGGTTGTCCATCCTGGTCACGACCTTCGGCACGGCGAGCCGCGATGAGGCCACCAGCCAGATTCCGGCGTTCCTGGCGCAGGCGTCGCCCGCCGAACAACTGCAGTTCCGGCGAACCGGCCAGCTGCCGCCTCCTTGGGGTGACGCGGTCCTGTCGTCCGGGGTCTCCAGCGCCTTCCTCGCCGCTGCCGCTTTCGCGGTCGTCGCGGCGCTGATCGCCGTGTTCGTCATCCAGGTACGCGCGTCCGATCTGGAACGTTTCCAAGGCGGCGGGTACGACCCGGCGCCCTCGGCCGCCGCGTCGGGCGAGGACACGTCCTGACCTCGCCGGCCGACACAGGGTTCTGTTCGGGCGCGGCGTGGTGACTCAGGCGGTGGTGGGAGGTGCCTTCATCGACGCGTCGGCGGGTCTCGCGACCGTGACAGCATCGCTGAGACCCTCGGCCAAGGGCTCGCCCGTCGTTCAGACGGCGCCGACGCGTCGAAGCCGCGCCGAAAGGTGGTGCTGCAGTGGTTGGCCGACCGCCGCGAGGTCGTGGACGAAGGTGAGCGTGTCCTCGTCGGTCAGGGTGTAGCGGCGGCGGGTGGCGGTGACCTCCTTGGCAGTGGGAGTGCAGGCCACCTCGTGAGTGGCGAGATCGGCGGTGCCCTCGTCGGCGTGTCCGACCGAGATCTCCGCGATGCCGGTGGGCTGGGTGATCAGGGCCTCCACGCGCCCCTCGGGCTGCATTCGCCACCAGCCGCTTTCCCGGGCCGACGGCCGCAGCGGGGCGCCCTCCGCGTCGAGCAGCCAGGCGCGCGACTCGTAGTGGAGGAACGGCCGCCCGTCGTGGCTGAAGGTGACCTCCTGCGCGTACGTGAACTCCTCGGCGAGCGTCGGATACTCGCCGCGGCCCTGGCCGGCCCAGGTGCCCAGGAACCCGGTCAGCGGCGCGAGCAGCGCGTGCGGCGCGGGGGCTTCGTCCGGTCGGAGGGCGTCGGGATACGGGTACTTCCGGGCGGGGTCGAACACGATGTGAGCTCCTGGGTCGAGGCCGTTGCCGGGTGGCAGCCTAGGCCCTGTCGTCAAACGCCCGCCTGCCTTGCGACGCCTGGCACGGGTGCTCGCCGCGTTGCCGGATCGCCCCTGTCCGCCCAGTACCGGGACGGCCTCCGGCTTGCGCTCACACACACCGGACGCGGCAAGGCCTGCCCTTCGGGCAAACGACGGGTGTGTGACGACAGGACCTGGCGCCGGCCGCCCGGTATGACGCGGCGGACGGATGCGCCCGCCGGTGCCGGCCCGGCTCCCCGCTCACTTGCCGATCGCGGGAGTACGGCGCTCCGCCCGCACCGCTCCCGATGAAGTCCCGCCCCTGCGGCCTCAGTTGGACCTGTCCGGTCAGCCATGGCGGATCCGCTGGTCCATACGCTCCCTGCCCGCTGGGCGGGACGCTCGTCAGCCGTTGGGGCGACCGGGCCGGCCGCAAGAAGACCCTGCTGTTGGGACGATCGTGTTCATGGGCGCGGCGACCGCCCTGATCGGCGTCCTGCCGACCTACCGCCAGATAGGGATCCTGGCGCCCCTGCTCCTCCTGATCCTGCGCGGCACCTTCGGCACGATCTACACCGTGTGGGTCTACCTCGCGACGGCCGCCGTGGTGGCCCTCGTCGTCGTGAGCGCCTTCATGACGGAGACGTACCGGAGCCATCTGGGTGCCGACAAGGTCCGGCTGCGTACGGACCGGACTGAGCGGAAGGAGGGGTACCGGGACACCCGGTACCCCTCCTCCTGGAAATGTCGTGTGGCTGCCGAACGCGGCATCGGCGGCGTCCGCTCCCGCCCGCGTCCTTCCTTCTACCGCCGGGTGACCGAGTGGATCCAGGCGAGTTGCTGGGAGATCTCCCCGGCTTCGGCGATCTCCTGCCGGTCGGAGCCGTCGAACACGCCGAGAAGGGTTTCGGCGCCGTTGGGGGCGATGCTCATCACCGGGCCTCCGGAGTCGCCGCCGGCGGGAATCCCGGACACCCTTTCCATGCAGAAGTCCGAACCGCCCGGTGCGGTGTAGCCCTCGCAACGCGGGTCGTCAGGCCGTACGACCCGCAGGTCCGACTGCTTGAGCACGGGGGACTGGCAGGTGTTTTCGTCCCCGGTGCAGGTGGCGCCCCACCCGTACTGCCGTACGGTCTGGCCCGGTTGGACACCGGCCGTGGCCAAACGCGCCGTGCGGACCTTCATCGGCGGGACCTTGACGAGCATCATGTCGGCCTGCGCGCTTCCCACGCGCCTGCCGGGCACCGGATGGACCGTGGTGCCCTTCCGCATGTCCAGGCTGCCGACCCGGAACGTGACCCGCTTGTCCGCGATCGGCTGCCCCTGCTCGAAGAAGCAGTGCGAGGCGCTGATGATCCACTCAGGGGTGACCGCCGTCCCGGTGCATGCCGGTTTGCCGTCGACGAGCATGCGCACGGCCCACGGGCCGTAGGCGCTCTTCGACCCGCCGATGACCGCAAAGGCCGGTGTGGACGACATCACCGCGCCCGTCGCCAGCAGTAAGGCGGCCAGTAGCAGCACACGAACTTGACGCACCATCCGGAACAGCTCCTTTTGTCGGGCATGGGCCGTGCAGGTGGTGAGATACCTCATCGGGCGAAATGGTTCCGAATGGGCAAAACGAAACGGGTCCAGGCGAGCCTCCGGTTGCGGGATCCGGACGCGGCCGACCGGTGGACCGGACCGGCCACCGTCGCAGACACCCAGCTCGGACTCGCGCGCCGACTGGGCCTCGGCCTGTGGCACCTGTGGGGAAAGCCGATCGCACACCGGATCGCCGGGGCTCAGTCGCAGGCAGGAGGGGCCGACGGGGGACGGCGGAGGCCGGCGGAGGTCGGCGGAGGCCGGTAGGAATGCCGCGGGTGGCCGCCTCGCCCCGACCCGGGTGCCGCTGCACCCGTTTGCCTGCGCCGTGTGGCCGCCGTACGGTCCGGTGGCTATGTTGGCGATGCGAGGTGACCGGCTGTTGCCGGCTGCAGTGCACTGTCCCGGAAGGCGGTGCACCGCAGCCACCTCGCCTCCTGACATCCCGTCACGGCAGCCTCCACTGGCCCGTGACAGCCGAGCCCCGAGCCCCATGGTCCTTAGGGGCGTCTCCTGTGGGTTGGGTAGCCTGCCGACGTGAGCAGGGGAACGAACGCTGAAGGCCGGTTGGCGGACACGCGGACGTCCTACGACACGGTCGCCGCCAGTTATGCGGACCAGGTTCGCGACCTCCTGGCAGAGACGCCCGAAGAGCGCGCGGCGTGTTGCGGGTGATCGCGAGGCCCGGTCACGCGACCAGACGCATCCAGGCCGCCGCGAGTGCGGCGTGACCGGCGGGCGTCGGGTGTACGCCGTCCGCGGCCCAGTACTCCGGCCCGGTCGTCGCGGCGAGCTCGGCGAACATGCCGTCGGCGGCGAGTAGGTGCGCGCCGTACTTGCGGGCGAGTTTGCGCACGACCTGAATCTTCGGGTCCAGGTCGGTGCGCCATTCCTTGCGCACGTCCTCTCCGATGAGCGCGGTGCCGGCACCGGCCTCGACGACACCGTGGATCGGCAGCAGGAACGGCTCGATGAGGATCAGTTGCGTGCCCGCCTCGGCGAGGGGTACGAGCAGGCGGTCATAACCCGCTTCGAATTCCTCCACAGGGATCACGTACCCCTTCGGATCCAGTGTGTGCCAGCCCATGTCGTTGACCCCGACGAGGATCGACACCACGTCCGGGCGCCTGTCGAGTACGTCCGTCTGCCAGCGGGTTTCCAGGTCCCTCACCTTGTGGCCGCCAATCCCGGTGTTCAGCCAGGTCACGGGCCGGTCCGGGTGCCGGTGCCCCCACTCGCCGGCGACGCGCAGCGGGTAGCCGAACCCGAGGCCGTCTTCACTCTCCTGCCGTTGGCAGTCGGTGATCGAATCGCCGGTGAACATCACGGTGCTTCCCGGTCGGACAGCGATCGTCATGTGTGCTCCTTGAACTCGGTGAGGAGGGCGCAGGCAGGACCTCTCGAAGGCTGCCGGGCCCCACCGACATCGGACCGACAGTCCCCGATACGCCACGACACCGGGCTGACAGCCCCCGATACTCCGCCGACACCACGGTCCTGCCGCCTTGATCACCTGGGGGCGGGGCCGCTCAAGTGCGCTTCCAGAGGCCTCAGTTCACCGAACCACGCCATCCATCGGACGTTCCGGCACCGCTCCCGGCTTGTGCGGATCGAGATGGCCCAGGCCGCCGCGCTCACCTCATACTGCGATCTGCGCGGGGTTGGGGCTCGATTCCCGGCCGGTACGTTTGATGGGCCCGACCCGGGTCGCCGCATCGCCTGTACACCTCAGCGAGACGAAAACCATGGAGCTGTACGGCCGGTTCGCCGGGCTGCAGCACCCTGGTGGCGGCAGGCCGTACCCGCGTGTGGTGCTGCCGACGGTCGTCCCGGGCGATCCGACGAGCCTGAGGGCGGACGTCGCTGGTGCATGTCCGGGAGCCGAGCCATAGCTGTGGCCGAGCACAGTCATATGGGAGGGCTCGCACTCGTGTGACTCGCGCAAGCCGTGCGTAGGGTTTCTGACGGATCGTTTCAGAATGAGTGAGGTGTCTGGACGATTGGTGTCTTGCGTCGTAGGTGTTCGACGAGAGGCTTCGCGCAGTCCTCACCAAGAGCAGTCGGCTTGCAGGTCGTGGATGCTGTCGGCAAGTTCGGCCGACTGGGTCGGCCAGTTTGTCGCGTGCCAATGAGCGATGCGCCAGGCCAGTCGCTTGGGCCAGACCGGGGTGGTGGACAACTGGTCCACCGGAACCCACTTTGGCGTACCGCCATGGTTGTCGAGCTCTTCCAGGGCACCAGTCTCCCCTTCGGCACACAGAAGGAAGTAGTGCTCACGGCGATCGCCCTTCCAGACGCGGGCAATCTCCCTGACCACGTTTCCAGTGAGGCCGGTCTCCTCTCGAAGCTCGCGAACTGCCGCTGCATGCAACGTCTCTCCGTCCTCGACTCCGCCTCCGGGGATCTCGTAGAACGGCACTCCGTCCTCCTCGAAGCCGATGAGCAGCATCTGCTCATCACGAATCACGACCGCGCCAGCCCGGATCCGCACGGGATCAGCGGCCGCCGGGTCATCCCGGAGCGCTGTCTCACGCGCCGGGCCACCTCTTACCCAGTCCCGCAAGACGGTCTCAGCGGTTCCGACGGGCCGATTGCGCTATAGGGCGAATCATCCGTATTTACTGCTCTTGGCGACCGTATCTCCTCTTGTTTGAGCAAGTGAGCGAGCTGTCATTCGATTGAGCGATACGGATGGAGTCGTGATTACTCTCCGAGTGCGTCTTCGGCGATGGAATGGTCATTCCCACAAGAACGGTGAGTCGGAGAGCGGCTCCCCGGCGGACCACTCCACTCGAAGGGGCGACCATGAATGAATTGGCTCATGTTCTGGGCGCTGGTCCTTTCTACGTCCCGGCCGGAACGGTGTCCGGGGACGACGTCCCTTATCTTCCGCAGGGCCTGCCGAGCGAGTGGCGAAACACCCTCTCCGGAATGTGGCGGCAATGGCATCCGGGCGGCGGCCCGCACGTCGAGGCGCAGGGGTGGAAGGTGCACATCAGCGCCCGTGCCGAGCGGGCGCAGCAGGTGCTCGACGTGGTGGCGCCGCTCTGCGCGGAGCACGGCGTGGTGTTCAAACACCTGGCCGCGCCGCTCGACTTCGTGGTGATGCACCACAAGCACGCCGGGCGGTCGCAGGCGGGCAAATTCATCGCCGCGTATCCAGGTGACCCGCGGACCGCCCTGGGGCTGATGCGGGATCTCAAGGAGGCGCTGGCCGGCGAAGAGGGCCCGTACGTCCTGACCGACCGTGCCTTCGAGGGGTCGGCCTGTGTGTACTACCGCTACGGTGCTTTCACTTCGCAGGGCCGCGTGCGACCGGACGGTTCCTTCGAGGGAACGGTCATCGATGCGAACGGACACGCCGTCGAGGACGGACGGGGCATCGGATTCGGACTTCCACCCGGCATCACCGACCCTTTCCAGGAGCCGATGGCGGCCTGGACCCCCCGGGCCGGCGAGGTGTCGGTGGGGGGCTGCACGATCGAGCGCGTCGTGCGGTTCAGCAACAGCGGCGGAACGTACCAGGGCATCCAGCAGTCCACCGGGCGGCGGGTGTTCCTGAAAGAGGCGCGGCCGCACGTCGGCCTTGTCAGCATGGAAAGTGACGCGCGCCGACGGCTGCAATCGGAATTCCGGACCTTGACGACGCTGCACGCCCTGCATCCGGGACTGTGTCCGGAGCCCGTCGACTACTTCACCGAGGGCGGACACGAATTCCTGGTGACGGAGTTCGTCGAGGGGGAGACCCTCAACGGATGGACGGTTCGGAACAATCCCGTTGTCAACAGCACCGTCACCGCAGCGGAGTTCGCGCAGTATTTCGCTGACTGCGAGAAATTGATCGACGCACTGCGCGAAGACCTGCGGCGCCTTCACGCTGAGGGTCACGCCTTCATCGACCTCGGTCCGGACAACATCCTGGTCCAGGACGGCGGCGTGCCACGGCTGGTGGACTTCGAGACCGTCGCTCCTGTCGACCGGTTGCCGGCGCTGATCGGCGCGGTCGGATTCTTCGATCCGGATCTCGCCAGAACCGACCCTTTCGCCCAGGATCAGCACGCCCTGTCCTCTGTGGCGCTGTACCTGCTGGCCCCGGTCCAGGCGACCGCGGACCGCAACCCCGCCGTGCTCGGTCATCTGCGGGCTCTGCTGGAGCGGGTGAACCCGCCTCCGCACGCGCTGTGGGACCTGGTCCTGCGGCGCCGGGCACCCCTGCGGCTGTCCGCACCCACGCCGTTCGTGTCGCCGGAGCGGCTGGCGGCCGCTCCGGCGAGGCAGTTGAGCGTCCTCAGGGACGATCTGGTGCGGGGCATCCTGAGCGCGGCGGATACCGGGAACGGAGTCACGCTCTTCCCCACCGTTCCCGATGGCTTCGCGACCAACACGCTGGGGGTCCGGCACGGTTCGGCAGGCGTGCTGCACGCGCTGCAGCGGTCCGGGACGGAGGTGCCGGACGCGATCCTCGCCCGTTTCACCCGGGACGCCCTCGCCTCCCGGACCGTCCTGCCCCCGGGGCTCTTCAGCGGTTCGGCGGGGCTGAGTTGGGTACTCGCCGAAGCCGGCCGTCTCGACGAGGCGGCGGCGCTGCTCGGGAGCGCCGTGGACCACCCGGTGCTGCGCGACTGCTCCGACTTCGCCCATGGGCGTGCCGGCGTGGCGATGGCGTGTCTGCGGCTGCACGCGGCGACGGACGATAGCGGATACCTGGAACGGGCCGACGAGTTGCTCGCACCCACGCGCGGCGGGAACCCCGGCGACCTGGCGACCACAGGGCTGGCCACCGGACCGGCGGGCGTCGCCATGGCCCTCTTCTACCTGCACCGGCTCACCGGTGACGAACCGGCTCGTGCGCGGGGGAGAGGTCTGCTGGACCGCGACCTCGCGCGGGGAACGTACGACCATGGCGGTCTGCTGTTCCCGGTATCGGCGAAGGACCGCAGGCTCATGCCGTATCTCTGGAGCGGGAGCGCCGGGATCGGCATGGTGGCCGAACGCTACCTTTCGCTCGGGGACGACGAGGACCTGTCCCGTGCCGCAGCCGGGATCCGAACGGCCGCGAGCTGTCTGTTCACCCGTGCCGGCGGTCTGTTCCAGGGACTTGCCGGACTGGGGGCCTACTGGTCCGACACCGCCCGTCGCACCGGCGACGAGTCGGCCCGCGCGATGGCCGAGGACGTGGCGACGCGCCTGTTCGTGCACCTCGTCCCCACCGAAGACGGCATGTACCTGCACGGGGACCCGGGGATACGGCTGAGCTGCGACCTCGGCAGCGGCTCCGCGGGCGTGCTGCTCTTCCTCGACCACCTTCTACGAGGCACCGCCGACCCGCTGTTCACCCTCGACGCACACGTCGAGCGGGACCCGGTGCCGGCGTGTTCCCTCCCCTCAGACTTCCCGGGGTGACCTCTCCGGGAGAGGCGGTCCATCCGACCGTCGTTCGTTCAAGAAAAAGGGATAACGATCATGATCAACGTCATTGAGCTGCAGCAGCTGGCCACCGAGACCGACGACGCTCCGATGCCGCCGGAGAAGAGCACGCTCTCCGTCGCCTGCTGACACCCGGCCGTGGGCCGGGCACCCCAGCCCGCCCGGCCCACGGCCACGCAGAACCAAGGACGGAGACCGCCCCGATGAGCAGCACGGACTTCCGCAGATACTGGTGGGCCGAGGTGGCCTCGCAGTTCGGGACGGTCCTCACCTTCGTCGCCACCACCACGATCGCGGTGGAGTACCTCAACGCCTCGACCACGCAGACCGGGCTGCTCACCGCGGCGGGATATCTTCCCGCGGCGCTCCTCGGCCCCTGGGTGGGCAGAGCCGCGGACCGGGCCCGGCGACCTCGCCGGCAGCTCGTCCGCTGCGACGTCGCCGCGGGAAGTCTGCTGGCAGCCACCGCAGTTGCCGCCGCAACAGGCCACCTCTCGGTCCTCTGGCTGACCGGGCTCACCCTGCTGCTGGGCTGCATCGCCGCATCCGCGGAGACCTTGTACTTCCTGCACCTCCAGAGCCTCGTGCCGGCCGGGGACGTTCCCCGGGCACGGGCCACGCTGCAGGGCGGGGAGTACGGAGCCGGGCTCGCGGGTAATGCGCTGGCGGGCCTCACCGTCGCCGCACTGGGCGCCGCCGCCGCATACGGCATCGACTGCCTCACCTACGCGCTCAGCGCCGTGCTGCTGCTGAGCATCCGCCGGCCCGACGCCCCTGTCGTCGAAGACCGCCCGACAGCGGAAGGCCCGCCCTCTCGCAGCAGAGTGCGGCTCCGCGGCCTGCTCCGACGGGGTTCGTTCCTGAAGGCGGTCTTCGGCCTGCTCCTGCTGCAGTCGGCCGCGACCGCCGCCGGCGCCGCGCTGCTGGCCCCCTTCCTGCTGCGCGATCTGCACGTCCCGGCCTCCCTGTTCGGCCTCGCCTTCGTGGCGACCGGCCTGGCGGGCATGCTCGGCTCATGGGCCGGGCCACGCCTGACCCGCCGGGGCGGCACCCCGCGGTGGTTCCTCCTGGCGAACGCCGCACAGATGCTGGCGTCCGCCGTGCTCGCCACCGCCGGCGGGCCGCTTCCGCTGGCCCTCGCCACGGCCGGATGCGGCCTCGCCACGGCGAAGTTCTCCGGGGCCATCGCCAACATCTGCCTCTCCACCGTGGTCCTGGCCGACAGCGCTCCCGGCAGCCTGGGCCGCACCGTTGCCCTCCTGCGCAGCGCCTCGACCGCGTGCCAAGTGGCGGGCGCAGTCGGCGCCGGACTGCTGGCCTCCGTCATCGGCACCCGGACGACCCTCTGGTGTGCCGCGGCCCTTCCGCTGCTCACCCTCCCCTGGCTGATCAGGGTCGTACGGACCCCCCTCGGCAAGGCCCCGGAAACTGCCCCCACCACACTCACGGAGAAGGCGGTGTCATGACCCCCACGCCTCGGCCCGGTCCGGCGCGCCCGGAGCGCGGCCCGGACGCGCCCGGCCACCCGGACGACTCCCACCGACGCGCACCCCTGCACGGCACCGACCGGACGGAGCGCCGGGGCGGCCCCGACGGCGACGCGTACCCCGTCGGCCCGTGCGTACCGTTCCGTGAGATCGTCCACGGTCATACCGTGGACGACCCGTTCCGATGGTTGGAAGACGGCACCTCGCACGCCACCCGCGACTGGCTGGATCGCCAACAGCGGTTCTCCCACTCCGTGTTGACCGCCCTTCCCGGCAGGGATGCCGTGGCGCGGACCCTGACGCGTCTCATGGCCCACGGGGCGCGGAGACCGGAACGCCGCGTCGGCACCCGGGTCTTCCGCGAAGTGATCGACGCCGAGGCGGAACACCCGGTCCTGGGCGTGTCCGAGGCGGTGCGCGACGACGATGCCGTCGTCCTGTGGCGGCAGTCCGCACTGGCATCCTGGGAGCCCTCCCCGGACGGCCGTACCGTCGCCTGCCAGATCCTTGAGGGCGGTCGGGAGGACCGCACCCCGCTGCTGCTCCTGGACGCGACGACCGGGCACGTACGCGGCCGGATCCCGCGTACGCGTCGCAGCCCGGTCGCCTGGCTGCCGGACGGGAGCGGCTTCTTCTACGCGAGCACCGACGAAGACGGCGGCAGCCAGGACCTCTGGCTGCACCGACACGGCCGGGACCGGCGGGTGTTGCGCGGTACCGACGATCTGGACCGCTTCCGGGCCCGCGTGTGGCACGGGCGGTGGCTGACGGTGGAGATCCGCCGCGGCAGCGAGACCCGCAACCAGCTGTGGCTCGCCGAGCTGGGCGAGGATCCGGCCCGTCCCCTCTGGACGCCGTTGCAGGAATCGGCCGACGCCGTCTCCACGGCCCATGTCGCACGCAGCGGAGTCGTCTTCCTCGCCACCACGCACGGGGCGCCGGACGGGCAGGTCGTCGTGGTGGACCCGAACCGGCCGGGCCCCGAGCACCGCACGACCGTGGTCCCGGAGGAAATCGGTGCCCCGCTGACACACCTGTGCCTGCTGGACGGCGCCCAGGAGCCCCGCCCGCCCCGGCTGCTGGTCGCCCGCACAAGGGCCGGGAGCCCTGTGCTCTCCGTCCACCCACTCGGCGGGAGTGTCCCGCCGCGCACGCTGCCCCTCCCTTCCTCCGGCACCGTGCTCTCCCTGGAGCCCGCACCGCACGGCGGGGCACGACTGGGCTGGACCAGCTGGACGACACCCCCGATCGCCGTCCCCCTCGACCCGGACACCTCGCCGGCCGTGACGTTCCCCGATGCCGGGCCGGAGCCCCTGGAGGAGTGGCGGGAGTTCGCGCCCTCCGCCGACGGGACCGGCGTTCCGCTCACCCTGCTCGCCCGACGCGGCCGGCCCTCCGGGCCGTTGCCCACCCTCATGCTGGGCTACGGCGGCTTCGGCCACGCCCTGACCTCGTCGTACGAGTCGCTGGTCCTGGCCTGGGTGCGGGCCGGCGGACTCGTCGCGGTCCCCGATCTGCGGGGACCCACCGCGAGCGCGGGCAAACACAGCACCTTCGAGGACCTGGAGGGGGCGGCCGACCACCTCCACCGGCGAAGGCTCAGCGCCCCCGACCGGCTGGCACTCCTCGGGATGAGCAACGGCGGTCTGACGATGGCCGCCGCCATGGTGCGCGATCCCGGCCGGTACGCCGCGGTGGTCTGCATCGCTCCGCTCACCGACATGGTGCGCTACGAGCAGAGCGGACTGGGGCGCTCCTGGCGGCACGAATTCGGATCCGCCGCCGATCCCGACCAGTTCCGGCATCTGCTCTCCTACTCGCCGTACCACCGCATCGAGCACGGGTGGCCGTACCCGCCGACGCTGCTCATCACCCTGCACGGGGACACCCGCGTCGACCCGCTGCACGCCCGGAAGTTCTGTGCCCGGCTGCAGAGCGCGTCGAGCGGCCACGGCCCGTACCTCCTGCGCTCCTACGGCGACTCCGGGCACACCTCGATGGCCCGCAGCGCACGCCACCGGATGAGCTGCGACGTGCTGTCCTTCGCCGGGCACCACACCGGACTCGACCTCACCCGTGCGGTCACCGCATGAGGGCGGACACCTCGCCGAGCAGTGCCGCCCCGCGTGTCGTCGTCATCGGCGCGGGCCCGCGAGGCATCGGCATCATCGAACGCCTGGCGGCACGCCGCCCGAAGGGACCGGGAATCCTGCACCTGGTGGACCCGCACCCCGACGGCGGCCGGGTCTGGCGGCAGGACCAGTCCTCGCTGCTGTGGATGAACTCGCGCTGCGGCGACGTCACCGTCCTCCCCGACGAGAGCGTCCGGACCACCGGCCCCCTGACAGCGGGGCCGACGCTGTACGCCTGGGCATCGCGCATCGCACCCCGGTGGTGCACCGATCCCGCGCTGCTCGCCGAGGCGGGTCTCCTGACGCCTCACAGCTACGCGAGCCGCCGCCTGTGCGGCGCATATCTGTCCTGGTGCCTGCGGACGTCACTGGACGCACTGTCCTCCGGATGGACGGTCCTGACACACGCCGTGCGCGCACGGCACGTTCGCGAACGATCCGACGGCGCGCTCGACGTCCACCTGGAGGGCGGCCGCCGACTGGTGGCCGACCGTGTGGTCCTCGCCCTGGGCAATCTCGACGGAGCCCCCTCGCCCGAGCAGCGGGTGCTGCGGACCTTCGCCGACCACAGCGGAGGCCGGTACGTCCCGCCCTCCTACACCGCGGACCTCGACCTGTCCGGAATACCGGCCCGGGACCCGCTCCTCGTACGAGGACTCGGCCTGGCATTCCTGGACCTGCTGATCCTGTTGACGGAGGGGCGAGGAGGCGTCTTCCGCCGGGACGCGTCCGGAACACTGGCCTATGAACCCTCCGGCCGCGAACCGACGTTCGTCGTCGCCTCGCGCCGTGGGCTGCCACCCCGCGCCCGCCCCGCCGTGCCACCGCTCACGCCGGCGCGGACCGCGCCCGTCCTGCTGACCGACGAAGAGATCCGAGGAGCTGCGGAGCGCTTGACGAGCGGCGGCGAGGCCGGGCGGCGGGCCGCCCAGGGGGAACTGTGGCAGGCCGTGGTGCGGGAGATGGCCTGGGCCCACTACGAGGAACTCTTCACCAGGGATCCGCGGGCCGGACACATGGGGTGGGAGGCATTCGCGGCCGTACTGCGGGCCACCCCCGTCGGGGGACCCGCCTGGTCCGTCCTCGCCCGGCACATCACCGACCCCGCCGACCGGTTCGTCGAACCCGGCCTCGCCCCGCCCGTGTTGCCGGTCATGCCCTCCGCCGACCGGCTCACGACCTGGATGCGGCAGCACCTGCACGCCGCGGCACGACGCGCCGACGACCCCCGGCGCACCACCGACGGCGCAGCGCAACAGGCCATGGTGCGAGCGGTCGAGACCATCATCGGCGTGCTGCTGCGGGAGGGGTCCGCCGCGGACACGGAAGCGCGCCGGCTCGTCGCGACGCTGGCCGGACTCGCGCGGCGCGCCGCCGCGGGCGCGCCCGCACTGCGGATCGAACAGCTCGCCGCGCTGGCCGGATGCGGCCTGGTCCGCTTCGCCGGAGGAGACCCGGCCGTGGCGACCGACCCGACCACCGGGACCTTCGTCCTGCGCACCCGCACACTGCCGGGTGAGGAGTTCCGGGCGGCACGCCTCGTGGACGCCTGGCTGCCTGATTCCGACGCCGTCGCAGATGCCTCGGGGCTGCTGCGCCGGATGGCAGGAGACGGACTCGTCCGGATGACCACACCGGCCACGCCCGCCCACGGGGCGAAGCTCGCCACCTGCCAGAAGACGTTCCACGTCCTCGACCGCCACGGAACCCGGGACGACCGGCTCGTCGCCCTCGGCGACCATGCGGCCTCGGGCGCACTGGGGTCGCTGTCGCGACCGCACACGAACGCCGCGTTCTTCCGGCAGAACGACGAGGTCGTCGACTGGCTGTGCGCACCGGTCGAGGCAAGGACGGGGGCCCCGACAACGAACGTCCCCTGGGGTGCCGATCAGGGGTGACAGGAGGAACCGGAGGGCTGTTACCCCTCCCGAGCTTCCGGGCGAGCTCGCGTCAGTTGGTCCCCCTGAGTTCGGCGTAGATGTTCTACAGATGATTGCCGACCGTGCGGACCGAGAGGGGCAGGACCTCGGCGACCTCGCGGCTGCGCACAGTGGCTGCCGCGAGGCGGGCGATCTCGGCCCGCCAGCGCTGTGGCGCGACGCGCACGAACCGGTGCCATGCAACCGTCGCACAACCGTCGCACAAGTCCGCGACAGGGATCGGCGAGGATGATGTGGCGCATGTCGAGGTCTTTGGGATGGGCAGCGTAGGAGAACGTCCATCCTGGAAGACCTCCACACCTACCGCCAACACCCCCGATTCCGAAGAGCCGACGCATGTCGCCCATCAGTAAACGTAGATGTACTTACTGATGGAGGACGTAGGTCGAAGGCGACCGATGGCTCTCAGTGGTGCCGTCGGGGTGCACCCCACGCGACAGATGTGTCGCAGACGTGGGGCCCGCTTGGATATTCCGAGGTAACGATCACTCCGCTGATCTGGGATTTTTGCGCTGATTGGCATGGAAGCGCGCCTTCTTCTGACGATTTCCGCACGTGTTCATGTCGCACCATTTGCGGGTGCGGCTTTGGCTGGTGTCGAAGAAGGCAGCTTGGCAGGTGGGTGATGCGCACAAGGCCAATTTTCCGTCTCGTTCGCCTGCGATGATGCTGATCGCGTCGGCGGCGATCACGCTGAGGGCATCTTCCACACAGGAAGCCGAGCTGAGCTGCCATCGCCGTTTACCCTCGGGCGTCAGGACAGCCGCGGCCCGACCCTGAGCACTGCAGTCATTGATGACGTGGACAGCAGACGCAGGGAGGACTTCCTGGATCGCGGCCGCTGTCGCGGCGGCGTGAATCGACTCCCTCAGTTCCTGCGCGAGTTCGAGCTGGGCGGCGGTGCAGGAGTCCACGGTGAGGCCGTTCACCGCCAGCCAGTCGATGAGTCGTTGCGGCGTGGGAATGCGCTCCACGGCGTCGCCATGACGCTCCGACAGAGTCCCCGTGAAGCTGGTCGCCAGCACGCTACCGAGGCGGAAGTCAGGGAATCGAGTACGCATGGAACCACCTTAGCCGGTTGCACGCCGGCATGACGACATGCTAGAACCGAACCGTCTTAGCCGGTTCCGCAATGGCCAGGAGGTCTCATGCCCCGTCCAAGCAGCGACGTGCAAGCATTTGAAGCCCACGCAACTGACGCTGACCTCGACGATCTGCGCGCACGATTGGCCGCGGCGCGACTACCGGAGGCCGAGACGGTTTATCGCGCCGCGCCCGACCCTCGCCGATGGGAGCAGGGCGTTCCTCTCGCCGACCTCGTCGATGTCGTGAACTACTGGCGCACGGGGTACAACTGGCGGACGTTCGAAGAGCGCCTTCATCAGATCGGCCAGTTCCGCACGACCATTGATGACCTGGGAATCCACTTCCTGCACCGCCGATCCACGCGCGCAGATGCCACTCCTCTGATCCTGACGCACGGCTGGCCGGACAGCATTGCTCGGTTCGTCGATGTGGTGGACGAGCTGGCGAATCCGCAAGATGCAGACGCACCGGCGTTCCACGTCGTGGTCCCGTCGCTACCGGGCTTTGGTTACAGCGACAAGCCGGCCACCACCGGGTGGGGAACGGAAAAGATCGCGGCCGCATGGGTGGAATTGATGGGAAGGCTCGGCTACAGCAAGTTCGCAGCCCACGGCGGCGACTGGGGAGGCAATATCACCACGGTCCTCGGCGGCAGGTTCCCGGCGCACGTTCTCGGCATTCACACCACGTTCGCGGAGGGACCGCCCGGGCTGACAACGGACGGGCTGACGGCGGTCGAGCGAAAGTGGACCGAGGAAACCCGAGATTTCTGGCGCCACCGCGCGGCGTACGCGAAGCAGCAGGCGACCCGACCGCAGACCATCGGCTACTCGCTCGTCGACTCACCGGTCGGGCTTCTTGCCTGGGTCCTTGACAAGTTCGCAGAGTGGTCAGATACCAGAGACAGCCCCTTCGAGACGATTTCCAGAGACCGCCTTCTTGACGACGTGACCCTGTATTGGCTGACGCGGACCGGCGCATCGGCGGCCCGCATCTACTACGAAAGCCACGACTCGCTGGACCCCGAACTTCGGGTCGACGTCCCGTCAGCGCTCACTATGTATCCCCGCGACGTCGAGAAGTGTCCGCGCCCCTGGGCACAGGAGCGGTACCGACGGATCGTCCGATGGAGGTTGCCCGAAAGTGGGGGACATTTCCCGTCGCTGGAGGTTCCCGAGTTTTTCGTCAAAGATCTGCAAGAGGGCCTCGCGGCGGTGCTGGCCGCTCATCGGTGAGCGCGACTGGGTGCGCGGTGCCCCGACCCTCGATCACCGCCTGATCCAGCCCAAGGCGTTGCCCGACGGCTTCCAGGCCGAGTTCATCGAGACGGCGGAACGTGGTCAGACAGGGCGCGGCAAAGATATCGAGGGGGATGTCGAGGTCTTTCGGATGGGCGGTGTAGGAAGAACTTCCACCCCGGAAGACCTCGACGCCTCCCCGCCAACACCCCCGACCGCACCCTCAACGGCGAAGAGCCTCCCAGACACACCTGGGTTCGACGCGCGAACCACATCAACGGGCGCAAGAGACACCTGCCGTCGACACACCCTCGACTCCCCGTGATGATCACCGTCAAGCCCGCCGACACCACCGACCGCGACCTGGCCCCCGAACTCCTGTGGCGCCTGCGCCTCTTGCCACAGCCGATCACACAGGTCCGGGCAGGCCCCGCCGACGCCGGCCAACTCATCAACGGGTCCAACGACTTCCTCAACATGATCTTGAAAAGTGGTGTCCCGGCTCCGCGGAGTGAGCTTCGTCATCCTGCCCCGTCGCTGGAAAGCCGAGCGCACACTGAGCTAGGGCCTGTCGTTTGGATCAGCCTGCAGACACGGGGTCTGGCGCGCACATCTGCGGCGATGTCGTCGGTTGCCGACACTCCGCGTTGCCGCCCTCCTCCGCCTTGCAACTGCACGCACCGGACCCCGCTCACGGAGCGATCAGGCACCGTCGTTCCCCCGCAGCCTGATCCAAACGGCAGACCCTAGCTGCGCGAAGTAGTGGGGCAAGAGCGTTGATGCCCGGTCCCGCAGGTTAGGTTCTTTCCTTTGTGTGCTGATGGCGCTATGGGAAGTCGCGCGCCTGTCCTGTGTTCGCTGCTCGGGGATCTTGGCTCTTTCGCAGGGGGTACCAAGGTAATTCTGGGTTGCGTGGTGCTGCTGGGAATATTGAGAATACGCGGGGGGCGCGTAGTGCATCTTGGAGCGCATTCAGCGAGGCGGGGATTCTCAGGGTCATCGGCCAGACGGGTGAACTGTCATATTCGCGTTCCTGAGCTGTCGTGATGGGCACACTCCATTGAGTAAATAAATCGAGATGGGGGATCTCCTGAAACTGACCAAGACAATGATGGCTCTCGCCGTGACGTCTCTCTTGACCACGGGCATCACTTCGGGGGCAGCCTGGGCCACTACGACCCCCGCAACACACGGGGCCAAGCAGGCCGCGTCCATCATCCCGACAAAGTTCACGGAGCTCGACGCCTCTGACATCTTGAATGGCCAACTGGCCATCAGTGGTCGTCTCACGGAAGACGTGACGAACCTCGTCCCGGTACCTGGCCAGCCGGTCAAGGTCGTGGTTCCTGGTGGTTACGAGTGCCAGCCCACGACAGATCTCCTGGGCAGGTTCGTCTGCGAAATCAACACCAATGGCAACACCGGCGGAGAGACAGCCACGTTCACCTATAAGGGGAACACAGTGTTCGCTGGAACCACCGGAACTACAAAGGTCGAAAACGACGACTAATGCGAGCGGCCGGAACGGGCCAACTTCGCCTGGCGAATTGCGTCGGGGCGAGTTGGTGGGATACTTCCGGGCGATGGCCTCAAGGTTGTGGCGGTGATCGGCCCACCGTCGTCGTGGGACCGGATCGGCCGGCATTAAGGGCTCGATCCGGTCCCACGGCGCATCGGTGATCACTAGTCCGACAGGTACGTCCGATCAACTGGTCAACCTGTCGAAGGGGCGCGCTCTAGGTGTGTTGTCCCGGCACGTTGGTGGTACGCGTGCTGGCGCGACGCAGTCTCCGAGACCACGGCCGACCTGCCCAACTGACGGCTGCATACCTGACGGTCGCATATCTGCGCCGGCGCACTGCGGGCCTTGGCCCGCATTCAACCCAGCGCACCCCCCCTCTTGAGGGCCCGCGAAAAGCCGGACGTACCGCGCCGCCTTGCCGAAGAGTCGCCCGCAAACGCCCGCCATACGGCAGACGGTGGGGGAGAGGCGCCACGGGGGATGCTTTACCAGTGAACACCCGGTGGACCTTGACGGTGACTCAGCCCGAGGAGAAGCCACTCCTGCCGTCCGTGTAGCTGTGGCCACCCGCGACAGCGGGCTTGCCGGAGGCAAGGCCGCAAGGCTGGCGGAGCGCTCCTCGACGTATGGGCCTGACGGCCCGAAAGGTGCCGCCCCACCGTCGGCCGCCGAGGGTACGGAACCCCGGGTGCTGCCTGGTTCGCTCCTAGATGATCAAGTCCAAGGAGTGCCTTGTGACTGAGCGTCACAGCTGAGTGCACGGTCGCTGTCGAGGTGTTCAGGGGCGCCGGGTGATCCCGGCTGTGGCGCGCTCAGCTGAGGGCAGGGAGCTGGCGGGCGAAGCGGCGGACGGCATCAGTGAAGGCATCTGGGTCGTCGAAGTTCGCCAGGTGCCGTGCCCGTGGGATCAATTCGATGCGAGCGTGCGGATGCGCACGGGCGAAGTCCGCTTCTTTGGCGCGGAAGATGGTGTCCTTCTCTCCGTTCAGGATGAGGACCGGAGCCTTCACATGACGCATCGCACCCGCGTCAAAGCGTCCGAGTACTTCGCCCCAGGCGGCCGGCAGGGTGTGGAAGGCGTAGCCGGCGCGGATGGTCGCCTCCACCACTTCCCGCGGGTAGAGCCGCCGCAGCAACCGGTCGTTCCACCGGGCCAGGCGATCCGTCGGCATACGAGGGACCAGCCCGGCGACCCACCGATAAGGCGCTGCCCGCAAGCCGCGGGTGGAGGCGCTGGCTCCCGCGAGGGTCAGCCCGCACAGTTTTTCCGGATACCGTCGCGCGAATTCCAGCGAGGCGTATCCGCCGAGCGAGTGCCCGACGACCAGAGCAGGCCCGCGGTCGAGCGAGTCCACCGCGGAAGCGATGATCTCCGTCGCAGTGCGCAGGCTCCATGGCTGGGCACTGCGCTCGCCGTGGCCGGGGAGGTCGACGGCGACTACCGGGAATGCGTCCCGGAGTGCGGCAAGCTGCATGCTCCACTGTCCCGCGCTGAAGCGCGTCCCGTGAACGAAGACTATGGGCACTGCATCTGCTGCTGTCATCAGTCCCCCCAGGTAACACCATTCTCAAGCTGACTCTACCGGCGGGATTCTCCTCGCAACCAAGGGAGTTGCCAGAAGGTAGCCAAACGGCCAACTGCGCGGCGCTCGGTCACACGTGTCTACGGAGACGAGAGCGAGGGCGTCCAAGATCGTTGTGTGACCACCGCAGCGAACACCGTGGCGGTCGGTCGCAGGGACGGCGCCGTAGCGCACCGACGCCAAGGCGGTCACCCTGGCGATGATGCAGGCCATGCGCGGTTTCACCTCCGAGGCCAGGTCGCTTCGCCCCGCTCGTTCCTACCTGCGGCATCTCTTCCCGTACCTGCCGAGGCAGCCTGGCTACAAAAAAGGCTGCGCAAGAGCGCCGACCTGCTTCGCCGAGTCACCCGCCTGCTGGCCACCGACACCTCCGCGTGGAGCGACGACGTATGGATCGTGGACTCCACACCAGTGGAATGCGGCCGCGCCCGCGAGACCGTCAAACGCTGCGACCTGGCCGGATGATCTGAGTACGGGTACTTCGCCAGCCACAGCCGCTTGTTCTGGGGCCTGCGGCTGCACCTGGGGTGCACTTTCCAGAGCCTGCCCGACGCCTCCCTGACCGGAGCCAACACCGACGGGCGCGAGACCCTGCTGGACTTGTTTGGCCGCCGAAATGGCCTGCCGCCACCCGGCCCGGACAGACACTGATCGGCGATATAGATACTTCCGAGAACCTAATCCACCTGAGATGTCTCTCCCGCGGACCGAGACCCGTGGATGTACTGGTCGGCCCAGGCGCTGATGATGCGGGCGGCTCGCTGTGCTTGGCCTCGGGCGGTCAGGAAATGGTCTGCTCCTTCGAGCGAGACGAAGCTTCGCGGGTGTCGTGCCTCGCGGAAGATCTCTCCGGCGTTGTCGATGTCGACGGTGTTGTCGGTCGGCGAATGCAGGACGAGCAGCGGCAGGTCCAACTCGCCGATTCGATCCCGCAGGTGAGCACGGCGGACGTCTTCGACGAAGGCGCGCTTGAGGATCAGGGTCCGCCCGCCGACGAACCACTCGTGCGACCCGTCACTGAGCACGCGATCCACGACCGTGTCGTACTGTCGCTCGACGTGGCTGGGATCGACCGGCGCTCCGATCGTGACGACCGCGCGGACGCCGGTTGCCTCAGCCGCCGCCGCGAGGACGGCGGCGCCTCCCCATGAGTGCCCTACCAGCAGGTCTGCCGGAGTCCCTCGCTCCGCCATCATGGCTGCGGCACGGATCGTGTCCTGCACCTTGACGGTGAAGGAGCCGTCCCCCCAGTCGCCGTCGGAGTCCCCGATCCCGAGGTTGTCGAAGCGCAGCATTCCGATCCCCTCGCGTGCCAGCTGCTTGCTGACACGCGACGCGGCCGGTGAGCCCTTGCCGAGTGTGAATCCGTGCACGAAGATCCCCCAGCCGCGGATCTCGCCGTCGGGCAGGTCGATCGCTCCGGCCAGTTCGGGGCCGACGACGCTCGGGAATCTGACTTTTTCGCTCATGTTGTGATCACCTAGGCAGGGCTGTTCGTGGAGCAGGGAAGACAAGGGTGCCATCAGCCGGCGCCATGCGCGCGCTCCGGGCAGGGGAGCAGCGAGCGCGGCGCCTGCGGTGATGGTGCGTCAGGCGGGCGGCTTCTGGTCGGAGGGCTGCTCGGTGGTGAGCAGTGCGGTGATCTCCTCGGCGAGGTGCGGGCCGAGTTCGCCCCAGCCGTCCTTGTAGCCGTAGACGCCGGCCAGGGTGCGGGCCTCGTAGTCGCCGTTCATGATCTCGATGTCCGTGGCCGTGATGAGCGCCGGGTGGGCGACACCGACGGCCGCCGAGACCTTGATCAGCTCCTTGCGGAGGGTGCGCAGGTAGACAGCGGCACGGGTGGCCTTCGAGGTCGGGTCGAGGCCGCGGGCCAGCCACGGACTCTGGGTGGCGATTCCGGTGGGGCACTTGTCGGTGTGGCACTTCTGCGCCTGAATGCAGCCGATCGACAGCATCGCCTCACGGGCCACGTTGATCATGTCGGCACCCAGAGCGAAGGCGACCGCGGCGTTCTCGGGCAGGCCGAGTTTGCCGGAGGCGATGAACGTCAGGTCGTCGGTCAGCCCCCGCTCGGCGAAGGCGCCATAGACCCGGGAGAAGCCCATCCGGAAGGGCAGCGACACCGAGTCGGAGAAGGTGAGCGGGGCAGCCCCCGTGCCGCCCTCGCCGCCGTCGACGGTCACGAAGTCGACACCGCGGTCGCCACGCGCCATCTGCGTGGCCAACTCCTGCCAGAACTCCATCTCTCCCACCGCGCTCTTGATGCCGACCGGCAGGCCGGTCTCGGTGGCGAGCAGTTCGACGAAGTCGAGCATCGAGTCGACGTCGTCGAACGCGGTGTGCCGGGAGGGGGAAGCGCAGTCCTCGCCGAGCGGGATGCCGCGGATCTCGGCGATTTCCGGGGTCACCTTCGCGCCCGGCAGCATTCCGCCCAGACCGGGCTTGGCACCCTGGGACAGCTTGATCTCTATCGCCTTGACCGGGGCGCCTGCGACCACATCCTTGAGCTTGTCGATGTTGAAGCTGCCGTCGTCGTTGCGGCAGCCGAAGTAGGACGTACCGATTTGAAGGACGAGGTCGCCGCCGTTGCGGTGGTACGGCGAAAGACCGCCCTCGCCCGTGTTGTGCAGGGTGCCCGCCAGCGCCGCCCCCTTGTTGAGCGCCGTGATCGCCGCGCCGGAGAGCGATCCGAAGCTCATCGCCGAGATGTTCACCACGCTCGCCGGCCGGAACGCCTTGGCGCGCCCGCGCGGTCCGCCCAGCACCTTGGCTGACGGCAGGGGGGCCTGCGGGTCGTGCATGTCGGGCAGCGTGCCGGCGAATGTGCGCTGCTTCAGGTATGCGTGCCCCTGCGTGTGTTCCACGTCGTTGTCGGTGCCGAATCCGAAGTAGTTGTTCTCGCCCTTCGCCGACGCGTAGATCCAGGTGCGCTGGTCACGGCTGAACGGACGCTCCTCGTCGTTGGACGTCACTATGTACTGCCGCAGCTCGGGCCCGATCGTCTCCAACAGATACCGGGCGTGCCCGAGCACAGGGAAGTTCCGGAGCAATGCGTGCTTCTTCTGGACAAGGTCACGAGCTGCCACCACTGCCAATGCTGTTGCGGTGGCCGTGGCGATGGTCCGGGCGCGCATGAACGTTCCTCTCCTCGGTGCTCGACTCCATTGCCATGCAGTGGAGTCGTCGTGCCGTCCGTTGGGCGGCGGGCACGCCCCAGCGGGCGTCAGCGTCCGTCGGAGGACGCCAAGTGATACTAGGGGCTCGCCCGGACAGTGGGTCGCGCGCGGGGTGGTCTTCCCAGTGCGGGTGGTCCAGGCGCGTCGGAACAGGCTATGCATGATGACGCTCGTGCAACACGCGCAACGTCTCGGCGCCGACCGGGCCTGGGCGGGACAAGGACGGCCGGACGGTCTCGTCGCCGAGACTGCGACGACCGAAGGTGCTGCGACCCGCGAGCCCCGCAGGATGCAGCTTCACCGGAGGCATCACCAGTTTCGGTCGCCCAGCCCCATGCCGTACAGCGCGAGAACCGTGAACAGCCCTCCAGCCGCAGCCGCAGCCGCAGCCGCTACGACCGCGGCGCGCAGGAGCTCCCGGCCTCGTGGTGAGCGGCTGCGGCGGTGAGCAGGGCGCCAGCCTTGCTCAACCCCGTCCTGACGTGGGTCTTGGACGATTCGCGAATACGGGGCCGAGCGGCCCGCGCCCGGATGGTGGCACTCGACCGCGCCACGGGGCGCGGCGTCGGTGCACAGCGCATTCCTACCGAGAGGGGCCGGACGACCCCGACTGACCATCAGATGCCCGCACAGACCACTCTGGTGCGCCCGCTGCCCGCTGCCCGCTGCTCGCTGCCCGACCCGCTACCAGCCCCGTGTGTGCCGCCATGAGAGGGCAGACGTCAGAGTTACCGAACTCTTCATTAATGCGGTCTTTCCAGCCTTCGTGGGCCAGCCCACTCCACACCAATAGATCCCGCCAGTCCTGTTGCGCGACCTCCGCAGCTTCCGCGAATCGATCGGCGTCACCTTGACTCTGGAGCACAACAGCAGCAGCGATCCGCTCCTCGTCGACTGACCATCCCTCAACAACAGATTCGACGAGTTCTTCAAGAAGCTGCGAAACGACCGTGGTCTCACCCGGTGGGAAGTCCTGTTCGACGCGGCGAATGATCCTTGGAGAAAGTGCCACCATTCTCCTCAGGGAGTACAAATGCGCCAATTCAGTAGTGTCGTGCTGGTGGTGTCCCTGCCGCACCGTGGCCTCGGTCGGCCACGCTGCCCGTGACCGCGGGAGCGGGCGCCGTCGTTGACTCGCTGGCCAGACGGCTGGAAATCGAGCTGCTCCAGGCGGGAGCACCGGTTGCCCGTCAGCTTCGCCCGGACCGCTGACTGACGCCGGCGCCCCGGCCGGCAGCCGACGTCCATGCCGTGCACGGCACCCAGGCTCGATGCGGACGAGCGCACTCTCCAGCACCCACCTCTGTGGGCAATATGCCTAGTCCTTTGCGAAGGACGTCGCACCGAGCCCCCACAACGTGACGTCGCTCAGGGGGCATGTGGGGAAGTCCGCCCGCAGCAGCCCGGTGAGGAACGCCGCCATGCCGCAGTCGTAGCGGTCGAACTGGATCTCACCCCGGTTGAAGACCAGGACGGGCCACTCGGCAGGGTTGTCGCCGGTGGCATCCCAGCACAGGACGTCGGCACTGGCGGCCACGCCCCAGGTGATCAGCTGAGGGGACGTCCCCTCCAGGTCGGGGGCCTTGTAGACCCCCGGCCACATGTCCTGGGCGTTCCCTGTCTCCACCACCATGCCCTCCAGCTGGGTGGGGGAGGCGGTCTTCGGCTCCGGCTCCAGGATCACCAGGAAGTCCCCCAGTTCGCCGGCGCCGTACACCTCCATGAACCGCTGATAGTCGAGCGGGAACGGCCGTCCCCAGCTCTCCGCCATCCGGGTCCAGTCGACTGCCGTGCCGCCGTCCTCAGACGGCGGCATCAGCCGCAGCAGGGAGTCCACATCAGCTGCCGTACTCATCGCTCTTTCCCTTCTGTGGTCAGGGCGTTGACCCGGTCGGGGTGGGCGCGTCGTCCTTGGTCTGCGTCCCGATGTTCTCCCCGGTGATGAGGGTGTTCGGGATGCGGGGTAGTGAGAGGACGAGACCCGCCCTGCCATCAGGATAGGAGCCGTACACCGACAGGATGAATCCGCTGGGCACGGTCCTCGGTCCGTCGTAGACGGCTGTCACGGCGTACCGGACGTCCTGGCCCGACATGACCGCGTCGTACACCTGCTTCTCGACGCTATACATGTGGTCGTCGCCTTGGCCGGAGCCCCGCTGCTTGGCGTTGGCGCCGCGGGAGCACGTGGCCAGGTTCCTGCGGTCCGTTCCCGATCCGCTCAGCTTGTTGCCGAGCAGATGACAGTTGTTGATGTTGGTCTTCGCACGCAGGCCCTTACCCTTGGCGAAGTCCTGCGCCCACCGGTATCCGGCGGGCAGAACGCTGCCGGTCGGCGTACCCCTGTGGGAGTTCAGGTACTCCTTGGTCAGGCACGCGGCCACGCCCTGGGCGCGGTTGCCGTGGGCGCCGTCCGTGTCCTGGTATGCGACATAGCCCGCCCCGCAGCCCTGCCTCGGGGAGGACGACGGTGTGCCTGTGTCTGGCCCCGACGGTGTCGAGACCGCCTCGACGGACGTCACCTCGTCGATGACGATCCGGGTGTGGGTGCGGCCGACGTCGGCCTGGGCCTGGCCACTGCGCGCGATGGCCTTGTCGAAGGCCGTCTGCCGCGGAGAGACGGAAGTCCCGGGCGTCTTGACCCTTAGGGCCTTGTAGTGTCCATTGGGTTTGCGGGCCAGGCCGTCGTAGGTGCCGACCGGGCTGCCGAGCTGCGCCGCCTGTGAGGCGGGCAGCCCCCTGACAGCGGCGGGGGACAGATATGCCGTGCCCGGGATCATGTCGACAGTGGTGCCCGTCTGCTTCTCATAGGCCTTCAGGGCTGCGACCTGCGGTTGCCTGGAGGGGCTGTCAGCCAGGCCGGCTTCCTGGCTCTGCGTCTGGTCGAGGTACTCCGGCGGGGCGGCAGCGTCACCGCCCTGGTCCATCGTCGCCGCAGGGTCCGGCGGATTGTCGGCGAGGCGCTGAATGGCCTGAGCCATCTGCTGGAGCAACTGCTGTCCCAGGGACTGTAGTTGCTGTTCCTTGCTCCGGAGCGCATCGGCCTTCGTGTCGTGTGTCGAGGAGGCGGCGGAGAGCTGGGACTTCTTCGAGCGGAGATTGCCCTCCTGTTCCCGGAGCTGATTCTGCTCGCTCTGCAGGCTGCTCTTCGCGCCCTGGAGCTGGGACTGCTCGGCCCTCAGAGCGCTGGCCTCGGCATCGTATGCGCTGGCTGCGGCGGCCTGCTGGGGCATCCGGAAGGTGTGCGGCTTGCTGTTGTGGGCGCTGGTCTTCGCATTCAGGGCGGCCACGCGCGAGTTGAGGTTGCTGGTCTTCTGGTTCACGGCAGTGGTCTTGGAGTTCAATGCCGTGGTGGCGGTGCGCAGGGCGGCGGCGTCCTTGGTGATCCGCTCCGCCTCGGCCACCAGCTCCTTCGCCTGCCGCGCTATCTCCGCTTCCTGGCGGTTGAAATCGTCGACCTTCCGCGCGAGGGCGGCGGAGACGGCCGTGAGGTCTCCGGGCGGCGCCAGGGGCGAGACGGTGCCCGGCTGCGCCGGCGCCCCCGCAGTGCTGGTGGCCGCGCTTGCCGGTGCTCCCGTGCCGGCTATCGGCACCAAGAGCGCGACCAGCACCAAGAGGATGACGCGCCGCACCATGCGCCGGCGGGAAGCGGCCGCCTGGAGCGGGTTCGAGGTCATCGGCTCACCTTCCTGGCGAGCTTGCCGGCGAGCTTCGAGGCGGCCGGCAGGCCGTCACCGGCCTGGCAGACCGCGACCTGGACGAGGCTCGTGCCGCTCACCCGTGCCTGGTGGGAGCAGGCCCAGTTCGCGCTGCCGCCCTGCGCCGCCGTCCACGTCAGGGCGGCCTGGCCGGCGGGCTGTGCCCGGTACGTCCACTTCGCGGTGCGGCCGGCCTGATCGGTGCGCGTGGAGGACGAGCACGCGTTCAGACCTTCGGTGAGGGTCGAGAAGGCCGCCTCGGCCCTCTTGCTGTCCGGGAACACGCCGATCACCTGGTTCACGGTGTACGCACCCGTGGCCCCCGCGTCCTTGTAGGCCGCCGACACGAACGCGGTCCATGCCTGCCCGTAGACCGACTGGGTCGTCGGACCCGCCGCGACGGCGCAGGCCGACGGCGACACGGTCAACGGGGCGTGAGGCCGGTTCGACTGGGCGCCGGCGACCACCGTCGTCCCGGCCACCCGGCTGACACTGTCAGGACTGAGAAGGTCCGCTTCGACCGTCCCCGCGGCGATGTGCGGCGGTCCGCTTGCCGGCTGCTGCGGCCAGAGCCACCACCCGATGCCGGCCAGGACGAGGCAGGGCACCACCGCGGCCACGAGCAGCTGCCAGTGGCGCGGCAGCCGCGCGATGCCGCGCCCACTCGCCGTTTGCGAAGGAACAGGCTGCGGAGCAGGTTGCCACGGCGACGCGACCAGACCGGTTGCCGGACGCGGCCGCTTCAACCGCAGTGAGCGGAGCAGTCCGCCCCGCCGTTGCGTCTCGGAGCCAGCCGCGGCTCTGCCCGGCCCCGGTGGTGTCGAACTCCCTTCACCCAGCGGCCCGGCAGGGGGAGGGACGGCGCCAGGGGGGCCGCCCCCGTCCAGGTCCGCAGTCGACGGGTTGACGTATTCGGCGTCTTTGCCCACCCTGATCTCCCCCATGGCTCAGGTAGCGTTCTGCACGAAAGTTGCTCCATACAGTCACGCATTCAATGCGGCAGAGCAAGGCCCTCCCATTCGATTTGAGGACTTTCTGAGCCTCCCACTGAAACCGCCAACTCCCAGCCATTCATTGGCAGTTCGCAATCCACTTGCATCGTGCTGATCAAGTCGAGGCATCGAAGCAAGGACCAGACACCGGGCACATGTGACCGAACGTCACGCCGGGACGGTCCGCACCGTCAGGCGCTCACGGCGATGCGATCGAACGACGCGTATCCGGCCCTGCGCCGCAGGCCCGAGTGCGGGGCGGGTCCGGGCATTCTCCGCTCCTCGCCGATGTGGATCGGGCATAATCGGCCCGCCTCATCGTGCCGAATGCGTGCACCGGCTCGTCGGCGGCCAGGACGCGCAGGCCGGCACGCGCCGGGCCTGCGGGGTGCCACCCCACTTACCGGGGGGCGGTCGGCGTCGGCAGTGGGCATTTCCTCCCGGCGGCATCTGTCGTCCGGGCTTCAGCGGCGGTTGCGGAGGAAGGTCTGGAGGGGTCGGGGCGTCGTCCGTTTTCGTTGGAACGTTGACGGCGGGATCGTAGCGCTGGGCTGGTGGGCGACGGTTGCCATCGCCGACTTCAGCAGATTGCGACCGCCACCGAGAGGGGCTTCACCCCCACGCCACCCGCCGCAGCTTCTGGAGTCCGGCCGCGCGCGGGGGTCAGAAGCTGCGGCCCGTGACCTGGGGCTTCGCGACGCCACAGAATGATCATGCAGCAGACACCGCCCAGCGTCGGCGTTACCGGGTGGGGCGGCGTCCGGAGCGCCGCGACCATCGCACGACGATGAGGGCCAGAGAGGCCACAAGGACCACTATGCCGATGATCAGCAGGTAGCCCAGCCCCTCCACTACCACGCCGACGAGACCCAGCACGACGGCGGCCAGAACGAGAAACAGGAAGAGAGCCATGGGACGCGCACCCCTCCTTCGGGCTGAGCGCGGACGGTCAGCGGCGCGCGAGCTGTCTCTCACCGCCTGCGCCGGGCCGGTAGGTCATGTCGTAGTGCTGGAAGATGGCTTCCTCAGCCTCGGCGGGCAGGATGTCGTCCATGCCGACTGAGGGCGCCTTCTTCACCAGCGCCTTGGCGTAGGAGACCTTGACGTAGTCCGGCCCGAGGATCGCCTCATCGAGCGGCACGAAGGCCAGCTGGTGGCGGGTGGGCAGCCCGGTGCGGACCGTGGCCATGGCCGGCTCGTCGGTGGTGGTGTCCACGTAGATCGCTTCGAGCACGCCGATCTTGTGGCCCTTTGGATCGACGACGCTGTAGTTGCGCCACTCACGGATATCGGCTGCATGGATCATCGCTGCCCTCCTGAGCCGTCGCCCCGGCGGTGCGAGCCGTCGCGCGGAGAGCCGCACCCGGCCGGACTCCGGTAGTCCCTGCCCATCCAGAGTATCCGGGAACCTCCGCCTCGCGCCCTCCCGCGGTGCCGGGTCCGGCTGTGGTACTCGACAGTCATGCCGAACAAGCCCTCCTCCGCTGCTGCGAGCCGTACCTCCCTGCTCGGCAGGCTGCGCCACGTAGTCAGCCGCTCGCCGGTCGGGCGGGGATGGCGGCGGAGCCTTGATGTCGAACTGGGGCAGCGTGCTCTGGGCTTCGCCGCGGTCGGATTCCTCACGCTGGTGCCTTTGTTGATCATTGTCTCCTCGGGCGATCCCGAGCACGGGCGGGGGTTCGCGCAGTGGCTGGGGGAGGGGCTCGGGGTGTCGACCACTGCCAGGGAACGGGTGGAGCAGTTGTTCACCGGCCCCGGCCAGGCCCTTCGGACCACCACTGCGTTCGGTATTGCTGCGCTCGCCGTGTTCGGCCTGGCCTTCGGGGCGGCGGTGCAGACCGGCTACGAGAGGGTCTGGGATCTGCCGCCTGCTCGTTGGTGGGCCAGGTGGCGGCATGCGGTGTGGCTGGGTGTCCTGACCGGATATCTCTTCGTCTCCGCCACCACCACACTGCGGCGCGAACCGCTCGCGGGCGGATTCGTCGCGTCGCTGAGCGCCGTGCTGTTCCTCTGGTGGTCCCAGCGTCTGCTGCTCGGGGGGCGGATCCGCTGGCGGGCCCTGCTTCCCGGCGCCGTGGCCACCGTGCTCGGGCTGCTCGGCCTGCGGATTTTCTCCCGCCTCGTCTTCTCGCCGTTGATCGCGTCCAGTGCAGTCACCTATGGTGCCGTCGGCACCGTCCTGGTCATCCAGTCCTGGTTGGTCGGAGTGGGGGTCGTGGTCTTCGGTGGTGCGCTGGCGGGCCGGCTCCTGCACGAGGAGCTCCCCCGCATCGCCCACGCATGGAAACGGCGCAGGTGAACTGCGGCCCCGTACCTGACAGACGCCGCGCCCTCGCTCGCTTGGGCGCATGGGGCGGATTTCGGCAGGGGATTTCCCCGTTGGCCGGGCGGGCTTCTTCGCCCCCATCCTTGCCGTACTCGTTCAGGTCAAGACGTGAACGAGCACGGCTGCGCGCCCCGGGCCAGACGTCCGGGTACCAGGTCGACGCCGATGACGGTGCCCGTACACAGTGGTGCCGGCCCGCGCGACGGTCCCACGGCACGGTGCCTTGACGAGCGCCGCGGGCCCGCCGCCCCACCAGGTGAGTTCGGCCGTCGTCAGGGCCAGGTCGTGCAGCTGTCGGCTCTACGGAACACCTCGTGAGGTATCGGCTTATGGCGGTCAAGCCACCGGGCCGGGCCGGCGGACTCTGCACGCACCGCAGCCGACGGACCGGCGCCGTTGGAAAGGGCCATGGTGGCTTTGAAGCTCCGTTGGTGAGGAGGTGTTGAGCTTGCTCCGGAGAATTCTCGGGTTCACTGCGTCACTTCTTCCTCGGCTGCCAATTGGGCCAGGTGCTCGCCGAAGCCGCCGACGGCCCGGGGGCGCAACCGGCTTGAGGTCTCTACCGGGCATTCCGGAGTGCGCAGCACCCGGTGGCCATTCCGTTCGAGTGCGCTGACAAGAGCATGGTCCTCGCCTACGGGAAGGTGAGCGAACCCACCGACTTCCCTGTAGGCCGTGGCTGCTACTCCGAGGTTGGCGCCGTGGACGTGAGGGTGGCGCCACAGCACACCACTCGTGGGCCGCGAGGCGTTGTAGAGCTGGTGATGACGGTCTGCGAGCTGGGGGATCGGCGGCCACCGGGTCACGGTAACCGTGCCGATCACCGCCTCCCAGCCGGCGCGTGCCTGGTCGAGTTGGAAGGCCAGCCAGTTGGGCGGGACGACACTGTCGGCGTCGGTGGAGGCAATCCAGGTTGCGGTGGTGGACGTTTCCAACGCTGCCAAGGCGTGCTGCGCGGCGGCGGCGCGGGCCTTACCGGGGTTCTGGGCCCCCAGGTGGAGCACCCTCGCCCCCGCCTCACTGGCCACCTTCGCCGTATCGTCGACGCAGGCATCGGCCGCCACGACCGTCAGTACGTGCAGTTCCGCCAGCGCCGGATGCCGCGCGGCCGCTTCCACCGCGGCGAGCGCCCGCGGAAGGAGATCCTCTTCGTTGTGCGCGGGGATGAGCACCGCTATCGCTTCCGGATTCATACCAGCCCCTCTCTCTCCGCCGCCGATTCAGGCCGGCGCCCGTCCGGGCCGAGGCGGCCAAAGGTCTGTAGGACGAAGTCACTCTCGCGGTGGTCGGCTGTCAGCATGAGACCGGGGACTTCCGCGAGGATCTCGGCGAGTTCGGTCCCGGTGGCCAGGTGTTCGGTCACCGGGTGGTTCCAGTGAACGGTGACGAGGGTGCCGCCGGGTTCCAGGGCGTTGACCGCGCTGCGCATCAGAACGTCCAGTGCGGCGGCGTCGAAGTAGTAGAGCAGCTCGGACAGGACGACGAGATCGAAGGTTCCCTGCGGCCACTCTTCAGGAAGGGTGCGCTGCTCGACCCTCACGTGGGAGTGGCCGGCGGTACGGTGCGCCGCTGTGGCGGCGGCGGATGCGACGCGGTCGCACGCGAGGAGCATGTCGCACCGTTGGGCGAGCCGCGAGGTCAGTTCTCCTACGGAGCAGGCCGGTTCGAAAGCGCGGCGGTAACGCGGCTGGGGGAGGGCGGCGAGGGTGAGGTCGTATTTGCGGCGCTCGTACCAGCGGTCGGCCAGGTGCCATGGGTCGGGGGAGCGCTGGTACATCGTCTCGAAATAGGAGGCGGGGGTGCTCAACGGAAGACCACCTCCGCGGCCCGCAGGTGGTGTGCGATTTCTTCCGGTGGCAGGATCGCGGCGTCGCCCGGTGCGGGGCCCAGCGGGCTGATCTGGCTGGTGAAGCGGCTGATTGCGGAGGCCTTTCGGGCCAGAGTGGTGGGTGGCAGGACGATGCGGGCGGCCTCGGCCCAGGGCACCCGGGCATCGTCCGGACGCGCCCAGTGCCACATCCAGACGGGGTAGTGCAGGCAGGGAACCCCGACCGCGGTCGAGGCGGTGAGCGCAGCGCGGCCGGCGGCCTCGTGGTCGGCGTGGATGTCGCCCGTCCAGGGTGCGGCGCAGAGGGCCGCCCCCGCCATCACATCGGCGAGTGCGGTGACGACGTGGTCTTCGTATGCGGCGACTTCGGTATCCGGCAGGTGGACCCGGATGATCTGCGCTTCGCCCGCACCCAACTCGTCCAGCGCGGCGCGTGTTTCCTTGGCGCGTATGCGCGCGAGAGACTCCGGGGTCTCCACCCGGCTGTGGGGGTGGGAGCGCTCTCCATCGGTCACACTGACGACCGTGAGGTCCACCCCCGCGGCTGCCAGCAGGCTGATGGACCCGCCGAACCCCAGCACTTCGTCATCCGGGTGGGCCGCGACCACGACGGCACGTCCCGTGGTGGGCAGCGTGTACTCCGGCAGAGCGTCCCAGCCGGCCCAGGCCCGCCACTCGCTCTCGTCGGTTCCACGGGCCTGGATCGGGTCGGCGGCAGGCTCCGGGACTCCTGTCGTCATCGGACGCCCTCCGGGCGGGCGACGAGCCCACCGAGCTCTGCGAGGTTGTGCTCGGCGTGATGCTGGCGAAGGTAGACACCAAGGTCGGCGACGTTGCGCGCATGGCGCAGGTCGTGGCAAAGGGGCCCAGCGCCCGTGGCCCGGCCCACGTGGGACAGCGTCGCGCTGCACACCTCTTCGATGAAGGCGCGCACACGAAGACTGCGCAGCCTGGCCGCTCCGCTGCTGTCGAGCGGATCCTGGTCGATCTCGGCTGCCGCCTGATCCAGAAGCGCGCCCGCCGCGTGGAGCTGTATGTCGACAGCGCCGAGGTGGGCGTCGGTGTGCGGGTCCGGCCCGCGCCGTGCCGCGGTCCGCAGGGGCTCGGTGACCGCGAGTGCTCCGCCGTACCAGCAGGCTGCCACGCCGATACCGCCGTGCTGGAAGCCGGGGCGTTGTACGTATGCCTCCACCCCTCCTACGGGCGTGGCGGGCAGGTCCGTGATGCGCACGTCGGGGGTGTCGCTTCCAGCCATACCGATGGCTTGCCAGCTTCCTTGCACGGGGTGGCAGCCGGGGCCGTCCGTGCTGATCGCGAACAGCCGGCGGCCGTCTTCGGCGTTGGCGGTGACCAGGGCATGGGTGCAGCTGTGGGCGCCGGAGCAGTACTGCTTGACGCCCTCCAGACGCCAGCCGGCTTCGGTGCGGGTCGCGGTGACACTTTCGCCGGGCGGTTCCGCTGCCCATACCCCCCATCGCTCCGCAGGGCCGGGTGCGGGGCCTGCGAGCTCCGCGAGGATGGCGATGGCGTCGGTATGCCCTTCGACGAGTCGGGCCAGGCAGAGGTCTCTTTGGGCGACGGACCGAAGGGCGGCAAACCGTTGCGATGTACGCCCGGAGCCCGGCAACGGGAAGTCCAGCGCTCCGGAGGCGATCTCCGAGACCACTGCGGAGAACCGTTGAGCGGTCTCCCTCCGGGCGGCCCCGGGCCTGAGGCCGGAGTCCTCGTCCAGGTCAGAGCGCCATTCAAGATCGGCCGCCGGCGGGGAGCTGACGTCACGCATGACGACGACTCTTCCCGCTCAACGCAGGGTTCGCGTGCGACCCTCCTGTGACTTCCGGCGCGCTGAGGGCCCTCCACCAGAGCCGGCGGGGTGTTCGGTGCATTTCGGTCTCCTGTGCGCTGGAGGTGGCAGTTGCCGTGCCGCACCCGTCGTCACTTCACCGTGGCCGCGCGAGGTCGCGGGGAATGGCCGAGCCTGCTGTCAGGCACGGCCTGCTCTCGTACGGTGATGCGTGACATGGAGTTGGTCCGCTGCCTCCGGACGCCCTTCCCGCCCCGATACACGCGCCCCACCAGCGGCTCCGCAGCGCGCTGTCCCTACACGGGCCTCGGAGGGCTCGGCCGCCCCGACGAAGCCGCGCGCGACGGCAGCGGAGCTGAAGCCTTTCGTGTGCGGTGTGGCAGGAGAGGCGTCCTCGGCATCACCGCGCACCCGGCGGCCGCCCTTCGTGGACGGCGGATGAACGACGAAGCGGTCTCGGGGCTCGGGCATGCCCTCAGCCTGCCGAGTCCCGGCACCTGCCGCGCGCGGCGTAGGCCCAGTCAGGGGATATCGCCCCGCCCGTGCCATCGGGCGTACGGCGCCCTCGTCATCGAGGCCACCCGCCTCATGGAGGAATTCCAGTACACCTGCGACCTACTCCACCACGGCGACCGGTACGTCACTCGGCGCAGCACGAGAAACCGCGGAAGGGCCACTTTCGGCCCGTAGACGCAGGTCGGCGGTGCCCTTCAGGAAGGTGGCGGCCTACAGGAACCGGCGGATGGGCCGGACTGCTGCTTCTCTCGCACGTTGCGCGACAGAGCGGCCCTTCCAGCGGGTTCCGTCGATCGGTTCGCTCCTTGCCAGGTCTTCTTCGAAGTGCTGGTCCAACGTTGCGGTGAACCGTTCGTCCAGGACCGCGAGCATGACCTCTTCGTCATGGTCGAGGGAGCGGCGGTTGAAGTTCGTCGAGCCGATCAGGGCGGCGACCCGGTCGACCGTGATGATCTTGGCGTGCATCATGGTCGGCTGGTACTGGTGGATCGTGATGCCGCAGGCCGCCAGCTCTTCGTAGTGGTGCTGGCCGACGAGCTGGGAGACGCGCTTGTCCGTGTGAGGGCCCGGCAGCAGGATCTCCACTTCCACCCCGCGGCGTGCCGTCGCGCACAGCAGCTCGATGAAGTAGGGGTCCGGTGAGAAGTACGCCGTGGTCAGCCGCACACGTTCCTGGGCGGACGCCAGCATGACGCGGATCAGGGTCTGCATGTCCTGCCAGCCGAAGCTCGCTGACCCCCGCACCACCTGCACGACCGCGTCGCCCTGCGGGCGGTGCTCGATGAAGCGGTCCCGTTCATCGAACAGTTCGTCATGGCACTCCGCCCAGTTCTGCGCGAACGCCGCGGCGAGGCCGTCGACGGCCGGTCCGCGCACCTGGACGTGTGTGTCTCGCCACTCGTTCTCGTTGCGGGCGTTGCCACACCATTCCTCAGCGATGCCCACGCCACCGGTGAACGCTGTTCCCTCGTCCACGACGAGGACCTTTCGGTGACAGCGGTGGTTCTGTTTGAAAGGCGAGAGGTACAGAGGCTTACGGAACCAGGCAACCTGGACCCCCGCCCGTTCCATCGACTCCAGCTGATCCTTCTCGATCAGCCTGCTGCCGAAGCCGTCCAGCAGCAGCCGCACCCGTACGCCCGACCGCGCCCGCTCGGACAGGGCTGCGGCGAACCGGCGGGCTATGTCGCCCCGCCAGTACACGAACGTCATCATGTCCACGGTGTGTTCTGCGGCAGCGATTCCCCCCAGCATCGCCGCGAAGATCTCATCCCCGTTACGGAGCGGAACGAGCGAATTTCCTTCAGTGGCCGCAATGCCGATCAGCCGCTCAAGTCGGCGTCGTATTCGTTGAGTTCGCTCCGCGATGTTCGGCATCACCTGCTCATCCGGCAGAGGAGTCTGCTGCCGGTCCTGTGTGCTGCTCATTCCGCCACCGTCCGAATAGTGAAGTGGCAGAGTCGCGAAATTGCGGGAGGTGCCTGCCGAAAATGGTGACTGTACAGGCCGCCTGACCGAGAGAGCGGTCCGGGCTGCTGCAGCCATCCGATCACCCTGCTTGGCCGGCCGTCGCAGCCGGGTATCCGGAACATCTGCGATCAAGGGGCAGCGCCGTGTCTTCGGCCCCTACCACCTGCGCATGCCGATCGCTGGAGGACGGGCGATCCCGTCCTCCAGCGATCGGCATGTCGCAGCCCCCGATCCCGGAGAGCCGGCTCGGGGGCTGCGATGTCCCAGGGCGCCTCAATGGTCAGCCGTCACCGGTGCCGGGACGGCTGTCAGTGACGGCCGTGGGCGCTGTCGGCAGCGCCGCCGAAGAGGCGGGCGACGGCTTTGAAGGGAAGTGTGATGACGGTGGCGATGGCGCCGCCGATGGCCCTGAGGACGTCTGCTATTGCGGTGAGCACGGGTGGCCTCCTACGTGTGTGCCGGTGGCGGCTATGAGTTGCCGCTCAGCGGCCGTGCAGTGTGGGGTGCCCGATGACCGGCCGAGAAAACGGAAAGGCCCCCGAAAGTATTCTCCCAGGTTTCTCGGTAGTAGCACGCTGAGAATGGAAAATTATGCTCGTACCCCGTGCCTCGGGAAGAAAACCAGGCGGTTTTTCGAGTGCGAGCGTCCGACAGGGGCATGCGGTTGATCGGAGGTTGATACATATGGTTCCCCTGCTTCTCGTTCTGCTCCTCGCCCTGCTTCTCTTCGGTGCCGGCTTCGCGCTGAAGGCGCTGTGGATCGTGGCCGTAATCGTACTCGCCGTGTGGCTGCTGGGCTTCGTCCTGCGTTCCGCGGGCGCCGGCGGTAGGCGGGGACGGTGGTATCGCTGGTAGACGCGTCCCTGGTGACGCCCGGTAAGTGATCATTGGGCGCGGCAACAGAATCTGTTGCCGCGCCCAATTTTGCATTTCTTGAGCATCATCCGGCTGCTACGGGCGAGAAGCTAAGGGTGGACCGGGGAGTTCTCGCCACGAACGGGAACCGTTCAACCTCCTCCAGGCGAGCTCCCCGGCCTCACCCGGAGGTCTTCTCGACCTCGCGCCGATTCTCCCTGCGTCTGGCGCACGCCAGAGCTCATGGAGAGACCGCCAGGGCAACGAGTCACCGAAAGCCCGAGCCTTTTGCGATCCGTCGGTCGTCACGCCGGATCATATGCGTGCTGTTTCCCGATTTCCGGAGAAGGCCCGCACCGCCGCACATCTCCTTACCAGGGGAGCCGAGCAGCGAGGGGATCCGCGATGACGACCATCGACGTCGAGACGACCGAACCGTCGGACTTACCCGCGCAGTCGGGACCGCTGAATCAGGCGAGCACGGCGGATCAGACAGTCGGCCCCACCGCGCTGGCCGACTTCGTCCGGCAAGCGATGGCCGAACTCCCGGCGATCGCCGGCGCGGACCGCGCGACCGCACACCGCTATTACCCACATCGGCCGCTGGGACCTCGTCGAACGCACCCCCGCCTCCATCGAGGCCGACGTTCGTGCCGCCGTGCCGCCGCGCCGCCGCGCCGCCTGGAACCGTCGCCGGACCGGACATCACCGCCGATGCCACTGGCCTGACGCTGTTCGCGACGGTGCGGCGCGCTGACGAGCCGGGGTGACCCCCGCTGTCGGCTTCGTGTTCGTCGCCGACGCAGCCTCGATCGTCAGTCGAGGCCTTCGATGATGCGGAAGTCGCGCTCGACGCCGTCAGCAAGTGCGGCCAGTGCCTCCTGGTAGGCCGCACTCGCGCGTGCGGCGACCGCCTGTTCGAAGCTGTCGAACTCGATCAGGATGGTGCGTTCGGCGATTCCGGCGTCGTGTGCGACGACCCGGCTGCCGCGGGAGAGCAGCCGCCCGCCCGCGGCCTTGACGGCTGGACCAGCCAGTTTGTCGTAGGCAGCAAGCCTCTCAGGGTCTGCGATGGTGCGGTAGACGCTGACCCAGTAGCCCTTGGCCACGGTACCTCCTGTGTTCGGAATTGATGATCAGAAGCATGCTCGGATCCATGGCCGGCGCGCTGTGGGTCAGTGAGCCGACGGAGGGGGGATCATCGCCGTCCCCTCGCGGTCATTGACGTTCCGTCGCTGCTGGAGGCGCCGGCCGAACGCGCGGCTGCCCGCGCGCAGCGCCACCTCGATGCTCCTGGCCCGCTCGCTCCTGCCACATCTCCGTCCCTCCCAGGAGCGGAACGCCCGCCCCGGCGTCGACGCGGTTGCCGGGCAAGTCGCCCAGCTCGCCCCCGCCGCCCGACGGAAGCGCTGGTGCCTCAAGACCATCACATTGCCGGCGGGTCTGTGCCCGTCACAGCGTCATCCACCGGACGGGTGCAGGGCTCGACGCGCCGCGAGTCGCACTGACACAGATCGTCAACTGATTGATTCTCACGGGTCTGGTCGCTGTCCCGGTCCTGCGTAGGGTTTCAAGAAGACGGCAGTGCGGCATTTGCGCACTCGATCTGCCGCAGCGCCGAGTGTTCAGGCGCACCCACGAGAGAAGGAAACACACCCCTTATGCGCGCCCTTGTGGTCGATCACAGTGAGGCCGGACCCGTCCGGTTCGCCGATGTCGATGAGCCCGTACCGTCCGCCGGTGAGGCGTTGGTGGAGATACGGCACATCGGTCTCAACTTCGGAGAGCTGAATTACGTGGACCAGTGGCCGGTCGGCGCGGTGCACGGTCACGACGCGGCCGGCGTCGTGGTGCGCGCCGCATCCGACGGCTCGGGGCCGCCCGAAGGCACGCGCGTCGCAGTGGGAATGGCTCCCCACGCGTGGGCGGAGCGGGTGGCAGTCAGCCCCGCCTCGCTCGGCACCGTCCCCGAGGGCGTGGACCTGGCCGACGCCGCCGCGCTGGGGATCGCCGGAGTCACCCCATTCCGGGTGCTGCGCAAGCGTTCCCTGCTGGCGCGCAGCGTTCTGATCACCGGCGCCAGCGGGGGCGTGGGGCACTTCGCCGTCCAGCTGGCGGCGCTGGCGGGCGCCCGGGTGACGGCACTCGTCGGTTCGCCGGAGCGGGCCGCCGGACTCCGTGAACTCGGCGCCGACAAGGTCCTGACCGACCTGGCCGAGACCGGGGACCGGTTCGACCTCGTCCTGGACACGGTCGGCGGACCAGTGGTGGCCCAGGCATGGAGTTCCCTCGCCGAGGGCGGCACCATCCACCTGGTCGGTTACTCCTCGGGGCAGGAAACCACGTTCCCGTCAGGGACCTTGTTCGGCTTCGGCGAACCCCGCAGCATCACCACCTACGGCGACATGACGCCGACCGGCGGGGAGTTGACGGACCTGCTGGGCCTGATGGCCGCCGGGAGGCTCGCGGCACCGGTCGGACTGCGAGGCGACTGGCAGGACGTGGACGACGCCGTCCAGGCGCTGTTCGCGCGGAAGGTGCACGGAAAGGCCGTTCTTGACGTGGCCTGACGCTGTGGACGAGGACACATGCGCCTCGCCCGCCGGTGGGCGGTTCGCCGTGGTGGACGAGAATGGACCCATGGATGTGCTGGCGGAGGTCTTGCGTGTTTCGGGTGCGCGTGGGGCGCTCGGGGTCATGCTGAAGGCCGGAGGAACCTGGGGCCTGCGGCTGGACTCCTCTCCAGGAGCGGCACTGCACGTGGTGTCCCGCGGCACCATGTGGCTCCACGTCCCCGGCGAGAAACCCCTTCAGGTGCAGGCCGGAGACGCCGTCCTGGTGTCGCCGGGCACCGCACACGGGATAGCCGGCGGCGCGAGCGGGACGATGGGTTCCTGCGACCGTGAGGCGGCGGCCCGGTCCTTTGGCGATGGCCGGGCCCTGCGTCTGGGCTCGGCGCCGGTGCAGACGGAAGTGATCGTGCTGCACTACGAGCAGGACCCGGAGGTGCGCACACCGGTGCTTACCTCCCTCGCTCGGCCGATGCACGTCACAGCCCGGGAGAACGCGCAGCTCAGAAGGACCGTCGAGCTTCTCGCTGCGGAGCTCGCGCAGCCGCAGATCGGCACCACCGCCGTCATCAACAGCATCGTCGACCTCCTGCTCGTCCAGTTCGTACGCGCCTGGCTGGCCCGCCACCCGCAGGAACAGTCCGGCTCATGGCTGGGAGCAATGCGTGATCCGGTCGTGCGCGATGCTCTGGCATGTGTCCACGCCCAACCGGAACACCCCTGGACCACGGAGACCCTGGCCGCTGCGACGAGCGTCTCCCGGGCGACGCTGTCCAGGCACTTCCGGAACGCCCTCGGACAGACGCCGGGCGCGTACGTGACGCAGTGGCGCATCGACCTGGCGTCCGTCCGGCTCCGCGATACCGATGAGCCGGTCGAGTCCATCTCCGGCGCGGTCGGATACGGCTCTCCGCACGCTTTCAGCCGTGCCTTCAGACGTGCCCGAGGCACGGCCCCTGGCGAGTACCGTTCTCGACTTCGCAAGTGATCCGGCCTCGGGACTGGTGTGCCCGCATGGTGAGGTGTCGCGTATTCCTCGTTGAGGCCGTGCCCGGTGTCACCGTGTGTGGTAGCCGGAGGCGTATCGGCTCCAGGTTCAGCGGCACGACGTGCCACGTGGTGGTGCCCATCACCCGCGTCCGGTAGGGCGTGTTACAGAGCGCGGGCGCGCGACCTGTCACTGGGCTGAGAATGGCAGCGGAAGGCGTTGACGCCACCGATCGTGTGCCCCTTTGCCGGCGTCGTGGGCCATGTTCTTGGTTTTTGCGGGCGTACTGGAATGATCTCGGGTCTTTCCGCCGCGGCGGAAAGCAACCCATGATTTGCGCGGGCTACCAGCAGTGCTTGAGGACGCGCCGCTCAAAGTTCCGGAAGGAAGCTTCGAGTTCCCACTCCTGCTGGGCCTTCGGGCTGGAGTCCAGCAGCGCCTGGCAGCGGGCGCCCGGATCGCCGGCTCCGGGTTGCTGCCCGGAGCACCGCGCCACGGGAATGTACCTCCGTTTCGGGGTCTTGCCGTTCCACAGACTCTTGCCCGGCAGGAAGGCCTTCTCCAGCGACGTCCGGGCGATGCCCTTCAGCTCCGGGTACGACAGTCCGTAGGTCGTCGAGGCCCGCTCGTACTCGCGGGAGATGTCGGTGTGCGAGATGCCCGGGTCGTCGGTGGAGAGCGTCACCGGAACGCCTGCCGTGCGGTAAGCCTGGAAGGGGTGGTCTTTACCGGAGACCTGGAGGATCTGCTCGTTGCTGGTGAGGTTCGCCTCCAGGGCGACGCCGCGCTTCGCCATGGTGTGCAGCAGCTTCTTTGGCAGGTCCTCTTGCTTCAGGTCGACGCCGTGTCCGATGCGCTCCGCGTGGCCGAGGCGCACCGCCTCGTTGATGTGGAAGGCGAGGTCCTTGGGCTCGACGAGTTCGGGGGTCAATTCGCCCGCGTGCAGGGCGATATGGGCGTCCGGATACTTTCTGTGCAGGAAGCCCAGCATGCGCATGTGCAAGCGGTAGTTGCTCAGTGCGTTCTTGTCGTCCTCGGGCTGTACGAGATTGATGCCGACGAACCGCCTGTCCTTCTCCGCGAGCGCCATGCCGAGCTCCAGTTGCGTGAACACATCTGCGGGTGCCAACGCGCGCAACGCGTGAGAGATGAAACGGGTCTCGACCGTGCAACCGGGCTGTGCGGAGGTGGTGCCACACTGCGCGGCCCTGCGGAAGTCGCGATCGGTGTTGTCGGCCTCCGCGCGAGCCGCGTTCACCAAACGGTCGAGCTTGCCGCCCGCGGTGAGGCGCTCGTGCATGACTGCCAGGTCCTTGTCGTAGCCGACCTGCTTCGCCAGCTTCGCGGCCTGCGGGAACGCGGGGCTGATCATCGTCTCCAGGTACTGCTGGTGGTTCCTGGCAGCCGAGTTGGCCACGTCGGCTTGAAGCTTCCCGTTGAAGTCACTGGTGGTGACCGCCATGAATTTGTCGAAGGTCGCGAAGAAATGGTCGTGCCCCGCCCGGCTCGGCTTGTTCTGCGGGAAGTCCTTCATCGACCAGGCCCGCGTCAGCTTCTCCTGGAAGGCGGAATCAGTGCGCACGTCGGAGGCCGGGCGGCTGCCGTCCTTGCAAGGGCCGTGCACGGCAGTTGAGCTGCCCTCCTCGATGCACATGCCGTTCTGCACGGCGAGGTCGATGAGGAGCCGTGTGGAGGCGGCGCCGGAAAGGTGGTTGTGCAGGTCGGCGCCCTTGGGCATGGCGCGCATGAATTCCCGCAGCTGGTGCGGGTCGCTGCGTATGTGCTCCAGGTGCGCAGCGACCTGCTGTTCTCTGGCGATGGTGCTGCGCTCGGAGTCGGGCGCCGGCTTCGCGGCGTCGGCCGAGGCGAGCGGCAGGGTAACCGCAGAGGCGACGAGGACGACGCCCGCGCCCACTATCGATGCGCGTAGACCCTTGAGCGGCCTGCGCCGCACGTAATTTTGGCTCATGGAGACGATATTTTCGGTGCCCGGAAGATATTTTTCAATCCTGCCGTCCCGCCCGCTCTCCGCCGCGGGCGTCGTCGTGACGGCGGAACACCTCCAGCGGCCACCTGGTCCGATGGCGCTCTCCCCTTAGCCGAGGCACTGCACGCGCGCACGCACCGGCTTGGAAGGCGCCTGGCTGTCGTCACGAATTCGAACGGTGGATGCCGGCCACGTCACAGCCGAAGGCGCCGCCCTCGATGAGGATGAGCAGGCCGATCGTGACCAGGACCGGGGGCAGCAGGATGTGACCTCAGCGTCCCAGGGCCTTGGCGATGACCGGACAGCTGGCAAAGAACCCGTCCGCGAAGCGTCACACCGCCACGAGCACGAGGAACAAGCGCAAGGATCACGATCTCGTCGATGCTGGGGACGGCGAACAACCCGGCCCCTGCCCGATGATGTCCAGATTCACGAGTAGTCGCACTTCCGGTGTGGGTGGCCCAGAGATGCTGCCGGGGCCCCTACCGAACCCCTCGCGGGGCCGAGGCCCACCTGGCAATCCAAACGACAGACGCTACCTGCTGTAGGGCTCGCCGACGACCTGGGCCGTGATGCAGTGAACAGGCGGGAGCGCACCGGTGTTCTCACTCCCTCCCGCATCACCGACGAGAGCGAGTGGCGCGTCCTGCTCCAAGCCCTCTTGGACTCCAACGGGCTCAGTCACCGCCGACCCGCTCAGCAGGTACCCGGCTACTCCCATGTCCCATACGGGCGGTCCTGCGACAAGCACGCGAATTCGCGGATTCCCGGATGCGGTCACACCCCAACCCGCGCATCGATTGGAGCTTGAAGGAACCTGTGTGCGAGGTCACTGCTCCAGCACTCGGACGGATTCGACCGTATGAGTCAAGGGTGACAGCTCTTCGTTCGGCCTGGCAGGGCTCTTTCGCGCTGCCAGACTCCCGGGAGGGAACGCGCCGGCAGGGCGTGGGCGAGGCGGGAGCGGCGGGGCAGGGTGGGCGTGACCAAGCGCGGTTCGGCCGGTCGTGCCGCTCCGGACGGGGCGGCTCCAGGCATGACAGACCACGGCGTGCCGCGCGCACGCGCGGTGACGGAGGACCGGCCGGGCGGGCGACAGCGCGGTGGCGGCCCCGGCGGGCAGCGGCGGAACGAGGGGGCGGCGCGTGCGGGACCGCGGCACGTGGCCTGCGTGATGGACGGCAACGGCCGTTGGGCGCAGCAGCGTTCGCTTCCCCGTACGGCGGGTCACCGGGCCGCGGAGACCGCCGTCATCGACGTCATCGAGGCGGCCCGGGCCGCCGGCGTGGAGTGGCTCAGCCTGTACGCCTTCTCCACCGAGAACTGGAACCGCCCTGGCAGCGAGGTCGAATTCCTGATGCGTCTGGTGCGCCGGGTTGTGCGCAAGCATGCGCCGCTGCTGCTCGCGCGCGGCATCCGATGCCGTTTCCTCGGGGTCGCCGATCCGCGCATCCCCCGTGAACTGGCCCGGGACTTCGACGACTTGGCAACGCTGACCGCCGACAACCGGGGGATGACGCTGACCGTCGCTTTCGACCACGGCGGGCGCCGGGACATCGTCGAGGCCGCAAGATCGCTGATCCGCAGCGGGGCGCCCGCCGACGAGGTGACCGAGCGGCTCTTCGCGGACCACCTGCCTTTCCCTGACACCCCCGATGTGGATCTGGTCATCCGTACCTCCGGTGAGCAGCGCATCTCCAACTTCATGCTCTGGCAGGTCGCCTACGCCGAGTGGATCTTCCCCGAGGCGCTCTGGCCTGACTTCCGGGCCCCCGAATTCCTCGCCTGCCTGCACACCTACCGGCGCCGCGACCGCCGCTTCGGCGGCGTACCCGCATGGATGAACGGAGACCCATCATGACCACCGGAACCACGGGAACGGCCGACGAGGCCTCCCTGTTCGGCCCGAATTCGCAGTTCAGCTCCTTCTTCGACGACCCGCGCTGGGCGCTGGCCGTAATCCGCGCCACCGTGCTGGAGGCTGCTCACCCACAGATCGGCGCCGCCCTCGTCGACAACTCCACCTTCGTCGCCCACCCCTGGCGCCGACTGCGCAACACCTTCCTCAGCATGCGGCGCATGTTCGGCACCGACCCGGCGGTACGCGAACGGGAGGCCGCCCGGCTCAACCGGCTGCACGCCCGCATGAGCGGCTCCGACCCCCGCGGCCGCGCCTACGACGCGATGGACCGCGCGACCCGCGCCTGGGTGGTCGCCACCCTCTTCGAGAGCGCCGTCACCATGTGCCGGCTGAGCGGCCAGCCGCTCGACCAGGACACGATGGAGAGGATGTACGCCGAGTACCGCGCATTCCTCGCCGCGCTCGACGGCGACGCCGCAGAACTCCCCGAGGACCTGAACGACTTCTGGCGATACTTCGACCAGGTCGTCGAAAACGAGCTGGAGAACACCGAGGCGGCCCGCGTCATCCTCTACCGGCTCTTCGACCACCTGCCCGCCCCTGCCCTGCTCGACGGCGCACCGACACTCTGGGCGGCCGGCCGCGCTGTCGCCGGTCCGCTCCTCGGCGCGATCACCGTCGCCTCGCTCCCCGAGCCCTTCCGGCGCCGGGCCGGCCTGCCCGAGATGCCCGGCGCCCCAACCCTCATGCAAGGCGCCTACCTCGCCGCCGGGCTCGCCCGATTCCTGCCCGATGGCTGGATCAACGCCGAAAGCATCATCGAAGCCCTCTCACTCCCACCCGACAGCGACGACCCTCGCGCCCGCACCGTCACCGCCCTGCGCGCCCGCATGAAGCGGGCATCGGCCCTGCTCCGCCTCCTCACACCACTGAGCGGCGACACCCACCCCGACCCGGCCCCTTCGGCGGGCACAGAAGAGAACCGACGCTCGGCGGAGGAGTTCTTCCGCCGAGTGCTGGACCAGACCGGCGACGGCCACGTCGGCTGGCCTGACCTCGCCGCCATGGCCCGCGAACTCTCCACCCGCCTCGACCTGGACGAACCCGAGGAGACCCGGCTCTACGACGCCTTCGCCGCCTGGTGGCGCGAGCTCCAGGCCGCCCTCGACACGGACGGCGACGGCCGCGTCAGCGCCGAGGAGTACGCCACCGCCGTCCCCTCCCTCGCCGGACCCGCGCTCATCCGCGTCGCCGAGGTCCTCTTCGGCGCCACCGACAAGGACGGCAACGGGAGCATCGACGCAGACGAATACCGAACCCTTTTCCGCACCGCCTTCCACCGCGACCTCACCACCACCGACGGCGCCTACGGCCGCAGCGCCTTCGTGGGCGACTTCCTCTCCTTCATGGCGGGCCGCCGCACGGGCACCCCGTACGACCCCCTGCTCGCCGACGCCTGACGAGCTCGTGCATGGTTGGCGGCCACGGCTGCGCGCTCATGCAGCATCCGGACGCATCGCCGGCACGGCAGGCTGCCCGGGCAGGTCAGAGGTACACGACCGTCATCCTCGGCAGGAACCATGACGCCGAGTTCATCCTGCGGCGTCGTGCGGCAGGATCCTCTCGCCGATATCCGCGGTTGCTGCGGACGCGGCGGTGCGCCGCAGGCCCAGCCTGCGGCGCACCGTGATTCGGCGGCCGGTCAGTGGCGGCGCCGAGGTTGCGTTGTCGATGGGTTCGGGAGGCGCCCCGCCCAGAGCCACTCAAGAATCGAGTACGGCGGCGACGGCCTCGATCTCGACGAGTTGATCCTTGTAGCCGAGCACAGTGATTCCCATCAAGGTGCTGGGCACATCATGGTCGGCGAACGAGTCCCGGACTACCTCCCAGGCGGCCACCAGATCCTCCCGTCGGGCGGATGCGACGAGGACCCTTGTGCTGATGACGTCCTGGAGTCACGCACCCGAGGCGGTGAGAGCAGCCTGCATGTTCTCGATGGCTTTCAGTGCCTGGCCTGCGTAGTCACCGATCGCTGCCGTGGAGCCGTCATCGTTCAGGGGGCACGCCCTGGCGAGGAAGATCAAGCGTGACGGGGCGGGCGCCGTGGCCGCGTAGGCCGTGTGCTCCAGGTCGAAACGTTGCGGGAACGCCTGCCAGGCCCGGTCGACGTCCGCGTCGCTGGAGCCCGTCCTCGAGGACCACAGCCACACCACCGGTGCCTCACGGTCCTTCGACAGGTACGCGATCCGACCTCCATCCGGGTCAACGTCATCTCAACCAAGGGAAGTTCACCTTCGTGGTCCAGCCAGGCACCCGGTGGGTCAGTCGCGGGTGGGCCCGGTCCCACCCCTGTGTGACGGCCTTGCCGTATTTCGCGGTGCCCGTGCGGGTGGTAACCGCCGGGTCGGGCCAGGTCTCCGGTTGGGCAAAGCGGAACTCCGGACCGTGCTTCTGCGGTCGACCCTCCTTGGGGTCGAAGATTCGCAGCGGCTTCGGTAACCGCATGACGCGGTCACCGCGGATCCGCCCGATCAGCTCGACGGGCAGATCCCGCAGAATCCAGGCCGGCCGGGTCACGTCGGATCCGGCGTGCGTGACGATGACGATGTCCGGATCGCTGGGCTGCCAGTGCCCCGAGGCGATGAGCTGTTCGACGACGTCGCGGAGCTCAGCGGCAGTGACTGCCGTGGCGTCGTCGGACGGGCAGAGCCGGACAGTGTCCAGAGCCTGCGTCCAGGACGTGGCGCCCGTCTCCAGCACCGCGACGATCGAGTACGGCCAACCCGGGATGAACTGCGAGGTCGTCTTCGCCCGGCCATGGACGTGGGCAGAACCACCGGTCCGGTGAACACGGTGCGTCCGAACGAAGCCACGGCGAGACGTCCACCGCCAGTACCGGACGGCCGTCCGGGAACGGGACAGCGGCAGGCGGGCAGGCAGGCCATCCAGCAGCGACCGCAGCCGCCCGGTGTCGATCCGGCCGCGGTTCAGGCGTCGTACATCGCGCTGTGCCCGCGCCGGTTGCTCGGGCAGCAGCGTCCACTCCACCGCCGAGCGGACCGCACCCGGCGCACACAACACCGCATCCGCCAGCTCGAACAGCTTGTCGCTCCGCACGGTCAGACACGCGTGCAACTCGTCCCGAAAGCGCGACGCTTCCGTGAACGCCGCACCCACAGCGGCTTCAAGTAGCAGACTCACCCGCACGGCCTTCGTCGTGGGCAGTGCACCTTGGTCGGAGCTCATGATCAGACGAAGCCCGCTTCGGCGTCCGGCACATGACCATGTGGGCGAGGCAGTTCGAGACGCTGTTCGTGGTGTGAGGGCCGCTCAGTCGGGCAGCGCGACGGTGAGGTCCACCTCGACCAGCTGCCCTGCGAAGCCCAGCTGCGCAACCCCCAAGAGCGTACTGGCGGACGTGAAGGCCGGCCCGAGGGCGGAAGCGGTAAGCCGGTGCCAGGCGAGGCCCAGGTCCTCCCTGTCATCGCTCCGCACGTAGATCACCGAACGCACGACGTGCTGGGGCTGAGCGTTCACCGCCGTAAGGGCAACCAGTGCGTTCACCACAACCTGATCGACTTGCACCTCGAGGGAGTCCGGGCCGACCAGAGAGCCGCCCTGGTCGAGGGGGCACTGCCCCGCCAGATAGGCCGTTCGGCCGGTCTCCACCACGGTGATGTGGTGGTAGCCCGGCGTCTCATGCAACTGATCGGGGTTGATGCGGCTGATCTTCGCTGTCATGCCGAGAGTCTGACCCGTCTGCCCCCGCCGCGCACCAACATTTGCCCCACCGCGCGACGGTCCGACGCGCGCGGGCGTCGTGGCAGCAGCCTTAGCACCCATGCTCGGGCAGGAGCGGCGCAGCCGGTCGAGGATGGCGAACCCGTGGGTGTCCAGGTCGCCCCAGTACAGCAGACGCTTGTCCTGGAGCCGGCGGAGTTCGCTTGGTCGGGTGACTGCGTAGCCGCCGACGACGATCACCATGCTGCCAGGCACGGACGGGAACGCGAGATAGGCGGTCTCGTTCTCGACCATGAAGACGGCTCTGATGCCGGGTGGGAATTCGGTGAACTCATGGACGCGGACGGACAGTTCACTGAACCCGGCGACAGGGGGGCGCCGAGTAGGCGGAACCTGGCGTAGGAGGGTTTGGCCAGGAAGCGAAAGCGAGCGGTGAAGCTGGTCCGCAGCCCATCGGTGTCGATCCGTTCGGCGGGCAGGCAGTGTTCCAACAGGGTGGTCAAACGGCGCGGTGACCTTCGATGACCTTGGCACGGTGAGGAAGTCGCCGCGCATGCAGCGTCTGCGCAGGCGGTACGTGACGTCTATGGGTGTGGTCCATGTCCGGCGGACGGTTGGCGCTGCCACGTCAGTGCGGTCAGGCCATCACAGGGCCAACCGGGCCCTGTGCACTACGGCTTGGCTGCGCTGTCCTTCGATGTGGGGCGATCTCTGCACGATGGGGGCCGCCGTCGAATGCCGGGTGAGGTAACCGGTGGCGGCTCCGTTGGACCGCCCGTGGCATGGTCCGCTGCCTGTCGGGGGCGCCGGGTTGGCGACGAAGCCGGCCACGCGGCGTCGTCAATCGCGAGCCACGGAGCAACGGCCAATGCTGTGGGCGTCAGCCCGGCGAATTCCTTGACCTCGCGGTGGAGGTGGGACTGGTCGACGTAGCCGCTCTCGGTGGCGACGTGGGCGGCGGGGTGACCCGCCGCGAGAAGGTGGGCGGCGTGGTCGAACCGCACCAGCCGGGCGGCGCGTTTGGGTGTGATGCCGAGCTGGGACCGGAAGCGGGCGGACATGCGCTGACGGCTCCATTCGACCTCGCCCGCCAGGCCGTCGACGCGCACCCGCCCGCGGCTGTTGAGCATGCGTCGCCAGGTGTAGGCGATCTCCGGATCAACCGGCGGGCGGGTGCCCAGCCGTCGGCGCAGGATTTCCTCCGCGAGCGTGAACCGTTCGTCCCACGACCCGGCGGCACGCAGCCTGTCCGAGGCCCGCCCGGCATCGCGGCCCCACACATCGCCGAGAGATATCGCCGTCCCGCTGAGCTCGCTCGATGCGCCGAGCACCGTGGCCGCCACGCCAGGCTCCAGCCGGATCTGGAGGCACTCGCCCACCGGGCCACCCGCCCGAAGGCCGCCGGGGAGAAGCCCGATGACGACACTGCCGCGCCCGTGCCGGCCATGCATGTCGTAGATGAGGTCTTCTCCCTCGCTCAGGTCGATCAGCACGGTGACGGACGGGTGCGCGACCATGGCGATGTCCACGGGTGCGGGGGCATGCTGACGGAACCCGGCCATACTGACCCCCGGCAGCCGACCCGACGGGCGCGGGACTGCGACCTCCACGCTTGCCCAGTCGAACGATGTCCTGGTCGGCCCCATCTGTTCAGCCTAGGCGTCAGGCGCTGGCGGGCGGGTTGTCAGCACCCTCTGCCGTGAAGCCCAGCAGCAGATCGCTTGTCGTCTCGGGTGCTTCGAGCAGAGGTATGTGCCCGATGCCGGGCAGCAGCTCGAGCCGGGCGTTCGGCACCGCTTCGTACCGGTGCGCCGACGACGGCTCCCAGCGGGGGTCGGCAGCGCCGAATATGACCAGCGACCGGACCTCATCGAGGGCGGCAAGACGCTCGGGCACGCCCCGTTCGGCGACGTACGCGACATGCTGGTGCGCCATCTTTCGGAACGTCCGGTAGGTGATGCCCCGTACTCCGGTGACCAAGTCGTTTGGGACGTCCACCGGGCGAGTGGTCGTCGCCAGGATCCCCTTGCGGATCGTCTCGTCGGAACGCATCGACCAGAGGACCGGGCCGAGAGGCGGCCCCAACAGAACCCGAAGGATGAGCGGTTGCGGAAGGAGCGCATCGAGACTCGGACCGGTGCTGATCAGCGCGAGCGAGTCCACCAGGTTGGGCCGCTGTTCGGCAAGCGCGGTGGCGACGTAGCCGCCGCTGGAGTGCCCGACCACCACGACATGGCGAAGGCCGAGGTCGTCAAGCACCGCCGCCACCCTGCCTGCTTGGGCGGGCACGTCGTATGCGGGTGCGGGCGGGGACTGGCCGCAGCCAGGGAGGTCGACCCGGATGACGTGATGCCGGTCGGCGAGCGCCGGGACCACCGGGTTCCAGGAGGCCCCCGAGGCTCCTGATCCGTGGATGAGCAGCAGGGGCGGTGCCTGCCGCGGGCCGTCGTGGACGACGTGCATCCCATGCGAGAGCTCAAGGTCGTAGTCACTCATGACAGGGATGATGCGTGGCTGGATGCTGTCAGTCTTGTACAAATGTCGTCACAGGGTGGGCGGTTGGCGAGTCCACCGCAGCGAACGCTCGAATGCCAGCCCAGCCCCTTGCCATAGTCCCGTTTGTCGTAATCCTGATTCTCCCCGTCGATGAAACGGCTGGCCTGGTTCGTCAGATGGTCCTTGCCGGCGGTGCTCGCCAGGTCGGTGAGGTTTGCGATATTCGCGTTGCGGGGCGTCAGGCCCCGGGGGTGCGGAGGGGGCTGGCGCTCGGGCGCCGGCAGCCGTGCCGGTCGTTCGGCCGGAGAGGTGACCGTGGCGGGGGTGCACCCGACTCGGGCACCTGCGCGGCCAGACAGCGACGGACAGAAGTCGGCGGCCGCGCCCGCCCCGCCCCCACCGCCCATGAGGCAAGGACCGCATCAACCGCGGTCTCCTGGCCCGGGAGGTCTGCGGCGCGTTGCCCGGCCGCGGCGCTGCAGGAGAGAGAAGAGCTAGTGGAGAGAGGAAATACAGGGCCGGGTTTCTGCAGGTCAGAGCCGGAAGTCGGGTCGGATATCCGACCAGGTGGGTCGGATATCCGACCGTGCGCGTCGCCTTTCCGACCCAGCGGGGGCGCCCTCTTCGGAGGTCGGGGGAGGACCTGGCAGCCTGTGCCTCGGCGAGCTTGTCCGCGGCATGGCGCCACCCCGGATAGCCCTCGGGAACCTCCGCACGCTGGTGACGTGCTCCTTGACGGGGATCAAGGCATCGCCGTCTCTGTAGGTCAGATCCGGGCCCGTTACTCGGATTCGGCCGGGGTTGCTCTGCCGGGGCCCCGGGTGTTCAGAGCGCAGGGATGCGGTGGAGCCGGCGGAGAATCTTGGTGGCCCCAGGGTATCGGGTGGCGGTGAGGCCGAGGTGGCCGACCAGGTTGCCGTCAGCGATGGCGCGCAGGAGCACTGGTAGTGGCCCGTGACCGGCGTGGGGGAACGCTCTGGCGAGGTGGTTGTACCGGGCCACGACGGTGTCGACCGCCTGTGGCAGATCGCCGGTGGCCGCCGCGCGGAAGAGGACCTCGTTGGAGACCGCGTTGTCGTCGTTCCCCGGTCCACCGCAGGCCTCCGTTGCGTATGAGGCAAGGTCGTTGACGAGGTGGCCAACCTCGACTGTCCATTCCGTGAGCTGGTCCTCCGCGGACCCCTCTTCGGGCACGGGCATTTCATGGACCGCCATCCAACAGTGGAGGTATGGGAGCACACCGACCGTGCGCCGACGCAGCGCGCGGAACTCGGCGAAGGTCATGGTGCGGGAGTTTTGTGCCGGCTCCGAAGCGGTGGCCAGACAGAAGTCCGTGAGCGCGGAACGGAACGGCCCGGTACGCAGGCGCTGGGCGCGCATCTCATCGAGCAGCACGTCATGGAAGACGCCGAGTTCACCCTCGGCCGTCGGTCGGCCGCTGCGCAACCGTTCGGCCAGGGCGGCGAGTTCGGTGACAGGGCCGTCGTCGGCCTGTAAGAAGAACAGACAGAACCTCGCACTGGGCAGGCAATGGTGCAGGGTGGCGCCTGGCGGTGCACAGTGGGCGCCGAATACGGCGGCGTAGAAGGCGCTGCGGGCGTGCCAGGCGGGCCCTCTCTGGCAGCAGCACAACGGCAGTGCCCACGCGAGCAGGGATCGGGCGAGTTCGCGGTGCCGTTCGGTCGGCAAGTAGGCGTGGTACGGCTCCAGGAGGCCTGGAAGCGTTTCCTGCGTCATGGGCATCCTCGTTGTGGGCTCAGAGCGCTCAGGGCGAAGAGCGTGGTCAGGTGCGGCGAGCCGAAGTACAGGGTGAAGCGGCCCATGCGGAAGTAGGGGCAGGCGGGCCAGGACCCGTCGGGGCGCTGAGCGCCGGCCAGCAGGGTCCGGCGCTCCCGCTGTCCGGCCGCAATCCCCAAGTTCTCTGCGGCGAGGATGAGCAACGCGAGATCGAGCGCGTTTGTGGGCGGGCTCGGCTGGACGGCGAGGTGCTGGAGCACCGCGTCGTGCAAGGGAGCGCGCAGGACTGAGGCGACAGCCGTCTCGCCTGTGCACAGGCGAGACGCGGCGTGGAGGAAGGCTGCGGGTGCCGGGTAGTAGCGGGATCCGAGAAGGTAGCGCCCGGAGGTGAGGTGGTCGCCGACGTAGCGCAGGGTGGCCGCAGCGTGCAGGCCTTCGAGATGGGTGTCCTGCTGGGCCAGGCCCAGGAGGTGAAGGACGTTGGCGCAGGCGACGGCGTCGTGTCGGCGCTTGCGTGGCAGTGCCTGAGCCTCGGCATGGTCGTCCCAGTAGACCGTGACCACCCCGGGGTGCGGGCCGACTCCGTTGGCGCCGGCGTGGAGCACTTCCCGCGCCGCGGCAGTGAGTCGGGCACGGGGCAGGAGCCCGTGTCGGTGCAGGGCGACTGCGGCGACGGCGGTGCAGTCCGTGTCGCACGCGAAGGCCGTTGAGGAGGGGAAGAAGCGGTAGCGGTCCCCCCGGCGGCACCGCTCGACCTGGCGGGCCAGGATGGCGATGAGCTCGTGCGATTCCTGGTCGGCAGGTGGAAGCAGTGCCAGGGCCCACATCGCCGAGAAGCCCTCCGCACCGGGGTCGAACCCGATGTCCACTCCGTGGCGCCGGTACAGGCGCTCGCGTGTCCGGGGCGCGGTGAACGGGTCGTTGAAGCGTGGATCGAAGTCCAACCACGCCGACGGCAGCGCCTGGCCCTCCGCCTCCCGGTACAGGAACTCCACTCCCCGCCGGGCCACCTCACCCCCAGCCGCGTCGTCCGCCTTTGGCGGGCCGGCGGCAGCCCCCGCGTCGGGCACGATTCGGGGCGGCCCATCCAGCGCACCATCCGGGTCCGATGTTGGAGCAGGCATGTCCCGTCCCTCCGCGCACGGAGCACCTTCCACAGAGGTCCCGCACCCAGTACGCGAGGGCGCCTGGGGTGCGGGCACAGGCGATCCCGACAGGCCTTCTTGCCGACAAGCGACCGCCTTGTGCGACTGCTGCCTCATAGTCTGACCTGTGTTGACCGCGGCCGCGCGAGCGCGCGGGCCGCGAGTCGAGGCACGAACCAGTGGAATCACACGCCGTCATGCGCCGGTGCGTGACGCGCTTAAGCGCGCATCAACGCGACGGTCGGGGCGTGGAGGATGGCGTCGTCGGGCACCCGAACGTAGGAGACGAAGCCGGGCACCCGAACGTAGAAGACGAAGATGTCGCCGACGCTCGCCTCCCGTAGTTGGCGAGCGGACAACCTAATTTTGCGAATCAAGAGTGGGCCGCGGCTGAAGTCTGAGACGGGCCATGCGGGGGAGTTGTGCTGCTGAGGTCTGTGCGCTGGGATTTCGCGTGGCAGGTTGCCCTTGCGCATGCTCACAAGGCCGGCCGCTACCGCGAGTTCTTCCGCCACACCGCCAGGCCGCCCACCCTCTCAGCGAACCCCCACGCGCAGAACGGGGAGGCCGGTCGCGGTGCGGGAGACCCGGTGTACGGCCCGCTGGGACGGAGGGGTCTCCGCCGCTGGCGATTGTGTTCACCAAACAGGTCGGCGTGGCCGCGATGTGCAACCGGATCAACAGTGTGAGGCGCCTGACCGAAACGCATTGGCGGGCCAATACCGCGATTTCGCCACCAGCTACGGCTCGGACGAACGCGACGGCTCACCGATCACACCGATGCTGTGCCGATCCTGGTCACCACCTCGGACCGGCTGCGCGAGCACGGGCCTTTGGGCCCGGTCTGGTTCCGCTTCGGCCATTCCACCTGGCAGCCCCCCCCCGACGCCCTGGACAACCCCGACGACGAGCGTGCCGACAACCGCCGCCGACATGGGCGCGACAACTCCACAAGCAGCAGCGCGAGCAGGCGAAGCAACAGCGTGAGCGCGAGCGCCAGGAACAGCGGGAGCGGTGGGCGGCGCAGAAGGCCGCCGCCGAAGCTGCCAGGGAGCCCGCTCCCGTGTACCAGGAGTGCCACGGCCCGCTGGAGAGCAGCTCCTTCGAGTACGACCCGCGAGAAGAGGACGCACCGCCTGCCGACGGAGTGCACTGCGCGGCTGCCGTATCCAGCTGGGTGAGCCCACCGGCCGTCTCCGCCGCGTGATCCGCCGCCTGGTGACCGGAGACGACCGCTACCCCGCCAGTAGCGGAAACAGGGTCGAGCCGGCCGGTGCTTCGCCCATGAGGGCTTCACTTCGGGTTCTCCGGACGTGACGTGGGTTTATGGCTGGATTCGTCGATGCGCCCTTCCCCGCCCCTCGGGCAAGCGGTACTCCTTGCCGGGATGCAGGGCGGCCCAGCCAGGGAAGGGACACTGCGATGACTTTTGCGCGGCACGACGGCCAAGGAAACCTGGAAGGCGCCGCACCGGGCGATCCGGCCGCCTGCGACCAGACGGAGATGACCTCGTTCGACGAGGTGTACGACCAGCCAGACCCCCGGCACTTCTTCCGCCTGCTGGGCCGCTGGGACTACCAGACGCCCCACCATGCACAGAGGGTGTTCCGGCGCGTGGCCGCCGCCCGCGCCGCCGCCCGCGCGGCCGCCCCGCTCACTGTGCTGGACCTCTGCTGCTCGTACGGGATCAACGCGGCCCTCCTCAACCACGACCTCACCCTGGAGGACCTGTATGCCCACTACACGTCCCCGAAGGCCGCAGCGCTCACGACAGCGGAGCTGATCGAGTGGGACCGCGCCTACTACGCGGCTCATCGACGTCCCGACGCGCATCGGGTAATCGGGCTCGACATTGCTGCGAACGCCATCTCCTACGCTCTCGCCGTCGGTCTGCTGGACGAAGGCTTCGCCGAGAACCTCGAAGCGGCTCCGCCCACCCCCGCTCTCCTGCGCGCAGTGCAGCCGACCCTTCTGGTCACCGTCACGGGCGGAGCGAGCTTCCTGTCCCCACGCACCTTTCAACCGCTCCTTGCCGCCGTTCACGAACAGGTGTGGATCGCGGCGTTCGTTCTGCGCACCGGTTCCTACGGCCACATCGCTGACGGGCTGACACCGTACGGCCTCATCACCGAGAAAGCGGTTGCTCCGAGCTATCGGCAGCGCCGCTTCACGAGCGTGCATGAGCAGCGGTATGCCATCACCGCGGTGACTGCCGCCGGAGAGGATCCTCAAGGCAGGGAGACCGACGGTTACTTCCACACCGCACTGCACCTGTCACGACCCGCGAAAGACACCGCAGCCCTTCCGCTCACCACTTTAACGTCGGAGAGTGCGTAAGCACACGCCGACCCCCATGCGGGGTTGCCTGCCGGTTCAGTTCCGTTGAGACAGGTAGCCGGGACGTGCGCGCCCCAGCAGAAGAGGCCATGGACGAGGGCGGAGAATGCCTCGTCTATTCATGGGTAACAAGCGCTGCCGTCGCCTGACAGAAGCTCAACTATCGGGCTCCGCGTGCAATGCGCAGGGCCCTTCCTTGCTCTCGGCCGGTGGCACACAGCTGTGTCCCGGCAGGCGGTGGCCAGGGCGGGCGTGGTCCCGATCGAGCCGCTGCTCGGTGACGGGAGCCCGCTTGGCCGCCAGTCGTTGTTGTTATCGAGCTTTGAGTTTGGGACGCGGTTATGGGCACCGAGTTCTCTGACGCGTTGATCGGAATGTTCACAATTCACTTGGAGATCCCATGAGATCGGTAATGATCGCGAAGAATCTTCGGTCAATGGCTCGTTGCGAGGTGAATGCTGGATCGGAAGAGATATTTTTGTGTTCAGTCTGCGTCAGGGGGGTTAGACCATTGTGATCCCAGGTGAGAGTGACTTCCGGAGCGCCTGCGGCATGGGTGGTTTGCCCGGTGAGAGTGACACCGTCCCAGGTGAAGTCGGTTCGATGACCGTGGAGCTGTCGGCAGCCAGACGCTGTTTGGCTCTGCGGCGGGCGAAGGGGTCGTAGAGGTAGCACCAGGTGGTTCCGTCGGGGGGGACGGTGGTGAGGTGGTCCTCTGTGTTCCAGGTGTAGTGCCAGGTGTCTGGTTTTCGAGAGAATCGGGTTTTTTGGCGGAGCACCACCCGGCCGAGGGGGTCGTGTTCGTAGCGGATGCGGCCGGCGCGGGTTATTCGGGTGCCCGTGTATGTCCTTCCACCTCGTGCTGAGGGGTTGGGGTGGCAGTCGGGCCAGGTGGCGTGGGTTTGGTTGCCGGCTTCGTCGTAGGCGTAGGTCTCGGTCCAGTTGGTGGCGCGGACGGCCGTCACGCGGCCGGCGCGGTCGAGGTCGAAGGCGCGTCGACCTGAGTGGGAGTCGTCGATCGCTGTGAGGTTGCCGTCGGGGTGGTAGGCGTAGGCGCGGTGGAGGACGTCCTGAACTTCCCCTGTTGCGGTGTGTGGTGACGGCGCTGTGCCTGCGGCTGCTCTGGTGAGGGACTGGGTGGTGAGGCGGCCGGTGGGATCCCAGGTACGGGTGAGGGCGAGGCGGTCGCCGGGGGTGCGGGTGAGTTCTTGGCCGGCGGCGTCGTGGTCGAAGGTGAGGACGTGGCGGGCGATGTCCATGGCGGTGCGGTTGCCGGCGGCGTCGTAGGTGTAGGTAGTGGTGTGACCGGTGGGAGTGGTGCCCGAGGTGCGGCGGCCCAGGGCGTCGTAGGTGAACGTCATGGTGCGGTCGCTGACGGTTTCGGCGGTAACGCGGCCGAGGACGTCGCGGGTGTAGGTGACGATGGCGTCGGGGTTGGTGGCCTTGAGTAGCTGGCCGGAGGGGGAGTTGGGCGTTGGTGCTGGGGATGCCGGCGGCGTCCTTGGACGTGATGCGACCAGGGCATCTCGGGTGAGGGCGGTGACTTCGCCGAGCGCGTTGGTACGGGTGGTGAGTTGTCCGGCCGGGTTGTGGGTGTAGGTGAGCACCCGGTCGTCGAAGTCGCCTCGAAGCCGACGACCCGGCCTGTGGAGATGCGACCGCGCGGGATTGCGTGGACAGCGCTGTCGAAGAGGAGTCCGTCCGGGGCGATCCGTTCCAGCACGCGGATCGCGGTAGCCACCGGTGGAATGGCGACCCAGGGGACCTCCCGCACCTGCCCGGCGGAGTAGCGATTGCCGTCCTGGTCGTGGATCCTCTTGATCACTCGGCCGTAGATCAGGTGCCGTCCAGGCGATGACGGTTCGGGGCAACATCCGCTCTCCAGGCCCATTACCTCACCGGGCCACATTCCGGTCAGGTATGCCAGGACGATGAAGCAGGCGACGCTCAGGTGCCGCATGATCTGTGGGAGCTAGGTGAAGTCGATCGATTGGGTCCACGGCTGTCCGGCGACCCGCCCCGTGATCCGCGTGGAGAGTGGGCAGGGACCGGGGTGGCGCTGGGCGTAGTTGCGAAAGCCTTCCCGTAGATCGATCCGCAGATTGCTGTTGATCCGCTTCGGGGAGCAGCCGACCAGCGCGGCCATGTAGGTCATGCTGATCTGGTGCTCCCCTTGTGCCATCGGGTGGGGACGGAGGCACCACGCTCCACGAGCTGATCCAGGTAGGCCCTCAGCCGCGCCATGGACTCCCATGTACCGATGGCCTGTTCGGCCTGTTCGGTCAGGCGCTGCGTCTCCTTCTGGGCGGACAGGACGTCGTCGACCACACGCAGCGTCCAGATCAGCAGCGGCCCCATGGTGGCCGGAGCGATCGGCTCACGGCTGTTCTCCCCCGGGCCGGGGGCAGGTGCGGCCGGGAGGTAGTCGACGACGCTGTACCGGTGCCAGGGAGGCATCACCAGTCCGGCCGGGCGCTCACGGTTCGGTGGGTGGGGTCGTCTGTGCGGCTGTGTGGGCGTCTGGCGGGCCCGCTGGCGGCCTCGGGGTGGTGTCTCAGTGGGGTGCTGTTCGTTCGTCAGGGGGCCGTGTGTGGCTTTTGGTTGGGCGGGTGGCTATTCCGGTTTGTGGTGCGTACCCCGGTATGCGCCGCTGAGACTGAGCGTCTGAGTTGGCCCTTCAGCGCTTGAGTTGGCCCGTCTGAGCGCCAGCGTTGGCCCGCAGGGTAGAGGCTGCTCCGTTGACGCCAGCCGACCCTGTTTATGCTCACGCCCATGGCACTCGAATGGGAACAGATCATCGTCGACTCCTCCGACCCCATCGCCCTCGGGCGCTGGTGGGCCGAGGCTCTCGGCTGGGTAGTTGTCGACGAATCCGAGGAGATCATCGAGATCCGGCCTGAGCCGGACCAGATGCCGGGCCTGCTCTTCGTGCCTGTCCCCGAGGGCAAGACGTCGAAGAACCGGCTCCACCCCGACTTCCGCCCCGACGACCAGGAGGCCGAGGTCGCCCGGCTGCTCTCCCTCGGTGCCCGGCGCGCCGACACAGTGGAGGACGAGCAGCACTGGGTGACCCTCCTCGACCCGGAGGGCAACGAATTCTGTGTCCTGGGTGAGCGGAAGAGCTGAGCGGAGCCGGGCAGCCGTTCGGGCGGAGCGCCGGGCTTTCGCCCACCCGCAGCTGCCCCCGCCGCTACCTCCAGAAGGCAGCATGGACAAGATCTACCCCCAGGACATCGACCAACTCGACCCGGCTCCACCACTACACGGGACATGACCATTGATCATCGCCATGCCCAGATAGGGTGAGGCTCCGAAACGGCGCTTCCGACCTTCTCAGCGATTGAGCGTTCCACTTGGCGAAACGGGCCAACTGAGCCGCTCAGTCACAGCCGCGTCCGGGTCGGCCGCGCGGGGGCTGGTGTCCCCTCTGGGGGTGGCTGTTCCCCTGGAGGGGAGGGGAGTTCAGGGTTCGCGGGTGCGGCCGGTGGACGGTCTCGAAGGGTCCGGGCCGTGATGGCCTGCATGAGTGTGTCCGTTCTGATCGTCACCGGGATGTCAGTCGATAACCTTCCTTGAACAGGAGAAAGACGCTGACATCCCCTGCCGACCTTGTGACACGAGTGACGAATGCCCATGACATGTTCGTGCAGACCGGTATGGCATGCACCGGTGGGGAGTGGCCTGGACGGGCAGGGCCCCTGACTTCCCGAGGACCGCTTTCGAGGTGAGGCGGGAGACTGCCCTGCCCCGGCGACCGCGCATGCGACCGCCGGGGCGACTCGTCACAGCCCGAGATACGCGCGCATCAGCTCGGCGTAGGGCACGTCGAGCAACACGCTGAGAAGCGCCAGGACCACGCTGGTAGTGACGAACGTACCGAACGTGTACCTGGCGCCCTTCCCTGGAGTACGACAGCGGTGTCCTGCACTGCCATCTCGGCTACTCCGTTGCCGAGGCTGCCGAGGTCATGGGCGAAGACCCTAGCAAGATTCGGTACCTGCTGGTCCCCGCCCGGCGTCGTGGCGTCGGGCGGGAAAGGGCGGTGAGCTGGACCCGCAGCCCGAGCATGAACGAACACCCCTGGTCGGTTCGACTGGACCCGCTGGCACAGCAGCTGCCGGCATGGAGCTGGCGACATGCGTGAGGGCCTGGAACCGACGATTTCCAGGCCCTCACGCGCGTCACCGCGGGGGACGGGCACACACGCGCACTGCCAACGACGCTGCGCCAGACGGGTTTCGGCTCCACTTGAACAGCCGACCGGTTCGTTGAACCGCTCCATGCTGGCGACCGGCCCCAGTGATGAACGACGGGCTCTGTTCACTGATTCGTCCGCGCCGGCTTGGTCGTGGAAGATGCTGGTCGAGACCGCCGCTGGCCGCCGAGGCAGCCCGCCACATCGTGGCCGCAGGGAACGGCAAGCACCGACACACCGGCGGCTCTTCGCCGGAGACGCGGATATCGACGGCGGTCAGGCTTCGCTCGCGCAGATGTGATCCCGGCGAGTCGCCCGCCCGGACGGCCGCCGTGGCCGGCCCGGGGCCGGCCACGGCGGACACCGGGCTGCCGTTGACAGCGACACTCACCTCCTGTGTCAGTGGCTCGATCGGGTGAACCTCGTGGTCCATGAGCTGTGGGGATGTCCCGCCGGAAGCCCCGGGGTATCGGGGGCGGGGCGCATCGGGCGGGTTTCACGCCTGTTCTGGGGTATGCCGGTCACTTCTAGGGTTCGGATCATGAGCATTCCTACCGAGCCGATCGGCAGCCTTCCCCGTCCGCGCGAACTGGTGCAGGCGTACAACGACCACGCCCAAGGACAATTGAGCGACGAGAAGTTGGCGCGAGTCCAGGACGACGCCGTCGCGGACACCCTGTCCCGGCTAGCGCAGCTGGGCAGCCCGATTCTGGTCGACGGCGACCAGCGCAAACCGAGTTCGCTCACCTACCCCCTCACCGGCCTGGCAGGCCTCGGTACCGACGGCGCCGTCATCCCGTTCGCCGACGGGCACACCCGGCAGCTGCCCGTCCTGACCGGCGGACCGTTCCGCTACCAGGTGCGGGCCGAGACCTACCTCCGCGCTGCCCGCCCCCGCACCACCCTCCCCGTCAAGCAGGCCGTGGTCACACCCTCCGCCCTCAGCCTGCTCTACCCGGCGGGCGGCATCGCCGGATACTCCCGCGAGGCGTTCCTCGCCGACCTCGTCGACGAGTCCGAGGCCGAGATCCGCGGATGCCTCGACGCGGGCGCGCACTGCGTGCAGTTGGACTTCACCGAGGGCCGGCTGTCGTTGAAGCTCGACCCGTCCGGCACTCTCCTCGACGACTTCGTCGCCCTGAACAACAAGGTCCTGGGCCGGTTCACCGCGGACGAGCGGGCCCGCATCGGTGTGCACACCGACCCCGGAGCCGACCAGGATTCCACCCACAGCCTCGACGTCGACTACGCCGAACTGCTGCCCAGGCTGTTCCAGCTCACGGTGGGCAACTTCTATCTCGCGCTGGCCGGCGAGCCCGACCGCGAGCGCGCATTGAAGATCGCCGCCGACCAGCTGCCGTCCGGTGCGCGCGTGTTCGTCGGCGTCATCGACCCGATCGACCCCCGCGTCGAGACCCGCGAGGAGGTACGCGACCGCGTCCTGGAGGCCGCCCGCCACATCCCGGTCGACCAGCTGGGCACCTGCGACGACGCCGGCTTCGCGCCCTTCGCCGACGACACCTCCACCTCGCGCGACACGGCCTTCGCCAAGATCGAGGCCCGCCTGCGCGGCACCGAACTCGCCGCCCAGGACCTCGGCCTGTAAGCCGTCCGGAAACTGCGTGCGTCACCCGGCGGGCCGGACAGTGTGGGGCACGCGTCAGCAGCCTGTCCTGAAGACCACTCCGCAGTTCCCCGGAACGGGCCGGGGCCCTGCGCCGGGCCGGAAGGATGGTCGGCATGGCACGTAACAAGATCCGGCCCCTGGGGCACTGCTCCCGCTGCACCCGCGCCTGCTGGAAGGGAGCCGATGACGCAGCCCGCTGGAACACTGAGTTCGACAAGGGCGCCCTGGTCGGCCTGCTCTGCCCGGAGTGCCAGACGCCCGAGAAGAACGCCGAGGCGGAGGTGAAGGCCGCCACGCCCGACTACACGCACACCGCCGCGGACGCCAGAAGATCGCACCTGTCGGCGGCTGGCACACCGTCACGGCCAGGGGACACCCGATCGTACGGGAGGACAGAACGGTTCACCTGGCGCTGAACTGGAACACCGAGAAACCGTACGGCTTCTGACGATCCGACCGCTGCCGCCTCAGCATCTGAAGGTGGCTGCAGTTCGGGTGTGGGTTCAGCGGCGGATCTGGATGGTGACCTTGATGGCCGTTCCGCCGACGATCGCCGCGCCGAGGCCGGCCACAGGCCCGACGAGTTCGATGTGCCCGGTCAGGATCAGCAGAACGACCGCGAGCGCGGTGAGCAGCGCTGCCATCGCCAGCAGCCATCGGATGCTGCTGGCGAGGAAGCGGGTGGGGGTCGGGGGGCCGTCGGAGGAGGCGGCGGACATCTGATTCTCCTTGTGAGGTGCATCGTTGCCGGTTGGTATGTCTGACGATGCACCTGCGGGGGAGGGCTTGGAAGCGGTTGGATGTTGTGCAGGCGACAACGTGGGGTTGTCCCGGGACAACTGTGGTGGCGTCATGGGTGTGAAGAGGGCGGGCCGGCCGTGGGCTCCGGCACGCGGCAACTGCGCGGAGATGAACCGGCTCGTGGAGAGCGTCCGGTCCTGGCTGGATGAGGCCTCCGTGACAGTGTCGGGTTTTCACCGCCGGCTGACCGCTGACCATTTCCATGACCAGCGTGTGCCGCCGCTTCGGAAGCTGCGCGACCTGCTCTCGGGCGAGGACCTGCCGTGGGAGCTCGTCGAAGCGGCGGCCGATGTGTGTTTCCCCGGCGAGTCCGCGACGCGCGCTGAAGCCCGGCTCGCTCCGCTGCGGGAGTTATGGGAGACCGCTCAGTCCGCGCCCACGGTGGTGGGTGGTGATGCGCTGCCGTCGGTGGCCCGCGAGTTGCTGGAGGCCAAGGACCGGACGATCGCCGCCTACCAGGAAATCGACAGGGCCCGGCAGGCCTTCCAGGCCAGCGAGCGCGGACGTCTGCAGGCGCTGCAGATGGCCACCATGGTGTTCGTGCTGCTCGGCCAGGCCCAAGCCACGATCGCGGATCTGAAGCGGCAGGTCGACGGCTTGCAGATCGCCGTGCCTCCCGCCCCCGCGCAGCTCGCTGTGGTTGAGCAGCACCTGGAGCGGGCGGTCGTTCAGGAACATGATCTGCGCAGTGAGCTCGGGCGGGCTCAGCAGGAGCGTGACACCGCTCAGCAGGTCGCGGATCATGCCGCGCGGCGGATTCAGCAACTGGAGCGTGAGCTCGCCCAGTTCCGGGCGGAAGCCGGCCGGCCATACGAGGCCCCCGCGGCCGTTGATGCGCTCCCGGTCGTGCGGGAGTCGGACATGCCCGCTGGTAATGCGGCTGTCGATCAGATCGAGGAGGCGTTGGGCAAGGTTCGCTCCGTGCTCGATCGCGAGCACCAGGCGGTGCAGGAAGCCGCTGCCTCAGTGGGTTGGCGGCCCGCATCGGACGACGGCGTTGTGGTGGCGGGGGAGGTTCTCGACGCAGCGGAGGGGTTGTCCCGAACTACTGCGGACAATTCTTCAGGCGAGATGGCGGCGGCTGTGGAGCGCTCTCGACAGGCGGGCACAGATCGTGTTCGGTTTGTCGGGGCGGCGACGCGGCGGATCACCCGGGGCATGGATCTCGACGAGATCGTGCTCGGCCTGTGCCGGGCGGCGGTTCCCACGTTCGCGGACGCGATCCTGGTGTATCTGCGGGACCCGCTGCCGGTGGGTGACGAGCGCCCGACCGGCCCGGTGGTGTTTCGGCTGCGCCGTGCGGATCGGATCCCGGAGGAGCCGGACACCAGCGCGGCCCGGCTGCCGGTGCTGCCCGCGCAGGTGGGCCTGGGGTCGGTGATGGGCGCCAGTGCGGCGGAGGTGGCCGAGGTGCGGCCGGGCGGTCGGCTGGCGGAGGTGTTGCGGGGTGTGCGGCCGCTGTTCGGGGAGGCGCAGGCGGCGCGTACGGCGCTGTCCGAATTGCTGGGCTTGGGCACCCGGCTGCCGGATGGGCACCGGGTGATTCTGGCGCCGTTGCGCGGGCGGCGGCGGGTGATCGGTGCGGCGGTGTTCCTGCGGCGGCCGGACCGTCCGGCGTTCGAGCCGGACGATCTGCTGGTGGCGGCGCAGTTGGCGACACATACGGCGCTGGGTGTGGACAAGGCGGTGCTCTACGGCCGTGAGGCGTACATGGCGGATGCGTTGCAGCGGAGGATGCTGCCGGTCTCGCTGCCGCAGCTGCCCGGTGTCCGGCTGGCGAGCCGGTATCTGCCGGCTGCGGAGACGGCGCGGGTGGGCGGTGACTGGTACGACGCGTTCCCGCTGTCCGGCGGCCGGGTGGCGCTGGTCGTGGGTGATGTCATGGGGCATTCGATGACCTCGGCTGCGGTCATGGGGCAATTTCGCGTCATGACGCAAGCGTTGGCGGGCGAGGGCCTGCGGCCGCAGGAGGTGCTACGCAGACTCGATCGTTTGGCGCTGGACCTGGGTTTCGAGGTGATGGCGACGTGCCTGTACGCGGTCTATGACCCGGTCGCGCACCGGATCGTCATGGCCAACGCCGGTCATCCGCCGCCCGTGATGCTGCACAGGGGTGGCCGTGCGGAGGTGCTGCGGGTGCCGCCGGGCGCGCCGATCGGCGTGGGCGGGGTGGACTTCGAGGCGGTGGAGCTGGACGCCCCGGCGGGCGCCACCCTCGTCCTCTACACGGACGGGCTGGTCGAGTCGCGGATCCGCGATGTGTGGACCGGTATCGAGCAGCTGCGGGAGCGGCTGACGGAGACGGCCCGGCTGACGGGCCCCAATCCGCCGCCGCTGGAGCCGTTGTGCGACGGGGTAATGGACATGCTGGGGCCCGGTGACCGCGATGACGACATCGCGCTGCTGGCCGCCCGGCTCGACGGGGTAGAAGACCGGAAGCCGTAGGCAGGTTGACGGGAGCTTGGGGTCAAGGCGCTTCGGCTGGTCGATTCGCTCTGTCTACGCGGCAGGCGAAGCCTGAGGTGCCCCCGCAGCAGAGATCACTGCCCTCGCGGCTGAACATGCGCAGCAGGTCGTAGGCGCGTGACGCGGTTGCGGGCGAGGTCCTCCAGAGCGCCGTAGCTGCCGGTCTCGACGCCGACCGGCGTCGAGCGCCCCCGGGTGCCAGCAGGCTGGTGTCTCCCGTGATGGCCTCCGCCGAGGGCTTGAAGGCGGCGGAGGTTCTCGACCTTCTTGCTGCACCTGTGGCTGATCCAGCGGGCAACCTGGCTCGACCACGACGGTCAGGCGGAACTCAAGGACGACGGACTGCGGGGCATACCGCAGGGGTCGAACACGTACGGGCTACCGGCTGTGCGCACCGATCTGGCCCCCACGGACGTTCCCATGCTCGACACCGGCGCCTGACCCCGCTCCCCGAAGTACGGTCGATACGTAGGCGCCCCGCATGGCACCGGCCGCCGGAAGGAGGCCGGCACAATGGCACTGCTACTCGCCGAGCAACCTGACGAACTCGTCGTAATCGATCTTGCGGTTTTTGTCCCTGACTGCTTGAACTACATACGCGCGCCTTGAACCAACGGCTTATCGCAGTCGCCCAGTTCCAGGGTTACGCAGATCTGCCTGGAGATCTGGTTGGCAGTAGGTGTGCCGGATTTGGCCTGCTTGAACATGCTCCAGAGGAACATGCCGCCACCACCTTGGGCCTTGACCGCCTTGGACAGCGATTCGACCTCCGGCAGCGTGATTACGTGGGCGTTCGGATGCCCTTCCTGGGGCCATGCCTCGGGTGCGACTTCGACACCCAGCAGGATGGGTCCCTTGAAATAATTCTGGTAGGCGGCCAGGGCTTCCAGCGGGTCGTATGCGGTGCTGGCGTCATAGGCCATGATGTTGAGCCGGGTGATCTTTTCGGCCACCTCCGAGCGCAGCAGGGCGAGCGAGACCCCGGTGTAGGCACTCTTCGGCTGGGAGTTGGCCCACTGACCTTCGCCGTAGGCACCCACGTGGAGAACCGAAACCGAGAGAGTCGATCCCGCGGGCAGCCCCTTGGATAGCGCCCGCACTACCTCTACGTACTCCCCATCCGTTTTGCACGCGTACCCATTCCCAGATGGCACGCACCCCGGGTCTGTTGGCTCATAGTTGACATTGACACCGTCGAGGCCGAAGTCGCTGAAGAAATCGGAAATCGCGGTCACGTTCAGTCCCGACCAGTTGAAGTAGGTCGGGCCGCCGATCCCGACGAGCACCTCGATGTCGGGATTGCGTTGGCGCAGTAGGGACACCGCATCGCGGACGACAGTTGCATCGTAGGAGAACTGGATACCGGTCCCCTGAAACGAACGGCTGCCCTTGGTGTATTGCGCGTCGGGCTGCATGAAACTCAAAATGACCGTGCCGACGTAGGCCGGAAGGTTGGCTAACTTCGTGACTGCTGCATCGCTCACCCATGGGTCGGCCCAGGATTCGTATTAGACGGCGTAACGATACGGTGTCGACGACAAAATTTCCCCTTGAGAGATGGTTCCGCGAACTGCTCATCTGACGCCGATCATCGTCTCAGAATCTGTCCCGGGTCGGGCCATTCGCGCCTGGCTCTGGCTGGATTCGGGTCGGTGGTGTCTGTGCTTCGGTGCGGTCGTGACTGTCCTGGACCTCGGTCGACCCCGGCCGGCGCGATTCCAGGGTTGACTGGTAAGCCCGCATGTCGAGGTGTCAAGAACGGCTTTCGAGCACTCACCGGCGTCCCGGCTCCCGGGCCAGCCGTAGCCGTCCTACTCCAGCGGCATGGCGAGACCGCCCGGGGCCAGTGCCATGCACAGACACGCGCACCAGCAGGCCAGCCGATGCGGGCGTACGTCTGCGGCGCCTTCGGGCTGTGAACCGCGGCCCCCTGCCTGGTCTGCCGCCCCGGACACTGTCCTACGCCGCGTCAGTTGAGGGGATCGGAGGCTGTCGCTGGGTTGCTCGCTGCCGGCAAGCGGCGCGCTAGATTCCCGGCCAGGTGTCGCGCCGCGTAGGCCCCGTCTCCCTCATGCGCCGGCCAGCCGCCGGAGCAGCTCCACGGCCGCCTGGGCCTCCCGCAGGGTCAGGAGCGGCAGGCGCGTCTCGTCGACGTCGACTACACCGTCCACCAGAGCAAGTAGTCGATCGTCCATGTCATTCATGGTCGGCCCAACGTCCCACCCGCCACGTGGTCACGCTCGCGTACTGCCCGGCGTATTCGTCCGGCGCCCGGAAAGGGCCGTCCTCGGGCACGCACGTTCAGCACTGTCTCTGACACCGTCCCCGTGTTTCTCGTCAGTCCGGGCGGCGCATCAGGTCGGGGTTCCACCAGTACGTACGGATCGACGCTGATGAGGCGCCAGCCAGCCGCACGAACACGCTGTAGGCGACATGGCCGTCCTCACCCCTGCCCCTCAAGAAGACCTGGATCGGGCGTCCTGACGTTGGTCTTTCGCCCCCTATTAGGTCTTGCTCCGCGCCCGCCGGTCCGCCGGCCTGGCGGCCGTCCAGACCGGCGGACGGGGCGACGTCACGCAGGGATGCCGAGCGGCGGGTGCTCGAGCACGCGGGGCTTGTACTCGACCAGCTGGATGCGGCCGTCGAAGGTGCGGTGCTCGATCATCTCGAGGGCAACGTCCGGATAGCCGTCGTAGATGCGTTCTTCGCCCGTGGCCCCGGTGATCACCGGGAACATCACGACCCGGAAGCGGTCGACGAGTCCGGCTCGTAGCAGGGACCGGCACAGGCTGAGGCTGCCGATCGTGCTGAGGAGCCCAGAGCCACTCGACTTCATGGCGCGAACCGCCTCGACGGCGTCGTCGCGGACGAGCGTGGAGTTGGCCCACGTCAGTGGCTCCTCGAGTGAGGAGGAGAACACCACCTTGGACGCTTGCGTGAGCTCGTCGACGGACGCCTCTTCCTCGGGCCTGAACTCGTCTTGGCCATTCGGGACCTTGCCTGCGGCGAAGCCCGACATCTGGCGATAGGTGTTCGCTCCCATCAGGTGGGTGGCCTCGGGCTGCTCGCCGAGCCATGCGAGGTATTCCGGGCCCTCGAGGCCCCAGAACCCGGGCCATCCCTCTCCTGATGCGTGGCCGTCGAGGGAGGTGATGAAGTCGACGAGAAGCTCCGACATGGCGGTGTCCTTTCCTGGGGTGTCACGAGCTTGGACCGGCCGGGAGCCACAAACTCATCGGCCGCGCTGTGGAGGAGCGAGAAAACCATGACGCTGCAGTCGATCAGGTCGGCAGAGCGGCACGGCTTCGGAGAGCCCGGAGGCTATATGATTGCTCTATGCACGCAGTTGGGAATGATCTCCGCGCGATTTGGAACGGCGGTTTGAGTTATATCAAAGCCACAGCTCAGCCCCGCCCGCGAACGATCCAGAAGAGGCGTCCGTAGGGTTCCGCGTATGGCTGATGAGGCTGAGTAGGCCGTGCAAACCGCGATCGATGGAGAGATGCGGCTTCCCGATCCCGAGGTTCGTGCTTCTCGTCCCGTGTCCTGGAGCTGGATCCTGAGTTGACCGAGCTCGTGAACATCACCCAGCCAGGGCCCGGCTTCGGAGGAGAGGCCCTTACAGGATGAACAACACCCCTGACCGTCCAGCACTACGGCGACTGCGAGGTGCCGCTGCGGGAGACACGCGAATTGAGGCCGGCCCGTTGGACGTCGAGGACGTCTGCCGCCAATACGCCGAAGAAGGTGACGAAGTCACCTCTCGCCTGCGGGACTTCCTGGCAAACTACGGGGAACTCACCGTGACCTGGATGTGGCGGCAGCACGAGGTAGAGCTGACGACGTCGGTAGAGCGGACCCTGGAAGCTACACACGCCATCCCCAGGAACGTTCGCATCGACGCAAAGCGCATCGGCCAGCGACTCGTGCTGGTCGGTACGGCCTGGGACACCGAAGACGTCGTGCTGCTGGCCGAGAACGATGACATCTTCATCTCCGGCGACGCCGGGATCCAGCGGATTGCCAACGGTTTCGAGAACGCCATCCGCGCCATCGGAACGGACAGCTGGGATAAAACCTTCTTCTGAGTCAGATGCCCTCCCCGGCGCCGCAACGGGGCGGTGGCCGACGCCGAAGCCGCCCAGCAGTGGGCCGCGGGGCGGCTGCCCAAGGCGCTGACCCCACCGTCCAACCTCCCCACCGCCACACAAGGCCGGCCAGGCGCTGACGGGCGGGCCGGCCGACCCCTGTTGACCGGCCCACCCCGTCCTCAGCTGAGCCTCACCGACATCGCCGAACGTTGCTGTCTGTCCGCTGCAAACTTGTGCTGCCTAGGCCCCGCACCAGGGCGAGAATTCGTACGGCTATGTCACCAAGGTTTCTGTGAATGTAAGATGGGCAGGTTCTTGAACGGGCTTTGGTATCGTCTTAACCTGGAATGCAGATTTGAATTTTCGACCATAATTCATGCTTCTCTGAAGCCAGAGTATGTGAATGAAAAACACAGTCTCTACCCCAAGCACCCACTTGATGCATCTGAGAGGGCGGAGCGTCACCTCAAGGGCAAGGTCAAGCTTCACCGTCCTTGCGAGACGCAGCTCGACCGCATCAGAGGAAGATGACGCTGGATCAGGACCTCACGCCCAGTCAAGCAGGCCTCACGTGGGCGGCGTTCGAGAGGCTGACCGATCGAGGTCCGGAGCCTTCATCGGTACAGCGACGATGCGCAAACGGCCGGCATTCCAGGGAGAACCTGAGGTACCCCTCCATAGCCCGAATGTCCGTCAGCTCAACCCCCGCAAAGCGAAGGCCCGTTGATTACAGGTCATAGACATGCGTAGGAATTGGATTCCGGAGGAATTCAATTAGCAATTCCGGAGGAATTGCAGTAATCCGCGGAGCGGATTACAAACCCCGAAGGGGTTTAGCGTCTTTACGGTGCGGAGCACCGTGCGTCGTTCCTCCGGAGGAGGACGCGCG